>CAMDKK010000006.1 GCA_945901045.1 Limnohabitans sp. Rim8
TTCATCTTGGCGGTGGGTTTGTCTGTGACGATGGGTTTGATGAATTTCATCAACCTGGCGCACGGCGCCTTCGCCATGGTGGGCGGCTACCTCACGGTGGTGCTCATGCAGCGTTATGGCGTGCCTTTTTTGCTGTGCCTGCCTGTCGCATTTGCTGGCGCTGGTTTACTCGGTGCCGTCTTGGAGCGCACCCTGTACCGGCCAATGTACAAGAAGCCGCATTTGGACCAGGTTTTGTTTTCGATTGGTTTGGCCTTCATGTCGGTGGCCGCAACCGATTACTTCATGGGCTCGCAGCAACAAATCATGCAGTTGCCCGTTGGGCTGCGAGGCCGCACCGAGTTGTGGACCGGCGGGCCCTTTGAATTGGGCATGGGCCATTACCGCTTGTTCATCATTGCGGTGTGCGCCGCACTCACTGTAGGTTTGCAGTATATTTTGGCCAAAACCCGCTTTGGCAGCCGTCTGCGTGCCAGTGTGGACGACGCAAGGGTGGCTGCCGGCTTGGGCATTAATGTGAATCTGGTGTTTGCCGCCACTTTCGCGGTGGGCTCGGGTCTGGCGGGTCTGGGGGGCGCTTTGGGGGCCGAAGTACTGGGCCTGGACCCGACATTTCCGCTCAAGTTCATGGTCTACTTTTTGATTGTGGTGGCGGTAGGTGGAACTTCGTCAATCACCGGTCCGTTGCTCGCTGCTTTGCTGCTGGGCGTGGCCGATGTGGCGGGTAAATATTACGTTCCCAAACTCGGGGCTTTCATTGTGTATTCACTCATGCTGGTGATTTTGTTGTGGCGTCCGCAAGGCCTGTTTGTGCGCAAAGGGGGCAAATCATGAAGGCTGTGCAAGACAGTTTGCTGGCCCCTTCGCGATTCAAAGCCTGGGAGCCCTTGCTTTGGCTGCTGGCTTTTGCGGCGCCTTGGGCTGTTCCCGGGCATGCCTTGATCGTGAATGAGATCGCCATCGTGGCCTTGTTTGCTTTGTCACTGGATTTGATACTCGGGTATGCCGGTGTGGTCTCGCTCGGGCATGCGGCCTTTTTTGGTTTCGGTGCTTATACCGCTGCCTTGTTTGCCAAACTGGTCATGCCCGACCCGCTGACGGGCTTGCTCGTGGGCATGGCAGGAGCCACTGTGTTGGGCGCAGTATGCTCGCTGACTATTTTGCGTGGCTCGGATTTGACGCGCCTGATGGTCACCTTGGGCATGGCCTTGATCTTGTTGGAGTTGGCCAACAAGCTCGACTGGTTGACCGGCGGCTCAGACGGATTGCAAGGCGTGGTAATGGGTCCTGTGCTGGGCCGGTTTGAGTTTGACCTGATGGGGCAGACTGCAGCCTGGTATTCCTTGTCTGTGCTTTTAGGGCTGTTTGTATTGGCCAGGCGATGGGTGCATTCGCCCTTGGGCGCAACGCTCAAAGCCTTACGAGACAACCCCTTGCGCGCCATGGCGATTGGCATAGATGTGCAACTGCGTTTGGCCGTCGTGTATACCGTGGCGGCGGGTGTTGCCGGCGCTGCAGGCGCTTTGCTGGCGCAAACCTCGGGCTTTGCATCGCTGGATGTTTTTGCGCTCGATCGCTCGGCCGATGTCATGCTGATGCTGGTGATCGGTGGCGTGGGGTGGTTGTATGGCGGTGTATTGGGTGCGGTGGTGTTCAAGCTTTTGCACGATGTGATTTCGGGCATCACACCGCAGTATTGGACGTTTTGGATCGGTTTGTTCTTGGTGGTTCTGGTTTTGGTTGGCCGTGACCGTTTGCTCAAGCCTTGGTCATGGTTTGGCAAGCCAAAAGCCCACGGGGATTCGGCATGAGCAGCGTGCCCGTTGTTCTTAAAACCGAAGGCTTGGTTAAAAAATTCGGCGGCATCACGGCCACGCAAAACGTCAATTTGTCTATTGTTCAAGGTGCAAGACACGCCTTGATTGGCCCCAACGGCGCAGGAAAAACCACGTTGATCAATTTAATGACCGGTGTGCTCGAACCGACCGAAGGCCGCATCACATTGGAAGGCGTGGATATCACTCGCATGGCCCCAGAGCAGCGGGTGCAAAGAGGCTTGGTGCGCACCTTTCAGATCAACCAGTTGTTTGCCAGCATGACGCCATTGGAAACCTTGGCCATGGTGGTCTCTCAACAACAAGGACTGGGCGGCCGTTGGTGGCAGCCCTTGGGCGCTAACCGAAAAGTGGTCGAGCGCTGCGAACAATTGCTGTCCCTTTTTCGACTGACCGAGGTCATGAACCAACGCACCGAGGTGCTGGCCTACGGCAAACGTCGCCTGTTAGAGATGGCCATAGCGTTGGCGTGTGAACCGCGCGTGTTGTTGTTGGACGAGCCTGTTGCGGGCGTCCCTGCAGGCGAGCGCGAAGAACTGCTGCATACCGTGGCGGCCTTGCCTGTCGATGTGTCGGTCATGCTGATTGAGCACGATATGGACCTGGTTTTTGATTTTGCGACCCGCATCACCGTGCTGGTCGATGGTGCGGTGTTGACCGAAGGCACGCCGCAAGAGATTGCCAACAATCCGCAGGTGAAGTCGGTTTACCTCGGCCACAGCGAGGAGTTGACGCATGGCTGATCTCTTGCAAGTCCAATTTTTGAGTGCAGGTTATGGCGAGGCGGTGGTCCTCAACGATGTGAGCTTTTCTTTGTCCGAGGGCGAAACCTTGGCCCTTTTGGGGCGCAATGGCACAGGCAAAACCACCCTGATCAACACACTCGCGGGCGCGACCCGTCAGCATGGTGGAAAGATAACTTTGGCGGGCCTGCCTTTGCACACAATGCCCTCGCACGAACGTGCGGCCGCAGGCATTGGCTGGGTGCCGCAGGAGCGCAATATTTTCAAATCGCTCACCGTGCATGAAAACCTCACAGCAGTCGAGCGACCTGTTCGGTCAGGTCACGCGGCACGCGCGTGGACGCCTGAGCGCGTGTACGGCTTGTTCCCCAGGCTGGCCGAACGCAAGACCAATCTGGGCACTCAGCTGTCAGGCGGCGAGCAGCAAATGCTGGCTGTGGCCCGGGCCCTTGTGCTGAACCCGCGGCTGTTGTTGCTCGACGAGCCGCTCGAAGGTCTGGCTCCGATCATTGTCGAAGAATTGCTCAAAGCCATTGCACACATCACCCGAGATGAAGGCTTGTCGGCCATCATCGTGGAGCAGCATCCTCAAGCGATTTTGGCGATCAGCCACCATGCCGTTGTGCTCGACCAAGGTCGGGTGGCACACAACGGGCCTGCACAAGAGTTAAAGGGCCAAGCTGAATTACTCGACCGTTTATTGGGCGTCTCGCGCGATCACGCCTGAAAGTTTTGAAAGGATTTGTATGTTTCTGAAAAACACCTGGTATGTGGCCTGTCAGTCCCACGAATTGACAGACAAACCGCTGGCACGCAAGGTCTGTGGTGAAAGCATTGCTTTCTTTCGAGGCCTTGAAAACAAAGTCGCAGCCGTCGAAGATTTCTGTCCGCATCGCGGCGCTCCCTTGTCTTTGGGCAAAGTGTGCGATGGCAAATTGGTCTGCGGTTACCACGGCTTGGAGATGGGTTGCGATGGAAAGACCGTGGCCATGCCAGGCCAGCGGGTGCGCGGCTTTGCGCCGATCAAGCGTTTTGCGGTGGTCGAGCGTTACGGTTTTATTTGGGTCTGGCCGGGCAACGCCGACCTGGCCGACGAAGCGGCCATGCCCGTGTTTGAATGGTTTGAAAATCCGAACTGGGCCTACGGCGGCGGGCTCTATCACATTGCCTGCGATTACCGCCTGATGATCGATAATCTGATGGATTTGACGCACGAAACCTATGTCCACGCCACCAGCATTGGCCAAACTGAAATTGACGAAACCCCCAGTCAAACCACGGTGGATGGCGACAAGGTGGTGACCCGTCGTTTCATGGAAAATATCAAGGCCCCACCGTTTTGGCAAATGGCGTTGCGGGCGAACGATCTGCCCGATGACCAGTTGGTGGACCGCTGGCAGATATGCCGCTTCACGCCGCCCAGTCATGTGCTGATTGAAGTGGGCGTGGCCTTGGCAGGCAAGGGCGGCTACGAAGCCGCACCCGAGCACAAAGCCTACAGCGTGGTGGTGGACTTCATCACGCCAGAGACCGAAACCAGCATCCATTACTTTTGGGGCATGGTGCGTCAGTTCAAGCCGCATGATGCGGCCTTGACCGACCAAATCCGACAAGGCCAAGGCGGCATATTTTCTGAAGACCTTGGCATGCTGGAACAACAGCAAAAGAACCTGACAGCCCATCCCGAGCGCGCACTGTTGATGCTCAACATTGACGCCGGCGGTGTGCAATCGCGGCGGGTGATCGATCGTTTGCTGGCCCTAGAGGCAGCGACCTTGAAAGCTGCAGCATGAGCGCCGAGACAGATACATCTTTTGAAGTGGAGATCGCCAGCACAGGTCAGGTGTTTGAGATTCCCGCTGGACAATCCGTTTTACATACCTTGATGTTTGAAGGTGTGGACATTCCATTTGCTTGTGAAGGAGGGGTGTGTGGCACCTGCTTGACCGGCGTCAAGCGCGGCGAAGTGGACCACCGCGACCTTTATTTAACACCAGATGAGCAGGCAAAAAATGATTGCTTCATGCCATGCTGCTCTCGATCTAAAAGCATTAGATTGGTATTGGATTTGTAGGTTTGTATTACTTTTGGATTTAATTTGTACAATAGAATCCGAATTTAAAAGACCCGCCATGAAAGTCCAAACTTATGACACTTTACCTGCCTGTCATCTCGGCATCTTTGCTGGTCTTGTTAACAGCCTGCGGGGGTGGCGGGGGCGATTCATCCCCTTCACCGCAGCCTGTGGAGCAGACGTCCTCACAACTGGCCCAGATCTGCGCCATAGAAAATCCCTACATCGCAGATGCGACAGCTAAGACCACTGTCGGCACGGTGGCGGATGAGAAGAAGTGGATCAAAGCCTATATGGACGAGCGTTACTTTTGGTACCGCGACATACCCAAGCTCAATGCGGACGATGTGCGCTACAACGTCACCACCAACGGAGCATTGAACGTGGTGCGGTCTGTTGCCAACTATTTTTATGACTCTGTGACACCGCTTAAAACAGTCACGGGCATGGCGGTCGACAAGTTCAGTTTTTTCACCGATACCGCCTCTTGGAATGGTTTTGTGGGCAGCACGGATTTGGGTTATGGGCTGATGGTCAAGTCCAGCAGCACCTCGGGCGTGCGGGTCATTACTGTGTCTTATGTCTACCCTGGTAGCCCGGCCATGAGCAGTGGTCTTCAACGTGGAGATCAAATCATCAGCATTGACGGCGCGTTGGCTGCAGATTCGAGTGCGCAAGCATCGGCCCTGTTTGCTGAAGGCTTGAGTCCAACGCGTGTTGCCTCCCATACTTTTGTGTTCTCGCGCGCCGGTGTGACCTTGTCTAAAACCTTGCTGGCCTCTGTGGTCAGCTTGCAGCAAGCCGAATACAAGGTGCTGACGACCTCTGGCGGAAAGTTGGGTTATTTGCTGTTCAATAGCCATGTTCCAGGTGCAGAAAACATTCTGGTGCAAGCCATGACGACCTTCAAGCAACAGGGCGTAAACGATCTGGTGGTTGACTTGCGCTACAACAGTGGCGGCTATCTGACCATTGCCAATGCATTGGCTTTTTCAGTGGCTGGCAGCGCACGCGCGCAAGGTCAAACCTTTGAAATGGCCCGATTTTCAGACAAACGCAGCGCAGAAAACTACGCCATGAAATTCTCGAGTCTGGGTTTAGGCAATCAGGTTTATCCCTCGCTGAACTTGGCCAAAATCTATGTGCTGGTCACGGGCAGCACTTGTTCGGCCAGCGAGTCTTTCATCAATGGCCTGCGCGGCGTGAATGTGCAGGTTGAATTGATCGGCGCTACCACATGTGGCAAGCCTTATGGTTTCTACCCGCAAGATAACTGTGGTTTGACCTACGCAGGCATGGAGCTTGAGGGGGTCAATGCCAAAGGCGAGGGTGGATTTTCAGACGGCATGGCACCCCAATGCGCAGCCAACGATGATTTAAACCACCCTTTGGGCGATCCTGCCGAAGGCATGTTGTCCGTGGCCCTTAAAAGAATACAAGGCCTCACCTGCACTCAAGCCACCGGTCTGGCGATTGGCGCCACATCGCTCTCAGGCATGTCGTTGCGCGATCACAGTGAAGTCGTTCGCCCGATGTGGCAAAACAATAAATTTTTACAGTAAAGATCCTCTGATGAAACGCGGCCTGATCGGTTAAGGCGAAGTTAGAAAAACATTTGCCTGCGGCCTCCGTGGCCGAGCAGACGGCAGCGTACCTGCAGTGAATTAAGAAGCATTGGAAACAATTGGACTGCCTGTTTTAAGGAGTTCATCCAGGATTGAAATGGCATCCTTGGCCGAAGCTGAGTAGGGGTCAAATTCAGGATGCGCCATCTTAACCATGGGATCATCTTTAGACAAATAGACTAGCGCCATAGACCACTGACCAAACTGTCTGTGCGTAATCTCTTCCATTGACAGCAATTCAATATTTTTGTGATTTCGATCAGCCATGATTCGAGCGTAAAGTACATTGACTTGGGATCTCTCGCCTTCTAATACTTGTATCCATAAGTCAGAGCCCTGACATAAAACACCAGTGATATTTTCTTTTTTGTTGTAAGCAACGGATTTTTCTAAAATTAAGGTGGTGACAGTCGTTGTGATTGGACCGGTTGGTTGGCTGACATACAAGAGGCGTACAAGCATGAGTGGCTCCTTTAAGAAATTGCAAAGCCATCCTTGAAGGATATCTTTAACTGGTTACAAAGCTCATGTTAGCGCATCTCATGCGTCAAATTTGTCTAATCAAAAACGCCATGTATCCACATTGATGACCTTCAGTGAATTTTGGGTCTTTGGCCATGAAGTTTGTCCTATGGGTCCTGCTTCCATGCTCGGACTTTCCAATTAAATGTTCACGCCAAGCGAAAAGGTCAGAATCATTTCGGCACGAAAAGCTTCAACGCATGAATCTAAGCAACATCGATAAAAGGCGCCATGGCATCGATATATTGAGCCCTAAATGCGAGTCCGTTACCTGAAGCGGGCCTCATTCGGTTTCGTCATCCCAACGATGCCGTTTCGGGTGACCATTTCGGCGACGCGTTGTCCCAGTGGGTTGTTGGATTGCACAGCAATGAGTGCTTCGCGAGGAGTCAGCGCGTTGCCATCCCATTTAAGTTGGGGCTTGTCCAGCAAAGCCTCAGGCATGCTGGCGCAGAACGCCGCCAATCTAGCCGATGCGCTTGAGTCGGCTTCACCCCAATGGTCCATCAGTGGTGGCTTGAGGGTCTTCCCTGCGGCATTGGTGGGCAGGGCTTGGGTGAAGACAATGTATTCGGGCACTTCATATGGGGCAAGATGAGCCGCGCAATGCTCTCTTACCTGCTTCGCGGTAATGCTGTGTCCAGGCTTGAGCACCAGCACAGCCTTCAGTCGCTCCGAGAACAGGTGATCAGGCACACCGACCACTGCAGCTCGGAGTATGGCGGTGTTCAGATACAGTTTGTTTTCGACCTCAATGCAGTAAATATTCTGGCCGCCGCGCACCACCATATCTTTCTTGCGGTCCAGCAGCCAGAGGTATCCTTCCTCGTCGATCTTGGCCCAGTCGCCGCTGAGCACGAAGCCGTCCTTGCGAAAGACCTCCGACGTTTTGCCTGGCTCATCCCAATAGCCTGCGTTAGTCTGCTGTCCGCGGTAGGCCACCTCGCCGATTTGGTTGGGCTCTGTGAGCTCGTTTCCATGGTCATCGAAGATGGCGATGTCGGTATTGGGTGTCGCCAGCCCGCAGCTTGTAATCTTTCGAATCGCGTCCTCGGTGGGAAGCGCAAAACCCAGTGCGGTGCTTTCCGATACGCTTCCTCCGTTGACCATCGCCACCGGAGAAAAGCATTGTTGAAGCTGATTGATGTATGTTTCTGAAGCTGCATGTCCGCCAAAGAGTATTTTCTTCAGCGATGAGCTGTCATGCTTGCCGAAGTCAGGGTGATTCATCATCATCCAAAGCATGATCGGTGCAGCCACGGCCCAAGTGGCGCGTTCGGACTCGATCAGCTTGAGGGCTTGCAGTGGCTCGAAGGCACGCATGACCACGCATTTGCCGCCCGTCAGCAGCGCCGGCATGAAGTCTGTGTATACAGCGGTGTTATGGTACAGAGGCGGCATGCAAATATTGATATCGTCGACGCTCAGGCCTTTGGCCGCATGGACAATGTTTTGCGCACAGCCCAGGGCGTTGATATGCATGGCCATAGTGCCCTTAGGCACGCCTGTAGTTCCCGAGGTGAAAGAGATTGCGCACAGGTCCCACTCATCGATGCTGGCCTGCGAAAATGATTCCTGACCCTCGCGATTGAGTTCAGCAAAGCCCAGCGTACCCGGTGCGGCAACGTCGCCAACCATGAACGCTGACTCAACGCTGTGTAAATTGCCGCGGACTGATTCGAGCTTGTCATTCCATATATCGGGTGACACCACGATTCCTTTGGCACTGACCTTGTTTATCTGAGCGGCCAAGCCTTCTGCGGTGAGGCCAAGATTCACAGGTACTGCTATGCCACCTAAAGAAACGATGGCCATGTAAGCAATGACATATTCTGGGCAGCCAAGCGTTAGAAGGCACAACCGGTCGCCCTTTTCGAAGCCATGATCTCTCTTCAGGCGAGCGGCCACGCGTTGTACCTGCTGTCCCACTTGTCGCCAGGTAAGCCGTTGACCGCTCGGGTGAAAAACATAGGCTTCGCGGTTGGGATAACGCACCACGTTGGCGGCCAGTAATTCGACAATGTTTGCTGGCCGTTGCTTGTAGGCCCAAATTTCGGTGCCTTCCCAGGCGATACCGCGACCGAGCGGCGCCGTGATCCGCTCCACCTGGGCGCCCAGTTCAGGATAAACATCGCGCCAGGATTTGCATGTACCGCGGGTGGGTCCTTGGATGTCAGATGCACTCATGATGGACTTATATGGCGCCTTAACTGAACTGAAAAGACTGGCCATATCCTTTCTCAAAGTTGGGTTGATAAATGGGGTTCTTCTTTCATCAAGTCGCTTGCATTGAAGCATTTGACCTGACACAATTTAGACTCGTCTGTGAATCTCTTTTTGGTTCAAAATTGTCCATTACAAAAGGAACTTTATGCGATTCGAATCACGAGCAAATAACTTAACTTTTAGACATGAGCCGCACATTTTTTTGCTGCACTCAATTATCAGCTTGGGCACTTAAACCATGATCGATGTCTACGTCATTGGAACGGGTTGTACGCCATTTGGCAAGCACGCCGATCGGTCTTTTTCCGATTTGGCCCAGTGGGCCTACACAGACGCGGTCGAAGACGCGGGCCTTTCAATGACCGATACATCGATGATTGAACAAGCTTGGTTTGGCAACTGCGGCATGGGGCAGTGGGGGCAAGGAGGCATTCGTGGGCAGGTGTGTTTCACACCCATGGTGCAAGCAGGCCTGTTCCCGGAGCGAGTGCCTATGGTCAATGTTGAGGGTGGATGCGCCACCGCTTCACTTGCTTTTCATGGCGCATGGAAAGATATTTTGTCCGGTCAGTGTCAAGTCAGCCTGGCTTTGGGCGTGGAAAAACTCATTAGCCCTGACCGACCCGAACGCACCGCTGAAATTTTTGGTACAGGAATTGATCAACTCGAACCGCAGCGATGGCAAGACTACTACCGGCGAGCCGGAGAAGTGGCGGGCAAGGCGTTTGTCATGGCGCCTGGCCGCACTGTTTATATGGACACCTATGCAATGCAAGCGGCTTGGCATATGAAGACCTACGGCACCACCCAAAGACAAATTGCGGTAGGCGCGGCTAAAAACCATCACCACGGCAGTCTCAACCCGAAGGCACAATACCAATTCGAACTCACCGTCGAAGAAGTGTTGGCCGACCGCGAGATCAGTTGGCCTCTGACACGGGCCATGTGCTCTCCTTTGGGGGATGGTGCGGCCGCCGCTATTTTGTGTTCTGAGGCGGCTCTGGCCAACTTCTCTCAGGAGGCCCGTTCCCGTGCAGTCAAGGTGCGCACCATTGAGCTGTCTGGGGGCAAATACCGCGCCTTGGATGAACCCGGTTTGTCGCGTATTGCAGCAGATAAAGCCTATGCGCGTACCGGTTTGAATCCCCAGGACATTGATTTAATCGAGTTGCACGATGCCACTTCTTTTTGCGAAATCTACCAACTGGAGATGCTGCGCCTTTGCCCACTTGGGCAAGGCGGACGTTTTGTGGAGTCAGGGGAAACCGCCTTGGGTGGGCGATTACCTGTGAATATGTCTGGGGGTTTGGTTTCAAAAGGCCATCCCGTGGGAGCCACCGGCTTGTCGATGGTCCATGAAATGTGTTTGCAATTGCGGCAAGAGGCCGGTCCGCGTCAAGTCAGCAGCGCATCTTTAGGCCTGATTGAAAATGGTGGCGGGGTGTTGGGTTTTGATGAAGCTGCTTGTGCTGTGACGATTTTGGAAAAAAACAAATGATGACAGCAATCGATTGGCATCCAGAAGACCCGGCCACTTTGGCCAACCCCTATCCTGTTTTTAATCGCATGCGTGATGAGGACCCATGCCACTGGAGCCCACGATTGCGCAGTTGGGTGCTGACTTGTTATGCAGATGCAAAGGCCGTTTGTCTGGACAAAGACAGTTTATCGTCAGACCGTTTGCGGCCATTTTTTGAGACCTTGCCTGGTCCTGAAGCGCAGCGCATTGGCAGCATCATGCGGTATTTATCATTGTGGATGGTCTTTAAAGATCCGCCTGAACACACCCGACTGAGAAAGCTCACCAGCAAGGTGTTTAATGCCAAGTCCATGCTGGCGATGCGGCCCGAAGTAGAGAACATTGCAGACTGGTTAATTGAGCGTTTTCGTGACAAAGATGAATTCGACTTTATTGCTGAGTTTGCCGGACCCCTGCCCTGTTTGGTGATCATGGCTTTACTCGGTGTGGCGCGTGAAGATTTGTCTAACATTAAACGCATGTCTGACGACATAGCTTTGTTCATCGGCTCGTCGCGCACATCGGCTGAAAAATACGACACCGCAGAACATGCCACCCAAGAAATGGCTTCCTTTTTTCGAGACCTGATCGCCAATCGACGAGCCCATCCTCAATCCGATTTGATCACCGAGTTGGTTCAACTGCGCGATGGGGAAGACCAGTTGAGCGAAGACGAACTTGTGGCCACGTGCATTCTGTTGTTATTTGCTGGCCATGAGACCACCACCAACCACATTGCCAACGGCATGTTGTCATTGATGCGTTTCCCCGATCAAATGGACAAATTACGCCAAAATCCTGATTTGAGTGCCGCCGCCGTCGAGGAGTTGCTGCGCTATGAAGGCCCATCAGGCGCACAGGTGCGTTTGGTTGCCAAGCCTTACGAACTGCACGGTAAAACATTGCAACCCGGTGAGCGCGTATTCGTGATGCTCAACGCCGCCAACCGTGACCCTAGGGCGTATGCCAACGCCGATCAACTCGACTTGGAGCGCAATGGTGTGGCCCATCTCACCTTTGGTTTTGGTACGCACATTTGTTTGGGTTTTCCGTTGGCTCGGATTGAGGGGCAGGTGGCATTTCCTAAAGTCCTCAAGGCCTTTGCCCACATGGAACCAGTAGGCCAACAAAGCTGGCTCAAGTCGTTGGTGTTTCGTGGCATGCATGACTTGCAGGTGCGTGTCAAACGCAGCTAATTTTGAGTTTTTTTTGAATACTATTGAGGCAAATAAAACCAAAATATTGCACGGCTACATCCGCCTTCAGCTCCCCATTGCAAGCCGGATGCGGGTCACCGGTCTGGATCAGTAAAAGAAGGGTTAACCATCAGTTATTTTCTTGCGTTTAGACGAATAATTTCCAATCAGGGTTTGACCCTGAGCAGCAAATCGCAGATCACCCTGTCTAAAGGATTTCCTCATGAGTTCCGTTTCTTTCACCATCAATGGCAAAGCCGCCAAGCTTGAAGTTGAGCCTAAAACCCCCTTGCTTTGGGTGATACGAGAGCATTTGAATCTCACCGGCACCAAGTTTGGTTGTGGCATCGCTGCATGCGGCGCCTGCACTGTGCATATCAATGGTCAAGCGGTTCGCTCATGTGCTGTCCCTGCCAATAGCATTGCAGGTAAAACTGTGACCACCATTGAAGGCCTCTCTTCGGATGGTAACCATCCCTTGCAACGTGCATGGGTAGCGGAACAAGTCCCCCAATGCGGTTACTGTCAGTCAGGCCAAATCATGCAAGCAGCCACTTTGCTTGCTAAAAATAAAAAACCCACGCATCAACAAATTGTGCAACACATGGATGGCAATATTTGTCGTTGTGGCACCTACAGCCGAATTGTCAAAGCCATTCAACGTGCATCGAAAGAGGTGTAAGCAATGAATACAACTCAAACTCAAAAGACGCCAGATGGGCACATCAAGCGCAGACATTTTTTAGCGGGTGCGGGGGGCCTCACTTTTGCTATTGGCTTGAGTGAAGGGCTGATCACGGGTGCATTTGCACAATCCAACGACAGCAAAGCGAGTCTGTCTGCATGGGTCACCATTGGTTACGACGACACCATCAGCATCATGACGCCAACGGGTGAAATGGGGCAAGGAACGCTCACTGCATTGCCTTTGATTCTTGCAGAAGAACTTGATGCCGATTGGTCGCGTGTGAAGCCAGAATATGCGCCACCGAAGCCCCAAATATTTGGAAATCCCCATCCCATCTTAAATGGCGGTCAAGCGACGCTTGCAAGCATTGCGGTTCCAGGCTACTTCACAAAAATGCGAATTGCTGGCGCACAAGCGCGACGAATATTGATGGATGCTGTAGCGCAAAAATGGAATGTGCCCCTCAGTGAACTCAGCACCGAACCCAGCACAGTGGTTCATGCCAGCAGTGGTCGCAAAATTCGTTACGGTGAAATAGCCCGCTTTGCAACCATGCCAGCTGAAGCCCCCAAGATCAGTGAAGAAGATCTCAAGCCTGCCAATCGATTCCGATTGATAGGAAATAAAAGCATCGGTCGTCTGGATGTTCCTTCCAAGGTGAATGGCACTGCGCAATATGGAATCGACGTGCAAGTACCTGGAATGGTGTTTGCATCGGTTTTGGAATCCCCCATGGAAGGTGCAAAGCCTGATTTTGTTTACAGCGCCGATGCATTGGATATTCCTGGTGTTTTACAAGTCTTGCCATTGCCATTTGGTGTGGCCGTCATTGGCACCACTGTAGAGGCCACACGCGCAGGTCGAAATGCATTAAAAATCCAGACCACTTGGAATACCTCCGGTACGGTTGCTTCAATTTTTGATTCTGAGCTTGCAAAACCTGCCTATGAGCGGCATGCCAAGGACCCACAAGCCAAGCCATTGGATCATTTCAAACGTGGAGACGCCTCCACCTCATTGCAAAGCGCGAATAAGATCATTGAAAGCAGTTATTGGACCGAGCATTGCTATCACGCACAAATGGAGCCCATGAATTGCGTTGCACATGTTGCTGCAGATGAAAAATCTGCTGAGCTGTGGGTGGGCACTCAAACACCGTTTTTAGCAACAGTGGTCGCTGCGGGTATTCTCAAAACTACACCCGACAAAATACGACTCAACCAACAACTCATGGGTGGTGGTTTCGGTAGAAGAATTGCAGCAGACATCATTGCACAGACCGTTGTCATTGCGAATGCCATTAAAAAACCTGTCAAGCTCATTTTGAGTCGCGAAGACGATATGGCCGCCGCACGCCCTCGCCCGATGACCTTCCATCGCATGCAAGCGGCGTTGGATTCACAAGGTCAATTGGTCGGTTGGCACCACCGAATCGTTGCAGAAAATGTGGATGCACTTGCCGCACCACCCCGATTTACTGCACGCGGAGGTCGAGACTATATTGGTTGGAATGGAATGGAAATTCCGTACTACAACGTACCCAACGTCATGGCGGAGGGCGTACGCGAAATCCGTGGCATGCGCGTTCAACCCTTGCGTGGCATTGGCTCGGGCCACAATAAATTTGCAGTTGAGTGCTTTGTTGATGAACTTGCAACAGCCCGCAATATGGACCCACTCGCTATGCGACTTGACTTGACTCAACAAGAACCAAGAGCCCAAGCAGTTCTTCAAGCGGTTGCAGAAATGGCCGATTGGAAAAAACCCCGCCAGGGTCGTGCGCTGGGTTTGGCTTTGGGTGAATATCATGGCACTTTTTCAGCAGGCATTGTTGAAGTCTCTCTCAACAAAAGTTCTGGAAAAATCAAAGTACATCAAATCTGGTTGACCGTTGATCCTGGTTTAGTGATACAGCACGACAATGTTTTGGCGCAACTTGAAGGTGGCGCAGTGTATGGTTTGTCATTGGCCTTAATTGAAGAACTCAACATTCAAAAAGGCGCCGTTGTACAGTCTAATTTCAACGATTACCCTGTTCTGAGAATGAGTGACATGCCAGAAATACATACACGCATTGTTTCATCCAACGCACCGCCAACAGGCATGGGCGAGATAGGTGTTTTACCTATCGCCCCAGCTATTTCAAACGCAATTTTTCAGCTGACAGGTAAACGTTTGAATCATCTACCCATGTCGCCGAAACGCGTTAAAAAAGTAATAACTTAACGAAATTGAATCAGTCGAATTTGATGCCTGATTCTTTAATAACCTGGGCCCAGCGCGATTTTTCGCTGGCAATAAAACTGCCCAACGCTTCGGGCTGAGCGGTCCGTACTTCGGTGCCTAGGACGGCCAGTTTTTCGCGCATTTCCTGAGTCGCCAGGATTTTGCTCATTTCTGCATTCAATTTGCCAATGACATCGCGTGGGGTGCCCGCAGGTGCCAGCAGACCCTGGTAGGAACCTGTCTCAAAGCCAGGCAAAGTCTCCGCAATCGTTGCCACCTCCGGCGCTGAACCCACCCTTTGTGCGCTCGAGATAGCCAGTGCGCGAATGCGACCTGATTTGACTGTCGGGTAAGTGGCGAGCATGCCGTTCATGATCACATTGGCCTGACCACTTGCCACATCCGCTACCGCTTGAGAGCCTCCCTTGTAGGGAATGTAGGTCCAATTGATGCCGGTGCGCTGGGCAAATGAAATTCCCGCCAAATGGGGTGCCCCGCCTGTACCTGAGATGGCGAAATTGAGCTTGCCCGGGTTGGCCTTGGCATAGTCAATCAATTCCTTCACGTTGTTGGCCGGAACCGAGGGGTGAACGCCAAACACGTGGGGTGAATAAGCCACCATGCCAACGGGTGAAAAATCGCGAACAGGGTCATAGGGCATGTTGGGATAGACGCTGGGGTTGATTGCCAATGCGCCCACGTCTGAGAGCAACAGGGTGTACCCGTCAGGTGCAGACTTCGCAACATGATCAGCGCCTACATTGCCGTTGGCACCGACCCGGTTTTCAACCAGCACCGGCTGGCCCCAGGATTCAGTCAACTTCTGGCCCAAGGAGCGGGCCAAAATATCAGAGGTACCCCCTGCAGCAAAAGGCACAATGATGCGGATGGCTTTGGCTGGAAAAGCGGTCTGTGCTTGGATGGTTGTCACAGCCATCAGAGCCACGCCAACCAGTGTTGAACAGATTAGTTTCTTGAACATGAAAAGAGTCTCCGGTTTAACTTTTTTGGAATGAACGATGGCCACATATTTCTTTGCTGGGAGCCCATTGATAACCAGAATCAATAACATCGCCTGCAGCCACCAAATGGCCATCACGGGACTTCGGATCATACAAACTGCAAATCATATTGACCACTGTACAGACAGTTTGGGGTTCAAAAGAAGTGAAAACCCTGTCTAACTTTGAAGACCTAGCCAATCGACAATGACTTGATTTACCAATTTCGGGTCCTCAAGTTGCATGAAGTGCCCTACCTGATCAAGGATTTGGACTTCTAGCCAAGGACAACTCGCCTGCGCCTCTCGTGCAAGCTCAACGCCGATGCAACCGTCTTTTCGGCCATGAAGGTAAAGGGTCGGCTGTATCAAAGCCTCAAGACCCTTGATCTGAATGTCGTTGTATGTGTCCGAGCGCGGTCCAGTTCCTAACGATGCCCGGTAATAACCCAATGCTGCTTTCAAATTTGCCGGGTTTTCAACGCAACGCTTAAAATTTTCAATATCATATTTCGATTCAAAATCAGGCGACCACTCTTTCCAGAGCATGTCAATCAATGCGTAATTGTTGGCAGGAATAGCAGTTTCGGCTAAAGCAGATTGGAAATAAAACATATACCAACTGCGCTTGAGTTGCTCAAGATTGCGCTCAAAGGCTCTTCTCATGATCACACCAGGGGGCACCGACATGGCCACTACCCGGCGCCAGCGCTGTGGTGCAAATGCACCAGCAATAAGCGCCGTTGAACTACCCCAATCGTGACCAATGAGGACAGCGTCACCGTTACCTGCTAGCACTTGGTGGAGGGCATTGACATCCGCTGCAAGCGCTCCTGTTTGATAGCAGTTGTCTTGAGGGATAGAGGTCGGAGCGAACCCTCTCGTGAAAGGAGCAATCGCTCGAAATCCCGCATGTGCCAGAGCCGGCATCAAGTGCCGCCAAGTGTGTGCTGAATCAGGAAACCCATGAAGGCAAAAAGCCAACGGCCCAGTGCCGCATGCAAGATAGGTGAAATCGATGCCATTTGCATTGACTTTATGGGATGTGATTTCGAATGACATTATTCTTGGCTTTTCATTTTTTCAATCTACAAAGCGCAAAGTATCTCCGCACTGAATGTGGCCCGCTTTGATAACCTCGGCGTAAACGCCTGCACAGGGAAGAGTGCCAAAATCACCCAGATCACACATGTTTTGTTCAGCGATAGCCCGAAGAATACTGGGGTCTCGGGGTAAATCATCTTGTGCCAAGGTCACACTGATGCACCGAGGACAAGGAATACTGACGCGCAGTATCAACTCTTGACCAATCATGATATTTCGACCGACCCATGAATTTTCAACAAAGGGTTCGGAGTCTGAATGAATGACCAGATTTGGCCTAAATCTTCGCACATCAAAACGCCCCTTCGGGTACATCTTTTGAAAATGGTTCAGTGTTGAAGATGCGATTAGATGGAGGCATCCGTAGTCAAAAAAAGCACCTACCGGGGCTCCGCCAGCGAGTGGAAACTCTGTAACCTCACTTAGCGCACCACCCAAAGTACCCACAGGCACCTCAATCAAAAGTCCAGGTGGCGCAGTTGTCATAAGTTTTAACTTGCGCTCGAACACCGTGGAAATTTTCTCCTCGAGATCCGAATCAACTGATGAAAGCGTGTCTCCTGAAGGCATGACTATTCGCAACGGCGGTACGGGTAAATTAGGACCAGGTTCAGAAGCGAATTGCGGGTGGTAGTTCAATAAGCTCTCAGCCCATTTGCGCACCACGGCCGTGCGATTGGATTCTTAATTCACAAAAGCGTAGACCCGATCGCCAACTATTCCTTTGTCGGACACAAACACTGACGCAAGCTTTTCTCCCGCCATAGATTTGACGGGATAGCGCCAAATTGAATCTAAAACATCAAGCGTTGCAACTTGATCATCGGCTACTGAAGCGACCTCTGGGCTCTCGGATTTGGTCAATGAATTGTGGGAAACAAGCTCATTTTTTTTTCTTGCCTCCATCAATTTTTGCCGCCCAGAATGGGTTAAATATTGCATCCCCGCATCAATGTTATTGCTGCGTCCGAAGTGATAAGCCAGGGCAGCAATATGGTCATCAATCGAAATGGGGTAAACCGCTTCAATGGACAAGCCAATTTTTTCGTGCAGTATTTTCCGACGTTCAATCAATAAGGTGTTGTAAGCAACATCTTGAGTTAATGCACTTTTGAAGATGTAACCCTTTTCACCTGAAATTAACTTTTCATAAATGAACTCACCCAACTGGAGTTCTTTGAGTTGTTTGTCAAGCTTCTCCGGTGAACTGGCTGTAACTGATGAAATCAGTGATATTGAAAACTCTTTTCCAATCACTGAAAGTGTTTGCAATATTTCCTTGGCATGGGCCGGCAGCCTGTCTATTCGTGCTGCGAGAATCGCCTGTACAGACGAGGGGATGTCTAATTCGTCCAATTTTTTGGTCAGCACGACGTTGCCGTCCCGGGCCAAAGTACCATCGTCAAACAAGGCCTTCACCATCTCTTCCATAAAAAATGGCGTACCACTGGATTTTTCAAAAATAAGGCGTTTGAGATCGGATAATTGTTCATTGTCCCCCAGCATTGATGCGAGCATTTCCTTTGCTGTGGCATCCCCCAAAGGATCTAGACGAATTTGGGTAAAGTAGGATTTGCTGTTCCATCGGTGAACATATTCGGGTCTGTAATTCACAATAAGCAAAATTTTTGCAGTCCCTATGCTTTCAGCCAAGAGGTTTAGAAATTCTTGTGTTTGATCGTCAATCCAATGCAAGTCCTCGAATATCAATGTCAAAGCTTGATTGACTGATTCACGCACGAGTAAGCGTTTGAGGCTCTCCCACGTCTGCAGCTGGAGAGTGCGTTCATCCATCTGAAGTAAAGGTTCGTCTTCGTTATTGAGGTTCAATAAGTCCAACAAGTAGGGCTGTATATCTTTTAATTGAGGATCAAGATTTTCAATCTTACCGATCACTTTTCCACGTCGCTTAAGCTCATTATCTTGGGCCTCAATTCCGAAATAGGATTGAAGCAATTCAATTAGGGGTAAACAATAAGAGGTTTTTCCGTGGGATACGGAAGAGGTTTCAAGCACTTTGGTCGTTGATCGGATGTCGTTCATTAGTTCTAAGATCAAACGGGATTTCCCTGTCCCCGCTTCGGCAACGATGGCGACTACCTGGCCGCTGCCAGCCTGGGCTTGCTGTGCGGCGTATCTGAGTGAATCTAGCTCTCGGGCACGACCGACAAATTTGGAAAAGCCTTGGCCCGCAGACCGCTGCATTCTGGTGCGTTGTTTGCCCAAACCCGTGACTTCATAGACTTTCACCAAGTCGCTGACACCCTTGACTTTCGCTAGACCTAAATCATTGAACTCGCAAGAGCCTTCGCAAAGTTGGCGAATAGCTTCTGAGGCGGCAATCGAACCCACTGGGGCCAGTGTTTGAAGGCGGGCACCTAAGCTGGTTGAGTGCCCTATGGGCGTATATTCGATTTGGCCATTGCCGAGCTTCAATGGGCGAACCACCGCCTCGCCGGTATGAACGCCAACCCGACCTTGTACAGGTTGATGACCATCAGCACTGATACGGGCTGAATACTCTTTGAGTTCAGCTTGCATGCGCAATGCGGCGTAAAGTGCGCGATGAGAATGATCCTCGTGCACAACGGGTGCGCCAAACATGGCAAAAATACCGTCGCCCGTTGTCTGTACCACGTACCCACCAAAGTGAAGAACTGCATCGATCATCAACTGCAATGCGGGCTCAACTATTGCGCGGGCATCTTCAGGGTCTAGCTTTTCAATCAACTCCATCGAACCTTTGATATCGGCGAATAAGACGGTGATCACTTTGCGTTCACCGCTCATGACATCTTTAGCTTCATTCGCAGTACTTGGTGTTCTGTCTACGACAACCGATGCGGTCTGATGACTTGTCGAAGGTGTGCCGCCAATAGACGTGCCGCAATCTGCGCAGAAAGATTTTCCGATGGGTGACGCTGCATTGCATTTTGGGCAATGCAAAAATTGAGCTGCACCACATTCCGCACAGAAACGCTTGCCCTCATTAACTTCAAGATGACATTGGATGCAAAGCATAGTGCTGTCGTTCTTTCTGAGTAGTGAATCGTGGTTTTGTTTATCTTTAAAACCTACGCTTGTCAGATTCTAAAGTGAAGTGGAACACCCTTTGTTTAAATGAATGAGGGTGAAATTAAAATCCCATAATTAACCGCCTACTTGCACTCGTTATTCCAGCAAGCCGCGCTGACGCAATTTGGTGATGCGAATTTTTTCCTTGGCAAAGGTATCGACCACAAAGGCGCGGTAATCGTCCTGGTTCTTGTAGACCATCAACTGGTTCAGCTGTTCCATGGTTTTGAGGCTCGCTGCGCCATCAAGTGCCTTGTGAAAGGCATCGTGCAGCAACTTCAGTCGCACTGGGTCGGTGCCGGCCGGTGCACCGATGCCGTACGGCGAACTCATCCAGACGTCGGTCCCTGTTTCCCTGAGCGTCGGGGTATCGGGATACCGCTTCACCCGTTTTTCAGTGAGAACCACCAGATAACGCATTTTGCCTGCCACGATGTGTGGTGATGCGATGCCCGACAGCGGCGCCGCATCAATGTGCCCGCCCAGCAGCGCAGCGGCTATTTCTGAGTCGCCCTTGAAAGGAACCATGTTGAGCTGCACACCCGATCCTTCTGCGGCTTCCTCCATCACGATCCGCGGCGTGCCAATGATTCCGTTGACGCCGATGTTCAACCTGCCGGGGCGCTTAGCGGCGTCGAACACGAAATCCTTCCAGTTGGCCCAGGGTGAATCCGCTCGCACCGCCAAGCCTTGCGTGTAGTCTGACATCAGAATAATGTAGGCAAAGCTGGTCAGTGGGTCGTACTTGACGGAGGTCATGTGCGGCTCGCGGTACAGGGTGGACGGAAGCAAGGCCAGGGTGTAGCCGTCTGCTGCCGCTCGGGTCAGGGCCAACGCACCATGAGTGCCGCTGGCGCCGGGTACGTTTTGGATGACCACGGTCTGGCCCAGTGCGCGTCCTGCATCTTCAACCAGCGCGCGCATGTGCTGATCGGCTGGGCCGCCTGCGGCATAGGGGACCAGCAGGGTGATCGGGCGATCGGGAAACTTCTGCGCGAATGCCGCTTGGCCGAGAGCGAACAGCAGGGCCAGCCCGAGCTGTATCAGCACGGAGAGGGCGCGCATGATTGGGGGTCTCACGTCAACGCCAGCGTTGCAGTGAATTTCGAAGTGACCTTGCGCATGAACATCTTCAAGTAAGGCAGTAACTCGTCATCAGTCCAGTCGCTGTAGGCTAATTGAGTCATTCGCATAAGGTACCTTAGACAAGAAAAAAGATACTCATCATCCCATTTAAAGCGTCATATCGGGGAAGGGTTTACGTGGTGTTCGAAGGTGTTTTGCAGTGCTATTCTTCAAAACAATTCATTGCCTCTATAAAGGAAAGCATAAATGACAGTCCAGTCACAGGCAGATCGTTTACCGCCCTTGAGTGAGGAACAATGCAGCCCCAAACAACTTGAAGTTATTCGTGAATTATTGGGTGGGCCGCGAACCAAATTCCGTGGTCCCTTTGTACCTTTGCTTAGGAGCCCTGAACTGTTAAGCCGGTTGCAAAAAGTTGGAGAATATTTAAGATTTAACAATACTATTGGTTTTAAAAATTCAGAATTCGCGGTTTTATTGGTAGCACGTTATTGGACTCAGCCGATTGAATGGCATATTCATCATTCTTTAGCATTGGAAGCAGGCGTTAACGCTGAAACCGTTGAGTCCATCTCGCAAGGATGCCGCCCAAAGACAATGACTTTAGAGGAAACAGCAATTTACGAATTCATTCAAGAATTGCAAAACAATCAATGTGTCAGTGATTCGACTTGGGGCAATGCCAAGGAATTATTCGGAGAACAAGGCGTGATCGACATGATTGCGCATTGTGGATATTACAGCTTAATGGCCATGGTGATGAACGCTTGCCGCACTGCTTTGCCTGATGGCGCAACTTCTGAACTTACTTCCTTTCCAATTTAAGGGGCAATGAATTGAAAACTGCACATTTTTTATTTTGCTTTCTGTGTCGAGCACTGAGGTCATTAATTGCTTTATGTTTACCTTTCGCTTTGCTTATGAGTTCATTTAATTTGGCCGCACAAACCGACAGTTATCCCCGAAAACCGATTCGGTTGGTATTACCCTTCCCTTCTGGGGGCGGCGTGGACCTTGTTGCTCGTCCGTTGGCAGAAAAATTGAGTGAAGCTCTGGGTCAAAACGTTGTTGTTGAAAATATGGGGGGAGGGAGTGGCATCGTTGCCATGCAGCATGTTGCAAATTCTGCCCCTGATGGACATACCTTGATACTTGCTCTGAGTACACAAGTCGCAGTTAACCCTGCACTTTTTTCTAAAGTTCCTTACGACTCTATCAAAGACTTTTCGCCTGTGACTTTAATAGGTTTTACCCCCTATTTACTGGTTGCGTCTCCAAAATTTCAGGTTGACTCTTTGAAAAGTGTCATCAGTCTTTCTCGGGAAAAACCCGGCAGCATTAATTACGCTTCCAGTGGCAATGGCAGTGGCGCCCATTTGGCCATGGAGATGATCAAATCGGATGCTCAAATTGATCTGGTGCATGTGCCCTACAAAGCCACACCGTCAGGTGTTCGGGACGTCATGGCTGGCGAAGTGCAATTGATGTTTGTCACCATTGGTACTGTTCGAAACCAAGTGAAGGCTGGACTGCTAAAGCCGCTTGCAGTGACCAGTTTGAAACGTTCAGGAGTGATGCCTCAGGTGCCAACGGTTGCAGAGTCAGGTTTACCTCATTATGAGTCTGTCGTTTGGTATTCTGTTCTTGCACCCGCAGGAACGCCGTCGGCCATAGTTTCAAAATTAAATCTGGAGATCAATAAAGTACTTAAATCACAGGACTACCAGCAGAGATTAGCCCAAGAGGCAGTAGAGGTAAGTGGCAGCAGCCCTGAGCAGTTGCAGACTTTCATGAAATCCGAAATGATCAAATGGGCCAAAGTTGTCAAAGACAGTGGCGCGAAAGTTGATTGATTCAAAATCGATGGATTTACATGTTGTGGATTCTCAAATCCACATATGGCATGTCGATCACCCTGAGGCGACACCCCGTCATGGTGATAAGCCGTTGCGAACGCAAGATGCGCTGGCTGAAATGAACACCGCGGGAGTTGGCAGTGCAGTCTTGGTGCCGCCTTACTGGATGGAATTTGACAACAGCTATGTTCTTTCTGCGGCTCAAATTCATCCGAGCCGATTTGGTGTTATGGGTCGATTCGACATCACAGCAGAGCCAGATCCAGACAGACTGCTCACTGAGTTTCGAAAGCCCGGAATGCTGGGTTTCCGTTTGCATTTCAATAACCCAAAAATGCTGTCGTTTCTGAATGATTCTTCGGGTGACTGGTTTTGGGAAGCAGCAGCATCTGCGAACATTCCAATCATGTTGTTTGCTCCAGGGATGTTGGATGGCATAGCCCGCGTGGCTCAATCTTTTCCTGATTTATCTTTGGCTATTGATCACATGGGAATAGGTCGAGGGCTTCGAGACGAAGATGCCTTTACCCATTGGCCTGAATTACTTGAACTGTCGCGATTTCCAAACGTCAGTATCAAGCTAAGCTCGGTACCTATTTTTTCAACTCATTCCTATCCCTATCTCAATCTGCATCCTTATCTCAAAAGCATTTATGCAAAATTCGGAAGAGAAAGATTGTTCTGGGGTTCAGATCTTTCCCGGCTACCTTGTAGCTATCGTCTCAGCATAGATCTCTTTATCAATGAACTCCCCTGGCTAAGCAAACAAGACCTGAGGGCCATCATGGGGCAATCTTTGAACAACTGGTTAGATTGGCCATTTTCTAAACCTCAATTCTTAAAATCAACGATATGAAAATTTCAATCCCACCCATGTATCCCAGAGAAGATAAAGTTCGTCAGCATAATCCCGAAATATTTGGATCTGACATAACGACGTATCGAACGACTTACACGGGAAAAAAAGAGGGGGAACCCCAAATCGTTTTGGTAGAGCAACCTGTCCCTGGTTCGGTTTTGCTGACGCATTACCATGCATCTGATCAATTCCAACTTTTCTTAGATGGCAATGGCAAACTGGGATCGCACATTCTTCACCCCGTTTCTATCCACTATACAAATCGATTCACTGGCTACGGGCCTATCGTTGCAGGTGATCAAGGTGTTGACTACTATGTTTTAAGACCTCAAGCAGATCCATTAGGTCCTGGACAATATGTGTTTAAGCCTGAGACGCGTGAGTATCTGAAGCTTCAAAAGAACCAAAAACGAACATTTGTAGTTGACGGACTGGAGATACTGCCTGAGAAGAGCCTGTCTGAACTGATCAATGCCGAGGTTAAGGAGTTGTTCAAGGTACCAGACGATGCCCCAGATTCGGGCATTTTGGCTCAGGAGTTGCGCTTGGGTCCAAAACAAGACTTCACATGCCATGATCCTCAGACGGGAGGAGGTCAGGTGCTTTTTGTGCTTCAGGGTGAATTGCTTTATGAAGGCACTTCAATAGCCCCGAGAGGAGCAGTCGCCGCAACACGTGGTGAGTCCGCGATATGTTTCACCTCGGGTGCTCAAGGGGTTCAAGCTTTACTGATGCAGTACCCTCAATGGATGCTGTAAATTGAAGTCTAGAGGCTAGGCGGTTGTCTCATTAAGATTTTTATCTCGATTTAGAGCACATATTTTTGCAAAAATATCGTAAATTAATTGTTTAATTAATCATGGAGTGTTGATCTTTCATTTGAATCCAACGCCCAATGAAATTAATTGACTCAAATGTTGGTAACCATGATCCCTTCCCCATCTGCTTTTACCGTTAAAAAAATAGATTCCCCTTTGGGCGTAATCGTGCATGATCTTGATTTAACTCAGCCCTTGGATACAGGCACCTTGACTGCCTTGCGCAAAACATGGCTGGAACACCAGTTGCTGGTTATTCCTAGCCAGTCTATTTCCATCTCAGATCTTGAGCGCTTTGCGCACGGCATGGGGCCATATGGTGAAGATCCTTACTTCGAAGCCATGCCTGGGCATCCGCATGTGGCGCAAGTTCGGCGAGAAGCAAACGAGACGACCCGTATCTTTGCGGAGGCCTGGCATTCAGACTGGAGCTTCATGGTGTCACCACCCGCTGCGACGGTATTGTTGGGCAGCATCATTCCACCAACGGGTGGAAACACCTTGTTTGCCAACCAGTACGCTGCCTGGGAGGCACTGCCAGATAGTGTGAAGTCGCGTTTGCGTGATGCCATGGGTATTCATTCAGCACGACGTGGTTATGCTCGCGACGGGGCCTATGGAGAAAAGGACCGCGAGGCGGGTCGATCCATGGCGATTCGCTATGACGACTCTGCGCTTAAAACCCAGTTACAACCGATTGCCCGCATACACCCCGAGACCGGTCGTACAGCTTTGTATGTCAGTCCTGGCTATACCTTGGGCATTGAGGGCTGGTCGGAAAAAGAATCTGAGGACATGATGATGTTCTTGTTCCAGCACCAGACGCAAGCCGAGTTTGTCTACAGCCACGAATGGTCGGCTGACATGTTGCTGATGTGGGACAACCGCTGCTTGATCCATGCAGCCACCGGTGGGTATGAAGGCCACAGGCGCTTACTGCACAGGATCACCATTGCAGAGCGTCGGCCAGCTCTATGATGCGTTGGGCCACGCTTGCGGCATGAAGACTGACTGAGAAAATCAGCCCAAAGACAAGAACTCGACCCAATTGCCGTCAGGGTCTGTGACGATTGCGATGCGAATACCGGGGCGAAATTCTTTTTCCGGGACGACCACGGGGGTGCCCGCATCGGTACAGGCTTTGACCATCTCGGTGATATTGCTGATGGTCATCGTCCAGTACCGAAAGCCCGCTGCGCTCTGAATACCGCCCGGTGCGGCGGGGGTCAGGGCTGGTTCGGCGGGCATCACGCGCAGCTTGATCAGGCTGTCCCCGCACATCAAACGGTGCATAACGCCGCCGCCAGGCATGGCCATTTCACCAACGAACTTCAGACCCAACAGGTCACGGTAAAAAGCCAACATGGCTGGACCGTTGGTGGTGTTGATGCCCAAATCGATGGATTGCTTGGTCAGTGCGATGCCCATTTTCTGCTCCTTGTGTTGATGTGCGTGATTCTGTGTCTAACCCATCTGGAGCAGCTGTCGCCCGCAAGACCAAGGGTCTGGTTTTTAGAGCTTGAAAGCTTCCTGAAAACCGGGCCTCTCCGTCATCCGGTCCCAGTAGCGCTGGATATTCGGGGTAAAGGCTTCTTGGATCTCGAGCGACTGCGCCAGCACAAGCGCGTAGCTGACGCAGATGTCAGCGATGGTGAATCGATTGGCGCACAGGTATTCGCGGTCGGCGGTGGCCTTTTCCAAAGAACGCAGTCTTGACAAAAACCATTGCCGGTAGTCACCCGCAACCTGCGGATTGCGGCGTTCTTCAGGTTCAAGTCGTGTGTAGCGCAAAACCAAAGTCTGTGGAAAGGTCAGGGTGGCATCGCTGCGGTGGAGCCAGTTCAGGTAGGTGCCGTAATCAGGTTCATCGACGCGCACCGCCAGTTCTGTGGGGCCATACCGCTCTACAAGATACTGGCAAATGCCTGCCGATTCTGTCATGTTGACGTCGCCGTCGACCAAGCAAGGTATCGTGCCCAGGGGGTTGGTTTTGAGGTATTCGCGAGTCGTGACGCGAGGCGGGAACGGCATGGTGATCAGCTCATGGGGCAGGCCCATTTCGATCAGGGTCCAAAGCGGTCGCATCGATCGTGCGCGGGTGCAGTGATAAAGCTGGATTGTCATGGGTGTCTTATCGCCAGAGAGGCGTCCTTTTATTGAGATGGTAGACGATCCATCAACCCTAAACCGACGAGTGCAGATGACAGGCTACGGCACGTCCCTGGCCCAGGTCGGTGAGCAAGGGATCTTCGTTCTTGCAGCGGTCCATCGCCATCGGGCATCGCGTGTGAAAGCGGCAACCCGAAGGGGGTTTCAGGGCGCTAGGTACTTCGCCTTGCACGATGATGCGTTTGCGCATTCGCTCCACCACCGGGTCGGCGACCGGCACAGCCGACATCAAAGCTTGGGTGTAGGGATGCATGGGCTCTTGATAGAGCGCGTCGCGGGGAGCAATTTCGACGATACGGCCTAGGTACATCACTGCGACGCGGTGACTGAGGTGGCGCACCACCGACAAATCGTGTGCGATGAACAGGTAAGCCAGCCCCATGCGATCCTGCAGCTCTTGCAGCACGTTAACGACTTGGGCCTGGATCGATACATCCAAGGCCGAGACCGGCTCATCGCAAATGATCAGGCTGGGCTCCAATGCCAGTGCGCGGGCAATGCCAATGCGCTGGCGCTGCCCGCCAGAAAATTCGTGCGGGTAACGGTCTGCCATGTCGGGCAGAAGGCCTACAGAGCGCATCAGTTCAGCAATGCGATTGTCATACGTTGCCTTGTCTGTCGCCAGTCCGTGCACCACCAGAGGTTCGCCGATGATGTCGTTGACTTTCATGCGTGGATTCAGGGAGCCATACGGATCTTGGTAAACCATCTGCAGGCGTTGACGTATGGGTTGCATCTGCGCCTTGGTGTACTGGGTAATGTCCTGGCCTTCAAATTCGATGCGTCCTGAGGTTGCGGCTTGCATGCGCAACACGGCCAATCCGGTGGTGGATTTGCCGCAACCGCTCTCTCCTACCAAGCCCAAAGTCTCACCGCGTGCCAGCGTAAACGAAATGCCGTCTACGGCATGTACCGTGCCGAACTGCTTCTTCAACAGCACACCCCGCATCACCGGAAAGTGCACTTTGAGGTCGTCAACGCGGAGCAGGGTTTCGGCCATGTATCAGGTATCCAAAATACAGGCTACATGGTGCCCTTGGTCAATCTCTCGAAGCAACGGTGGCGCGTTGTGGCAGGCGTCAATAGCCTGCCTGCACCGCGGCGCAAAGGCGCAGCCGCTGGGGATGCTTGCAAGGTCGGGCGGCTGACCCTCGATGGGGACCAGGCGCAGGCGCGTGTCGCCATCCAGTCGAGGTACCGAGGCCATCAGGCCCCGGGTATAGGGGTGTCGAGGACGTCCATAGAGCTCAATTGCAGACGCCGATTCGACGACTCGGCCGGCGTACATCACCACCACCCGGTCGGCATAGCGCGCAACCACCCCCAGATCATGGGTGATCAGCAACAGCGCTGAACCATTGCGATCGGCCAGATCTTTGAGCAGGTCGAGAATCTGCGCCTGTACCGTGACGTCGAGTGCTGTGGTCGGCTCGTCGGCGATGATTAATTGCGGCTCGCAGGCCAAGGCCATGGCAATCATGGCCCGTTGCCTCATACCCCCCGAGAACTGGTGTGGGTAGGCGCTTACCCGAGATGCTGTGTCGGACATGCGCACTAAATTGAGCAGATCACGTGCCTTTTCTAACGCCACGCTCCAAGTCGCCTTGCGGTGCAGGTTGATCGGTTCGCCCACCTGCAAGCCGACGGTGAGTGAGGGGTTCAGACTGCTCATCGGCTCTTGAAAGATCATCGCGATGCGGTCGCCACGCACGGCACGCACCTCAGCATCGCCCATCTTCAAAAGATCTTTGCCGTTGAAAAATATTTCACCACTTTCGATTTGGCCTGGCGGGTCGGGGATCAGGCGCAAGATGGACAGTGCAGTGACACTTTTGCCTGACCCAGACTCTCCAACAATGGCCACTGTTTCACCGGCAGCCACATCGAATGACACCTTGTTGACCGCTGTAATGGTGCCGCGGCTGGTGCGAAATCGCGTGACCAGATTGCGAACGCTGAGCAGGGGCTGAGTCATGGAAGCGCGGTATGTTGTGATGTGAAAACTCAGAAGCCCATTTTCTTTTTCATGGTCTGGTCAACCCACATACGTGCATGAATCGGGCCAGGACGCTCAGAGCCGGCGCGCAGTTCGCCATCGTAGTTTTTGACCCATGGCCACCAGGCGCTGTAGCCGATCGGTGTGGGCAACCAGATGTAGGGTGCCTTCTCGACGATGTCACGCGTCATCAGCTTGATCAGCAGTTGCCGCTTGGACTCATCACGCTCCAAGTAGGTGGCAGCCATGCGTTTGTCCATCTCTGGATCCGAGTACTGCGACGGGTTCCAGGTCTGTTTGGTGACAAAGCTCTTGCGGATACTCGTGGTCGGGTTGGTGTGTCCATTGCGCATCAGGTAACCAGCGGCATTGGTCTTGGTGGTCATGGCTGACAGAAAGGCACCGTATTCCATCGGCTGTATTTCCATCTTGACGTTCACCTTGTCGAGGTAAGCAGCCACCAGGGGCAACAGATCCATGTGGTCAGGGCTGCAGGAGCACACCTGGACCTTGAAGCTAAAGCCTTTGGCCAACCCTGCCTCTGCCAGCAGCGCCTTGGCTTTGTCAGGGTTGTATTTGAAGAGATCCTGTGCGGCCACCGGCATCTGGTCCAGCGTCTCGTAGTAACCGGCGTAGTCGGGGTGCATCGGGTAACCGAACAACACCGCGTTGCCTCCGTAGTATTGCTGCACAATTTCTTGCTTGTTCACCGCCATATTCAGCGCTTGGCGTACCCGGATGTCGTCGAACGGTTTGGTGTCCACACGCATCGCTACGAAGGTGCCGCCGGTATCGACGGAGCGTTTCCACTTCAAGCCTGGGGCATTTTTCTTCAGCTCTTCGACAGCGCTCCAGCGAATGCCTTCCAGAACGTCCAATTTGGCTGTGCGAAGCGCTGTCAAGTAGCTGGCTTCGTCCTTGATGGTGCGGTACACGATCTTGTCGACGAAGGGCATCTTGTAGGGCTGACCTGCGATTTGCTCTTTGTCCCAGTACTGGTTGTTCTTGCTGAAGGTGACGGCATTGCCTTGGACGTAGTCGCTCAACATGAACGGACCCGTACCATTAGCGTTCTTCCAGTTGCCGGCGCCTGCTTCAGTGACTTCTTTGGGGACGATCGAAGAGTAGTATCCCCAGCCAAAACGGTAGTCCCATTCGGCGTTGTAGTTCTTGAAAGTGAAGAGCACTGTGTGTTTGTCTTTGGCCTCTACCTTATCGACATGATCGAAGTAGGTGGGTACCTTTTTGGGACTCTTGTCCAAGCGCGTGAAGCTGTAAACCACGTCGTCGGCCACGAGTTCCCGTGCTTTCATGACACCGGGCTTTTCAGGGAACATGACACCTTTGCGCAGTTTGACTTCCACACGGAAGGGGTTGTCCATCGTCTTCCAGCTCTCGGCCAGTTCACCACGAATGGCGTCGGAAGGCAGCCAGGAGTCAGCGACGAAGGCATGCTTGCCCCCCTTGCGAATGGACTTGTTCAGGTCGGCCGCAAACAACTGCTCGTACATCAAGCCAGTGTCTTGACCGAACTTCCAGGCCCAGTCGGCCGGGTCCCAAGACAGCGGCGACAGGGTCACGTAGACCATACCTATGTTCAGCGTGCCCCCATACTGCGGTTTTTCGGCTTGCGCTATGACACCCATTGATGCGGCGCTGAGCAGGGCAGTCAGTGCGATCGAACGCAGGGCTGGCTTGGCTTGAGAGAGGTTCATGGGGTTGTCTCCTTGTTGATCAGTTGAAATGCCAAAAAATGGGCTGAACACATTCGCATCGCATCGTGAGGACGATGTTCATTTCGAGCCTCGCATTCGAGGGTCGAGCAGGTCACGCAGTGCATCACCAAACACGTTGGTGGCATAGACCACTGCAGTCAGGCAAAGACCAGGCGCGAGTGCCAGCCATGGCCCCTGGAACATGTAGGTGCGTCCACTGCCCGAAAGCAGCCCACCCCAAGTGGGCGCTGGTGGCGGCACGCCCAGACCCAGAAAGGAGAGGCCTGATTCAATCAAGATGGCCGCACCAACACGCGTAGTGAACAGCACAATGATGGGGGGCATGATGTTGGGCAACAGGTGGCGCCACAGCACCCGGGGGGTTGAAGCGCCGATAGACTGCGCGGCGTGGACGTACATATTTTCACGCGCTGTGATCACTGCACTGCGGATGATTCGTGAGCCACCGATGCCCAGCACCAGGCTGAGAATACCAATGATCTGCAACATGCCAGGGCCCACCACCGAGACGACCGCGATCAAGATCACCAGTTCGGGAAACGACATGTAGGCATCGACGATGCGTTGCACCACCATGTCTATTTTGCCGCCCAGGTAACCACTCAGCAGGCCTATCAACACCGAGATGGTGGTGGCCAGCGCCGCAGCCGACAGACCGATGATCACCGACAGCTGCGCACCGTAAAGGCAACGAGAAAACATGTCGCGGCCGAGGTTGTCGGTGCCAAACAGGTGTTTCCAACTGGGGGCTTTGAGCCTTTCAAGCATGTTGATTTCATTGAAACCATAGGGTGCGAGCAAGTTGGCGAAGACGCCGCAGAACACGAACAGCAGGAATACCAAGGCGGCAGCGGCACCAACGGGCTTTTCGTGAATCAGACGCGAAAAGAACTGTGGGTTCGGGCTGCGAACCGACGGCAGTTCGAGGGTGTCGGGCATGCTGCTTGAACTCACTGGTGCCTCACCCGGGGATCCAGCAGGCCGTAAGTCAAGTCCACCAAGAGATTGATCAACATGACCGTCACTCCCACAACCAGGAAAACGCCGGTGATGACAGGATAGTCGCGCTGATTCACCGCCTCAAGCATCATCAAGCCCATGCCGGGCAGTACGAAAATTTGCTCGATGATCACTGCACCACCGATCAGCAGCGGCGCTTGCAAGCCAATCAAGGTGACCACGGGAATCAGCGCGTTGCGAACCGCATGGCGCAAGATCACCACGCGCTCTGATAATCCTTTGGCCCAAGCGGTTCGGATGTAATCTTGGCGCAGGACCTCAAGCATCATCGTGCGCGTCATACGCATCGTCACGGCCGACAGTGAAGTGCCAAGCACCAAGGCTGGCAAGATCATCTGTTTGATGTTTTGCCAAGGGTCGTCACTGAACTTGACATAATTGATCTCGGGTGACCAACCCCACCAAATAGACGGAAACACCATGACCATCGTGCCCATCCAGAAACTGGGCACGGCCAACAACAAAATGGCGAAGGACCGCGCTGCCAAGTCGCCCGGTGTGTCTTGACGCAGCGCGGAGTAAACACCTATCGGTAATGCGATCAGCAAGCCGATGACCAGGGCCATGGCGCCGAGCTCGAAGGTGACGGGCAAGCGGTTGAGGACTTCGCGCAACACCGGTGTCGAGTGCCATAACGAATTGCCCAGGTCACCCTGCAGAATCGCGCTAACCCAATGAAAGTACTGCTCGGGCATCGAACGGTCCAAGCCCAAGGCATGCACCAGTTGCTCCCGGCTGCGCTTATCCGCTCCGATGTCATTTTGGCTCAACATCAGATCGATCACGTCACCCGGAATCATCCGAATCGTGACAAAGACGATGATGCTGGCAATCAGCAAAGTGGGGATCAACGCCAGCAAACGCCGCAATACATAAGAGCCCATCAGCCTAACACCCCATGTTGGTGACCCAAGGGGTCGAACAAAAAAGTAGCTTGCGGCTCCATGGGTCTCCTTCGAAAAGAACGGGGCAGTTCACTGCTGAAATGATGCGCCGAAATAGCAAGCTTGGTCTGCTCTCGTTTTCCCTAGTTCTACGCATGTCTTTCAAAAAACGGACGCAATCTAAAAACCAGGTGCACACACAGTGTGCGGACTCTGCTAAGCTTTTAAGATGCCAGCAAGGCCCGGCATCCCCATCTCGGGTCAGGTATTCAGGCCCTCTTTCACAATCACTTCGTGGACCGACTTGATGATTACCCAGACCACCTCTGACCTGTCAATTGAACTTGCCCAATTCCGGCGAGACACGCGCACTTGGCTGGAGGCGAATTGCCCTGCGGAAATGCGGCAACCCATGACCAGCGAGGACGATGTCTGTTGGGGAGGGCGGAATTTCAAATTCAGCTCAACGGCACAGCGACAGTGGCTTCAAACCATGGCTGCGAAAGGCTGGACCGTACCGACCTGGTCGAAAAGCTATGGCGGTGGCGGGCTGAGTGGTGAACAGGCCAAAATTCTGGCTCAGGAGATGCGTTCGCTGCGCTGCCGCTCGCCGCTCGCGAGCTTCGGCATCTGGATGCTTGGCCCCGCATTGCTCAAGTTCGGCTCAGAGGCTCAGAAACTGGCGCACTTGCCCAAGATCGCGCGGGGTGAGATCCGCTGGTGCCAAGGCTACAGCGAGCCCAACGCTGGTTCTGATCTGGCCTCTCTGGCCACCCGGGCGGAAGACCATGGTGATCATTTCATTGTCAATGGACAGAAAATATGGACCTCTTATGCCAACCATGCTGACTGGATTTTTTGCCTGGTCAGAACCGATGCTGCCAAGAAACACACCGGCATCAGCTTCGTACTCTTCGACATGGCATCACCAGGCGTCAGCACCAAGCCGATACAGTTGATCTCGGGCAAAAGCCCATTCTGCGAGACCTTTTTCGATGGTGTGCGCGTTGAAAAGAGCAACTTGGTCGGCCAGCAGGGCGGTGGCTGGGACGTGGCCAAACATTTGCTTGCGCATGAGCGCGAGATGATCGGCAGCATTGGCGACCGTGAAGCGGCTAAGCCGCTGGGCCAGCAGGCAGCCGCCAAGCTGGGACTGGACGCAACCGGTCGGCTTGATGATGCGATGCTGCGGGCCCAGATCGCCGAATTCGAATGCGATGAATCGGCATTCAGGCTCGCAATGGAGCGTGCAAGCGATTTGGGCCGGGTCCAACAGGCTCACCCCGCCATGTCTTCGATGCTCAAGTACTACGGCGCCGAGTTGAACAAGCGGCGCTGGGAGTTGATGATGGCCATCGGAGGAAGCGATGCGCTTGAATGGGAAAGTGACCGCTCGCGCCATGGCGACATCGCCCGTACCTGGTTGCGCACCAAGGCCAACTCCATCGAGGGTGGCACCAGCGAGGTCCAACTGAACATCATCGCCAAACGCATCCTCGAACTGCCGAATGTATGACTATTTCCTTTGCGCAGTGGCGGCCGCAATTTAATTTTTATGAAGTGAATCTATGCCATTGATACTGAGTGACGAACAGGCCATGTTGCGCGACAGTGCGCGAGACTTCTTGGCCGAGCAATCGCCTGTATCCCAGTTGCGTGTCTTGCGGGACACCGCTGATGCGGACGGGTTTTCGCGCACATTGTGGCGTCGTTTCTCTGAGATGGGTTTTACGGGCTTAATGGTGCCCGAAATGCATGGTGGTTTGGGCCTGGGTTGTGTTGAGGCTGGCATTGTGATGGATCGCATTGGTCATCAACTTTGTGCGTCGCCGCTTCTGGCTTCAGGCTTGGTGGCCGTGACGGCTTTGCGCCAGGCAGGCAATCCTGGCCAGCAACAGCATTGGTTGCCGCTCCTGGGCAGCGGCACGGCAATTGCGACATTGGCGGTTGACGAGGGCTCCAAGCACAAGCCTTGGCAGTTCCAGACCCGGGCAATCCCTCGGGGCGATGGCTGGTGCCTGGAGGGCGCCAAGACTCTGGTGCTCGACGGTCATGTCGCCGATTTGTTGATTGTTGCGGCGAGCCTGGGTGGTGACCCTGACCACACCGGGCTTTTCTTGGTATCTCCCCTGGCGGCGGGTGTCACTGTCGAGCGCACCGTGATGGTCGACGCACACAATGCTGCGCGTGTGAGCTTGCAAGATGTGCAACTCAGCGCCGACGCCATGCTGGGCTCACCGGAGTCGGGCGCATCCGCCTTGGCAGCCGCACTCGATGTCGGTCGGGCGGCCGTGGCGTCCGAGTTGATGGGCTTGGCTGATGAGGTCTTTGACCGCACTGTCCAGTATCTCAAAGATCGCCGCCAGTTCGGTAAACAGATTGGTGAGTTTCAGGCCTTGCAGCACCGCGCTGCGCACCTTTATACTGAATTGCAGATCTCTCACGCGGCCGTTCTTAAGGCGAATCAGTTGCTTGATACCGACATCGCCGGTGCTGCCGCAGCCGTCGCTGTAGCCAAGGCCCGAGCAGGTCGCACGGCGACTCTGGCCGTTCAGGAAGCGGTGCAAATGCATGGTGGCATGGGCATGACCGACGCGTTTGAATTGGGTTTTTTCATGAAACGCGCCAGGGTGTTAGAAGCCCTTTGGGGCGACAGCAACTTTCATATTGACGCGATGGCCCGCCGACAAGCTTATTGAATTATTCTTCATGAGTACACCATGACCCACCTGCTCACAGAACAAGACAACATGACCCCTATTGAAGGCATCGACATTCCCAAGGTCACCGCTTGGCTCGCTCAGCACACTGAAATCAACGCGCCTCTGCAGTTCAGATTGATTGCTGGAGGCCGATCAAACATGACGTTCACGGTCAGCGATGCCGTGGGCAGGCGTTTTGTCCTGCGCCGTCCTCCTTTGGGTCATCTGCTGCCCAGCGCCCATGACATGGCGCGCGAGCACAGGTTGATGGCTTCGTTGGCAGGCACCGCAGTCCCTGTGCCCGAAATGGTGGGGCTTTGCCAAGACACAACGGTCAATGGTCGCGATTTTTATGTGATGCGATTTCTCGATGGCGTCGTGGTGCGTGACATTGACGCCGGCCGCAGCCTGACCGAAGCGGTGCGCGCGCAGATGAGCCATGCATTGATCGACACGCTGTGTGCCCTGCACCGGGTCGACATTGATGCTGTGGGGCTTGGCAATTTTGCCAAGCGAGAAGGCTATATCGAGCGCCAGCTCAAGCGTTGGTCGGGCCAGTGGGAACAGTCCAAAACGCGTGATCTGCCTCTGATTGATGTGGTTCGCAATGCCCTCGGTGAACGCATGCCGACACCTTCCAAGGCGACCATTGCCCATGGCGACTACAGGTTGTCGAACTGCATGATGAACCTCGACGGGTCCGTTGCTGGCGTGCTGGACTGGGAGCTGTGCACCTTGGGCGAGCCCATGGCCGACCTTGGAGGCTTGCTAGGCTACTGGCACGACCCTCAGACGCCGAGCGAGGGGGGTGACCCACTGACCACCGGCTTACCAGGTTTTTTGAGCGCAGACGAGATGGCCGGCCTTTATGCACAGGCTATGGGCGTTTCGCTTCAGACGGTTGATTACTACCGCGCTTTCGCACAATGGCGACTGGCCTGCATCGGCGAGGGGGTTTATGCCCGTTACCTTGGTGGTCAGCAAGGATCTCAGGACGAGCAGTTGGACCTTGATAAGTACAAGGCATCCATTCCGCGTCGGGTCGAGGCCGCAGCGCGCCTTCTGGGACTGGCTGCAAAATGAGGCGTGATTCTGGTGAACATCACAGCATCTCTTCGACAGGGGTGTCTAGTGGCGCCAGCATCAAAGCTTGGCGACGCCAGCCACCCCAGCAGTAATAAGCCCATGCGATTGCGGCGGAAAAGATCGAACCAAATGGAAAGCTCCACCAAATAGCATCTTCCCCCAGCCATGGACGCAGCAGCACCGCGAAAGGTACCCGGATGCCCCACATCGTCACGGCAAAGATCAGCATGGGTGCAAGCATCGCACCGTTGGCACGTATCACGCCAAACAAACCCATGCTGGCAGACAGAGCGATCCACCCCCACAGCGCATGCGAATTGATGTGCCTGGCCTTTTCAAGCACCTCGCCACCTTCAGGGATGAATAAGCGCAGGGGTGCATCGCCCAGCGCGTAAATGACTGCGGTGGCGCAGGCCGATATCGCCAGACCCATCAGGCAGCCGTGCAGGGCTATTTTCTCAACCCGTCGCCACTGTGATGCACCGATATTCATTGCCGCCATGGTGGACATCGATGTGGTCAGCGCGTTGGATGGCATTTGCACATAGATCCAGAGCTGGGCTGCACCGCTGTAAGCAGCCGCAGTGGCTGCACCATAGCTGTTGACCAAGGCCAGCAGTGCAAAGTAGCTGCCTTGTACGACCAAGGTCTCCATCGCCATGGGTACGCCTCTGCGTGCCAGCAAGCCGAGCAATACCGGGTCGGGACGCAGGTGGCGGATGTCGTCGCCGTGCAAGGCAATTGGCAAGCGTTTGACGTAGATGTAGACCACCAGCGCACAAAGCGCGCTTGCACTGCCCAGCAAGTTGGCCACGCCCAGCCCAGCAATACCCAGCTGAGGAAGGCCGAAAGAGCCTTGCAACAAAAGGGGTCCAAGCACCACAGAAAGTGCAATCCACAGCACGGTGAATTTGAACGGTGTGCGTGAGTCGCCGGCACCCCGCATCATCATCACCATGACCAAGTAGGTAAAGATGCTGGGCATCGTCAGGCATGTGTAGCGCAGGTGAGTGACAGCAAACGCATGTGCCGGCTCGGGCGTTCCCATCCAGGTGACCACCGCAGGCGTTAACAGCCACCCGGCAATGGCCAGCACCAGTGAAAAACCGATGACAAAAATGACGGCACCACCGACCACACGTTTAACCGCATGCAGGTCACCAGCGCCCAGCGACTGTCCAATCGCCACGGCGGCGGCTGTGCCAATGCCCATGGCCGCACCCATCACCATCATCATGATCACGTTGGCGGTGGCCACGGCGGTCAATGCGTTTGCCCCAAGGACTTGGCCTACCCAGATCGCCCCCCAGGTGCCCGCCAGCGAATGCAGCAGGTTGGTCGTCAGCAAGGGGAGTGCAAAAATAGCCAGTGTCGGTGTGATCGGGCCAGAAATGAAGCGGTTGTGCGCCGCATGAGGGTTGGGGCTCACGACCCCGCCATAGCACCAGGCTCGGCTGGGCGGCGGATCTCGGCCAGGGCAGCCAGCCTGATTTCCCGCTTGAAGATCTTGCCCGAAGGTGTGCGCTGCAGTGGCGCGGGGGATCGAACGATGTATCGGGGCACTGCAAAGCGGGCCAGTTGTCCGTTTAAAAATTCGCGCAGTGCATCCAGGTCGAGTTCGGGGTTGCCATAGAGGGTTGCGCCGACTTCTTCGCCCAGGCGTTCGTCAGGGACGGCATAGACTGCCGCCTCATGCACGTCGGGGTGCAGTAACAGAGCGGCCTCCACCAAACCACAGCCGATGTTTTCGCCTCCGCGGATGATCAAGTCCTTGATGCGGTCGACGATGTACAAAAAACCATCGTCATCCAGGTAGGCCACATCGCCGGTTCGGAACCAGTCACCCATGAACGATTTTGCAGTGACTTCGGGCTGATTCCAGTAGCCTGAAAACAACGCCGTGCCGCGCACCAACAACTCGCCGCGCTGACCTGTGGGCAGCGCTTGACCCGCCTCGTCAATGATCTTGAGCTGCATCACTTGAGAGCAACGACCTGAGCTTTCCGGATGGTCCAGGTAATCCTGGCCACCGATGCCCGTGCCGATGGCGTTGGTTTCCGTCATGCCCCAGCCGGTGCCGGGCAGGGCATTCTGAAAACTCGCAGCGATCTGTCCCACTTGCTCGGGGGCCCTGGGCGCACCACCTCCGCCTAAGGCCAACAAGCTGCTCAGGTTGTAGGCCTTGCTTTGCGCAACGCGAACCAGGTCGCCGGACATGGCCGCTGGCGCGACCATAGAAGTCAGACGCTTGGCATCGATCAGGGCAGCAGCGGCCTGCACATCCCAGCGGTACATACAAACCATTCGGCGCTGCGTCCTGTAGCTTGAAAGAAAACTTGCGTGCAAGCCCGTGACGTGAAACAAGGGCACCGCCAACAGGGTGCCCGGTTGATCCAGCAGGGGATCACCCGGGGCGGGGGGCACAATCCCAGCAACCGCATCACCCACGAGCCGATCAAGTTCCCATGACAGCAGAGAAGCCAATATATTGCGGTGACTGGAGACCACGCCCTTCGGGTGGCCTGTCGAGCCGGATGTGTAAAGAATTGTCGCTGCATCATCCTGCGCAATGTCGCTTGGCGGCATCACAGCAGGCGCTGCCTCGGTTAACGTGGCGAGCAGCCGGACGCCGGGTGCCAGCGGCAGGGCAGGGCGCACCGCCAGAACTTGCAGCCCGGGCGGCGCCGAAGTCAAACGGCTTAAGCGCTCTTGGTCGGCCAGCAGCACGCGCGCCCCACTGTCGCTCAGGGCATAGCCCATTTCATCAGCCTGCCAATGCGCGTTCATCGCCACAGCGATCGCTCCGATCGATGTCACCGCCGTAAAGGCCAGAACCCACTCCGGGTAGTTGCGCATGGCGATGGCAACACGGTCGCCTTGACGTACACCGCACTCGTGTACCAAAACGTGGCCGATCCGTGAGGCCGACTCCCAAGCCTGCGCAAAGCTCCAGTGTTCGTCTTGGTAACTCAAAAAAGGCATGGGGGAGGCCGTGGACTCGAAGAGCGCACGCAGCGATTGAGGTGCGTTAAGGAAGACCCTCAGCGCACGCCCCTGCACCACTTCATCTGCCAATTCATGGGGTCGGCCGGGGCCGGTGAATGCTGCAATGGCCTGCTGTCTGGTCGTCATGGCGTTTTCGACCGTTAACTTAACGACCCTTGAAGACCGGTTCGCGTTTGGCGACAAAGGCCTGCGTAGCCTCGCGGTGGTCTTCAGTCTGCCCACAGTGGACGTGGTGGGTGGCTTCCAGGTCCAAGCAATCGTCGACTTCACCCGCCATCGCGCGATTGAGGTTTTCTTTCATGTAACGGTAAGCCACAGTCGGGCCATTGGCTAAACGCAAGGCGATCTCGTGCGCCTTGGTCATCAGATCTTCGGGGGCGCAGACCCAGTTGGTCAGGCCCAGTCGAAGAGCTTCGTCGGCCGATACCCGATCAGACAGGTAGTACATCTCCCGCGCTTTGGCCGAACCGACGAGCTGGGTCAGAAAGTAGGTGCCGCCGTAGTCGCCCGAGAAACCCACGCGTGCGAAAGCTGTTGTCATGATCGCGTTGCTGGCCATCACGCGCAAGTCGCAAGCCAGCGCCAGCGACAAGCCTGCGCCCGCCGCTGCACCGGGCAGCGCAGCGATCGTTGGCTTGGGCATTTTGAACAGCTTGCCGGCAGTCGCACGCTGGTTCAAGCGTTGGCGTGCAATGGCTTCGTCAATGGTCTGCGCACCCACGGTGCCATCGCCCGAAGCAGCCATGCCTTTGACATCTCCGCCAGCGCAAAAGCCTTTGCCCGCGCCGGTCAGCACCAAGCATTTGACAGCCGGGTTGAACTCGGCCTCAGCGAGTTGCTCCTGCAAGGCTTTGTTCATGGCTTTCGACATGGCATTGCGCGCTTCGGGACGGTTGAGCGTCAGCGTCAGGACGCCCTCGTCAAGGGTCGCGATCAGGTCGGGGGTGCCGGTGTCTAGGCTTTGTGCTGTCATGGGTGTTTACTCCTTTGGGGTTGTCGGACAAGCTCGGCTGATGGTTCAGCTTCTGGTTCAGTTGCGCCAGACCATCGTCGCGCTCATGTCTTCAACGGCGGATTCGGTCGCACGGATCTCGTGGCGACCCACCACCAAGTGGTGAACTTCGTCCGGGCCATCGGCCAGACGCAAGGTGCGCTGGGAGGCGTACATCTTGGCCAGCGGCGTCTTCTGCGAAACACCCAAAGCGCCGTACATCTGGATCGCCTGGTCGATGATTTCGCAGACACGTTGAGGCACCATGGCTTTGACCATGTGGACCCAGACCCTTGCTTCGCGGTTGCCCAGCACATCCATCGCTTTGGCGGCCTTGAGCACCATCATGCGCATCGCTTCGATGTCGATGCGGGCGCGAGAAATGATTTCCACATTGCCGCCCAGCCAGACCAGTTGCTTGCCGAATGCTTCACGCGAAATACCGCGTTTGACCAGCAATTCGAGGGCTTTTTCGGCTTGGCCGATAGAACGCATACAGTGGTGAATACGGCCTGGCCCGAGGCGAAGTTGAGAAATTTCGAAGCCACGACCTTCACCGAGCAGCATGTTGTCCTTGGGCACACGCACGTTGTCGAACACGATGTGCATGTGGCCGTGCGGTGCATGGTCTTCAGAGAACACATGCATAGGGCCAATGATATTGACGCCCGGTGTGTCCTTGGGGATCAGGATCATGGACTGCTGCTGGTGGGGTGCTGCATCGGGGCTGGAGCGCACCATCGTGATCAGAATTTTGCAGCGCGGACTGCCCGCGCCCGAGATGTAGTGCTTTTCGCCATTGATGACCCATTCGTCACCTTCGAGCACCGCGCTGGTCGCGACGTTTTTTGCATCGGAGGACGCGAAGCCGACTTCGGTCATCGCGTAAGCGGAGCGAATTTCGCCATCCAACAGGGGTTTGAGCCATTTTTCTTTTTGCGCTGGGGTGCCCACGCGCTCGAGTACTTCCATGTTGCCGGTGTCCGGTGCAGAGCAGTTCATGCACTCGGAAGCCATGGGGCTTTTGCCGAGTTCGGCTGCGATGTAGGCGTAGTCCAGGTTGGACAGGCCTTCACCGGTGTTGGAATCGGGCAGGAAGAAGTTCCACAGGCCTTCTTTTTTGGCTTGGTTTTTCGCGGCGTTGAGCAGGTCGAGCTGGCCTGGGGCGTATTCCCAGCGCTCGGCACCGGTGCGGCCTTCGCCCAGCGCGTTGTACTTTTCGGCCATGGGGTTGACGGTCTCAACGATAAAACGTTTGACATGTTCATACAGCGGCCTCGATTTTTCCGACATACGCAGGTCGTTAAGCGGGTCGCTGGGGTCCAGCGAGAACGCTGAGGCGGTGGGTAGGGCGGTGGCTTGGGTCATAAAAGGGTTCCTCAGGTTGGAATATTGATATTAGATGAAGCTGAAAGATAAAGGTGTATCTGATATCCCGAACGTGACTCAGGCATAGGCCTGCAAGGCCTCGTCGATCGCTCTTTCCAGGTCACTCGCGCTCGCGCAGTGGGTCACATGCGTACACAGAGGTCGGTACTGGAGCATGCAACTGTCGCCACTGCCCCAACGGACGGGGGGTTCATTGCACAGCCAGACCACCCGTTTGGCACGTTCAGTGAGCTCGGCAAAAATGTCGAGTCGCGGGTTCGTTTGGTTGGACCGCCCGTCGCCCAGCACCAGCACTGTGGTGCGTCGGTCAATGCAGTCCCAATGTTGATTGCGCAGGTCGACCCAAGCCTGACCATAGTCGGTGGCGCCGCCCCCAACCTCACGCAGTATCAAGGCCATCGCATCGTCAAAAGGCAGCGTCTCAAGGGGCGCGGCCACGTCCTGCAAGCGGTGTGAAAAGCCGAAGCTGCGCAGATCGGTGACCGTGCCATGCAGCGCGTACAAAAACAACAGCAAAAAGCGAACATGGGCGGCAACCGAACCCGAAACATCACAGACGACGACCAGCCGAGGTTTGTCGCGCCGTTTGTGTTTGAAGCTCAGATGAATCGGGACGCCATCATGGCCCGCATTGGCTCGCAGCGTGCGCCTGAAGTCGAGTTGGCCCTGCAATCGGATGCGACGCCTCTGCGAATGCTTGGCCGACAGGCGTTTGGCCATCCGGGCTACCGCGACTTTCATGCGCTCGATGTCGGGCGGTCCCATCCGGCCTATGGGTCGCCTGACAGCGACCTCGGTCATGAAATTTTCAGTAGCTGGTTTGCCAAAGAGTTCAAACCGCTGCTCAACCAGCGCACGCGCCTGGTGTTGCAACAGGTCACGTGCAGCGCTCAATAATTTGGCTTGTGCTTGCGCCTTAGCCGAAGTCTCACTCAAAAGACCAAGTAGACGAGCCTCTAAAGGCGCGATGCCGAGCTCAGCCAGTATTTGGCGCACAAAGAAAGTGGCTTGTGAGGAAAACCGAATCTCATCGACACCGATTCGGGCCGCCGCTTGTCTGATCGCGGCATCGAGCGCATCGCGGCCCTTTCGCCCATCGGTCAAGTCCAGCAAGGCATCGATTACCGGGTCGCCAGTGCGCTCGCCGCTGGGAGCCTGTGGCTGTGCTTCGTTGTTGATGGAAACGGGCAGACTGAAGTAAAGATCGAAGATCCGGTCGTGTATGGATTTTTCCTCGGCCGACTTCGCCAACACGACGCCCAAGGACGCCTTCAGGCTGGCGCGGTCAGCAAAACCGACCAGCGCCATTGCGTGTGCCGCATCGATCGTCTCAGCGGTGGAGGCTTGCACACCCGCAAGCCGTAAAGCTCGGACAAATCCAGCCAGACTTCCCTCCATCAATCAGCTCCGACCGACTGCTCAAGTGCAGCCTGGGTCAGCGCAGCGAGTCGCCCTTGCATTTCCTGGATGTCACTCTCGCGCTTGAGCAGTACGTTGAGGGTGTCGCGCACCAGGGACTCGTCGAGTATCGGCGCATGGAGCAAGAGCAGGGTGCGGGCCCAGTCAACTGACTCGGCGATGGAGGGCGGTTTGCGGATATTCTCGTCACGCAGAGACTGAACGAAGGAGACCAACTGACCTAGCAGCAACTCGGTCATGTCGGGCACCCTGGCACGCAGCACCTGCCGCTCAAGCTCGGCACCAGGAAAGCCAATATGCAAGTGCAAACAACGCCGCTTGAGCGCATCGCCAAGCTCGCGGGTATTGTTGGATGTCAGCACGACCAGCGGTGGCACCTGCGCCCGGATGGTGCCGATTTCTGGAATAGTCACTTGGTAGTCGGCCAAGACTTCAAGGAGCAGGGCCTCAAAAGATTCTTCGGACTTGTCAACTTCGTCAATCAACAAAACGCTTCCACCGGCTTGCTCCATGGCCTGAAGCAGCGGGCGGGGTTCCAGGAAATCACGCGAAAAGAACAGGTCTTGGAAGCCGGCGAGCTTACCGAATGCACTTTGCAAACTGTCAGCCTTGTCGACCAAATGTCCGATCTTCTCCTTGAGAATCTGCGTGTAGAGCAGTTGCTTGCCGTACTTCCATTCGTACAGTGCTTTGCTGTCGTCCAGTCCTTCATAGCACTGAAGCCGCAGGAGAGCGAAACCGAGTGCTTTGGCGACTGAGACAGCCAGGTCTGTTTTTCCAACACCTGCCGGTCCTTCGATCAGTACCGGCTTGCGCAGATGGTGCGCCAGGTAGAGCGCTGTTGAGATCTGCCGGGTGGAGATATAGCCCACGCTGGCCAGCGCGGCTGTAATGGCATCTACCGATGCGAAACTGTTTGAGCTGGTAGCGGGGGTCATGTGATGTACCCACCGCGCACGATTCGCGTACCCAAAGGGCGTTTCCCTGATTCAAAATTCATGTCGAAAGTATGGTGCACGGCGCGTTCTCTTGCAACACCAGGCAGGGTTATCTGCCTAAGGGTTTTCCGCAGTCAGAACAGTGGGTGTGAAGTCACATGTTGGACAACGCAAGCGTTTACACCAACATACAAATTAACTTTGCAAAGCTAAATTCAAGAGGTGGGTGGCTTGCCATTCCAATTCATAAAATTTGAGCAATGATTTGCACGGAGACGAGGTCATGTACCCAGGCCAACATTCCATAAATAACACCGATAAACCCGCCTTCATCATGGCCAGCACGGGCGAGGCCGTTACCTATGGCGAACTCCAGCAACGCAGCAACCAACTCGCGCATTTGTTGCGGGGTCAGGGTCTCAAGCGGTTGGACCATTTTTCGGTGTTCATGGAGAACAACAACCGCTTTATTGAAACCTGCTCCGCAGGCGAGCGCACAGGTCTGTACTACACCTGCATCAATTCATTTCTGACTGCCGATGAGGTGGCTTACATCGTCAACAACAGTGAATCCCAGGTGATGATCACCTCGGCTTCTCGCTTGGCGGTGGCCCATGAAGCCCTTTTGCAATGCCCACGCGTCAAGCTTTGTTTGGTGGTGGACGGCGGCCATTCACTGCCTGCTGATGGCGCTACGGTTTACCGTGATTATGCGCAAGCAGTGGCCGGTTTTCCGGTCACTGCCATCAGCGATGAGGCTTTGGGCATCGCGATGCTTTATTCATCCGGCACCACAGGTCGGCCGAAAGGGGTTTTGCGACCGCTGGAAGATCAGCCGCCCGGTTCGATGTTGCCCTTGTATGCTTTTTTACACAAGCTCTGGCGTTGTGAGGAGAGCATGGTCTACCTCTCGCCCGCCCCCTTGTACCACTCGGCACCTCTGGCCAATGTGAGCATGGTGATTCGCAGTGGCGGCACGGCCGTCATAATGGAGCACTTTGATGCAGAGCAGTACCTGGCTTTGGTTTCGCGTTATCGGATCACGCATTCCCAACTGGTGCCCACCATGTTCAGCCGCATGCTCAAGCTGCCCGATGCGCAGCGGAAACAGTACGACTTGTCTTCGCTCCAGATCGCCATTCATGCGGCAGCGCCGTGTCCGGCGAAAGTCAAAGAGCAAATGATTGAATGGTGGGGACCCATCATTCACGAATACTATGGTGCCACCGAAGGCTTGGGTTTTGCGGCCTGCGACACGCCAGAGTGGCAGGCGCACCGGGGTACGGTAGGCCGTGTTATTTTTGGCCAAGTGCATGTGCTGGACGAGCAAATGCAGCCCGTACCCAAAGGGCAATCAGGTGAAATTTGGTTCACTTCTGGCTCTGCCTTTGAGTACTTCAACGACCCCGCGCGCACGGCTGCAACGCGCTCAGCCGATGGCAGCATGAGCACCGTGGGCGACATGGGCTATGTGGACGACGATGGCTTTCTGTACCTGACAGACCGCTCTACCTTCATGATTATTTCAGGGGGTGTGAACATCTATCCGCAAGAGTGCGAAAACCTTTTGGTGACGCACCCCAAGGTAGCCGACGCAGCCGTGTTTGGCATACCCAATGAAGACTTCGGTGAAGAAGTCAAAGCCGTCATCGAGCCCTTGCCGGGTGTAGCGCCCAGCCCTGAGTTGGCGCAGGAGCTTTTGGCATTTTGCAATCAACATCTGGCCCACATGAAGTGCCCACGTTCGATTGACTTTACCGACAAACTGCCCCGGTTGCCGACGGGCAAACTCTACAAGCGCGTGCTGCGCGACGCGTATTGGGAAGGCCATAAGACACGCATCGTTTGACGCTCAGTCAAACTTCGGAGGCCAATAGCGATGCTTGCTCGATGGCCCTTTTGGCATCCAGCTCGGCGGCTTCAAACGCACCGCCCACCAAAGTGGCTTTGACGCCAAGTACTGTTAAATCGTCGAAAAGTGCGCGCAAGGGAAGTTGCCCTGCACACACCACGACGGTGTCTACTTCAAGAAGCTGAGGCACCTGATGAACCAGCGTGTGCAAGCCGGCATCGTCGATCTTGATGTATTCCACGCCGTTGACCATACGCACGCCCCGCCGGGTCAGGGTCAGACGGTGCGTCCACCCTGTTGTTCGACCCAATGAACTGCCTACGGGGGTGGTCTTTCTTTGAAGCAAGGTGATGGTGCGTCCTGAACTGGCCACTTGGGGTTTGACGCCGGTCACGCCGCCGCGCGGGTGGTTGGCAAAATCAATTCCCCATTCTTTGGCGAAAACCGATTTGTCGAGTGCGCCGGATGGTCCTGCATGGGACAGAAGTTCAGCCACATCAAAGCCTATGCCGCCAGCGCCCATGATGGCCACACGCTGTCCAATGGGTTTGCGTCCCAGGATGGCGTCGATATAGCTCACAACTTTGGGGTGTTCAATGCCTTCAAGCTGGGGTTCGCGGGGCGCAATGCCTGTGGCAACGATGATCTCATCAAAACCTTCAGAGGCAAGCATCGCGCCATCGGCTCGGGTGTTGAGCCGCAAGTTGACGCCGTGCTTTTCAAGCATCCGTTGGTAGTAGCGCAAGGTTTCGTAAAACTCTTCTTTGCCCGGAATGCGTTTGGCCAGGTTGAATTGGCCACCGATCTCTGCGCCGGCGTCAAAAAGAGTCACCTTGTGCCCACGTTGTGCAGCGACCGTGGCATAAGCCAGGCCAGAGGGGCCGGCTCCGACCACGGCCAAGTTTTTGGCGCGGGTGGTCGGCTTGTAGTTGAGGATCGTTTCACGACAAGCTCTTGGATTGACCAGGCAACTGACCTGGCGGTGACCGCCAAAGGTATGGTCCAGGCAGGCTTGGTTGCATGCGATGCAGGTGTTGATTTCATCTTCGCGCCCTTCACGGGCTTTGTTCACCAGCTCCGCATCCGCCAGCATCGGGCGGGCCATGGAGATCAAATCAGCCTCTCCGCTGGCCAGCACGGTCTCGGCCACACTGGGCATGTTGATGCGGTTGCTGGTGATCACGGGCACGCGTACGACTTGGCGCAAGCGCCCAGTGACTTCGGTAAACGCTGCGCGGGGCACCATGGTGGCAATGGTGGGCACGGGTGCTTCGTGCCAGCAAAAGTGCGTGCTGATGATGTTGGCGCCGGCCGACTCTATGGCCTGGGCCAGGGTGACGATTTCTTCCCATGCCATGCCGTCCTCCAGCATGTCCATGGCCGCAATGCGGAAGACAAGGACAAACTTGGCACCTACCGCGGCTCGTACCCGACGTACTACTTCTACAGCAAACCGCATGCGGTTCTCAAAAGAACCGCCCCATTGATCCGTACGTAAATTGGTCTTTTGAACCAGAAATGTCGAAATCAAATAACCCGCCGAGCCGATGATCTCTACGCCGTCGTAACCGGCTTGTTGGGCCATGGCAGCGCAATGCGCGAAGTCGTGCAGCTGTTTTTCGATGCCATCTTCATCCAGCGCCTGAGGTGTAAAAGCCGCAATACGCGACTTCACTGCTGAGGGGGCGACGCAATTCGGGTTGCGTGCCAAAGGCCCCATGTGCAGGATCTGCATGCAAATTTTGACCTCAGGGTCAGCCGCATGGACAGCCTGGGTAATCTTGCGGTGCTCGTCAACTTCTTGATGTGTGGACAGTTTGCTGCCGTAACCGGCTTCAAGATTCGGTGGTATGCCGCCCGTAATGATCATGCCCACGCCGCCCCGGGCGCGTTCTGCGTAGTAGGCTGCCATACGCTCAAAGCCGTTCTCGGCCTCTTCCAGTCCCGTGTGCATGGAGCCCATGATGGCGCGGTTTTTGATCTGAGTGAATCCCAGATCCAGCGGCGAAAACAACAAGGGGTAGCGGTGGTGCACGGTCATGAGTTTGTCTGCTTTGAGCTCGTACTCACAAGCCAGAATCATTAGCGCAGTTCAACACCAGCAGACAGCAAGGTTTGTGAAGCCACTTTTTGCAACATGACGGCATGGTCAGCGCTGATTCCCAAGTCTTTGGCTGAAATTTCACCTGCACCCAAAGCCGTCGGGTTCATGCCAGTAATGCGGCCAAAAGTCACCAGGGCTGTCAGGTAAGAGCCATAAACGCTGGCGTGTGTTCGGTCTAGCCACCAAAGGTTAATTTGACTGCCACTTTCATCGTAGGTGCCATCTGCTTTGTAAAAACCAGTTGACTTGACTGAATTCGCATTGACTGCTGTCTGAAATGCATTACCAACAGGAACCACCCCCGCAAAATTTGAGTTGCTGCTGGCCAAGCCATAAAAGACATTGGCCATGTCGGTTGTCATGTCTTTTAAGTTTTCAGCAGTTGTTGGTTTGCCTGTGTAATAAAGGCTGTTCAATCCTGTCGTGGCGCTTCCGTTAGCGCCCGCTGAGCAAGTGGCATCCACAATGGGTGCGCCATTCATGCTGTTTTTGTCTGCAGCTGTGCATTTGTGGGCTTCTACCATGTCGGGTCGCGCCCAAGTCTGCATCAGGAAAACTTTGGCATTGGGGTTGGCGTTCGGGTTTGCAGGAATCACCCGGCTGGTCGTGCAACTGCCGGACGATAAACCAGGGCCTGGGATGGTGGCTGTCAATGCCGCTGTGCAGTTAGCCAAACCTCCGAAAATATCGGCTTCGGTGGTGGTGGTGCCTGAGCCTTTGTGGACATATTGCTCTATCAAATTCGCGTAAGTTTTGAATGAAACCGGATTGCCATTTTTTGATTTGAGCGGCGACAAAGGCTCATCGCTTTGTCCTTGCAACACCACGGCATCCCATTTTTCTTTTGCAATGTTGGCGCGTAAATCCCATTTGGAATTGGCCGTATTCAAAAAATGACCGCGCAACGTGGCCGCATTTCTGGTCGACATGGAGACGTTGTAATCAAGCCCCATTTGAACGGTCATGGCCTTGAAAATGCCAGGCACGCCTCCCCAAGGGTGGGGCTCAAAGCAGCCAGTACCCGCTGTCAGGCATGGGCTCGGTGGGATACCTGAGCCTACAGGGAAACTGTTACCTCCTGTAGGGTCTGTTGTATTGAAATCTGCAGTCATATCTTTGATATTGGCTGCGTTGTATTGAAGTGCCGGTGCAATTCGTGCAAATGTATAGCTGTTGCCCACAAATAAAATATTGACAGGCGCTGGAGTGTCTGAACTTCCACACCCAATCAGCATGAATACACTGAAGAAGATAGTAGAGAGCTTGACCGAGATGCTTTTCATATTTTGACACTTGGTAATTGATATTTCATTTAAAAATTCAGTCGACTTGTTGTCAAGAGGGTTAGTACTGGAAAGAACTTATTTTTTTTCAGCAATGATTTGGTTTTTCCTTGGTATTCGCAATAAGCCGAACCCCGTCTGCGTGGCCGTGATTATATAAACTTGAATGAACCTCCCATCTACCGATGCTGTTGAGCTCAACAGGGGCGTGGACCCGCTGTAGCCGCTGTAGCCGCTTAGCCGCTGCTGACTGTGGTGTGTGCGTAACTGCTCATTGGTCACTTCGTCCTCACATAATCTGTCTGAATGTACTCTTTCGATTTTCTTGCGTAAACTCGCTGTTAAGAACGGATTCACATTAATCACCGGAGACGCGGATGAATCGGCAATATGTTGCGCTGTTGGCCAATGGCGACCCCATTCATTATTCAGACCGCAAGCAATGGTGGTGGTTGTTGTCTGTGGCCTTTCCTTTGCTCCCGTTAGTGGGCATTGTTGCGCATGCTTGGAGTGGTTACCAGATCGCGTTGGGTTTGCCACTGCTGGTCAGCTATGGCTTCATGCCCTTGCTCGATTATTTGCTGGGAGAGGATGTAAATAATCCCCCAGAGGCCTTGGTGCCACAACTTCAAGAAGATCGCTATTACCGATGGCTCACCTGGTTAACCGTACCTCTGCATTTTGTCGCGCTTATCGGATGCGCTTGGTGGGCAGCTACGCAGGTTTCGTCTTGGTGGGCTTTTGTATTATTGGCTTATGTGATTGGCACGGGTTCCGGCCTGGGTATCAATACGGGGCACGAACTGGGCCATAAACACAACCGTTTTGAGCAATGGCTGGCAAAGCTCGTTTTGGCTGTTCCAGTTTACGGGCACTTTACGGTAGAGCACGGTCAGGGCCATCACCGCTGGGTGGCCACCCCCCATGACCATGCCAGTTCGCGCATGGGGGAGAGTATCTATCGTTTTGCGCTGCGCGAGTTGCCTGGTGGAATTCGCCGTGCTTGGCAGTTGGAAAAGGAACGCCTAGCCAAAACAGGTCAACCCACCTGGGGTTGGCACAATGAGATGCTGCAGTCCTATGGCATTGCCATCGTGTTGCAATTGGGCTTGATGGCTTCGTTCGGTTGGGTGATGGTGCCCTTTCTGATGATCCACAACATGGTGGCTTGGTGGCAATTGACTTCAGCCAATTATGTTGAGCACTATGGCTTGCTGCGGGATCAACTTGAAAATGGCAAGTATGAATCACCCCAGCCGCACCACTCGTGGAATGCCAATCACACCGTCTCGAATCTGGCATTGTTTCACCTGCAGCGCCATTCAGACCACCATGCTCATCCATCGCGGCGCTATCAATCGCTGCGCCATTTTGAAAATTTGCCGCAATTACCCAGTGGCTACTTTGGCATGTTCCCGCTGGCGTATATCCCCTCGCTTTGGTTCAAAGTCATGGACCCACGTTTGATGGCACTGCCCCACGTGAATGGGGATTTGAAGCGCGTCAATATGGCCCCTCACCGAAGCGCCGAACTGATGGCACGCTACGGTCATCCTTGAGCAGGGGAAATCATCAATTTGTATTTTGAAGTGGAGTCGCTCATGCCTTCAACTCGGCTAGATGGAAAACGCGTATTGCTCACCCAATCTCGGGAATTCATGGGCCCTGCGCTGCTCGAAACCTTTCAGGCTTTGGGGGCAGAGGTGATCGCTGACGAACGTCCGCTGGATCAAGATCCGTTATTGCCTCAGAAAATTGTCCAAACTTCAGGCCAAGTGGATGTGCTTTTGTTGCATTTGGCATTGCCCGCACCCAGTACCCCAGCCGGTGAAATTGACGATGTTGAGTGGCGGACCGTATTTGCACACTTGGTCGACCCGATGCCTCGTTTGGTCGCCGCCGTGCTGCCTCAGATGATGGCGCGTCGTCAAGGCCGGATTTTGCTCATCGGGAGTGCAGCAGCGCTGCGTGGTCAAAAGCGCACCGGCAGTTACAGTGCAGCGCGTGGCGCACAGTTAGCCTACGTGCAAGCTGTCGGCTTGGAACTGGCCTCGTTCGGCATTCAGTTCAACGCCATTGCACAAAATTTTGTGGACAACCCCACTTACTACGGGGCCGAAGTACAGGCGAATCCGCGGTTTCAGGAGCGCTTGAAACGCGATGTACCGCTCGGGCGTTTGGTCAGCGCGCAAGAGGATGCCAACTACGCGGGCTACCTTTGCAGTGATGCGGCAGCATGCTTTGTAGGGCAGATTTTCCCCATCAGTGGCGGATGGGCCAGCCGCTGATTGACAGAAAGCCAGGCTCCTGAATTCCTATAAATTAATGACATATACCTGAAGAGGCTGCCGGCTTCAGTTACGCTACAAGTCTGTGCGAAACAGCCAGAAAATGATCAGCCAAATTCATTCACTTTGATGAGCCAGCAGACCCAAGTTCCTACTCCTTTGCCTGCCGCTGATGACGCAGTACAACGCCGCCTGGTGCAGGTGCTGTTTGTCGGTGTCTTCATGGCAGCACTCGATTCAGCCATCGTGGGTCCGGTGCTGCCTGCATTGCGTGAAGCCTTTGGCGTCGACAACCGCACTGCCGGACTGCTCACGACCGTTTTTTCTTTGTCTTCGTTGTGCAGCACTGCGTTGATGGCTTACTTCAGCGACCGCCATGGCCGCCGTCCGGTGTATTTGGCCAGTGTGGTGCTTTTCGCCATCGGCTCTCTGTGCATCGCCGCTGCCCCCAGCTTTGACCTGCTGCTGCTTGGCCGTGCAATCCAGGGCATCGGCGCAGGGGGCATTGCGCCGGTGGCCAGTGCGGTGATTGGTGATGTGTTCACAGTCGAGCGGCGGGGACGCATTTTGGGGCTGATTGGTGCCACCCACGGCATGGCCTTTGTGCTGGGGCCACCACTGGCGACCGTGCTCACCTCCACGCTGGGCTGGCGCTGGCTGTTCCTGGTCAACCTGCCCGTCGCGCTGGTCGTGCTGTGCTTGGGTGTCCGCAGCTTGCCACGCCAGCACAGCGTTGCGGCACCTGGGCCCATTGACCTGGCAGGTATCACCGTGACTTTGTTGTTTCTGCTGTGTTTGGTGCTGGGTATTTCACGCCTGCCGGATTCGGCCACGGGCATGCTGCTGTGGCCTTGGTTTCTGGCGGCCAGTGGCGTGCTGCTGGTCGCTTTGGTGGCCATTGAGAAACGTCAGGCGCAAGCGCTAATTCCGATTGACCTGTTTGCAAATCGGCAACTGGCCTTTGCCTATGCGCTGACGCTGGGCGTGGGGTTCTCCATGGGGGGCATTGTATTTTTGACCTCCATCGCCACGCTGGCTTATGGGATCAGCGTTGAAAACGCGGGGTTGGCACTGTTGCCTTTGGTGCTGTGCTCCATGGTGGGCTCCATGGCTGCTGGGCGGCTGCTGAACCGTCTGGGTGCCCGCAACATGGTGATCTTTGGTTTTGGGCTGTTGACACTGGGCTACCTGCAAAGCGCCGTGCCACAGACCGGCTTTACCGCTTTCGTGGTGGCGTCTGTGCTGATCGGTATTGGCCTGGGTGTGGTGGTCAGCGGCGCGCTGCGCACCATTGCGATCGACGAAGCGCCGCCGGCTCTGCGCGGCACAGCCCAAGGGCTGATCAATATTTTCAATGCCGTGGGGACGCTGTTGGCTGTGACCTGCATCAGCGCCATTGCTGACTTGGATGGCGGCGAGCTGACGGGTTTTGGCCATGCTTATCTGGCCATGGGCTTGAGCATGCTCGTGATGCTGTTGATTGCCTTCGGACTGAAAAGGAAGTCAACCGAGTCTGTGACATAGCCTAACTCTAAGCAAAGCAATTCGCGTTCAAAAATTGAAAGAATGAGATGGCCTGGATCCTTAAGTACATTGCTCTTGCACTTATTTCAATTATTTTTAGCTTGGCAACGCCACTTGCTCAGGCTCAAACGGCTCGCGCTGAAGTGGTGGCCTCAAATCTGCAAAATCCCTGGGCCGTTGCATTTTTGCCGGATGGGCGGTTTTTAGTCACCGAGCGACCGGGGCGATTAAGAGTGATTGAGCCCAATGGTGAGATGGGTGAGCCTGTTCTTGGCCTCCCTGCTATGGCGGCGCAAGGTCAAGGTGGTTTGCTGGATGTGCTGCTGGACACTGATTTTGTCAACAACAATACCTTGTACTTTTGCTTTTCTGAGCCCGGCCAAGGAGGCAACAGCACCGCGCTTGCAAAGGCCCGTTTGTCGTCGGACCGATTGCGGCTAGAAGAACTGAAGATTATTTTCAGTCAGAAGCCCAAGGTGGTCAGTAGCGCACATTTCGGATGCCGAATAGTTGAAAGCCAGACGAACGGCAAGTCTGATGGCATGCTTTACCTGACCTTGGGCGACCGATATGGCCAGATGAACGACGCGCAAACTCTGAACAATCATCAAGGCAAAATTGTCAGAATTTACAAAGACGGCCGCGTGCCCGATGACAACCCATTTGTAAAGCGTATGGGTGCACTACCGGAAATATGGTCGTATGGTCACCGCAACGTGCAGGGTGCTGTCTTGTCGCCCGATGGCAGCCTGTGGACTCATGAACACGGTCCGCAAGGGGGTGACGAGATCAACCCAGTTTTGCCCGGACGTAACTACGGCTGGCCGGTGATCACATATGGAGAAAACTACGGCGGAGGAAAAATCGGCCTGGGACTGAGCTCTCAAAAAGGCATGGAGCAGCCTTTGCACTACTGGGTTCCATCCATTGCACCATCGGGCATGGTCTTTTTGAACAGCGAACGCTACGGCCGCGCCTGGTTCGGCAACCTCTTTGTGGGTTCCCTCAAATTTGCTTACCTCAACCGTGTAGAACTCAGCCAACCGTTTGGCGGTAAAGTCATCAAAGAGCACAAGCTTCTTGAAGATCTAGGTCAGCGAATTCGCGATGTTCGACAGGGGCCCGATGGTTGGTTGTATGTGCTCACTGACAATGCGCGTGGACAGTTGATTAGGTTGGTGCCGAAATAAAAAAGCGACTTGATCAGATGATGAGGATGACCCAACCAAGCTCTGATTAACAGCCCGGGGTCTGAGTTACTCGGCTTTCACGTCGGCGGCTTTGATGACCTTGGCCCATTTGACGATTTCTTCGTCCAAGAACTTGCCTGCTTGTTCCGGCGTGCTGCCCACGGATTCAATGCCGAGCGCCTCAAAACGCGCTTTCAATTCGGGCGATCGAATCGCTTTGGCTGTTTCCTGGGACAGGCGATTGACTATGTCGCGCGGTGTGGCGGCGGGCGCAAGAAACAAGACCCAGGTCGAGCCTTCCAGGGCGGGACCACCCGATTCGACAATGGTAGGGACTTCAGCCGCTCCAGGAATGCGCTTGTTTGAAAATACAGCAACAGGTTTGATCTTGCCGCTGCGGACATGCGGCATCATGGCGCTGGCTGTATCGGTCAAGACTTGCAGACTACCGCCCATCAAGTCGCTCAATGCGGGCGCGGTTCCTTTGTAGGGCACGTGAACCATGTCAGCGCCTGTCACTTGCTTGAACAGCTCTTGTGTCAAATGCGCTGCAGCTCCCACACCAGAGGATCCAAAGGCCACTTTACCCGGATTGGCCTTGGAGTAAGCCACGAGCTCCTTGATATCTTTGACGGGTAAATTATTGTTGACCACCATGACCAAGGGGGCGATGCCGACCAATGAGACAGGGGCAAAACTTTTCACCACGTCATAAGGCAATCGGCCTGCATACAGGGTGGCGTTGGCCGCATGCGCACCAATGACTGTTAAAAACGTATAACCATCAGGCGTTGCACGTGCGGCCAAGTCAGCGCCCAGAATCGAGTTGGCGCCGGGTTTGTTTTCAATGACGATATTCCAACCCGTTTGTTCTTGTACTTTTTGAACCACCATGCGCGTCGCATTGTCAGTGATGCCGCCGGGGGTGTAAGGGATGATCCACTTGATGGGTTTAGTAGGCCAAGCTTGGGCCAAGCCTGAAAGAGGCAAGCCTAAAACCAGGGCGATGCAAAGGGTCTTGAGAAGAGTCAATGTACGCATGTTTTTTCCAGTGTGGTTGTCAATTTCAGATCCAATGTTTTCAGTGCTTTTCGACGTGTTTGGCAAAATTATTCAAAATACTTTGCCAGCCTTGTCGCTGTTGCTCTTCAGAATGTTCGGCCTCAGCATCGAAGGTCACGCGCACAGTCACGCCCTGCTTGCCACTTGCAAAATCAACTGCTGCGGTGCGATCGCCAAAGGCGTATTCAATGCGCTCATGGGGGATGATTTTCGTGTAGATGCCTGCGAAGTCGAATCCGACACTGCCATCCTTGGCTTGCATGTGAGACGAGAACTCGCCACCTTCTCGAAATTCGACTGAGGCCTCTGTGGTGTGCCAATCTTCAGAGGCGGCATTCCATTGCAGGATGTCCGCAGGGGTGATGTAAGCAAGCCAGACTTTATCCAAGGGTGCGTTGACGGTTGTTTCTACAGAAATTTTCACAGTGTGGCTCCATCAGAAATTGAGTGCAATCATTCCGCGCGGGGGATATTGAAAAACTGACGCGCATTGCCCCCTGTGATCAGGTCGCGGTCAGGCTTGGTCAAATGTTTGACCGCAGAAATCAAGCCCAGCGGATCGACCTCGGCCATATCGTAGGGGTAGTCAGTACCGAGCATCACATGGTCTGCGCCAAAGCGATCGATCAGATTGCGCAATATCACCGGATCAAAAGTGATGATGTCGAAATAAAAACGTTCCAGGTAAGTGGACGGTTTTTGCTTGATTTTTGTGCGCGTATCGGGGCGGGCACCATGCGCATGGTCCATGCGCGCCCAGTAGTGCGGCAAATAGCCACCCGCATGTGCCAGCAAAATTTTCAGTTGCGGGTAGCGCTCCATGACGCCGTCAAAAATGAGGTGGCTGACTGCGATGGTGGTGTCCAGCGGGTTGCCAATCACATTGTTGAAGTAGTGATTCTCAAGCCGGCTTGCTTCGCTGAAACCGTTGGGGTGAATAAACAAGGGCACATTCAATTCATGCGCGCGCTTGAAGAATTTTTCAAGACCCAGAGAAGGATCAGTGAGGTTTTTTCCGTTGACATGGCTGTTGATCTCGATGCCTTTGAGACCTAATTTTTTGACTGCGTAATTCATCTCCTTCACGGCCAATCCCGCGTCTTGCAGCGGCACGGTGCCTAGAGCTAACAGCCGAGCTGGGTGGTCGGCCACGATGTGGGCCATGCCTTCGTTGACATCGCGGGCCAACTCGGCGCCAAATCCGGCTTCTGCAAAGTAGTAGTACTGAAAGGGTGCAGGTGAGACCACTTGGATGTCAATCCCCATGCGGTCCATGTCTTTGAGGCGAACTTCCATGTCCGAGAGCATGGGCGCACGATCGCGCATTTGTTTGGCATTGGTATCGCGCGTCAATTGATTCGCGAAGACAAATGCAAACTCTTGCTCTGCCGGTTTAAGTACAGCCGCTTTTTGCCCTGCCGCTGGATTGAAAAAATGACAGTGCACATCGATGTTCAAATGACCGTCACGCCGCTGAGCCCCCTTTTTCGCGGCCAGCGAGGTGAACAGGCCTTTTGTTCCTTTGCCATGTTGGTGGTAAGGGTGTTTGCAAGCAGGGGCGCAATTGAAAAGCATGCTTTCCTCTTAGGCCTGGTGTGGGGTAATCAGGTATTTGGAGCCTGTTGCCCGCTGGGTATAGGCCGCAATCACATCGGGTTGCAGGGCTTGGGCTAAAGTAATCCGATTCGAGTAATGGCTGGCAAATGTCGTCTTGAGCTCGGCAGACACACGATCGCGCAGTTTTTGCGCATCGTCCTGCCCGATGCGATTTAAAAAAGGAAACAGCAGCCAGCCCCCAATGCCCCATGCAAAACCAAAATTGCGTGTAATTTCAGTTGGGCGAACATCCAGGCCGCCGTAGATGTACACCTGTTTGTGGGTGGTCGAGCCATATCGGCTGTAAACGGTGGCCGTGCGGTTCAGGGCTGTTTCCATGCAGGTGAGGATTTGACCTGCCAGTTGGCCGCCTCCTGTGGCGTCAAAAGCGATGCTGGCACCCGTGTCCATCAAGGCTTGCGTCAGGTCCTCCATGAACGTGGACAAAGAGGTGTCGCACACGTAACGCGCGCCCATGCTTCTGAGCAATGCGGCCTGCTCGGGTTGACGCACGATGTTCACCAGTTCAATGTGGTCTTTCTGGCAGATCCTGTTGAGCATTTGGCCCAAGTTGGATGCCGCGGCTGTGTGCACCAAGGCTTTATGGCCTTCGCGTCGCATGGTCTCGACCATGCCCAGCGCAGTCAGGGGATTGACAAAAGAAGACGCGCCATCGGCCGCTGTGGCGTCTGGCGCCAATGCGATGCAATTGGCCGCTTCTAAGCAGCGGTATTGGGCATACATTCCGCCACCAATCATGGCCACAGTTTTACCCAGCAATGCTTGTGCTGCAGGTGAAGTACCGGCCGCGATGACCGTGCCAGCACCCTCGTTGCCCACAGGCAAGGATTGGTCCAGTCGACCCTGCATGCTCTTCATGGCGCGCTCGGGAATCTTCATCGTTACCAGCGGATGGGTTGAGGTTCCAGACAAGACGCGCGTCTGGATGTCGGCTGCGCCAAAGAGCAAGCCGATGTCTGACGGGTTGAGAGGTGTCGCTTCTACGCGCACCACCACCTCGAGCGGGCCAGGTGTTGGTGTGGGCGCGTCGACCAGGGAAATCTCCAACTCGCCGTTGGCTTTAATGAGAGACCGCATTTGCAGTCCAGAGGTGGGGATGAGCATGAAAGTCTCCAGTTGTTTTTTGACTCTAGCACAGGGGAGGTAACGGAATTGTCGGCTACGTTACCCAAGCTGAGTCTCAGCCTTTCCGAATTCAGTTATAAATTGCCCATGCAAGGAGGCGGGGCCAAGGGCAATTGCCTGAATTTGGCGTACAGCCCCACCCCACAATGGAGACAAAGCATGAAGACACAAGCCCATCAGGGTTGCAGCATGGGTGATTTGATCATCACCGCCATTCACCGAGGGGGTGATCGCGATGCATTTGTTTGGGGTGATCTGCACATCACTTACCGGGAGATGGGGCGCCAACTCAGCCAAATCATCCAGGTGCTCGATGGCATGGGCCTGCAACACGGGCAGACGATCGCCACCTTATCGACCAACCGACCGCACGCCTTTTTCATTTCTGCCGCGGCCTATGTGATGGGCTTGCGCGTCGTGTGGATGAATCCCATGTCTTCGTCAGATGACCATCTGTACCAGGTTGAGGATGCGCAGGTGCAGTTGATGGTTGTGGAGCCATCGAGCTTTGGCGAGAGGGCTTTGAAGATCGCCCAGTCGGTTGACCGTGCTTTGCCTCTGCTGGGTTTTGGGCCTTGGGGGGGACAAACCGATTTGTTCAGCCAAATGGCCCTGCACACCCCGCAAACCCTGGTCTCTGGCAGCCAAGAGGATGACCACTGCGCCTTGATTTACACCGGTGGTACCACTGGCAAGCCCAAAGGCGTTTTGCATACCCACCGCGTGATGGTGGCCATGGTAATGATGCAAATGGCTGATTTCGATTGGCCTGCCCTGCCGCGCTTTTTGGCCATGACGCCCATCACCCATGCGGCAGGGGCCTTGATTCCACCGGTGCTGATGCATTCAGGCACGGTGATCATGCACCCGGGCTTTGATGTCAAAACCTTTTGCGCCTTGGTCCAGCGGCACCGGGTCAATTGCACCTTCATGGTACCCACCATGATTTACGTTCTGCTCGATTCGCCAGTGCGTCAAGACCACGATTTGAGCAGTCTTGAAACCCTTATTTACGGCGCAGCCTCCATCGCACCTGCGCGTTTGAAAGAGGGCATCGCGGAACTCGGGCCGATCTTCATGCAGCTGTATGGACAGTCCGAGGCACCCATGGCCATGACGGTCTTGCACAAGCACGAGCATGACCCCGAAAACTACCCGCACCGTTTGAGCTCCTGTGGCACTCCGGTGGTGGGTATTCAACTTGCGTTGCTCGATGATGAGGGCCAACCCGTTCCCACCGGTGAAGTGGGTGAGATTTGCGTGAGGGGGCCCCTGGTCATGCAAGAGTACATCCACAAACCTGAAGAGAATGCGCAGGCATTTCGACATGGTTGGCTTTACAGCGGCGATTTGGCTCGGCGCGACAACGACGGTTACTTGTACATTGTGGACCGCTCCAAGGACATGGTCATCTCCGGGGGGTTCAATGTCTATCCGCGCGAAATCGAGGATGTGTTGGCCACACACCCCGCTGTGGCAGCTGTGGCGGTGGTCGGTGTGCCCCATGAAAAATGGGGTGAGGCCGTCCACGCGGTGGTGGTTTGGCGCACTGGCCAAACGGCCGATTGGGGCGAGCTGGCTGACCGGGTCAGGGCCAAAAAAGGTGCTGTCCATGTGCCCAAATATTTCCATGCCGTTGACCAGTTGCTGACCACGGGTCTGGGCAAGGTCGATAAGAAAGCCATCCGTATGCAAGTGCAGAACTTTCATTGATATTCATTTTTTATTTTTTCACTAAGGACACTCGATGACAACAGGTTTGTTTTCTTTTTTGCCGCTGGACCGCGTGGTTTTTGGCACGCCTGTGGCCACGGCCTTGCAACAAGAGGTGCAATTGCGCAAGGCCCAGCGCGTCTTTGTGGTGACCGGACGCACCCTGAACCAGAAAACCGACTTGATCCGTCTGGCGACTTCAGGCATTGCCGATCAGATCGTGGGCGTTTTTGACGGCTGCGTGGAGCACACCCCTCGCGATACAGTGATCGCCTTGACCCACGCTTTGCGCGCGGCTCAGGCTGATCTGATTGTGACCATCGGGGGCGGCACAGTGATTGACACTGTGAAAATCGCATTGGTCTGCTTGGCCGAAAATGTAGAGCGCGTCGAGCAACTCGACGATTGGCACATGGCCGTCAATCCTGACGGGTCCTTGCGTGTGCCGGTGGTGAGTGAGCCGCCTTGCCGTCAAATCACTGTGCCCACCACCTTGTCGGGGGCGGAGTTCAGTGATTTGGCCGGCGGCACTGATACGCGCACGGGTGTCAAGCATGGATTTACAGGCAAGTTCATTGGGTCGGCCAGCGTTATTCTCGATCCGGCCATGACCTTGGCCACGCCGGATCAACTTTGGTTGTCAACCGGCGTGCGAGCCATTGACCACGCGGTGGAAGCGATGTGTGCTGTGAATGCGCAACCTTTCACTGACGCTTTGGCTGTCAGGGCGATTGCCATGCTGCAAACTTCATTGCGCCGCTACATGACAGATCCGCAAGACCAAGAAGCCCGCTTGAACGCGCAAATGGGTGCCTGGCTGGCTGCCACCAGCATCCGACGTGTGCATTACGGTGCCAGTCATGGCTTGGGGCACGCATTAGGTGCTGACAGTGGTGTACCGCATGGGATCACTTCGTGTGTGCTGCTGCCTTCGGTCATGCGTTACAACCAGGCCTATTGCGCCAAGCCACTGCAGGAAATTGCCGTGGCCTTCGGTGATGCTTCTCGACCTGCCGCCGACCAATTGCAGGCCTTGATTGCCGAGTTGAAACTGCCCACCCGTATTTCGCAGCTCTCGGTTCTGCGTGAGCGCTTGCCTATCATTGCCGAAAAAGGCTTGGCCAATCCGTTTGTGCGGGCCAACCCAAGGCCCATCTCACAGGCCGCAGACACGCTCGCGATTTTGGAGTCTGCTTGGTAGAGCTTGACACGACGTCAAGCTGAGCCGACAAATTCCAGCAGCAATTGGTTGACGGCCTCGGCCTGTTCTTGCTGCACCCAATGACCGGCACCCGGCAATATCTGGCAAATACGCAGTTGGTTGCAAACATTTTGCATGCGCTCAAAAGCCCCGGGTGACTGGTAAATGCCCCAATCGGCCGCACCCGCTATGTAAGCGCTGGGCACAGTGATGCGCTGTCCACTGAACCGCGACAGTGCGAGGTACTCGTCCCGATCGGTCGAACAGCGGTACCACTGCAAGCCCCCCTGAAAACCGCGCCGTGCGTACTCAGCCACATAAACGGCCAGATCCGAGTCGGTGAGCCACGTGCAGGCTTGAATTTGTGAGGCAGTCGGCATGAAGGGCGCTACTGCATCGGCCATGGTCGATGGATAAGGCATGACGTAGTAGTGCGGCAATGCGGCCAGCACCACGGCCTGCCATGCCTTCAAGGGCATGGGTTGATTGGCCGACCAGTCGGCGCTTTTGACATGGTAGTAGGCCCGCAAAAAATCGTGCAAGCCTTGCGGGGCATGCCACATGTCATCGTTGGCCTGTGCTGATGAGTAGTACCACTGGTAATGCTGGCGAGCCGGGACCAGTTGTTGCAAGGCCTGCACCTCGTGCGACAAAGCAGCCTGCGCTTGCGTTGCGGTGGCTGCGTCAGGGGGGCCACCAAAAGGTGCGCTCATCATCACCACGCTTTGAAAGACATCAGGGTGCATCAAGGCGCACCAGGCGGCCACCGGGGAGCCGAAATCGTGACCGATCACAGCATGTACTTTGGTGTAGCCAAGCGCGTGTACGAGTGCCAGCACATCACTGACCAAATTCGGCATGTTGCTGGCCCGCCAGTCGCCTTCATAGCGGTCATCGCTGCCGGTACTTCGGCCATAGCCTCGTTGGTCTGGCGCCACCACATGGAAGCCTGCTTGCGCGAGAGCCGTGAGTTGATGCCGCCAACTGTAGGCCAGTTCTGGAAAGCCGTGCAGCAAAAGCAGCAAAGGTTTGCGGGTACCGCCGGGGGCGACTTGTCCGGCCTCCAGCAGATGCATCTGCAAGCCGGTTGACAAAGAAACGTATCGTGACTGAACACCTGCAGGCAGTGGCAGGGGCGACGCCACGTCGGTGAGTTTGTTCATGCGGGTTTGCTGGGTACTTGAGCCTTAGAGCCACCCAAGTGAACCCCGCCGTCAAGCAATAAAAGTTCGCCGGTCACGGTGCGAGCGCCTGTGGTCAGCCAAACGATGGCTTCGGCCACATCTTCGGGTGAATTGGCACGCTCCAAGGGTGTGATGGACTCGGACATGGCTTTGACTTTCTCGAAGCCTGCTTGGCCCAATCCATCGACAAACCAGCGCGATGTAATCAGGCCCGGGCAAACCGCGTTGACTCTGATATCTGGCGCCAATGCCCGTGCGAGGTAGAGTGTCATGGAATTTAATGCACCTTTGGAGGCGATATAAGGCACCGAAGAACCGATGCCCAGCGAGCCCGCGATCGAGGACACGTTGACCACCGAGCCTTTTTGCATTTTGAGGTGTGGTGCACAAGCCCGCACCATCTGGAAAGCCCCCACCGTGTTCACCGCGTAAATGCGCGAAAAGGTGTCCATGTCCAGAACATCCCAGTTGGCTGCTCCGGTGAAGGTGCTGATCCCTGCATTGTTCACAACTGCATCAATGCGACCCCATTTATCGATGGCGGCTTGAGTCAAAGCCTTGCAGTCGGCATCTTGCGCGACATCGCCTTGCATCAACAAGGTATCAGCGCCTGCGGCTTGACAGTCCGCCTGAGATGCTTGGGCCTCGGTCTCACTGCGTGAGTAGTTGATCAAGACGTTGTAGCCTTGTTGGGAAAGAAGAAGTGCGGTCGCTGCACCGACGCCGGTGCCAGAACCGGTGATAAGAGCTACTTTGCGTTCAGTCATGAGGAATCCTTGGTTGGGTTGGCTTGCAAAAAGTCAAAATCTACACCTTGGTCAGCCTGGGTAACTGACTGTAAAAATAGTTTCCGGTAACCCCGTTCGGCGCTGGGTCTTGGTTTGGCTAAGCTTGCGAGTCGTGCTGCCATTTCTGTTTCTTCAATAAGCAATGAAAGTTCGCGGCGCTCGACACTCAGCCGAATGCGGTCTCCGTTTTGAACACAGGCCAGTGGGCCGCCCAGCGCAGACTCTGGCATGACATGCAGCACGATGGTGCCAAAGGCAGTGCCACTCATGCGTCCATCAGAGATACGGACGATATCTTTAACACCTTGCAAGGCCAGTTTTTTCGGAATCGGGATGTACCCCGCTTCGGGCATACCCGGGCCACCCAGGGGTCCAATATTTTTCAGAACCAGGATGTCGTCAGCTTTCACGTCTAAGTCCAAATTGTCAATCCTTAGGGCAAGATCTTCCAGGTTTTCAAAAACAACCGCACGGCCTTCATGCTCCATCAGGACGGGGCTGGCTGCCGATTGTTTGATGATGGCACCTCCAGGGGCAAGGTTGCCTTTCAAATAAGCGATGCCTCCTTGCGGATAAATAGGCTTGCTCATGGGGCGAATCACATCTTGTTTGAAGGGGGCGCCGACACGCTCAATTTCTTCACCCAAGGTGCGACCTGTCACGGTCAATGCGTCCAACGCCAGCAAAGGTTTGAGCTCGCGCAGCAAAGTACCCATGCCACCCGCAGCATGGAAATGCTCCATGTAATGTTGCCCTGAAGGCTTTAGGTCCACCAGAACGGGTGTGTTGCGCCCCATCAGGTCGAGTTCTTCCAAATCAATTTTGATGCCCATTCGGCCGGCAATAGCGGCCAGGTGAACGATGCCATTGGTCGAGCCACCAATGGCCAAAAGCACCACCATGGCATTGCGAAAAGCGGCGGGCGTCAGAATTTTGTCTATCGTTAAGCCGTCTAGCGCCATCCTTACGGCTTGCGCACCTGTGTCCTCAGCAACACGCATGCGGTCCGAAGTCACAGCCGGCGGGGATGCGCCGCCGGGCACTGTCATGCCCAACGCTTCTGCAATGCAAGCCATGGTGCTGGCCGTGCCCATGACCGAGCAGGTGCCTACGCTGGCGACTAAACGGTTGTTGACTTCATCGATTTCAGCGGTGTCGATTTCTTCGGCGCGATAGCGCCCCCAATATCGCCGGCAGTCGGTGCAGGCCCCCACCACCTCGCCGCGGTGCGAGCCCGTGAGCATGGCGCCGGTTATGAGTTGGATGCTGGGCAGTCCAGCCGAGGCTGCGCCCATCAATTGGGCCGGCACAGTTTTATCGCAGCCGCCAATCATGACAATGGCATCCATGGGTTGAGCGCGAATCATTTCCTCTGTGTCCATGGACATGAGGTTGCGCAGGTACATGCTGGTCGGCTGGGCAAAACTCTCCCCGATGGAGATCGTTGGGAAGTCCATGGGCAGACCGCCTGCGAGCATGATGCCGCGCTTGACCGCTTCGATCAGCTGCGGCATGTTGCCATGACAGGGGTTGTAGCTGCTGCCTGTATTTGCAATGCCAATGACCGGCCTGTCCAGCGCACTGTCTGTGTAGCCAGCACCTTTGATAAAAGCTTTTCGTAAAAATAAAGAAAAGCCGGCGTCACCGTAATTCGTCAGGCCGCCACGAAATCCCTGCGGATCAGCTGCTGCGTTATCATTTTTTGAGGTATTTTTTTTGTTGGACATAGGGTTGTTACATCTTTTTATCAAAGGCCGCGACAGTTCAGTGAATCGCACGGGGCTCCATGCAGGATCTTTTTTTAGGATAACCTGTTGGGGGGTAAAAATTTCAACTTCTATTTTTTAAGGAAAAAAATCATGGCCAAAGCCTATTGGATCAGCGCATACCGCTCTATCTCCAACCCCGATGCATTGGCGGAGTACGCCAAACTTGCCGGCCCCTCGTTGACTGCCGCTGGCGGCAAATTTCTGGCACGTGGCGTGGCCGCTGCTGTCAAAGAACATGGTCAAAAAGAACGCACTGTGCTGATCGAGTTTGAGAGCTTGGATGCCGCCTTGGCAGCCTATGACAGCCCTGGTTACAAGGCTGCGCTGGCCGCCTTGGGCGAGAACGCTGTGGTGCGAGACATTCGCATCCTGGAAGGCGTTTGAGTAGTCAGCATGATTGACCGCCTCGACCATTTGGTCTTGACCACTTGCGATGAACAAGCCTGTGTGGATTTTTACACCAGGATCTTGGGGATGTCGCTGGAGAGCTTTGTCGGGGGTACGCCGCCAATGACGCGCAAGGCTTTCAAGTTTGGCCATCAAAAAATCAACCTGCATGTGCGGGGAAAAGAATTTGAACCCAAGGCCCATCTGCCAGTACCCGGTGCATTGGACTTGTGTTTCATAGCATCAGTGCCTTTGGATGAAGTCATTGCCAAACTGCAACTTGCAGCTTGGCCCATCATCGAAGGTCCGGTTATTCGTTCTGGTGCAACTCAGAAAATCAGGTCGGTTTACCTGCGTGACCCCGACCTGAATTTGATTGAAATATCAGAGCTGGCTTGAAGCCAGCTTCTTGGCATTGGGATGGCGTTGTCAGTCTGCGTAAACGCCAGCAGAACGGATCACCGGGCCCCATTTGTTGATCTCTGATTGCAGCCAGGTCCGCAGGCCTTCTGGTGTCTGTTTGCTTTCAGGGACGATTTCCGCTCCCAGATCGGCCATGCGAGCGGCAAAGGCTGGATCTTTCAAGGCCGTACGCACGGCGGAGCCGAACTTCTCTATGACTGCAGCAGGCGTGCCTTTGGGGCCGTAAATGCCATGCCAAACGATGACTTCAAAATCCTTCAGGCCACCTTCAGTGAGTGTGGGGGCGTCAGGCAGTGCGCGAATTCGTTGCTTGGTCGTCACGCCATACAGTTTCACGGTCCCTGCCTTGATGTGCTGTGTCGTTTGCGTGGTTTGGTCGCACAAAAGATCGACTTGTCCGCCCAGAAGCGCATTGAGAGCAGGTGCCGTTCCTGAAAAGGGCACCGTGGTCAAATCCGCGCCCATGGCTTGCTGGAACAGCATGCCACACAGATGCGAAACAGCGCCCAGTCCAGCGTTGGCGAGGTTAATGGATTTGGCATTGGCTTTGACATAAGCGGTCAACTCCTGCATGTTTTTGGCTGGGAAATCTTTGCGGGCTATCAGGGTCATGGGCACATCAACGGCTTGGCTCACGTACTCGAAGTCGGTCATCGGGTTGAAGGCCATTTTTCTGTACAGCGCAGGTGCAGTCGACATGCCATTGTGGTGAATTAGAAAGGTGTAGCCGTCAGGTGCGGCCTTGGCTACAAAACCTGCAGCCAAAGTGCCGCCAGCACCAGCCTTATTTTCAACAACCACAGTTTGACCTAAGGTCTTGGTCATGGTCGCTGCGAGTGTTCGGGCCACAATGTCTGTGGGCCCACCCGCCGCAAAAGGCACCACCAAGCTGATGGGCTTGGTAGGGTAAGTTTGTGCCAAGCTTGAGCCTCCAGCGAAGACACTTAAAGTGGCTAACACTGATGAAATGATGCGTCGGGGTGCGAGTTTCATGGTGAACTTTCCTAGGAATAAAGCAAGGCAGTATCCTGCAGGAAATCCGCCCGAGGTGCAAGGGTATGATCACCTAGTGGCGCAGCTTTGCAGGCGCCAATTCATCTGAAACCCAGGCTATTTCGGGCAGTCGGCCTGAAAAACAGATGGGCTTGGAGTGACTTTAAATTTTCAGCACATGCTCTTGGCAAAGCGACTGAATGTCGGTTTCGGAGTAGCCGAGTTCTTGCAAAATTTCACGCCCATGCTCTCCCAAATGCGCGGCAATACGAGCTTGCGTTAAACGCTTACCGTCAAACAGGGCGGGATGTTGGGGTAGCCTGACCTTTCCCAGTTTGCCGTGTTCAAATTCAACCAGGGAGTTGCTTTGTATGACTTGTGAATCAGTCAGTACATCCTCGCGCTCGTTGATGCGGCCAATGGGCGAGCTCTGCTGCCGGAAATTTTCAATCAGTTCCTGCGTGGTGAAACTGGCCATAAGAGGTTCAATCAATTCACGTAACTCTTTGCCATGACGACTTCGCAGAGGCAAGGTGGCAAAGCGCGGGTCATCGGCTATGTCTTCCCTGCCCAAAGCTTTGCATTGACCGCGAAACTCGGAGGGCTGGGGGCACATGCTGGCCACAAAACCATCCAATGTTTTGAACGGTTTTTGATTGATGCCAAACTCAGGGAAGGTCGCAGGGGGCTCATCCATGAACACATGGTTGTACATGGCATCAGGCCATTGGAAGGCCAAGCTGGCATCCAACATCGACAAATCGATGCGTCTTCCTTTGCCATCTCGTTCGCGTGCAAACAAGGCGCTCACAATCGCTTGTGATGCAGTTAATGCGGTTAATTTGTCACACACCGCCGTTGCTAACACGGTGGGTTGACCATTGATGGGGTTTCTTTGCGTCGCAGCCACGCCAGCCACCGCTTGAATGACAGCGTCATAAGCTTTGTCGTTGCGGGCGTCCCCCTGTGTGCCAAAACCGGTGATCGACATGCGAATCAAGCGTGGATTGATCGCGACGAGCGCGTCGTCGTCCAATCCCAATCGTGCCATGACACCGGGTCGAAAGTTGTTGATGACAACATCGGCCTTGACCAGCAACTTAACCAAGATTTCTTTGGCCTGCGGTGATTTCAGATCCATGGCGAGGGATTTTTTGCCACGATTGGTGGCAATGTACATGGCGGACAGATCGCCCTTTGCAGGTCCGATCAGTCGGCAGGTGTCACCTTCCAGAGACTCCACCTTGATGACTTTTGCACCTTGGTCAGCCAGCATGGAAGCCGCCAAGGGGCCAGAAAGTACGGTGCTGAGATCGACGACGCGAATGCCTTCAAGTGGGGGAGCAGAGTAGGTCAAAGTTGGTTCCTGATTATCTTAAATTAAAAGTGTCGCCAAAGGGAACCCAGGATTGGCCGTTGAATCGTTGCAAACGGGTGGCCCCATAGAGCTCGTAGTCTTTCGCGCCGGTAGTTATGGAAACACCGGGCAGCATGAGGTTACTGCTGTATTCCTTGAGGCTCAACATTTGTTTCAATACATTTTCGCGCGTGAGGTCATCGCCACATTGGCGAAGTACGTCGACCATCAATCGCGTCAAGGTAATGCCTGTTAAATTTAAAGACTCATTGCTGTCCAAGGAGGGAGCCCAGCGTTTCATGAACTCTTTGTACTCTTTCATTCCCGCATCATCACGCCATTGTGGATCGAGAGGATTTTTTTGATTCGCAATCGTGACGGCACCTATCGAATTTTCCAGGCCAGCAGGCTGAAGAATGGAGGCAATCGAGGAAGACCCCAAAGGAAGGTAAATTTGAGGCTTCCAGCCCAATTCAGAGGCTTTACGAATGGATTGGCTGGTGAACTTTCCATTTGAAAAACTCATAAACACATTAGCACCCGATGCTTTGAGCATGATCATTTGAGAGTCCACTGTCGGGTCGGTTGACTCATAGGTCGCCTGGGCAACGATCATGGTGGAGGCTTTGTCACCCAAAGTAGAGCGTATGCCTTTCAAAAAGTCACGACCAAATTCATCGTTCTGGCTGAGAATCGCAATTTTCGGGTCTTTCACATTGGACAACATGTGTTTGACATAGACGCGTGCTTCTGCTTCGTATAAAAACATGCCGCTGAGAGTCCAGGGGAAATTGGTCGGATCATTCCATTTGTTCGCTCCGGAAAGTATCAGCAGCTGAGGAATCTTTTTCTGATTGAGGTATTTGTGAACGACTTGATTGGTTGCCGTACCGACTGAACTGAAAAGGAAAAGTACTTCGTCGCTTTCAACAAGGCGGCGGGTCTGTTCCATGGTTTTTACAGGGCTGTACCCGTCATCCAGGGAAATGAGTTTTATTTTTCGTCCATTGACGCCACCTTGTGCATTGACCATCTCCAGGTAGGCGGCGGAGACTTTCCCCACATTACCCAGCATGGACACAGGCCCCGAATAAGGAAGGGTTTGGCCGATACGAATTTCAGTGTCATTGGCTCCTGGATCGTACTTTTTCTGAGCGGTTGCAAGACTCATACAAAAACACAAGGCAATCGAGATGGATACCAACTTGAGCCACACAAAACCTTGTCTTTGCATAAACGACCTTTCAATGGGATTTCGATAGTGGTCAACAGTAACTATTTTTCAAATTAACATATGCGAAGCCTATTTCCTAGAGGGTTTCTATTCGGGAAGCCCTGAATAAATAACCCAATTTGGGCCATGCGCAATTGGCACAGCTTTTAGAACTCTGTTTGTTTTGGTATTTTTTTAAAACTGAAAGTCTTGCACAATGCATGATTTGAGGAATGCAAATGCCTATTCAATTCTTTGCTTTTGATACCCCGAACGGCCGCAAAATCAGTGTGGCTCTGGAGGAAATGAATCTGCCCTACGAAGTTCAGGTGGTGGATATCACCGCAGGTGAACAATTAGAGCCGGCTTTCCTCCGCATCAGCCCGAACAATAAAATCCCGGCCATCGTTGACCCTGATGGCCCAGACGGTCAACCTATCAGCGTATTTGAGTCGGGAGCCATCTTGCTTTACCTGGCTGAAAAATCGGGGCGATTTTTACCCACTGATGTTCGCGGACGGGTCGCCGTGCTGGAATGGCTGATGTTCCAGATGAGCAATTTTGGCCCCGCACCGGGTCAGGTGCACCACTTCGTTGCCTTGGCGTCTGAGGAAGATAAGCGTTATGGCTTAAACCGATTCATGGCTGAAACGCGTCGTCTTTATGGTGTGATGGACCGCAGGCTTGCTGAGCATTCGTATTTTGCTGGCGATCTTTCTGTCGCTGATTTTGCTGTTCTCGGTTGGGTGTGGCGTCACCCTCGGCACCAAGTCGATTTGAAGGACTTTCCCCATGTGCTTCGGTGGTACGAGACCTTGATGGCACGGCCCGCAGTGATGCGGGGTTTTGCCGTTGCGCTTCGCCGCTGAAGGCTCGAAAATTCGGGTCTTTGTGCGTTCCCTTAATGAATCTGAAGGAATTGAGATGATGAAAGCAGCCACAGTCGGTTTGCAAGGATTGGTTTTTATGGACATCCCTGTCCCTGAAGTTGGGCCGCATGAGGTGCGGGTCAAGGTGCAAGCCGCAGCGCTCAACCGAGCCGATTTGGCGGTATTGGCTGGCAACCGTCATGGCACGGTTGGTGGCGCCGGAACGGTCATGGGCATGGAGTGGGCTGGCGTGGTCGATGCTGTGGGTAGCCATGTTGACGGCTTCAAAGCAGGCGAACGCGTGATGGGCTCGGGGCAGGGCGCCATGGCCGAATTCACAGTGGTTGATCAAGGCCGCGTGATGCCCTTACCCGTCGCCACATGGGCTGCAACGCAAGCTGCTTGTTACCCCATGGCTCTGAACACCATGCACGATGCAGTCATTACGAATGGTGGTTTACAGGCGGGTCAAAGCGTGATGATTCAGGGTGCATCCACAGGTGTGGGCTTGATGGGACTTCACATTGCACATTGGTGTGGCGCGTCTGTGGTGGTGGGGTCATCAACGCAAGCATTCAAACGCGAGCGACTGGCCGATTACGGCGCCACACTGGCTGTTGACAATAACGATCCGCAGTGGGTTGAGCAAGTCTTGGCCGCCACGCAAGGCAGAGGTGTGGACTTGATTGTGGATCAACTGTCTGGCCGGGTGGCGAATCAAAATCTGGCGGCTACAGCCGTTTTGGGCCGTATCGTGAATGTGGGGCGGTTAGCTGGAAACCATTTTGATTTTGATTTTGACTTGCATGCACTGCGAAGAATTCAATACATCGGGGTGACGTTTCGAACCCGCACCAAAGCTGAAGTTGCGGCGATTACGGCCGCCATGATGAAAGATCTGTGGCCTGCTCTTGCGGCGGGTGGCTTTGAGATGCCGATAGACAAAATCTTTGGATTCAGTGAACTGGCGCAGGCCTACGATCATATGAAGTCCAATCAACATTTTGGCAAAATCATTGTGCAGATGGACTGATGCTTTTATGAACAATTTTTTAAAATATGCGCTTTGCATCTTGGTGGGTTGGGGCTGGCTCGCGGGTCCGGTGATTGCCCAGACCCAGACACCTGAGACTTTTCGAGCCTTGTTGGCTGGTGCACATCGTTCTCCCGCTAATGTGGTTCGCGACCCTTACCGACATCCCGCCGAAACGATGGCCTTTTTTGGTATTCAAGCCAACAGCACCGTGGTGGAAATTTTGCCCGGCAGTGGCGGCTACTACATGGAAATTTTGGCGCCATGGCTTAAGGACAAGGGTTTGTATATTGCCGCCAACCGTGACGGCTCTTTGCCGCAATACATTCCAGACCATCAAAAGCTATTGAAACGCTTGTCCGATGAGGCTGCCTTGTATGGCCAAGTGCAGGTGACTTCATTCCGTGCTGACCGCCATGCCATAGCACCAGCGGGCACGGCCGACGCGGTGATCAGCTTTCGTAATCTGCACAACTGGCTGCTGGACGGCGAACTTGACGCCTCGTTAAGCGCATTCCACAAGGCCTTGAAAACGGGCGGCATATTGGGTATCGTGGACCACCGAGGCCGCACCGATCAAACTCAGCCACAGCAGATCGCCTCAGGATATGTGCGGGAAGATGTGGCCATAGCGCTCATCGAAAAGGCGGGCTTTCAGCTGCAAGCTCGATCTGAAGTCAATGCCAATCCGCTGGACACCAAGGATCACCCAGAGGGCGTGTGGACGCTGCCGCCCACCTACAGACTCAAAGAAAAAGACCGCGCCAAATATGCAGCGATGGGTGAGAGTGACCGATTTACGCTGCGCTTTGTGAAGCGGTGAGTCTCATGCCCGTGGTATCCCGCGCATCCTGCGACGCCACTCCTATCAACGTCCGCGCCAACCGTTGAAACTGGAGGCGCAGCATGAGGCGATAGCAAGCGATGTTTGATCACCCCATAATTCTTCGCTGCAAATGTGATCAAACGGGCCGGCATGCCCTTGTTGGATCGAACCCTCAATTCAGTCCCTGAAACTGGGGTCCATTCGATCGAGCATCCTCAGCAGTCCGGGCCATTCCATCACGCCAAAGGGACGGCGTGTCTGGGGTTGATAGTTCATGAAGGTCTCGTCCAGAACCTGCTGGCTTACCGGCTGCAAAGGGGTGTTGCAGGCCATGGCTGCCAGTTGCGCGCGGCAGGACAACTCCATCCGGTGCATCCAATTAAAAGCCTCGCCAACCGAGCGGCCGCAGGTCAGCAGACCATGATTACGCAAGACCATGGCGTCGGTGGTGCCCAAATCTCGTACCAAAATTTCTTGCTCTGCCATGTCCAGCACCACGCCCATGTAGTCGTGGTAGCTTACATTGAGAAAGCGCATGGCGGTTTGGTTGATCGGCAGCATGCCACAGGCCAGAGAGGAGACCGCCAACCCCGCTGCTGTATGTGTGTGAATAATGCAATTGACTTCGGGCCGGGCTTTGTGGACAGCACTGTGCAGAATAAATCCAGGTTTATTCAGACCGTAATTCAAGTCACCAAAGTCGGGCTTGTAGAGCACCTCGCCATCATGGTCAATTTTGACAAGGCAAGAGGCCGTCATCTCTTCGTACATCATGCCGTAGGGGTTCGTCAAAAAGGCATGTTCTTGACCGGGCACGCGCAAGGTGATGTGGTTGGCCATCATGTCCGACATGCCATAGTGGGCTGTGAGGCGGTAGCAAGCTGCCAAATCAACACGTGCCTGCCACTCTTGCGGTGTGACTTCAGTTTTCAGGCAGGGTAATTGCAAACGACCCGAATGGTTCATGGTGATTCCTCTTTAGGATGGCTGCCACTCGTTGAGCAAGGGCTGCCCACAGAGGTAGTTGTTTAAATTGTGCATGAAAAGCTGCGCGACCTTTTCAGCATGCCCTGTGAAATGGCCTGCGGTATGAGGGCTGATCATCACATGCGGCATGCGCCACAGTGGAGAGTCGGTCTCAAGAGGTTCTGTTGCAAAGACATCCAGGAAAGCACCTCCTAAGTGTGAATGCAAAGCTTCAATCAAATCGTTTTGAATTACCACCTGCCCACGTGCCACATTGATCAGGAAAGATCCTTGAGGAAGTTGAGACAAAAAAGCCGCATCGATCAAGCCTTGCGTTTGAGTCGTCAGTGGGCAAGCGAGCACCACGTAATGCGTTTGAGGAATGGCGTGTCGCATAGTTTCAAAGTCCAGAACCAGATTGAATCCTTCCGCAGTCCTTTGTTTTGTTGTGTCATGCGTAACGCCCACCACATGCATGTCCATGGCTGAAAGGATGCGGGCAATTTTTTGGCCTATGGGGCCCATGCCAATCACCAGAGCTGTTTGGCCTGCGAGGTCGTGCAAATCCAGATGCGACATCATGGGTGCCCATCGAATGTCTTGTTGTGCTTTCAAAACCGCCGGGAACTTTCTCCCCAAAGCGATGAGTGCCCCTACTGCTGTATGGGCCACAGGATTGGCGTTGATACCTGATGAGTTTGTGATTCTGACGCCGCGCTCATGCAGTTCGGTAAAAATAGGCCTGTCTGTGCCTGATGCATGGTTGTGTACCCATTGCAAACCCATCGCTCTGCGAAGTGCCACATAGTAGTTGGCCAGATCAGGCAAGATGTTCGTTTTGGTTGAGTTGCCGGTCACATCGCGCGAGATGAATGCCATGTCAATCAGGGCGTGCGCAGCAGCCGAGTCGCTCGGCAAGACCCAATTGATTTCAGCAGGTCTTGAGGTTGTGGATGCCACCTGAGCGAAGCGTTCGCGGTAGCGACTGAGTGCATCAGCCGAGACCAATAAATGCAATCGCCTCACTCGGGTTTGGCTCCAGAGGATTTGACAATGGGTGCCCACGTTTCGAATTCATTGCGTGTGAATTGGGTAAATTCTTGAACCGACATGGGGATGGGTTCTGCCCCTTGTGCAACCAATCTAGCCTTGATTTGGGGGTCGTCCAAAATACTGACAACCTCTTGGTTCAATTTTTGCACAATGGCCATGGGGGTCTGTTTGGGCGCAAACATGCCAAACCAAGATCCGGTGGCCATGTCAATACCCAGTTCGCGCAAAGTGGCGACATCGGGCAAACCACGTGATCGAATTTTGGTTGAAATGGCCAAAGGCTTGAGTTGCCCGGCTTTGATCAATTGCATGACCGACGGCACGGTGGCGAACATGTACTGCAGCCGTCCCGCTACCAAATCGCGCGTGGCTTCAGCACCCTTGTAGGGGATATGTGTCGCATTGATGTTGGTGCGCAGACTGTACAAATAACCCGTCATGTGAGCGGCCGTACCGATGCCCGTAGAACCATAGTTTATGTTTCCTGCATTGGCTTTGGCGTAAGCCATGAATTCCGCCATGGTGTTGATGCCCATGGTCGTTGGAACCACCAAAACAGTGGGTACCTCGGCGATCAACGCGACAGGTTGCAATTCTGTTTGAGGATTGACGTTCAAGCTTTTGAACAAGGTGGGGTTGATGGCAATCGGTCCAAATGAATTGACCAATAGGGTGTAGCCGTCAGGTGCTGCGCGGCCAACGACCTCGGTCCCCAAATTGCCGGCAGCACCGGCTTTATTTTCGACCACCACGGGCACTTTCCAGCGCTGTGTCAATTGGTTGGCCACTTCGCGGGCCAGAATGTCTGTGGTTCCACCGGCGGTGAATGACACGACAAATTTGATGGGTTTGTCTGGATAGGTTTGTGCCAGACTGGTGCCAGGCATCGTCCAATTGAGCAGCAAAATGAACAGGCCCCACTGGGCATGTCGCCAAAACGATTTTGAGGGGCTTTGCGTATGACACAATTTCATGATGAGGTTACCTGCGGTTGAGAGGGCGCTTGAGCGCCTTGTATTTTGGCGGCAATTGAACTTGAATTGAAGTGGTGTTAGCCCCCGGTATCTTCGCAAGACTTCGCGGATTTGGTGCAGCTGTAACAAAGATTAGCGACCGTTTTTCAAAACAACCGACCTAACAATTTTGCCGCGTTGCCATGCAGTATCAAGGTTTGATCATCCACGCTAAGTTGGGATTTCTCAATGCCTGCAATGGTTCTGGCTGCATCAAAGATGGGGCAATCGGTACCTAGCACAACCCGGTCTGCACCGAACACGGCCACGGCTTGTTCCAAAGCCCGTGAACCCAGTGACGCGCAGTCCACCCAGACAACGCGAGCCCGGGTTGAGGGCAAGGCGCGAGATGGGTCCCGCAAGGCCAGCATGTGGTCCATGCGTTCGACCACGGCTGGAAAGGTACCGCCTAGGTTGGCCACCTGAACGGTTATGTTGCGCCATGGGATTAAAAAATCAGATAACAACAACGTCACCATGGCTTCACCTACTTCGTGCTGAACGGCTAGAGCACGTCTTGCAAGGTCATGGTCAGGGGGTGCATCCGGCAGGGGACCACTGTCAGGCATGCGCCCTGGGTGAACAAAAAAGTGGGCGCCCAGCGATTCGGCTTCTTTAAAAATGGGTTTAAGGCGAGCAGCGGTGGCTTCGTTGCGAAAGGCGTCTACCGGCAAAATTGCGCCTAGCAAACCCAATTCAAGTCGTGCTCGGCGCAGTTCGGCCACTGAAGCGTCCATGCTGGCCAATGGCAGCGCTGCAAGCCCGCAAAATTGGTCTGGATGTGCTTTACACAACTCTGCGCAAGCATCATTGAAGGCGCTCACCAGTGGCATCGCTTGGTCAAACGGTAAGCTGTCGATGCCAAATAATCCAGGCAATGACAACATTTGCCTAGACACCCCCAGCCCCATCATCTGCTTAAGTCGAAGGGAAGCATCGGTGTGACCATCGTTGAAGTTCAAAGTGCCGATGGGCATGACTAAACGCTCCGTGCTGTCTGGCAGCGTTTCAATGCGTGGCACATTGCCATGGCGTTGGCGCAACGCATTGGCCACCACAGGCGGCACCCAATGCGCGTGCATATCGATCGCATTCCTCACCATGATCACTCTGCCTTAGCCCCTGAGGCCTTGACGACTTCGCCCCATCGCGTGATTTCACTGTCAATGAATTTGGCAAATTCCAGTGGCGATGAAACTGAGGGCGAGGCACCTACGCTGGAGAGCATGTCTTTTACATCGGTTTGCTGCATTATTTTTGTAATCTCTGCATTGAGTCGATTGACAATCACCGTTGGTGTTCCTGCCGGCGCCACTATACCGAACCAAGGTTCAACGTCAAAGCCGGGCAGCCCACTTTCAGCGATTGTGGGAACGTCGGGTATAGCTTGGGAGCGTTTACCACTGGGGGTGGCCAGCATTGAAAGCTTGCCCCCAGCTACATGGGGTTTTGCAACAGCATATTGGAGAAACATTGCAGAAACTTGACCGCCTAAGAGATCGGAAGTTGCCGGGCCATTTCCCTTGTAGGGTACATGGGTCAGGTCCACGCCGGCACGCGTTTTGAACAATTCCAATGCCAAATGGGCACCCGTACCAATCCCTCCGGATGCAAAGTTGATTTTGCCTGGCTGGGCTTTGGCCAAGGCAAGGAATTCCGCCACATTTTTGGCGGGAACATTGGGATGGGTGACAAGAACCATGGGCGACCAAGCCGCACGAATGACTGGGGTGAAGTCCTTGCGTGCATCGTAATTGAGACGCGAAGCCATCAGGCTTTCATTAATTGCCAAATCAGGCGCAACAAGCAGCAATGTATACCCGTCTGCGGGGGCTCGGGCCACCATGGCACTGCCGATGGTACTGCCTCCCCCACCCTTGTTGTCGACGATCACATTCTGGCCCAGCCGAGTTTGAAGCTGCGTTGCCAAAAGGCGACCCAAAATGTCTGTGAATCCACCCGGTGGATAGGGAACTACGAGGCGAATGGGCCTGTCAGGATATGGTGTTTGACTGAATGCAGCACTGCATAAGCACAAGGCAAATGCCATAAAAGTGGCTCGTCGAAAAAATAAAAGCATGGGTTGTCCTTATTGAAATGGCAAAAACTTTATGGGCATCAATACAGCGCATGTTTTCATAAGTTCCAATTTAAAGGTCCAGTTGTCGTTTTTGGGCGGTGCCTGTTTGACGGAACTTTGACAAAGGGGGCATGAGATAGCGGCGCAGGTCGCTTGGATCTGCTGCTGGGTCTGAGCCCACAGGTCGCGTTCCCGCGATCGTCACTCGCTCCATCAGTCTGCGCTGCGGGTAGTAATCGTGCAATGCAGAATGTTGCACATGGCGGTTGTCCCAAAACACCAGCATGTTGGGCTCCCAGCAGTGACGATACTGATACTCATGAATAAGTGTCTTGCGATACAACATGTCCAGGATCATTCGGCTTTCATCTTCGGCCATACCCTTGATATACAGCGTGAATTGCGGGTTCACGAAGATTACTTTTTTACCGGTGATCGGGTGAACCGACACCACGGGATGGGTGATGGCGGGGTAGTGGTCTTCAAATCGACGCAACTTTTCTAGGCCCTCAGCATCAGTGGAAAACAGGCTGCGAAATGGTTTGAAATCATGCACTGCTTCAAGGCCAGATAAAAATCGTTGCCAGCGGTCGGACAGGCCTTCGTAGACTGCTGACATGCTGGCAAATGCAGTGTTGCCTCCATATTCAGGAATGATTTTCGAGCACAGGGCCGTTCCCATAGGGGGTGCCTCCCGAAAGGTCTCGTCGGTGTGCCAAATATCTGTAGGCGCTGGTGGATTACCCTCTTTGTTGTCATAGACGATCAATTCGGGGGCATCGGCGCTGCTCGTGGAAAAGGGGTGCACGCTCAAAGAGCCAAAATAGCGACCAAAGCGCTTGAGGTCCTCTGAAGAAATAAGCTGCTCAGGAAACACCAAAACGCCATGCTGAGCATGCGCTAATTTGAGCGAGTCGACTGTTTCGTCCGAAAGAGTTTTCGTCAGATCTATACCGGTGATTCGGGCACCTAAAAAAACACCTAAACGTCGAATTTCCAGCATGTCGGTCCTCACTTTGGAGGAGACCTGTTTCGTTTCAATGTCCATGACCTGTAACTCCTTGCTGAACTGCAATTCCACAACAATAATGAATATACCTCTTAAAAAAGACATGTAACAAGAAATGACATGCGTCCTTTCAAGCTCAGCAAAATGATGTCGCAAAAGCCTGATAATTTCGCAGAACAATGCCCATCAAATACGCCGAATTTACGGATGGCCCAATCGTCGGCTTTATCAAAGAGGCTGATACCCACATGGGTGCGAACTTAAAAGGTCCAAAGCGGTGTTCCACTGAAAAGTCGAAAACCCTCTAAAACCTAAAAGCGGCCCTATGATTCAGCGCTAAAGGGCTGCCCAACGAAATGCGGAAATCCAATGGCGGTGCTTTTGGATCTGCTGACCTGTCATCACCTGAAGAAAAAACCTAGGCTCATAGGGGGAAAATACTGGGATTTATGAGCCTGGAAAAAAGTTCTTCTATAACTTGAACAGTTTAAGCAGCAACAGGGACAACTTCTGTACAAAAAGAAACAGCGGACCTGAAATTGGTTTGTCACGCCATTCAGTCTCAACGGCTAACCATCGAGAACTGCCGAATAGAAGTTTGGGAATTTGGTCGGATAGTACTCAAATGAATTGAGCTGAATGACAGGATCAGGCCACTGGCTATTTCGTCAAGCGAGTTTAACTTGACGATGTCCTTCAAACCCAAGCTTGCAATACATAGTCATAAGCCGCTTGGCCGTTGGTCATGTCCACGCGTTGCAATTTGATTTTCAAATCGTTGCCTTGCTTCACTAAGGTATGACGGTAGCTGCCAGCAAAATGCCGGATGTCGTCTCGGCGCATTTCCATCATTTGAAAGCGGGCGTAAACCTCAACGGTGTTGGCACTGACGGCTTCAATGACAATGTTGCCCACCATGTGATTGGTACCCCAGTGTGCAGCTTGTGACCACGCGTTGGGATGAAGCAGTCGGCTCATGCGAACCTCCATGAGTAATTTATCTTCTGCAAAAATCGAAGGTTCACGTCGCCAGTCGGTTTGTGTGGGCGTGGAAGGCATCCAGTAAACGCCATCGTCACTGAACAATTTGCCAAATTCGCCCCAAGCTTTGTTGTCCAGTAAAGCAGCTTGATGGAACAGCAATTCCTCTACTTGGCGTTGCAAGGCGGCATCCACTTTGACGGCTTTGGGAATATAGCCTTGGCTGGGCTGTCGGCCTCGGCCCATGTGGTCGGGTTCGATGGAGTCTGCGCCAGACATAGATTGAATACCTTCAATCACGACACCTGTGCCGAGTGCTTCTTTAACTTCATTGGTTTTCATGAGGGTTGACTCCTGTTCAGGCTTTTGCCGAAGGTTGAATGGCGGCACGGATATACGAATCCCAAGCCTTGAACTGATTGCGCATCACCACTTCGCTGGTGCCATTGTTAGAGTACAAAATGCCATCTTTCTCGGTATCGCCACCATAGTTACGGTGGAAACTGACCCATTCGCCACCCTTGGATTGCAGACCCAGTTGAGCTTTGGTCCAGTTTTCCAAATCATCTGCATTGATCATGGTGGCAGGCGAGTTCACCAGATTGAAATACCACAGAGAACGTTCGTAGATGGCTTCGGGCACACCTTTGAGGCGAAAGTGCCAAATTTCAGACAAGGTTTTATTGGGCGCCATGGGACGCAAGCACCGAAGCTGTTGCAATGGCGATTGAACCGACAGATAAGGATAGATGAGGACATGGTGAATGCTTCGTGCCAAATATTCCTCACCTTTTTCTTCGCCATAGGCTTTTTTGATCAAGGCTTCGTATTCAACGGTGTCAGGGTCGGTAGGGCGCAAGCCCATATAGGCTTTCAAAATGCCGTGGCCATACTTGAAGTTCACTGTTTGAACCGAGTCCCACTGATCAAAGCTGGAAGCAAAAGTGGAGAGGTAATGGAAAAACAAAGGCGCTTCGCCTTTTTCTTTTTTCAAGCGTTGTTCCACTTTGCGCGCAGACACGCCAGTAGATTGGTGTGTGACTGAGGGGTGAAGTGAGTCCAACTGGTTCTCCATGAAGAACTTCCAATTGGAATGCTGCATGACACGGTGACAGACAGGCACAGCCTCTACTTCTCCCAATGGAGAGCGGTCGCACATGTCATCAAAGGCCACTTTGGCTTCGCCCAAGAATTCAACCAGCCCAGGCCCTTCTTTGGACAAACTGGCAAACACAAAGCCTCGGTAACTGTCGACTCGGGCTGCAGCTACCATGCTGCAATCTGGACTGTCGGGGGTCATGCGTGTGCCATCGTAGCCTTTGACCAAGGGAATGGCCTTAACTTTGCCATTCAAATGAAAGCTCCATGCATGGTAGGAGCATACAAAGCCTTTGCCTGTATTGCCGCTTTGATTGCCGCACAACTCAACACCGCGATGGGGGCAGCGGTTGTAAAGAACTTTCACGCTTTTGTCGATGTCTCTGACCATCACCATCGGTTGCCGACCAATTTGCATGGTGAAATAATCGCCAACCTCTTTCACTTGAGAATCATGGCCACAATAGACCCAAGCCTTCTCAAAGATATGTTCCATTTCAAGATCAAACAATTGTTGATCGGTGTAGACGCTTTTGTGAACGCGATCTGGTTGAACCAGATGGTCTAAATCTATCGATTGCATGAAAACTCCATTTTTGGGCTTGATAGGAACACGAAACCATAACTTAACTGAGGTCAAGCAATAGACCTACAACAATTCATGCTTTTTCCATTACCATAGGCTATGGATTACAGAAAAGTTCAGCTCTTCCTGGCTGCTGCTCGTTACGGCAATCTCACTGCAGCGGCTGCTTCGATGGAAATTTCTCAACCCGCCCTGTCCAAAAGCATCAAAGCATTGGAGAAAACCTTGGGCGTTCGGCTTCTGGAGCGTGGCCGATTTGGGGTCAGCCTCACGCCTTTTGGTCAGGCACTCATGGCGCATGGCCGCGTGATAGAAGCGGAAATGCGCAATGCAGTGGGTGAGATTCAATCGATGCGCGGAGCGCAACGGGGACACGTGATGATGGGCTGCGGCCCCACAGAGGCAACTCGCCTTTTGCCATTAGCGCTCAAGATATTGGCCGCACAAAACCCTGAGGTGCATGTGACGGTGCTTTATGGTTTGAATGAGGCCTTGATGCCCTGGGTCAAACAAGGTGAGGTTGACTTTGCATTGTCTTCGGTGCCTGCCAAATCAACAGATGCAGATTTGGTCCATGACTACCTTTCAACAGAGGGTGCCACAGTGGTGTCCCGCTCAGACCATCCCTTGACAAAACACAAAGTGGTCAACCCCAGCATGTTAGTGAAGTTTCCATGGATTTTGCCAAGACAGCGAGAGTTGGAGCGGCTTGCGTTTGATGATTACTTTGCCTCGCACGGTTTAGTGCCGCCCGTGGCCCAAGTTGAAACCACCTCCACAGTGCTGATGAAGTCCATGGTGATGCAGAGTGATACATTGACCTTCATTCCCAAGGAATTAATTTATTGGGAGGTCAGAGCAGGGCAACTGAAAGCACTTGAGGCCACAGGTAATCAGTGGGAAAGGCGAGTCGGCATCACTCGGCGTCTCAAAGCTACCCTCAGTCCTGCCAGTAAATTGTTAATGCAAGCATTGAAGTCAGTAGCGCAAGCGTTTTAAATTAAACGCCCAGATAGCGCGTCCACAATTGCCGGTCTTCCCGCAGGGCTTCAGAACTTCCTGTCCAAGCCACCTGTCCCCGTTCGATGATCAGGTGATGTGAGGCAATCTCTATCAATCGATTCACATATTTGTCTACAACGATCAAGGTTTGCCCCTCGTTGCAGAGCAGTCGCAAACATCTCCAAATTTCTTCTCGAATGAGTGGTGCCAGACCCTCTGTGGCTTCGTCCAAAATGATCATGCGTGGGTTGGTTACCAAGGCGCGACCGATGGCCAACATTTGTTGCTCACCCCCAGAAAGCTGAGAACCCAAGTTGGATTTTCTCTCGGCCAGACGTGGAAACAATTCGTAGACACGTGCGGGCGTCCAAAGGGTTTTGCTGCGATGTCGATTGCTGAAAAAGGCTGTGAGGTGTTCGTTAACTGACAAGTTTGGAAACACCTGCCGGCCTTCGGGTACCAGCGCAACGCCTAAGCGTGCAATTTTGTCGGCCGGTTGATGGGTGATGTCTTGACCGTCAAATACAACTTGACCGCCATGAATGGATTTGAGTCCTAGAATGCTGCGAATCAAAGTGGTTTTGCCCATGCCATTGCGGCCAAGCAATCCCATGGATTCACCGGCATTGAGGCTGAAGTCTATGCCAAACAGAACCTGACTCTCTTGGTAAGCCGATCGCACATTGATAACTTGCAGCAAGCTCATGCGTTTTCTTCTCCCAAATAAGCCGCAATAACCTGGGGGTTACGCCTGATTTCTTCAGGTGTACCCGTTGCAATGACGGCGCCGCTGACCATCACAGAAATTCTGTCGGCCAATTTGAACACCGCGTCCATGTCGTGTTCAATCAGCAAAATCGCAGATTGTTCGCGCAATTTCAGGATGAGATTCAAAATGCGCTCGGATTCAACAGGGCCAGCGCCTGCCATGGGTTCATCGAGCAGCAGCAACTTGGGTTGCGTGGCGACAGCCAGACCCAACTCCAAAATACGTTGCTCACCATGCGCGAGTTCACTGGCGTAATGATGGGCGCGGGTTGCTAATCCCAGTTCATTCAGCAGGCTCATGGCCTTGGCTGTGAGTTCGGTTTCTTGGTTGACAGGTCTCCAAAACGAAAAACTGTTTCCTGCTCGAGCTTGAATGGAAAGCGCTACATTTTCTAAGACGGTGAACGATTTAAAGAGGCGTGTAATTTGAAATGAGCGCGCCAAGCCCAGTCGGACACGCTCATGGGTGGCCATGGCGGTGATATCTTGACCTTGGAACATGATGTGACCGCTGTCACTGGACAGCAAGCCAGACAATTGCGCGACAAGACTGGTTTTTCCGGCGCCATTGGGGCCAATCAGCGCATGAATTTCATTCGCAAGCACTTGCAGACTGACATGGTCAGTGGCCCGCAAAGCGCCAAAGCTTTTCACCAAATCTTGAATAATGAGCAAAGGCTGCTGGCTCATGCATGTCCCTTTGTTTCAAGCTTTTTAGGTCGGTTGAATAAGCTCGACAAACCACGCGGCGCCAGCAGCACCACCGCCAACAAGAACCAACCGATATAGAACTGCCAATAGACGGTGTATTCGGCGATCACATCTTCCAAAATGAGCAAAACCAAGGCACCCCATAGACCACCCGACAGTGTGCCCACGCCGCCCAGAATCACCATGATCATCAAGGTACCAGACTGTGTCCAGTGCATCAGGTTGGGACTGACATAGTTTTGATGGTTGACCATCAAGGCACCCGCCAAGCCACCCAATGTTCCCGCGATGATGAACAAAACCCATTTGTAGGTGTATGCAGGAAAACCGATCGCGTCCACACGCGTGTCATCGTCACGAATGGCCAGAATAACGCGGCCAAAGCGCGATTTCATCATGCGTGAAATGATGACCAAGGTGAGTACCAAAACCAACAGGACAACAAAGTAAAAAGTCAGATCATTTTTTAAATCAAGCCCCATGCCAAAGTTAGATCGCGATTTGATGTTCAAACCTTCGTCGCCACCATAGGCTTTGATGGAGTTCACCAAGTAGTAAATCATTTGCGCAAAAGCCAAAGTGATCATGATGAAGTAGACACCGCGCGTTCTCAAAGAGATGGCACCAATCACAGCGGCGGCCAGTGCTGAGACACCCATGGCCACCGCAAAGTTAAGCCAACCGCTGGTCACGCCCTCGGTGATCATGATGCCCACAGCATAGGCTCCAATGCCAACAAAGGCTGCATGGCCAAAAGACACCAAACCACCAAAACCCAAAATGAGATTCAAACTGCATGCTGCAATGCCGTAAATCATCATGCGGCTGATCATGCTGATGTAATAGTCTTGTCCGCGCGCATGCAACACCAAAGGCAGTGCAATGGCGAGTAGCAGCAACAAGGTCCAAAGCCAAGGACGAGTTTCGCGGTTCATCTTGACCTTGCCTTAAGAGCGACCTGAGAACAGCCCTTGCGGGCGAACAAAGAGCACAACGGCCATCAAGACATAGACCAAAATAGAAGCCACGGCAGGGCCCGCTGCACTCGCAAACTGGGGAGAGAAAATTTCCCGAAATAAATGTGGCAGCAGTGTGCGACCCATGGTGTCAACAAAACCCACCAAAATGGCACCCACAAAAGCCCCCCAGACGGAGCCTATGCCCCCAATCACAATAACCACAAACGCCAAGATAAGGATGTTCTCCCCCATGCCGACTTGAACGGCAAGCAAAGGGCCCAGCATGGCACCCGCCACGGCGCAAAGTGCGGCGCCAATACCAAACACGCCGGTGAAAAGCACTTTGATATTGATGCCCATGGCCATGGCCATTTCACGATTGGATGCACCCGCACGAACCCAAGCGCCCATGCGTGTTTGGGTCACCAAGACAAACAACAGCAAAGCAATGGCCAAGCCCACCGCAATGATGACCAAGCGATAGCTGGGGTACAGCAAACCAGGGAGCAATTGAACCGGACCGGAGAGGGCTTGTGGCGCTGAAAGGGCCAGGTCAGAGCCCCAGATCATTCGAACTGAATCATTGATGATGAGAATCAGTGCAAAGGTGGCCAACACCTGTGACAGGTGATCTCGCGCGTAGAGCGTTCTGAGAAGAGTGGCCTCTAACAGCATGCCTACCACTGCGGTGAGGCCCACTGCCAACAAGACCCCTAACAAAAATGACTGCGTTAATTGAACCAGCCAAGCAGCCAGAAAGGCCCCCACCATGTAAATGGCGCCGTGGGCCAAGTTGATCATGTCCATGATGCCGAATACCAGCGTTAACCCAGACGCTAGCAAAAACAACATCAAACCAAACTGCAGGCCATTCAAGGCCTGCTCCAACATCAAAATACTGCTCATGGGGAAATCTTAACCCCCCATTTACTTCATTGGGCAGTCTTTAACGTAGGCATCACCGTGGTTTGTCAAGACGGGTTGTCCAACGATGCGGTTAACCAAACGACCTTGGGCGTCTTTTTGGATTTCACGCAAGTAGTAATTTTGAATGGGGTATTGATTGGTGTTGAAGCGGAAATCACCTCGAACAGAATTGAACTTCACGGTCTTCAGGGTTTTGATCAAGGCTTCTTTGTCTTCGATCTTGCCGTTGGCAGCACGAACGGCCGCATCAATCAGCAGCGCCGTGTCGTAGCCTTGGGCTGCGTAAATAGTGGGCAGTCGCTTGTATTCTTTTTCAAACTCAGCCACGAATTTTTTATTGGCTTCATTGGGCAGGTCGAGGCCCCAGTGCGCCGTGTCAAAAATACCAAGCATGTCATTGCCCACAGCGCGAATCACGTCTTGATCGGAACCGAAGCCAGGTTGAATAAGGCGGATGTCTTTGTTCAAGCCTGCAGCCATGAATTGTTTGATGAAGTTGATGCCCATGCCCCCTGGTAAGAAGGTATAGACCACTTCAGGTTTAGCCGCACGAATTTCAGCCAGTTCAGCTGAGTAGTCCAGTTGGCCCAGCTTGGTGTAAACCTCGCCAGTGACATTGCCTTTAAAAAAACGTTTGAAACCTGCTAATGAGTCTTTGCCGGCTTGGTAGTTAGGCGCTAGCAAATACGCTGACTTCACTTTGAGGTTGGTGGCATATTGGCCAGCAGCCTCGTGGTAAGCATCATTGGGCCAAGACACTGCAAAGAAATAGGGCGTGCATTGAGCGCCAGCAATCGGAGAGGGTGCCGCATTGGGGCTGAGGTAAATTGTTTTGTTGTCCACCGCTTCAGGTAAACCTGCCAGCATGATGTTGGAGAAAACGACGCCTGTTAAGAAATCAACTTTGTCGCGTTTTACATAACGCTCGAACAATTGTTTGCCCACATCGGGCTTGAATTGGTCATCAGAAATGGAAACATCGGCAGGCAAACCGCCGAGCTTGCCGCCATTGAGTTTGACAGCCAGCAAGAAAGCATCCCGGATGTCCACGCCCAAAGCCGCAGAAGGACCGGAGAGGGTGCTTACAAAGCCAATTTTGACTTTGTCTGAAGCCAAAGCGGGTTGAATGGCCAAGGTGGCTGCTGCCGTGAGGGTGACAAGACTTTTAACTAGCGGAAAAGACATGATGAACTCCAGATGAGACCAAATAAAAAATAAAACGTGCACTCAAACAACAACACGTCATTCTTTGCCGAAACCAATGGTGTTAGAAATCAGGGTTTTCCCGTTTCATCCCTAAATTAGCTGGCCAATCCAGCGTCGCGGCATCTTCAAGAGTCTAGCTGATGAACATTCCGGCGCCCATGCCCGCAGCGTGGGGCTCGTGGTGGTGACCAACAAGGTGTCAGAGTTTGCCCGCTTGAAGGGCCTGATGGCAGAGAACTGGGTTGCATCGCTGAGTTGATATTTTTTCAAAGCCTTATTCAAGCCGGTTGGTCCACCAGTTTGGGCAGGCTGGGTGGCTGATCAGCGCATCTCAATGGCCGAATACGTGTACCTGTGCTCTTCATGCAAGCGGCCCGGCAGGTAAAGCCTCAGCGCCAGGTAAAACGGTTCTGCCGGCGCGGGTAGCCAGTTTTCTGCTGGCTTCGGGGGCATGTGGCTGATGTGCAGGGTCAAGCCGCCATCAGCATCTGGGCGCAGATCGGGGCCGAGACCAGCAAGGTATAGCCATCGGCCGGGGCGCGTGCCACGGCCTCTGCCGCGATGTTGCCGTTGGCACCGGGCCGTGATTCCACCACCACGGCTTGGCCCAGTTCCGCTGACAGTTCTTGGGTCATGGCGCGGCTTTGCAAATCGACCACACCGCCTGCGGGGTAGGGCACGATCACTTTGATGGGGCGCGAGGGGTAGGTATCTTGAGCGATCGCCAAGCCCGTGGATTGGGCCCGCAAAGCCAATGTGGCCATGTTCAGCGTTCTGCGTTTCATTGGTTTCTCCTTGTTGTGTTTGAAAAATTCAGCGCAAGCCGGATTGGGCGTCTGCCATGCGCACCATGTCGGTCAGTCGCGGTCCGATGGTTTTGAGTAATTCTTGCGGTTTGACGCGGTAGCCGGGCACAGCGCAATTGAAGAGCAGTTGCCGCGATCCGTAACGGATGCGCGAGGCCACACCGACGGCCAAAACCCCCAGACCCGCATCCCCTAAATTGATGGCAAAGCCCCGTTTTCTGTAGTGCATCAGGCTTTCTTCCATGCCCGCCAGGCAGCGTTGGTAGTCATCGGGTCTTTGATTGCGTATGCGCTCCAGCGTTTCCGAGCGGGCGTTTTCTTCGAGCGAGGCGAGCAGTGCGCGGCCCATGGCCGTTTCCACAATGCCCCGAACGGCGCCTACAGCCGGGCGCTTCAGGGTACCTTGCTCATGGGTACAGGACTCCAGATAGACCACGTCCAGGTCCATCGCGACACCTATCGACACCGCGCCCATCATTTGGGTGGCCATGGCCTGCATGGCAGGTCGCAATTGGTTGAGCAATGGCGTGCTGATCAGATAGGGGTAGCCCAAAGAAACAATGGCAGGGCCGATAAAGTAGCGGTCCAGTTGCTCGTCGTGGTCCAGGTAGCCCATGGCCTGCAGCGTGCGGCACAGCCGAGAAATGGTGGGGCGCGGCATGCCCAGACGTTGGGCCAGTTCACTGTTGGCCTGCGGGCGGGGGTCACTCACAAAGCATTGCAAAATCATCATGCCCTTGGCCAGAGTGCCTGCAAAGCTGGGGTTGTCTTGGCGCAGCAGTTGCAATTCGTTTTGGTCGCGAAGGTGTTGAGGTGCAGAATGGGTTCGCATGGCGGATTGGTCACTGGTGTGACAAAAGAAAACGATAGATGTTTCAATATTTGAAACACGCGTTCGCACCTTAAGCACAATCGCGCACCATTGCAAGCATGATTCGACACCCTGAAAAACTTCAAACGCTTTTGGCCGAGGTCCGCGCATTCGTTCGTGAGCGCTGGCATCCATTGGAAAACAAGGTTGAGCAACTCGACCATGTGCCTGAGGAGGTGGTTGAAGAACTCCGGCAACGCGGTTTTTTTGGCTGGAGCATCCCCGAGGCCTATGGTGGCCTGGGTCTGAGCACCGAAGAGTTGATCTTGGCGGCCTTTGAACTCTCGCAAGCATCTGTCGCCTTGCGGGCTCGCGTGGGCACCAACACCGGGATTGGCTCCGAGGCCTTGGTGGCCGATGGCACCGATGCGCAAAAACAGCGTTGGCTGCCGCGCATGGCCACCGGCGAGTTGACCGGTTGTCTGGCCTTGACCGAGCCCGATGCAGGCTCTGAAGCGACCAATGTCCAGACCACCGCCCGGCTGGAAGGGGACCACTATGTTTTGAAGGGTCGCAAGTGCTACATCACCAATGCGCCGATTGCCGACGTGTTTACGGTGGTGGCCCGCACCGCGCCCCACAGCAAGGGCAGTTCGGGCTTGTCGGCCTTCATTGTTGAGCGTGGCACGCCCGGTCTCAGCACCGGTTCTGCGTACAAAAAAATGGGCCAAGCCGGCTCGCCTGTGTCCGATGTGTATTTTGAAGATTGCACAATCCCTGTGGGCAACCTGATTGGCGGCAAAGAAGGCGTGGGCTTCAAGACCATCATGAAGGTGCTCAACAAACAACGCTTGCATTTGTCGGCTTTGTGCACCGGCCCGGCCATCCGTATGCTGGACTTGGCGATCGAGCACACCCAGCAGCGGCAACAATTTGGCCAACCAGTGGGCAACTTCCAGTTGCTGCAGGCCATGGTGGCCGACAGCAAGACCGAAATCTATGCCGCGCAGTCCATGATTTTGGAAGCTGCCCGCGCCCGCGATCGTGGCGAAGATGTGGCCCTGACCGCTTCGATGTGCAAGTACTTTGCCTCCGAGATGTGTGGCCGCGTGGCTGACCGGTGTGTGCAGATGTTCGGCGGGGCGGGCTATGTGGCCGACTTCAGTCCCATTGAACGTTATTACCGCGATGTGCGTTTGTTCCGCTTGTACGAAGGCACCAGCCAGATCCACCAGATGAACATTGCCAAGCACGTGCTGCGCGAGCACGGCGAGCATGGTTCTCACGGTGCGGCTTGAACCACCGCATTTGTATTTTTTAGATTCAAGTTGGGAGATGCTATGACTGCTCGTTTCTATGTGCGCCGTTCAGTGGCGCTGCTGGGGTTAAGCCTGTGCACTTTGGCCACGCAGGCGGCCGATTATCCGAGTCAAACCATCAAAGTGGTGGTGCCCTTTCCGGCGGGCGGCAGTACCGACTTGGTCACGCGCGCCTTGGCCGTTGAGTTGGCTGCGGCGCTCAAACAAAACGTGGTGGTGGACAACAAAGCCGGTGCCGGCAGTTTGGTCGGCTCGGAGTGGGTGGCCAAAGCGCCGGCCGATGGTTACACCCTGTTGATGGCGGGTTTGACCAATGTCTTCTTGCCCTATGTGCACAAGAATTTGCGTTTTCATCCGGTCGACGATTTCGCCAACATCGGTTTGGTGGCGGACTTGCCCAACGTGATTGCGGTCAATGCCGCCACACCTTATAAAAAACTCGACGACGTGATCAAGGCCGAAAAAGCCAAGCCCAAGAGCATCAACTTTGCGTCAGCTGGCGTGGCCACGCCATCGCATTTGGTGTGTGAGATGGTCAACTTTCAGACCGGTACGCAACTGGAACATGTGCCCTACAAGGGCAATGCACCGGCGGTGGCCGATTTGATGGGCGGGCACATCCCGACCATGTGCAACAACCTGGGCGGCACCTTGCCCTTCATGAACAGTGGACAAATACGCATCTTGGCGCAAACAGGCAAGACGCGTTCTACAGCTGTGCCTGATGTGCCGACGTTTGCCGAACTGGGCATCTCGGGCCTGGAAGCGGGTTTGTGGATGGGCCTGGTCGCGCCCAAAGCAACCCCTGCTGAAGTGATCAAAACCCTGAACCTGGCTTTGACCAAAGCCATGGCCTCGCCTGCACTGAAAGACAAATTGCAACAGCTGGGCGCTACCCCTTTACCCACTGCGGTATCGGCCTTCGAAGACCGTGTGCGGCAAGACCGCAGGGCTTGGGACCCGATGCTGGGCAAACTCAACTTGTCGGGCAATTGAGGTGACGGCATCCACCGCTACGCCAGCGCAAGGGCCTTTGCGCGGGGTGCGCATTCTGGACATGGCCACTGTGGTGGCTGCTCCATTGGCAGGGACGTTGTGCGCTGACATGGGGGCCGAGGTGATCAAAGTCAAGTGACCCCACGGCGGCGATGCCTTGCGCACCTTGGCACCTGTGTGGCAAGGGCATGCCTTGTTTTGGAAGGTGGCCAAACCGTGGCAAGCAAGGCATCACCCTGGATGTGAGGCAACCGGCAGGGCGCGATCTGCTTTTGCGCATGTTGCCGCAGTTTGATGTGTTTTATAGAAAACTTCCGCACCGGCCATGAACTACCCCTTGGGGGATGCGATTGCGGGTTTGTTTGGCGCATTCTCCATTTCAACCGCTTTGGCCGAACGCGCACGAACACCCCCTGATCTGTACCAAGCTTGCGAGAACGACTTGGCGTGAAGCCTTTTTTCGATTGCGCGATTGCGCAGGCCGCGCAAGACCCGCACTTTGTGGCACGTCAAGCCGTGATCGATTTGCCGGATGCCGATTTGGGCAGCATCAAGGCGCCTTGCCTCGTGACGCGGTTTACAGGGCGGCCTTTGCCCGTGCCGCACACCGGGCCGCACCACGGCGAGCACAATGATGCGTTTTACGGGGCCCTAGGACTCAGCGCGCAAGACCTGGCGGATTTGCGCAGTAGCCAATCCATTTGAGGTGCTTTAGCGCCCTTCAAATTGAGGCGCGCGTTTTTCCACAAAGGCCACGGCCGCTGCCTTGTGGTCGTGGGTCTCGAAGGTACGGATCATGTGCGTGGCTTCGAGGTCGAGCACTTCGGACAAAGAATTTTGCATTGCCGCATTCAGGTTGCGCTTCATGTACCCCACTGCAATCGTTGGCAGACTGGCAAGCTCACGCGCATAGTCGGCGGCGGCTTGCGCCAACTGCTCGCCGGGCACGGAACGATTGACCAAGCCAATCCGAGCGGCTTCTTTGCCCAGAATCACTTCGGCCGTGAAATACATCTCACGGGCTTTGGCGGCGCCTAAAATTTGAGTTAGGAAATAGCTGCCACCAAAATCGCCAGACAAACCCACTTTGGAAAAAGCGGTGGTCAGTTTGGCCTCGTCGGCGGCAATGCGCATGTCGCAGGCCAGTGCCAGCGACAGGCCGGCACCGGCGGCAGGGCCAGAGATCACGGCCAAGGTGGGTTTGGGCATTTCGTGAAGCCAACGGCTCACCTCCATGCGGGCCCGCAGTGTCTGTGCACTTTGTTCAAAGGTCGGAGCGTTGCTGCTGTCTGCCGCGCGATTGGCAAAGCCTTTGACATCGCCGCCCGCACAAAAAGCGCCGCCTTTGCCGGTCAAGACCACAAGCCTGACCGCGGGGTCTTGCGCCAGCCGGGGCATGGCTTGGGCCAGTTCGAAAAGGATTTCTGTGGTCAATGCGTTGCGCGAGGCTGGGCGGTTCAGGGTCAGCGTGGCAATGCCGTCGGCAAATGTTTCTTCAAGATCAGGGGTCATGGTAGGGGGCTCTATGTTGAATCAAAGTCCAGTCAATATGACTTCGAATTTCCTGAATTCCTGTCACGCAGGGCACTCCTGATTTCAATATCAGCCCTGTGAACCCAGGAGGTAATCAATTTTGCCCACATCCACGCCGTTGTGGCGCAGGATTGCATAAGCCATCGTGATGTGGAAATACATATTGGGCATCACCCAGCCATTGAGGTAGTCCTGACCTTTCATGCTGCGGGTTTTCCCCGGCCCGGCAGGAAAAGTGATTTCATTGTCTTCAGTGCCGTCGATGGCAGAGGCGGGTACGGTGGCTATGAAGTCCAAGGTTTTCTGTATGCGAACTTTCAGCTCGGCCAAGGTGGTTTCGGTATCTTCGAACTTGGGTGCTTCGAGGCCGCCAAGGCGGGCCACACCATTCTTGACTGAATCGCAAGCGATCAGTATTTGACGTGTAAAGGGGAGCATGTCGGGGGACAAACGGTAAGTGGTCAGCGCTGCAGGATCGATTTTTTTGGCTTCAACGAATTGTTCGGCTTTGCCGAGAATGTGTTGCAGATTGGTCAGCATGCGGGTGCACACTTGAAGGCTGGCGCTGGACATGGAAATGGTCATTTGATTCTCCGGGGGGGTGGTTGAGTTGAAAAAAGAGCAGTTAAAAAGTTACTTTATTTGTCGATGGTCGGCTTGCGCGCAGATCGCTCTTTTCTATTTTGCTTGTGCCTGGGCAATGACTTTTCATTGTCGTTTGCTGTATTTTGGCCAAAATTGAAATTCGTCTTCTTTGACTTCAAATTCCAAATCCTCCACACGAAGCAGCATCTGCTCTTTCACGTCCAAAACGGCGCGATTGTAAATGCAGGGTCCGATTTCATCCAGCATGAATCCCAGCAGGCCACTTGCCGTGATGTTGCCTATTTTTTGGTCCAAGTGTTCAAGAAAATAGCGCTCAATACTGGCAATGGCTTGTGCGCGGTCTTCTTTGCTCAGTTTGATGGACATGGCCGAAATCAAGCCACTTCGGCGATCAATTCGATTTCGACGCAACTGCCCATGGGCAGTTGCGCCACACCAAAGGCGCTGCGGGCGTGGGCGCCCTTGTCGCCAAAAATCTCGCCAATCAAGGCACTGCAACCATTGGTCACCAGGTGCTGCTCGGTGAAGGTGCTGGTCGAGTTGACCAGACTCATCACTTTGACAATGCGTTTGATTGTGTTCAGATCGCCCACAGCGGCATGCAAGGTGCCCAGCAAGTCAATGGCCACTGCGCGGGCGGCCAGTTTGGCTTCATCGGTGGTCATGTTCAGACCCAATTGACCGACCCATGCTTTGCCGTCCTTTTTGGCGATGTGGCCGCTCAGAAAAACCAGATTGCCGGTTTGCACAAAAGGTACATAGGCTGCAGCAGGCGTGGCTACAGGGGGCAGGGTGATGTTCAGTTCAGACAGGCGGTCGTAAATATTCATGGCAAGCGCTCACAGTTCAAAGGGCTCCACTGTAACGCCAAGGTCAAGGATGCGCGAAGCGCCGCGTAAAAAACGCCACGCAGAAGATAAACGTCTTGTTGGATTGGCCGATCGCATTGGCAATGGGTAAGGTGATGCAAAGCGACGTGGCTGGACATAAGTACGCGTATGGCACAAGAGACACTGCATTCGACAGGGCAGCTTGGGCGCACTAAACTGCCGGGAAAGACAAAGCAAAAGACGCGCCAACACAGGGACGCTGTGCACAGGGAGACGAATTGATATTTGCCGCAAAACGCAGTGTGCAGCAGGACGTATGGCGCGTGCTGTTGCTGGGTTGGCTTGCAGGGACGGCCGTTCAGTTGCAGCAGGCGGTACTTTGGCCCCTTCATGAATTGGCCGTTGCAGCGTGTTGTTGTGCTCTGGGCATCTTGGCATTCATTCGCTGGCCGCTTGCCCTCAGAGGTTCAGTCTGGATTTGTGGGCTTGGGTTGATGCTGCTGTCCGCATTGCTGGCTTGGAGCCTCGTGGGATGGCGTGCCCATGTGATGCTCAGTGATCAAATGCCGCCCGCAATGGAAGGCCGTAATCTGGACGTGGTGGGGGTGGTCGTGGCCATGCCCCAGCGCAGCGAGTCGGGTTTGCGGTTTCGGTTTGCCATCGAGTCAGCACAGATGGATGGGCAAAGTGTTCGGGTACCGCAACAGGTTTATCTGGCGTGGTACGGTGGCGCTTTATTTGGCGCTGAGGGCGTCAACGCTGAACGCGCAGTGGCCGCGGTCCAGGCGGGCGAGCGTTGGCAATGGCGTGTGCGCCTCAAAGCACCCCATGGGCATATGAATCCTGGTGGTTTTGATTACGAGTTGTGGCTGTGGGAGCAGGGCTTACAAGCCACGGGGTACGTGCGGACCGGGGCTCAAGATCCCGCGCCGGTGCGCTTGACTCAAACCTATCTGCACCCCATTGAATGGGCGCGACAATCTGTCAGGGATGCCATCGTGGCGCGTTTTGTGATGGGCCAAGGCGGTGAAGCCGAGGCGAAACTGGCAGGGGTGGTGGCGGCTTTGGTCACGGGTGACCAAAGTGCAATCGACCGGAGCGATTGGGATGTTTTCCGTGCCACAGGTGTTGCGCATTTGATGAGCATTTCGGGCCTTCATATCACCTTGTTCGCTTGGCTTGCAGCCGCCTTGGTGGGTGCTTTCTGGCGCCGTTCAGCCTTGTGGGGTTGGCACTGGTGTTTGCATTGGCCAGCGCCGCAAGCGGCCTTGGTCGGTGGGGTGTTGTTGGCTGCGGCTTATGCCTTGTTCAGTGGTTGGGGTTTGCCGGCGCAGCGCACGGTCTGGATGTTGGCCATGGTGGGGGTGCTGCGTTTGTCTGGGCGCAATTGGCCCTGGCCATGGGTCTGGACTTTAGCCCTGGGTGTCGTCGTCTTATTGGATCCTTGGGCTTTGTATCAAGCGGGGTTCTGGCTGAGCTTTGTCGCTGTAGGGGTTTTGTTTGCGACCTCGCCCCCCGTGATGAATGACCCCAAATTGGTGCGTGATCCTGCGCGTAATCAAGCGTGGTTGCAGTGGATCAACTCATTTGGGTGGATTGAGAAATTCTGGAGCCTGGTGCGCGAACAGTGGGTTGTGACTTGGGCCCTCACGCCCTTGTCAATTTTGTTCTTTGGGCAAATATCTGGGGTGGGTTTGTTGGCCAATCTCCTGGCTATTCCCTGGGTCACTTTGGTGGTGACACCTTTGGCCATGGGCGGCGTGTTGTGGCCGGGCTTGTGGTCTTTGGCCGTAGTGGCTTTACAGCCTCTGCAGTGGCTGCTCGCCGAGATGGCGTCATGGTCGTGGGCCACTGCGTATGTGGCTTTGCCGCCATTGGGTCTTGCCTTGATTGCCCTTTTGGGCGGCTTGTTGATGGCCATGCCTTGGCCCTGGAAGGTGCGCTGCTTGGGGATTCCTCTTTTGTTGCCCGTTTTGGGGTGGCAGGTTCCTCGCCCCTTGCCTGGGCACTTTGAATTGTTAGCGCTCGATTTGGGGCAAGGCAACGCTGTGCTGGTTCGAACCGCTCAACACAGTTTGCTTTATGACACAGGGCCGCGCTATTCGGTCGAGAGCGATGCGGGCCACCGCGTGGTGGTGCCCTTGCTGCGCAGATGGAATGAACGCTTGGACACATTGATGCTCAGCCACCGGGACAGTGATCACACGGGAGGCGCCGCCGCCGTGATGGGCATGCAGCCATGGGTAAGCTTGCGAAGTTCTTTGGAGTGGGGTCATCCCTTGCTGAATTCATCCAGACAACTGAATGCGCAAAGCCAAGAGCCGATCAGGTGCTCTGCAGGTCAAAGTTGGACCTGGGATGGGGTGACGTTTGAAGTGCTCCACCCCCTGGCGGAAAACTATGTTCAGGGTGCACGCAGCAACAGTCTGAGCTGTGTGTTGCGCATCAGCAATGCGCGTCAGACAGCCTTGCTGGTCGGTGACATTGAGGCACCGCAAGAACTTGCCTTGCTTAAGCGTGCCCAAGCCGCAGATGGCTTGGCACTTTCTTTGAAAGCTGATGTGTTGTTGGTGCCCCACCACGGCAGCAAAACCTCTTCAACTGCCAGCTTTATCGATGCCGTGTCGCCGCGTTGGGCTTGGGTGCAAGCAGGTTACCGCAACCGTTTCGGTCATCCGGCAGCAGAGGTGGTTGCGCGATACCAAATGCGCAACATCGCGGTGGTGGACTCGGCCCATTGCGGTGCAATGCACTGGCGCAGCGATCAAGCCGGTGTCATGCAATGCGAAAGAACAACGGCTCGTCGTTATTGGCACCACAACGCGCCCTGAAGTTCTCCCTGCAATGCAATCCATGGCTCGCAGTGAATGGTCATGCAAGCAGCAGCCTGGTTAGCCTTTGTGCTGGTCAATTTCTTTTGAGACAGTTTCGTGGTCGTTTGCAAACTTGCCTTCCCAGTTGGTTTTGTTGCAATGGGGATTGGATCAGTTTGGTTTAGTCTTTGAACATAATTGACTTAATTATTGGCGTGATACCTAGGGTTTACCTTGACTTCGTTGGCATAGATAAGGCTTGCAAAACAATATAAACAATTTATATTGTTTCATTATTTGTTGGCATGGAGAATGTCTATGACTTTTTTCAAGAATCTGTGGAGTCGTGCTTTGGAAAAACGCCAACGCTTTACTGAGGCTATGTATGTCCCGACACAAACGGGATCGCACGATCTGGGTGACAAATATTTAGGTGACATGGCCAGTGCCTACATAGAGATCCGAGATTTTCCCGATGCAGGGCGAAATCCATTCCAGCGAATTGAAATTCATGTTGTGAATAAGAAGCCATGAAACCTACATCACATCGGCCTGAATTGACTTAACGAGCCTGTTTTGTCCTGAGAGGATGGCTGGGAATCAGTTGTTGAACAGTCTCTTTTACTTCACAAGCTGCCAAGAACACTTTGATTGCCCATTTTTATGAGACTGCTTTCCGATCAAGCTGTAAGATAGTTGTTGGAAAAAAACCAAGAGCACTGTCCAATTTATGCGGCAGGAACTACTGACACAGTAGTTTTATTTTTCAAGGCAAATTTGTATGACCACCGTAAAGAAAATTATTGATCAAAAAGAAAACACCATCTTCTCTGTCAGAACCTCTGACGGTGTAGAGAATGTTCTGAAAATTATGCGTGATCACCGCGTACGGGCCGTCTTGGTCATAGATGAAGGTGAATTGAAGGGAATCGTTTCACAAGGCGATTGCGCTATCAAAGTTCTTTTGCCCCATGACGATCCGTCACAGGTTGCGGTCTCAAAAATCATGACACCTAACCCTCTTACTGTGACACTCTCGAACTCTTTGGATGAGTGCATGGCGATCATGGTTCACAAGCACATCAGGCACTTGCCAGTAGTTGAAAAAAACAAAGTAGTTGGCGTTATTTCTATTGGTGATCTGGTCAAGAACATCATTGAACTTCAGGGCAATCAGATCAAATTTCTTGAAACCTATATTAAAGGACACGGCGCCTGATCGCATTGATGCCAAACTGTTGCTGGCATCATTTTTTACGGATTGGTGCCAGGGCCAAAAAAGCACGGAAAATAAAAGCGATTTTTTGTCGCTGCTATTGAGAAATTTTTAAGACTTTCAAGCCAGGCTGGAACGTCGGTTATTGCTACATTTGATTCGCACTGGCAGCCTCTTCCGCCCAATCTCACTCCGCTGAAGTCAGCAGTTGTTGCGCGGTTTCGCGGATCAGGGTCAAGGTTGCTTGCTGCGTGAGCGTGGTGGGCCGCAGTGAGCTGATGGCGGTGCTCAGCGTAATCGTCAGCGAAGGCGCATTGATGCGGCGCACGCTGAAGGCCGAGGGTTTGAAGGAGCTGGCCACCGCGTTGCGCGACAAAATCGCGGCGCCTGCGCCGTCGGCCACCAGCTCCAAAATCGCCGGCACGCCATCAATTTCGCAGGCAATCTGCGGCTGGCAGCCTATACGCGCCAACTCCGACTCCACATGCATGCGAATCGCATTGGGGCGACTTGGGATCACCAAAGGCAGAGTGGCCAGGTCTTTCAAGGCTATGGGCGGGGGCGGTGGGTCTTCTTGCAGGCCGGATGGGCGGGCTTGGACCAGCAGCAGTTCTTCGCGCACCAGTGGTTTCAGCTCCAGGCCGGTGCTGGCGTTGGCGTTGTAGAGCATGGCAATGTCCAGGCGGCCATGCAGCAAGCCTTCTTGCATGGCGGTCGTCAGGCCCTCGCTGATGGACAGGCGCGCTTCGGGCAAAGCCAGTCTGAAGGCGCGCATCAGCGGCACCGTGAGCACGCGCGCCACGCTGGGCGGCATGCCAAGCGCCACGCGGCCGGTCAGCCCCGTGCGCACGCGGTCCAGTTCTTCGCGAGCGCGCTCGACCTGATGCAAGATGCCGCGCCCATGTTCGAGAAGCACTTGCCCGGCTTCGGTGGGGGTGGCCCCGCGCCCATTGCGAACCAGCAGGTTTTGCCGCAATTCGACTTCGAGCAGGCGCACCTGGCGGCTCAGGGCCGGTTGCGCCACGTTGAGCGACACGGCGGCCCGAGTAAAGCTGCCCATTTCGGCCACGCGCACAAAATATTCAAGCTGTTTGAGGTCCATGGTCAAATTCTACATACCTTTAGATTAGTTATGCGGTTTTGATCTATCTGCTAGACCGTGCGGTCGCTTGGGTTTTGTGGGCTAGGGCGCGACAATCCACTCAGTCCTTTTTTCAATGAGATGTGCCATGAAAAACCCTTTGATCATCGATTGCCACGGTCACTACACCACAGCCCCCAAGGCGCTGGAAACTTGGCGCAACCAGCAAATTGCGGGCATTGCAGACCCAGCGATGATGCCCAAGGTGTCTGATTTGAAAATCAGCGACGACGAGTTGCGTGAATCGATTGAAACCAACCAACTCAAGTTGATGAAGGAGCGCGGCTCGGACATCACCATCTTCAGCCCCCGCGCCAGCTTCATGGCCCACCACATCGGTGACTTTCAGATCTCATCCACTTGGGCGGCGATTTGCAATGAGCTGTGCTTTCGCGTGGCGCAACTCTTTCCCGATCACTTTGTGCCTGCGGCCATGTTGCCCCAGTCGCACGGTGTGGACCCTGCCACTTGCATTCCTGAACTGGTCAAGTGTGTAGAGCAATTCGCTAATGTGGGCATCAACCTGAACCCCGATCCGTCCGGTGGCCACTGGACATCGCCGCCGCTGTCCGACAAAGCCTGGTACCCCATTTACGAAAAGATGGTGGAGTACGACATTCCCGCCATGATTCATGTGAGCACCAGTTGCAACGCTTGCTTTCACACCACCGGTGCGCACTACCTGAACGCCGACACCACGGCTTTCATGCAGTGCCTGACCAGTGATTTGTTCAAGGATTTTCCAACGCTCAAGTTCTTGATCCCGCACGGCGGCGGCGCGGTGCCTTACCACTGGGGCCGTTTCCGTGGCCTGGCGCAAGAGTTGAAAAAGCCTTTGCTGCAAGACCATTTGCTGAACAACATCTTCTTTGACACCTGTGTCTACCACCAGCCGGGTATCGACCTGTTGACCAAGGTGATTCCGGTGGAGAACATCTTGTTTGCGTCCGAAATGATTGGCGCTGTGCGCGGCATTGACCCTGAAACAGGTCACTACTTTGACGACACCAAACGCTACATTCAGGGCTCAGACATTTTGAACGACGCGCAGCGCTTTAAGATCTACGAAGGCAATGCGCGTCGCGTTTTCCCGCGTCTGGATTCGCAACTCAAGGCCAAAGGCCAATAAAGTTTGTCATTCCCGAAGTGATCGGGAATCCAGACCATTTAAAAAGGAAATTCGCCATGACCACACTCGGCATCGTCAAACGCAACATCAGCCGCGCCGACAAAGCAGCGGTAGACAAACTCGGCCGCTTTGGCGTGGCCACGGTGCATGAAGCTATGGGCCGCGTGGGTTTGATGCAGCGTTACATGCGTCCGATCTACAGCGGTGCGCTGGTGTCCGGCACGGCGGTGACCGTTCTGCTGCACCCCGGTGACAACTGGATGATGCATGTGGTGGCCGAGCAAATCCAACCTGGAGATGTAGTGATTGCCGCCTTGAGCGCCGACAACTGCGATGGTTTTTTTGGTGACCTTCTGGCCACCTCCTTCATGGCACGTGGTGCCAAGGCCTTGATCATCGATGCCGGAGTGCGCGACGTGAAAGAACTCACCGCCATGGGTTTTCCGGTGTGGAGCAAGGGCATCAGTGCCAAGGGCACCATCAAGTCGACCTTGGGCTCGGTGAACATTCCTGTCGTGTGCGCCGGGGTCAGCGTCAACCCGGGCGACGCGGTGGTGGCCGATGACGACGGCGTGGTGGTTGTGCCGGCCGAGTGGGCGCAAAAAGTGGCCGATGCCGCCGAGGCCCGTGAAGCCAACGAAGGCGAGAAACGTGCCAAATTAGCGGCTGGCGTATTTGGGCTGGACATGTACAACATGCGTGAGCCCTTGGCCAAGGCCGGCCTGAAATACATCGATTGAGATCAGGGCCATGCTGAACCCTGCTTTGCGCACTGTCTTGCTGACCCTGGTGACCGCAATGTGCCTGCCCGTCATCGCGCAAACCTACCCAAGCAAACCCGTCAAGGTGGTGGTGGGCTGCGCCGCCAATGCGCTGGCTGTTTTGCCGCATGTTGAAAGCGCCAAGCTCAACGTGTTGGTCGTCTTGAGTCCGACGCGCAGCCCGATCTTCCCCGAGGTTCCAACCATGGCTGAGTCGGGTTTTCCGGGTTTTGAGGCCTCGGTCTGGTACGGCTTGGTGGCCCCTGCAGCCACGCCCAAACCGATTGTGCAAAAGCGCCATGCCGAAGTACAAAAAGCTTTGCAAACCGCCCAAGTGCGTGAGCGCATGACCGCAGTGGACGGCGAAGTGGTGCCCGGCAGCTCCGAGATGTTCGCCAACCTCATCCATTCCTAACGCTTGCGCTGAGACAAACTCATGCGCGAAGCGAATAGCCAACCCGATTGAAATTTTTTGGAAAGTCGTCTCATGGAATTCACCAAAACCCCAGGCTGGCTCGATTGGTACAGCGGCCCCAGCAAACCCCGATTCCAATTGCCCGCGGGCGCTGTGGACGCGCATTGCCATGTGTTCGGCCCGGGTGCTGAATTTCCTTATGCCCCCGAGCGCAAATACACCCCTTGTGATGCCTCCAAAGCCCAGTTGTATGCTTTGCGCGACCATCTGGGTTTTGCCCGCAACATCGTGGTCGGCGCCAGCTGCCATGGTTCAGACAACCGCGCCACCGTAGACGCCTTGCTTCAATCCGACGGCAAAGCACGAGGGGTGGCCACCGTCAAACGCTCGGTCACCGATGAAGAGTTGCAAACCATGCATGAAGCCGGTGTGCGCGGTGTGCGTTTCAACTTCGTCAAGCGCTTGGTGGACTTCACTCCTAAAGACGAATTGATGGAAATCGCAGATCGCATAGCCAAACTGGGCTGGCATGTGGTGATTTATTTTGAGGCGGTGGACTTGCCTGAGTTGTGGGACTTTTTCACTGGACTGCCCACCGTGGTGGTGGTCGACCACATGGGTACCCCCGATGTGAAATTGCCGGTGGACGGACCGCAGTTCCAGTTGTTGCTCAAGTTCATGCGCGAGCACGGCAATGTATGGTGCAAGGTCACTTGCCCCGAGCGTCTGAGCGTGACCGGCGCACCTGCCTTGAACGGTGAGCAAAACGCTTACCAGGACGTGGTGCCTTTTGCCAAAGCCATTGTGGACGAGTTTCCTGATCGCGTGTTGTGGGGCACCGATTGGCCGCATCCGAATTTGAAAAAGCACATGCCTGACGATGGCTTGCTGGTGGACTTTATTCCGCACATCGCCACCACGCCAGACAAGCAACACAAACTGCTGGTGGACAACCCGATGCGTTTGTACTGGCCTGAGGAACAGGCTTGATGCGCGCTGGAATCGTTCACTTTTAAATCATGAAGATAAAGATACGGAGATGAAATCAATGAAGTTTGGCAAAAAAATGCGTGTCGTTGTGCTGGCAGCGACACTTTTGTTTGGCGCTTCTGCGCACTTGCAAGCTGCCACCGATCTGCCCCTCAAGGCGGGCTGTGAAAACTTGAGCGGATGGGTGCTGCCGGCGCAAGTGACCAGCCTCCCAAGCGGTCCTGTTCGCATTGCTTCGGCCAACAGGGTTGCTGCAAGCTCGGCCACTGTGTCTGAGCGCGGACCGACACCTGCGGCAAGATTCAGTCCTGCTTTGCCTGAATTTTGCCGTGTGCTGGGTGCTATCGACCCTGTTGATCCCAAGGCGCCGCAGATTCAATTTCAGATCAATCTGCCTTTGAAATGGAATGGTCGCTCCGTGCAATACGGGGGCGGTGGTTTCAATGGGGTATTGATCAATGCCTTGGCCATGCTGCCTGCTGCGCCGTTTGACCAACCTGTGCCATTGAGTCAGGGTTATGTCACCTATGGCACCGATTCGGGACACCAAAATCAAGCAGGGCAGCCACCGCAAGTCTTTGCATTGAATGATGAAGCTTTGCTCAACTTTGCGCATGCCTCTTACAAGAAAGTGCGTGATGTGGCGGTGGAGGTCATGAAGCGCAGCTACGGACAAGGGCCTGAAAAGCTCTACTTCTTTGGCAGTTCGGAAGGGGGCCGAGAAGGCTTGACCATGGCGCAGCGTTACCCACAGGATTTTGACGGCATCTTCAGCCGTGTCCCCGTCATTCATTGGACAGGACTTCAACACACGGGCTTGCGCGATGGCATGGCCCTGATGAATGGCGGGTGGCTGCCCCCCGCCCAAGTTCAACTGGTTGGTAAGGCCGTGCTGGCAGCGTGTGACGCTGCCGACGGATTGGTTGATGGCATTGTTTCCGACCCCGTGGGATGCCGCCAGCGCTTTGATGTGCGCAAGTTGCAATGTGAAAGTGCGGCTGCCGATACGTGTTTGACGGCGCTGCAAGTCAAGGCGGTACAGACCTTGAATGCGCCCTTGCGCTTGGATGTTGAATTGGCCAACGGCTTGACAGAATACCCTGGCCGTGGACCCAGCGGTGAAGCCCTGGCGGCTTTGGGTCCTACCGGTGGCTGGATGGCTTGGTGGACCGGTGCCACCGCACCGTCATTGCCCCCGCAGCCGAGTAACGGCATTGGCTGGTTTTACGGTGCAGGTGCCATCCAGTATTTTTATGCCCGCAACCCGAGTCTGGATGTTGGCACCTACCAAATGCGAGACCATGCTGCACGGGTCAAAGAAATTTCGGCATTGATGGATTCGACCCATCCTGACTTGTCTGCATTTCACGCGCGGGGAGGCAAGTTGATCATGATGGAAAACATGGCCGACTATGCCCAGAGTCCTTATGCAGGTATTGGTTATTACGAGTCTGTGATCCAAAAAATGGGGGCTGACACATCGGCTACTTTCATCCGCTTGTACACCGCCCCCAGTGTGGACCACGTGGGCTCTGGTGCACCGGCCAATGTCGATATGCTGGGCGCCTTGAGTGATTGGGTCGAGCGGGGAAGGGCGCCCGGTACGCTGGAATTGCTGGAGCAATCGGTTAGCTTGCCGGTTCAAATGCTGCGTGCCCGCCCGCTGTGTCAGTGGCCCTTGGTGCCCCGTTATCAAAGTGGCGATGTCAACAACGCGGCCAGCTTCAAGTGCTCGCCATAAAGGAAAAAATGTGGCTTTAGACAAACCCTATCTGGACGTGCCCGGCACCCTCATTTTCGATGCAGAGCAGTCGCGTAAAGGCTACTGGATCAATCAGTTTTGCATGTCGCTGATGAAGGCTGAAAACCGAGAGCGGTTCAAGGCCAACGAACGTGCTTACCTGGACGAGTGGGCCATGACCGAAGAACAAAAGCTGGCTGTGCTGGCCCGTGATTTGAACTGGTGCATGCGCACCGGCGGCAACATTTATTTTCTCGCCAAAATCGGTGCCACCGATGGCAAGAGTTTCCAGCAAATGGCGGGCTCGATGACCGGCATGACTGAAGAGGAATACCGCAACATGATGATCGGTGGGGGCCGCAGCGTGGAAGGCAACCGCTACATCGGTGAAAACGGCACAGCCCAGGCGCACAACCAGCCGCAAGGAAAAAGCCATTTGAATGCCTCTGCTAACGACCAGAAAGCGAACTGAAGATGGCCAAAATCACAGCCTCTGTTTTCACCTCACATGTTCCCGCCATCGGTGCGGCCATGGATTTGGGCAAGACAAAAGAAGACTACTGGAAGCCGTTGTTCGCAGGCTATGACTTTTCCAAGCAATGGATGAAGGACAACCGGCCCGACGTGGTATTTTTGGTTTTCAACGACCACGCGACAGCTTTCAGCCTGGACATGATCCCGACCTTTGCGATTGGCACGGCTGAAAAATTCACACCCGCCGACGAAGGTTGGGGGCCGCGCCCTGTGCCGGTCGTTCAAGGCCACCCGGTATTGGCTTCGCACATTGCGCAATCGGTGATTCAGCAAGACTTCGATCTGACCATTGTCAACAAAATGGACGTGGACCACGGACTGACCGTGCCCCTGTCCTTGATGTGCGGCGAGCAAGACCCTGTCAAAGGGGCGTGGCCTTGTCCGGTGATTCCCTTTGCTGTCAATGTGGTGCAGTACCCCGTACCCAGCGGCATGCGGTGTTTCAAGCTGGGCCAGGCCATACGCAAAGCTGTGGAAAGTTTTGACGAAGACATCAAGGTGCACATTTGGGGCACCGGTGGCATGAGCCATCAGCTGCAAGGGGCGCGCGCGGGTTTGATCAACAGCGAATGGGACAAACACTGGCTAGACCAGATGATCAGCGACCCCGTAGCCTGCGCCAGCAGACCGCACATCAACTATGTGCGCGAAGCAGGCTCGGAAGGCATTGAGCTGGTGATGTGGCTGATTGCCCGCGGCGCGATGTCCGACATCAACGACGGGCTGGTAACAGGGCCCACCCCCAAGCTGCGCCATCGCTTTTACCATGTGCCCGCATCCAACACGGCTGTCGGACACGCCATTTTAGAAAATACCTGAACCCGTAGGAGCCTGCTTGCTGGCGATGGGCTGAACCCTTAGGAGCCAGCCTGCTGGCGATGGGTTTGTGGTTTATAAACCATCACAAACATCGCTTGCAGGCAAGATCCTAGACCACAAATTTTTGGAGAACGACATGAGCAAAACCATCAAAGTCGCCCTGGCGGGCGCGGGTGCCTTTGGCATCAAGCATCTGGACGGCATCCAGAATATCGACGGCGTTGAAGTGGTCTCTTTGGTGGGACGCGAACTCGCCAAAACCCAAGAAGTGGCGGTCAAATACGGCATTCACCACGTCACGACGAATTTGGCCGACAGCCTGGCCTTGCCTGACGTGGATGCCGTGATTTTGTGCACGCCTACGCAAATGCACGCCTCGCAAAGTCTGGCTTGTTTGCAGGCGGGCAAGCACGTTCAGGTGGAAATCCCATTGGCTGACAGCTGGAAGGACGCGGATGAAGTTGTGCGCCTTGCGCAACAAAAAAGTTTGGTGGCCATGTGCGGTCACACCCGCCGTTTCAACCCCAGCCACCAGTGGGTCCACCAGAAAATCAAGGCCGGTGAGTTCAACATCCAGCAGCTGGATGTGCAAACCTACTTTTTCCGCCGCACCAACATGAACGCCCTAGGCCAGGCCCGCAGCTGGACCGATCACCTGCTGTGGCACCACGCTGCCCACACGGTCGATCTGTTTGCTTACCAATGCGGCAGCCCGATCGTGAAAGCCAATGCTGTTCAAGGCCCGATCCACCCCGCGCTGGGCATCGCGATGGACATGAGCATCCAGTTGCAAGCCGCCAACGGCGCGATCTGCACCTTGAGCCTGTCGTTCAACAACGACGGCCCTTTGGGCACGTATTTCCGCTACATCGGCGACACCGGCACCTACCTGGCCCGTTACGACGATCTGTATACCGGCAAGGAAGAACAGATCGATGTGTCCAAAGTCGACGTGTCGATGAATGGCATTGAACTGCAAGACCGTGAATTTTTTGCAGCAATCACAGAAGGCCGTGAACCCAACAGCTCGGTGGCGCAAGTTTTGCCTTGTTATAAAGTGCTGCACGATCTGGAGCAGCAACTGGCCTGAGGCCCTGCAACGGTCAAGTCTGACATTCAGACGCAGTCAGAGCACATGAAGATAAGATCGCAGTCTTGTTTACGCGAATCTTTTCTTCATGACCGACCGTTACGCCGTCATCGGCAACCCCATAGAGCAAAGCAAGTCGCCGCTCATCCACACCGCCTTTGCCCAGGTCACCGGGCAAGACATTGTTTACAGCAAGGTCCTCAGCCCTTTGGGTGACTTTGCTCTTACTGTGGACTCCTTTCGTGCTGCCGGCGGACGGGGCATGAACGTGACGGCGCCTTTTAAACTCGATGCTTTTGCTTATGCGACCGATTTGGCCCCCAGCGCGCAGCTGGCCGGCGCCGTCAATGCGATGAAGTTCGAGGGCGACAGGGTGTATGCCGAAAACTTCGATGGCGTCGGCTGGGTGCGTGATGTGGTGCACAACCTGTCGAGTCCCTTGAAAGGGCGTCGCATCTTGATTTTGGGTGCTGGTGGCGCGACGCGAGGGGCCTTGCTGCCTCTTGTGGACCAAGAGCCCGCCCTGGTGGTGATCGTCAACCGCACGGTGGCCAAAGCGCAGGCCTTGAGCGTTTTGGCGCAACAGCACTGCCGCTTCCCGGTGCAGGCCATGGACTACAGCGACTTGCAAGACTTGGCCTTTGACGTGGTGCTGAACGCCACTTCCGCGAGTTTTGCGTCGGAGTTACCGCCCTTGACGACTGCCGCCTTTGCGCCAGGATGCCTGGCCTATGAAATGGCCTATGGCAAGGGCCTCACGCCCTTCTTGAAACTGGCGCAACAAGCCGGTGTGACGCATTTGGCCGATGGTGTGGGCATGCTGGCCGAGCAAGCGGCCGAAGCTTTTGCTTGGTGGCGCGGGGTGCGACCGGATACTGCTGCGGTGATTGCGCAACTGACCATTCCTTTGGTTTGAAACTCAGCAAGACATGCGATCTATACTTGCCAAATGAACCAATTGGTACATTTTGCAAATAACAAAGCTGAGACAGAAGCAGGCAAGGAGTCGGGGCGCACCAATGACCCGGCCCGTACCATGGCTGAAATCCTGGCTGTGGCCACGCACGAGTTTGCCGACAAAGGCCTGAGCGGGGCCCGCATTGACGAGATTGCAGCGGCCACGCGCACCAGCAAGCGCATGATCTATTACTACTTCGGCAGCAAGGATGGCCTTTACCTTGCGGTGCTCGAAGAAGCTTACAAGCGCATGCGTGCGATCGAAGCTGATTTGCAGTTGGATGACTTGGCGCCTGTGGCTGCATTGCGCAAACTGGTCGAGTTCACCTATGACCATCATCGCGACAACGAGGACTTCATTCGCCTGGTGATGAACGAGAACATCCAGCGCGGTGACTACTTGCGCCAGAGCAAGAACATCCAGGCCTTGAACTCCAACGCGATTGAGTCGGTACGGGCCGTTTATGAGCGAGGTGTGTTGCAGGGCGTTTTCAGGGCAGGACTGGACCCGGTGGACATCCACTCGGCGATTTCAGCGTTCACGTTCTTCAACGTCTCTAACCGGCACACTTTTGGCGTGATTTTCAAAGACCGCGCCAGCTTGGGTAAAGCTGAAACCTTGCAGCGTGAGCATGTGGTCGAGTTGATCCTGCGCTTTGTGAGTCATTCGATAAAGGCATAACAGCTAGCGCCTTCAGGGCTTTTAGACCAAGGGTAAACACTTATTCTTTTAAAACTAACCAGTTCGTACATTATCGGATGAATGCCAGGAGCCAGCATGTTGAAGCAAATCATTGACGGTTATTGTCGACTACTCAGCTTGTTCACGGCAGGCAGTCTGGCCGTCATGGTGGTCTTGGTGTTTGGCAACGTGGTCATGCGCTATGGGTTCAATTCCGGCATCACCATGTCCGAGGAGTTATCCCGCTGGTTGTTTGTCTGGCTGACATTCATGGGTGCGATTGTGGCCATGAAAGACGGGGCGCATTTGGGCTCGGACACCCTGGTGTCGCGCTTGCCTTTGAAGGGCAAAAAAATATTTTTTGTCACGGGCCATGTGCTGATGCTGTTGGTTTGTTGGCTGTTGTTCAAGGGCTCCTACGACCAAACCCTCATCAATTGGGACACCACCAGCGCCGTGATGGAAGTGTCTATGGCCATTTTTTACGCCTGCGGCATGGTGGCTGCAGTCTCTATCGCGGTTATTTTGCTGAACAAACTGTGGCGATTGGTGACCGGCAATTTGTCAGAGCAAGAGTTGATCGGTGTGCGCGAATCGGAAGAAGAGCCGGTCGATGTGCCTGCACCTTTGAAATAAGAAGAAAGAACCACCGTGACCATCGCCGTTTTCTTGGGGTCATTGCTCGCTGCCATGGCGCTGGGTATTCCTATCGCATTTTCTTTGTTGCTGTGTGGCGTGGCCCTCATGTGGCACATGGACATGTTTGATGCGCAGATCCTGGCGCAAAACCTGATCGAAGGAGCCAACAGCTTTCCCTTGTTGGCAGTGCCGTTTTTCATGTTGGCCGGTGAAATCATGAACACCGGCGGCTTGTCCCGCCGCATCGTGGACTTTGCCATGGCGCTGGTGGGGCACATCCGGGGCGGCCTGGGTTATGTGACCATCGTCGCCGCTTGCTTGTTGTCCGCTTTGTCGGGCTCTGCTGTGGCCGATGCTGCAGCCTTGACCGCGCTGCTCTTGCCCATGATGGTCAAGGCCGGTCACGACAAAGCCCGCAGTGGGGGGTTGATCGCGGCCTGTGGCGTGATCGGCCCGATCATTCCACCCTCGATTGGTTTTGTGATCTTTGGCGTCGCCGCCAACGTGTCCATCAGCAAGTTGTTTCTGGCCGGCATTTTTCCGGGCCTTGTGCTCAGCGCGGGCTTGTGGATCACCTGGGGCTGGCTCACACGCAAAGAACAGTTGACCCCGCCGCCGCGTCAGCCCCTGTCTGAAATCATGGCCGCCTTGCGCCGTGCCACTTGGGCTTTGATGCTGCCGGTGATCATTTTGGTGGGCCTGCGCATGGGTGTATTCACGCCCACCGAGGCCGCGGTGGTGGCCGCCGTGTATGCCTTGTTTGTGGCCGGGGTGGTCTACCGCGAACTGAGCTGGCGGCAGCTGTTTGACGTCTTTCAGGCGGCGGCCAAAACAAGCTCGGTGGTGATGTTTTTGGTGGCAGCGGCCATGGTGTCGGCTTGGTTGATCACCGTGGCCAATCTGCCACAACAAGTGATAACGCTTTTGGAGCCCTTGCTGAGCAGCCCGACTTTGCTGATGTTGGCCATCATGGTTTTGTGCATGGTGGTGGGTACGGCCATGGACATGACGCCCACGATTCTGATCCTGACACCGGTCCTGATGCCCTTGGTCAAAGCTGCGGGCATTGATCCGGTTTACTTTGGCGTGATGTTCATCATCAACAACTCCATTGGCTTGGTCACGCCGCCCGTGGGCACGGTGCTCAACGTGGTGGCCGGTGTCGGTCGCATGCGCATGGACGATGTGACGCGCGGCGTCATGCCTTTCATGGCGGTTCAGTTTGTGGTGATGTTCCTGATGGTCCTGTTCCCGCAAATCGTGATGGTGCCGGCGCGCTGGTTCTATTGATTTTTTTCTTGGGGTCTGATCGGGTACGCCTGACCCCAAGCTCATGCTTGCGTACGTCCTTTACTTTTGGAGACAACTCATGAAACGTGTATTCATCAAGACTTTGATGGCGATGGTCGCTTTGGCCGCCGCTGGGGTGGCGTCGGCGCAAGACAAAACCATCAAGTTCGCCAACCAAAACGCGGCGGGTCACCCGATCGTTTTAGGTATGGAGAAATTCAAAGAAATCGTCGAGAAAAACTCGGGTGGCAAGATCAAAGTTAACGTGTTCCCCGGCGGCGCATTGGGCAGCGACCAGGCCAATGTGTCCGCCATTCAAGGCGGTACGCTCGAAATGGCGTCGATGAACTCGGGCATCTTTGCCGCACAGGTCAAAGAATTTGCCATTTTCGATTTCCCCTTCATGTTCGGCTCGGGCAAGGAAGCGGACGCGGTGGTGGACGGTGCTTTTGGCAAGAAGCTGCACGCCAAGCTGGAAGAAAAGGGCCTGATCGGTCTGGGCTACTACGAGCTGGGTTTTCGCAACATCACCAACAGCAAGCGCCCGATCAACAAACTGGAAGACCTGGAAGGCCTCAAATTACGCGTGATCCCCAACCCGATCAACGTGGACTGGGTCAAGGCCCTGGGCGCCAACCCCACTCCGCTGCCATTTCCTGAGTTGTACGCTGCGCTGGACCAAAAAGCCGTGGACGGCCAAGAAAACCCTGTGGCCACCATCAACGGCGCCAAGTTGTACGAAGTGCAAAAGCACCTGGCCCTGACGGGTCACCAGTACA
>CAMDKK010000007.1 GCA_945901045.1 Limnohabitans sp. Rim8
CGTTCATGAGCATCTCCAGGTGATTGACCCCTTAGAGCATGCCTAGTGCGCAAAATAAAATTCAAATCGTGGACACCCATGAAACCTCTGAAACCCTTGCAGTTACTCGCTTGCAGCGAGTTGGCTATCAAATAAACCGGACACTACTGCTGCTTTATATATCCTGAGTAGTATGGTTCAGACTGCCAGACTGAGTTTGAATAGGAAAGCGGAAATAAATTTTCCCCTGTCAAGTAAAAAGCGACTTCTCCGCTGCTTGCTTCCGATGTCGTATTGGATTCGCATACAGATGCCTGCACATTACCTGCATTGTCAAGTGAATTGTAACAACCTTTGATTAATTTTGGACCAGATAAACTTTGGGTAATTTTTGGGATGTTCGCTGTTGCAAATTCGATAGAGAGATTTTGAATTTTAGAGGCTCTATCAAAATTTAAAAGAGCTGGAGTGATACTTGTATTTTTGTAATTCAGAAGAATTGGCGATGAGAGTTTCAGCGAAGCAAAGGGTGCACCTGAACAATTATTGTTTTCAAAATAATCTTGGGTAAAATCAACATTTGCTTGATTATCGCCGGCTAATTTAAAAATATATTTTTCCAGAATTTTTTCTTTGCTTGATTCAATACTTAAAGAATTATTACCTGATGAATATGTTTCCCATAAATTACGGCATCTTATGTATGTACCTGCATACTTACTCCATATGTTTGGTTTTCCAGTTTCACAGAAAGCTAATCCGAAGACTGCTGAATTGGCGCCGCAATCAACTGACCCCACTCCGCATGATGTTAAAAATACAGAGGTTAAAAGTACGGGGATAAGTTTTAAATTTTTCATCTCATTTGATAAAGCTACAGATTTGTGGCTCAATATTTATTGAGTTAGGATATTCGTATGTATGTGAGTTCTGTAGATCAATAATTGATCCGAATACTCCTCCGAATATTATGTTTCCTGCAATTAATGCTCCAGGTTTGGATTTTATGTTTTTACTTGCATTATTGAATGAGCCGCTGTGGCATGTTATATTTAAAACTGAGGAACTCTTTTTTATTTTTATAGTATTGGGTGTAGTGAACCTGGTACTGCCTTCGGCATTTGTTGCGATGCAATAATTTATAAGATTTTTATTTTTGCAATTTGATGTTATTTGGATATTTTGTTCATTGGATGCAGTCAACGTAGAACACCCAGATAATATTAAAATGGATGAAATAAAATAAATAAATTTATTATTAATCATATGCAGATACTAATTTTTACATTTTAATTATTAAAACTATTTAATATAAATAAGTGCCGGGATTTTAAGAACGTAATAGGATCATTCTCAGTATCGTCACCAAGACCCAAAACTTGATCTAAAAGCCGGCCAAATGAGGGCGTGCTAGAAAAGCAATAAAATTGGCAGTCTTTAGAACCGCATGATCACAGGTGTTGTGAACAAACGAGTGTATCGGATCGATTTCGGCTTTTGGCACCTGTATCCATGCGGTTTCAAGCACATAGATTGACTGGAAGCCCCATTTTTCTGACCTAGAGCATTGCCCGCATTTGGGGATGCAAATTTTTCCACTGATCCCAACAACAACCCATTTTTAGATTAACCTTGGGGCTGAGTACAAGTCATTAATCGTTGGTAAGCCGGACCGGGCAGTTTCTCTGCCCCTGAGTTTATTTGGTTCATACTGTGTTCTTTAATTTTTAACCGGAGGAAACACCATGAGTTCGAATCTGTCCAGCACCCGTCGCGTCTTCATGATGCACACTGCTTTGGCTTGCGCCACCACTTTGCTGGCGGCCAATGCGCAAGCACAAAGCTTGGTTGCTGAAACCGACCCGCAAGCGTCGACACTCGGCTACAAAGCTGATGCCAGCAAAGTTGATAAAACCAAACAACCCAAATTCGCAGCTGGCCAGATCTGTGGAAATTGCGCCCTGTACCAAGGCGCTGCAGGTTCTGCCGCTGGCGCTTGTCCTTTGTTTGCTGGCAAGCAAGTGGCAGCTAAAGCATGGTGCAGTGCCTGGGCCAAAAAGGGCTGATTTCAAGCTACGGATCGCTTGACCCTGAAATACTTGACAACGCAGGAACAATTTATGAGTGATGATGTTCGATGTTGCGGCACTGGCACTTGTCTCATCAATCAAGAGGGTTATTGCTGGTGCGGCCAGCGCTGGGACGGGGAGAAAATGTGTTTCCCTGATCCAAAAGTCTCTCTTGAGCAAGAACCTCAGTCTTCTGAGACTCTAGCGATGGTGAAGAAAAACCAGTAAGCCTCCAAGGCACTGAAAAATCCGGCTTGATGCCGGATTTTTTTTCAGATAAGAATATGTATGGTGAGGAGATGACACTTCCTGATGAAATGAGTGTCAAAGAGCCAGCTTATTCAGCCCAGTCGATGACCATCTTGAGGCATTGCGGATCACCAAAAGCGATTTCGTAGGCATGCTGTGCCTGCGCAGCTTTCTGCGTATGCGTAATCAAACCATCGAGGGGCAGACTTCCATCGTGAAACATGGTTACAACGGCATCCAGATCGTGTTTTTTCCATTGCGCAGCGACACGAATGGTGGCTTCGCGCATGAAGGCAGGTGCATAGGCAAAAGACAGGTCTTGTTTGTAAAAACCCGCCAAAATTACTTCGCCAGCCGGTGCCATTTTGGGAATCACATGATTCAAAATGCCAGCGTCACCACTCACATCACAAATGCAGCGGTAATTTTTGCGCGTATCTTGGTCGGGATGTATCACCTCATAGCCCATGGCACCGGCTTGTCGAATGGCTTGTGTTTCCCAAACCACCGGTGCGGGCTTTCCAGCAGCAAGCACCATGCGGGCCAACAGTCGGCCCATGATGCCGTGGCCAATGATCAAGTCTGGGTAGGCCAAAGATTCGCCTTCACGACCCACGGTGAAAACATGGTGTGCAGTTGCGGCCAAAGCCAATAACACGCCTTTGTTGCCCAAAGAGGGGTCCAATTTGACGGCGCGATCATGCGGAACGACCAAACGTGAGCCTGAGCCGCCAAATAGGTTTTGAACGCCTTGAAAAGCGTAAGAGCCCGGTATAAAAACCAGATCTCCTTTGTGCAATCCAGATACTTCTGCGCCCAGGTCTGCGATCACGCCAACGGTTTCATACCCCGGAACCAAGGGATAAGACAAGCCAGGAAAGGGGGGCATGGTGCCCTGCCATAACAAGCGCTCAGTTCCTGTACTGATGCCACTGAAAGAGACGGCAACGTCTAAATCGAGTGGGCCCATGGGTGCAAGTTCGAGTTCTCGAACACACAAGGATTTAGGGGCTTCAAAAACAATGGCTTTGGCTTTCATGAGGACAATTCTGAATTAAATAAAAGTGGACCTTGTTACAGTCTGCGAAAAGTTCATGGCTTAAAAGTTAAAACTTTCACCCACGCTGCCAGCACAGTTGTGTCCAAGGTTTGGCTTTCATAATATGATCATGTCATTGAGTTTGCAAGTCCGTGATCGTATGAATAAATTCCTAGATTGGGGTGGCGTTTTGTTGGCAAGTGCGTTTTTATCTGTGGGCGTTCTGTACGGTTTGTGGGCACCTGATTTGACGTTGTCCGAACTCAGGCAGCGTTATGGTTCTGCTTCCCAGCAGGTCGTGGATGTTGATGGACTGCAGATTCATTACAAAGATACAGGCCCTAAAGATGCGCCCGTTCTACTGCTGTTGCATGGGTTTGGTTCAAGCCTGCAAACTTGGGACGCTTGGTCTGCCCAGTTGGAGCGGCATTACAGAGTCATCAGGCTCGATTTACCTGGCTTTGGGCTGACCGGCCCTAGCCCGGTTCATGATTATTCAGAGCAAAACGATCTGGCCACATTAACGCATTTTGTGGACAAGTTGGGCTTGTTGAACTTTTCAATCATCGGCCACTCGATGGGTGGAAAAATGGCCTGGAGCCTGGCTGCCTCAGTGCCAGATCGCGTCAAGGCCTTGGTTCTGATGGCCCCTGATGGTTTCCCTGATACCAAAGACATTGGCACCAAGCCTTATGCAATGCCTTCGATCATGGGGGTGATCAAGTATTCTTTGCCTAAATACTTGGTTCGAAAATCAATTGAGCCCGCTTTTTTTGATGCCAAAGCTTTGGATGACAATCTGGTTAACCGTTACTACGACATGCTCAGAGCGCCTGGTGTTCGTGCCGCCATTTTGGAGCGGGCGAATCAAACGATTTATACAGATCCAGTGCCGCGTTTAAGAAAAATTACAGCACCCACCTTGCTCATTTGGGGTGAACAAGATCAGATGATTCCCAGCAGCAATGCCCAAAGCTATTCAAATGTACTGGCGCTTTCTCAAACCATGCTGCTGCCCAATTTAGGCCACTTGCTTCAGGAGGAGCAGCCTGATGTGGGTGTGAAACTCGTGACTGATTTTTTAAATGCAACGCTGAAACGGACAAATTAAGAACACCACAAGCCGCGTCAAACATCCTTCAATCGGACATGAATGTGTTGAATAGTCTTCCAAGAAATGAACAAGACCACCGGCGTGCAAAACCCCGCCAGCAATTCTGGATTGATGTTAAGTCCTGCTGCTTTCAGGGCTTTACCTATGAACAGGGCCAGGCTGACTACATAGTAAGTAATGGCGGCGATGGACAGGCCTTCAACGGTCGCTTGAAGTCTGAGTTGCAGTTCTTGCCCGCGTGTCAGCTTTTCTAAAAGTTGTTGGTTGTGCGCTTCGGCAGCTATCTCCACACGGGTTTGCAACAGTCCGCTTGCTCTGGCCACTCGCTCAGCCAAAGCCGCCAATCTTTCTGACGTGACTTTGACCGTGGCAATCGCTGGGGCTAAACGACGCTGCATGAATTCGCCAACGGTTTGCATGCCAGACAAAGGCTGTTCGCGCATTTCGGAAATGCGTTCGCGAACAATCGCATCGTAGGCCAACGCAGCGGAGAAGCGGTAACTGTGCTCGGCAGTTAAGCTTTCAACCTGCGTCGCCAAAGTGGCCAATTCGTTCAGTAACACGTCGTCACTGTCTTTCTTTTTTTCAAGCCGCTCGGTAATTTCTACCAGCTGAACTTCCGTTTCCCTCAGCTTGGCAGCGAGTTTTTTGGCCACGGGCAAGCTCAGCAAAGACATGATCCGATAGGTTTCTAATTCAAGCAGCCTTTGCACAATTCGCCCCGCACGATTTTCGGAGGTTTCAGGTGCGGCGAGCACCAAAATTCGTTCAAAACCGTCTGCCCCAATTTTCAAGTTGGTCATCAGGTGCGAGTGCGATTGATGGTCAAACGTTCGCCCCATTTTGGAGCCAATAAGCGTGCCATTGCCCAGCCATCTTTTGGCTTTGTAAAACGCGTCTGGGTCGTTTATGCCTTCATTCAGAATTCCCAAATGAATGGCCGTGATGGTTTTTCCTGGAATCTTTCTCAACCATTCGTTGCCGGTTGCTGCATGCTCGGCAAATTCGGGTAACTCGCTTCCCCATTGGGCATTTGCAGGCAGGGATTGGACAATGGTGTAGCGCGTGAACTCTGAATGTCTTTCCCAAATCACCTTGTAGCCGGGGCACTCAAGTTGTAAAAAATTACCGGTCATTTGCTCAAGCGCCAACGATTGCGTTTGAGGCAGCAGCTTGAGGTGGTCTAACTCCTCAGAGGCAGATACTTTTGAATTCAATACGGCGACATAAATAACCAATGCAGGGAGGCGAAAGGTTGCAGAAGGGCGCATGTGAATTTCGTTATGGAGCAAGACTCTCTGTACGTCATCCGCAGGTAAATATTGACTGATCGTTTCGTGCATATGGTTTCCCCTAGGTATGAAAAAGCGAAACAGTGTCAATTCATGTTGACATTATTTATTGTAATGTTATATTTACATCTGCAACTGTTCATCTTACCTTTGCAGATTCCTTAAAAGGGGACGTTATGAGTCTATTGAAGCGGGCCGAAGAGGCGCTGAGCTCACACTTTGCGGCGGCCGCCGGCTTTGGGGCACCGCCCCTGTTGCAATCTTCAATGCGTCACGCTGTTTTTTCAGGCGGTGCCCGAATCCGCCCGCAACTGTGTCTGGCGGTGGCGGTGGCGTGTGGCGATGATGCGCCTGAGTTGACCAATGCCGCAGCGGTCGCACTGGAATTAATGCACTGTGCGTCATTGGTGCATGACGACATGCCGGCTTTTGACAATGCCGATTTTCGAAGGGGATTGCCCACGGTGCATAAAGCCTTCAGTGAGCCTTTGGCGCTGTTGGCCGGTGACGGTTTGATTGTCATGGCCTATCAAGTTTTGTTAAACGCCGGAAGACATTACCCCGATCGATTGATTGCACTGATGGACAACCTGTCGCAGGGTGTTGGCTTGCCCCACGGTATTGTGGCAGGGCAAGCATGGGAATGTGAAACCTCCGCAGACTTGGCCCAGTATCAGCGATCCAAGACAGGTGCATTATTTGTATCTGCGACATCTGCTGGTGCCATTGCCAGCGGCCAATCGCCTCAGCCTTGGGTGTCATTGGGTGCCTTCTTGGGGGAGGCCTACCAAGTTGCCGATGACATTCGTGATGTGTTGGGTGACATTGCGATGTTGGGAAAACCTGTCGGACAAGACAAACTTAACGAGCGTCCCAGTTCAGCACAAGCCTTGGGTTTAGAGGGCGCAATTCAGCATTTTGATTCACTCATTGCACAAGCGGGAAGTTCCATTCCAGACTGCGCTTGCAAGGACATGCTCAAGCATTTGGTTTTGCTGGAGTCGCAGCGCTTGGTGCCGAAATCTATGTGTGAAGACTATCGAAAGCGTGCTGCCTTCACGAAGCCCGTTAAGACGCGTGCCACAAGGAGTCAAGCCACGCAACAACAGCAGAGCGTGCAATGAGCAAGCCCATGGACGCCGCCAGATTGCCCAATCCACTTATGGAAGTTACCACTTGGCAAGACAGTTTTCTGCAGTGGCTAGAGCGTCTTTATGCAAGTCCTCGCTTGTACCAGTGGTCATTGAGCAACCCGCTGACTCGCTGGATCACAAAACGGCGAACCCAACAAATCTTCGACTTGATGTCGGGTTTTGTCTACTCTCAAGTCTTGTTGGGTTGCGTTCGCTTAGACCTGTTCAAAATGCTTTACCAGAAGCCGCTTGACCTTCAGCAAATTGCACTTCAAACGAGGGTGTCTGAGCAAGCCTTGCAACGTTTGTTGGTGTCGGCAGTTTCTTTGGGACTGCTGGAATCTCGCAGCCATCAAAGATTTGGTTTGGGTGCTTTAGGTGTTCCTTTGGCCATGCATCCCGGAATAGGTGCCATGGTTGAGCACAACCATTTGTTGTACCGCGACATGCAAGACCCATTGGCTTTTTTAAACAACGCGTGGCAAGGCCATATGGCCGAATATTGGCCATATGCCCACGATGCGCAAGCAGCAGAGCGAGTGGCCCAAGAAAAGTTCAGCCGCTATTCTGATTTGATGGCTTCATCGCAAGAGTTTGTGGTTCAAGAAATTCTCAAATCCTATTATTTTGAGGAGCATCGCTGCGTGTTGGATGTCGGCGCTGGCAAGGGTCGATTTGCCAGTGAACTGGCCTTGCACGCCAAGCATTTGAAACTTCAATTGTTTGATTTACCCCCTGTGCTCGAGTTGGCAAAGGCTACTTTTCAAAGCAAAGGCTTGACCGATCGCCTGAGCTTGTGTCCCGGTAATTTCTTGCACGATCCCTTGCCTCAAGGCGCCGATTTGGTCACTTTGGTGCGCGTGGCGCACGATCACCCTGATGAGGTGGTTCAGCAATTACTTCAAAAAATACACGATGCATTGCCGGTGGGCGGGATCTTGCTCTTGGCTGAACCTATGGCGAAAACCTACTCCCAATGTGCGGATGGGCCTACCCAAACAGATGTTTACTTTCATTTTTATTTACTTGCCATGGGCGCGGGCCGTCTTAGAACGCCGGAAGAGCTGATGCTGATGATGAGCAAGGCCGGTTTTGTGGGTCTCGAACTGCTGCCTAACAACATGCCGATTCATGCGCGAATTCTTTTGGGCCGAAAGCCTAAGTGTTTGCCCTAGTTTTCACGAAAAACTGTAAATAAAGTTTGACACATTGAACTGTAAGATTAAAAATACACCCATGAAATCTACAGCCGTTGTTTTTAGCAGACCCAAGGAATTGTCCTTACAGGCGCTCGAACTGCCCCAGGTGCAGGCAGGTCAATTGGAGTTGGCTGTTCAGTACAGTGGTATCAGCACCGATGCCGAACGCATGTTGTGGGATGGGAGCATGCAAGCCTTTGCAGGCGTGGGTTACCCACTGATACCCGGTTTTGAAACTGTGGGCCAAGTGGTTAAGGCACCTCAGGGGGCCAAACTCAAAGAAGGCGACATGGTTTTCGTGCCAGGTGCCAATTGCTTTTCCGGTGTCAAAAGTATGTCTGGAGGGGCCGCATCTCGATTGGTGGTGTCGGATCAAATCGTTGTGCCGGTGTCTGATGTGCTGGGTGTGGACGCCGTATTGTTGGCCCTTGCCGCAACTGCTTATCACGCTGTTTCAGGCGGGGGTATTGATGCGCCATTCACGCCGCCCGACCTGATCATTGGTCACGGCGTGATGGGCAGATTGTTGGCGCGTCTCACGGTAGCCGCAGGATGTCCTGCGCCGACCGTTTGGGAAACACAAGCCGAGCTGGCCTCAGGCGCCCAAGGCTACGAAGTTATTCGTCCAGAGGACGACTCTCGCAAAGACTACAACGCCGTTTACCACATGAATGGCGATACCTTTGATTTGGATCAGTTGATCCAAAGAATTCGGCCTGGTGGCGAAGTGGTGTTGGCAGGTCTTTACAAACATGGACTGCAGTTCTCTTACTCGCCAGCATTCAGCAGGGAGGCGCGAATTCGTGTTTCCTCCGAATGGAAGAGGCCCGATTTACTGGCTGTGAATGAACTGGTCAACCGCGGTCAGCTTTCTCTCAAAGGCTTGGTCACACACGTGCAAGCATTTCAATCTGCTAACGCTGCCTATGAGACGGCGTTTGGAGATATTTCTTGTCTCAAGATGGTTCTGGACTGGAGCGCTCACGCATGAAAACACAATCAACATCAACCGAACAAGCCATTCAATTTGTGGATCGTCTTCGCAAAGAGGCGGCCTTGCCTACAGAGGCTGTCAGCACGCAGCCCGTCACCAAAGAAACGCAAATCATTGCCATTTATGGCAAGGGTGGTATTGGCAAAAGCTTCACGCTGGCCAACCTGAGTTACATGATGGCGCAACAAGGCAAAAAGGTTTTGTTGATTGGTTGCGATCCAAAGAGTGACACCACCAGTTTGTTGTTTGGTGGCCGCGCATGCCCCACCATCATCGAAACTTCTTCGAAGAAAAAATTGGCGGGTGAAGCGGTTGCCATTGGCGATGTTTGCTTCAAACGCGATGGTGTGTATGCCATGGAATTGGGCGGACCCGAAGTGGGACGTGGTTGCGGTGGCCGCGGCATCATTCACGGTTTCGAGTTGCTAGAGAAACTCGGTTTTCACGAGTGGGGCTTTGACTACGTGCTGCTCGACTTCTTGGGTGACGTTGTCTGTGGCGGCTTTGGTTTGCCCATTGCACGCGACATGTGCCAAAAAGTGATTGTGGTGGCCAGCAACGATTTGCAGTCCCTGTACGTGGCCAACAACGTGTGCTCGGCAGTTGAATATTTCCGCAAACTGGGTGGCAATGTGGGTGTGGCCGGCATGGTGATCAACCGCGACGACGGCACTGGCGAGGCTGCCAACTTTGCCGAAAAGGTCGGCATTCCGGTGTTGTCCACCATTCCTGCCAACGAAGACATTCGCAGAAAAAGCGCAAGTTACGAAATCATTGGTCGCCCCGAATCCGTGTGGGGCCCCATGTTTGCCGAACTGGCCGCCAACGTCCATACATCAGTGCCGATTCGTCCCAACCCTATGACGCAAGACCAGTTGTTGGGCTTGTTTGCAGCTTCAGCTGTGGGGCGCGATGTGGTGCTTGAGCCTGCCACCCAATTTGACATGTGCGGCAAGACTGACACCAGCAAGCCCACCCTCGAAGTTGTGTACGACGAAGTTTGACACCATGATCAAAACGATCCCTATCGTCCCTGTTTCAGAAGCTCCGGCGGGCATGAGTACCGCTTTGGAAGGTGACGGCATGGGCTGCCACTCAGGCGGCGAAAAAATGCTGGCTGCGGCCAAAGCCTCGGGCAAGTCTGAAGTGCTGGCGCAATATGCCAAAGACTATCCTGTAGATCCCAAAGCAGGCCCGCACGATCAGCCGCAGAGCATGTGCCCTGCCTTTGGCTCCTTGCGCGTGGGTCTTCGCATGCGCCGCACTGCCACCATTTTGTCGGGTTCTGCTTGCTGTGTGTATGGCTTGACTTTCACTTCCCATTTTTATGGCGCTCGGCGCAGTGTGGGCTACGTTCCTTTTAACTCTGAGTCGTTGGTCACTGGCAAATTGTTTGAAGATATTCGCGAGACTGTTTTCGACCAGGCCGATCCTGAAAAATACGACGCCATCGTGATCATCAACTTGTGCGTGCCCACGGCCAGTGGTGTGCCATTGCAATTGCTGCCCAAAGAGATCAATGGTGTTCGCATCATTGGCGTCGATGTGCCAGGTTTTGGGGTGCCCACGCACGCAGAAGCCAAAGATGTGTTGGCTGGCGCCATGCTGAAATATGCACGTGAAGAAATTGTGGCGGGTCCCGTTCAAGCGCCTCGCACAGGCCGCTCTGACAAGCCCACCATCACCATGATTGGTGAAATGTTTCCCGCCGACCCGATGATCATTGGCCGCATGCTCGAGCCCATGGGCATTGCAGCCGGCCCTGTGGTGCCCACACGCGAATGGCGCGAGCTTTATGCAGCACTCGATTGCGCAGCGGTTGCCGCCATTCACCCGTTTTACACCGCCAGCATTCGCGAATTTGAATCAGCGGGTCGCCCCATTGTTGGTTCTGCCCCAGTGGGCCATGACGGCACAGAAGCTTGGTTGCAAGCCATCGGCAACGCGGCCAATGTGCCTCAAGCCAAAATTGACATGGTTAAAAACATCATGCTGGGTGCCATCAAAGCCGGCTTGGCCAAGTCACCCATTAAAGGTCGCATCACGCTCAGTGGCTATGAAGGCTCTGAGTTGTTGGTGGCGCGTTTGCTGGTGGAGAGCGGTGCCGATCTGCGCTACGTTGGAACGGCCTGCCCAAAAACGCCTTGGAGTGCTGCTGACTGTGAATGGTTGCAAGCACGTGGTGTGCATGTGCAATACCGCGCATCGCTTGAACAAGACATGGCTGCCATGCACGAGTGGAAGCCCGATTTGGCCATTGGGACCACACCGGTGGTGCAAGCGGCCAAAGAGCTCAGCATTCCCAGCCTGTATTTCACCAACCTCATTTCTGCACGCCCCTTGATGGGTCCGGCTGGTGCAGGTTCTTTGGCACAGGTGATCAATGGCGCGATTGCCAACAAGTCGCGCTTTGATGAAATGAAAGCTTTCTTTGGTGACACCGGCACAGGCCATGCAGCAGGCGTTTGGGAAGCCTCACACGGTGTGCCGCAAAATCGCCCTGAATTTGAAGCCGAAACGCGCAGGCAGCTTGAAAAGCTCGCCAAAAAACGCAAAGCGGAGGCCATGATCTGATGCTAGTTCTTGACCACGATCGCGCTGGAGGCTATTGGGGGGCGGTGTATGTGTTCACCGCCATCAAAGGCTTGCAAGTTGTCATTGACGGCCCAGTGGGCTGCGAGAACTTGCCTGTCACTTCGGTGCTGCATTACACCGATGCCCTGCCGCCCCACGAGCTACCGATTGTGGTGACCGGTTTGGCAGAAGAACAATTGGGTCGCGAAGGCACCGAAGGCGCAATGCGCCGTGCGCACGCGACGCTCAACCCTGACTTACCCTCTGTGGTGGTCACGGGTTCGATTGCTGAAATGATTGGTGGTGGCGTCACGCCCGAAGGCACCAACCTGCAACGCTTTTTACCCCGTACCATCGACGAAGATCAATGGCAATGCGCGAACCGCGCCATGTACTGGCTGTGGCAACAGTACGGTATCAAGCATGTGCCTAAGCGCGAGCGCAAAGAGGGCGAGCGTCCTCGTGTCAACATCATTGGACCCAGCTACGGCACCTTCAACTGCCCAAGCGATTTGGCTGAAATTCGCCGTTTGGTCCAAGGCATTGGCGCAGAAGTCAACATGGTCTTCCCATTGGGTTCACACCTTGCAGATGTTTCGCGTTTGGTCGAAGCCGATGTGAACATTTGCATGTACCGCGAGTTCGGTCGCATGCTCTGTGAAGCCTTAGAGCGCCCCTATTTACAAGCGCCCATTGGCTTGCACAGCACCACCAAATTTTTACGGTCCCTGGGTGAATTGCTTGGCCTGGATCCAGAGCCTTTCATCGAAAGAGAAAAGCACAGCACCATCAAACCCATCTGGGATTTGTGGCGCTCGGTCACGCAAGACTTTTTTGGTACCGCCAACTTCGGCGTTGTCGCCAATGAAACCTACACGCGCGGCATTCGCCACTTCTTAGAAGACGAAATGGGCCTGCCTTGCAACTTTGCCATCTCACGCATAGCGGGTGCCAAAACGGACAACGCAGAAGTGCGCAGACTGGTCACCGAAAAAACACCGCTTATCCTGTACGGCAGTTACAACGAGCGCATTTATTTGGCCGAGTGTGGTGGCGGCGGCATGATGAAAACCAGTTTCATACCGGCCAGTTTTCCCTTGCCCATCATTCGTCGCCATACCGGTACGCCTTTCATGGGTTACGCCGGCGCCACTTACATCATCCAAGAGTTTTGCAACGGCCTGTTCGATGCCCTTTTCCACATCCTGCCATTGGGCACGGAGATGGACAAAATCGAGGGCACCCTGGGTCGCTCTGCGCCCAATACCACTGTCCCGTGGGAGCCTGAGGCGCAAGACATATTAGAAGCTTTGCTGGAACAACAACCGGTATTGGTTCGAATTTCAGCAGCGAAGCGAATGCGCGATCAAGCGGAGCGAGATGCACGGGAAACCGGCCGCTCTCATGTTGAAGCGGAAAGATTCACAGAATTGTTCGGTAAAGCGAATGAAGGAGCACATGCATGAAAGATGTGCACTTGATTTTGTTGGACCGACAATCCTTCGGCCTGGCCGAGGGTCCACCTGTTGCGGTGTCAAAGCCACAACAGTCCGTCCTGAACCCGCAAGGGTTCAGGGAGTTGCCGTAAGGCATTTAGAAAGAGGCACAAACTATGACTGATGCAGCTAACCCTTCAGGGCTGACAGACGAAGAAGCCCAAGAGTTTCACCAGTACTTCATACAGGGCTACCTGTTGTGGGCTGTGGGAGCTTTCTTCGCCCACAGCTTGGTGTGGATCTGGCGTCCCTGGTTCTAAAAGAACCATTCAATGGAGGTATGTATGACAAATTTGAACGACAGCAAAATAACCCATGACCCGATTGATCATTATGAAGGTTATTGGATGATTTTTGTATTGCTTTTCGTGCTGTTCATCGCAATTGCTTTAGTTGGCCAAATGTTCTTTATTGATTGGCGCATTTGGCTTCCTGGAGCAGAAAAATCGATGACTCTGCTGGATGGCGTGAGTTCTTCTGTACATACCGTTATTTCTCAAGTGATTTAAGAAAGGAATTTACTATGTGGCGCATGTGGCGTGTAATAGATCCCCGCAAGGCAATTGTTCTGACCGGACTCATGATTGCCTTTATTTCAACATCGATTCATCTGATTCAAATCAGTGGCGATCGGTACAACATCAACAGCTGGCATCCCGATACGGCCAAAGCCGCAGCGGCGAGAGTTCAGCCACAAAATGCGGCTTTGCCGCAAAAGTAAGGACCCTTGGTCTTTATTCAGGCAGACGTACGTCGCTCAATTTGAACGCTACGTCTGTCCTTTTAATTTTCTGAAATTAAGCCCACAAGACCTCGAAAACAGCCATTTGGTCGGAGGATGCCAGTATGTCCATGTTAAGTTTTGAACGCAAATACCGTGTACGCGGTGGTACTCTTTTTGGAGGCGACCTGTTTGATTTTTGGGTCGGTCCTTTCTACGTTGGATTCTTCGGAATCACAACCCTGTTTTTTGCACTTTCCGGCACCATGATGATTTTGTGGGGCGCTGCCATGGGCCCCACTTGGAACGTCTGGCAAATCAATATTGCCCCGCCCGACATTGCTTATGGCTTGCGTTTTGCACCCATGATGGAGGGGGGATTGTGGCAACTGATCACTGTCTGCGCCATTGGTTCTTTCGTGTCCTGGGCATTGCGCGAAGTTGAAATTGCCCGCAAGCTAGGCATGGGCTTGCATGTCCCGGTCGCCTTTGGTATGGCGATCTTGGCGTATGTCAGTTTGCAAGTGATCCGTCCCGTGCTGATGGGTGCATGGGGACATGCATTCCCCTACGGCATCTACAGCCATCTTGACTGGGTCAGCAACACTGCTTATCAGTACTTGCACTTTCACTACAACCCGTGGCACATGATTGCTGTGACTTTGTTTTTCGCAGCCACCCTCGCGCTCTCGATGCACGGCGGCTTGGTGCTGTCTGCTACCAACCCAGGCAAAGGTCAGGTGGTCAAGACACCTGAACATGAGGACACGTTCTTCCGCGACCTGATTGGCTACTCCGTGGGCACTTTGGGCATTCACCGCTTGGGCTTGTTCTTGGCGCTGGCAGGTGTTTGGTTTGGCATAGTTTGTATTGTGGTGAGTGGTCCGTTTTGGACTGGCGCTTGGCCTGAATGGTGGAGCTGGTGGCTCAACATGCCCATCTGGCGTACCTAATTAAAGAGAGGAAATTGAAATGGCCGAATACCAAAATCTTTTCACCTCGGTGCAGCCCGTTGGGCCTTTGCACCACGGCATAGACTTACCGCGCGGTGACGACAAGCGCACGGGAGAACCTTTTCTGGTGCACCTGTTTGGTCGCATTGGCAATGCGCAAATTGGACCCGTCTATCTCGGATCACTCGGTGTAGCCTCCCTGATTTTCGGCATCGCTGCGTTCAACATCATTGGTTTCAATATGTTGGCCTCTGTGGACTGGAACCCCATTCAGTTGATTCGACAGTTATTTTGGCTGGCGCTAGAGCCACCGCCGCCTGCTTATGGCTTGAATTTCCCCCCCCTTGAACAAGGTGGATGGTGGCTTATCGTTGGCTTCATGCTGACCACTTCCATCTTGCTTTGGTGGGCTCGCACTTACCGGCGAGCACGTCAATTGGGTTTGGGAACGCATGTGGCTTGGGCTTTTGCGGCTGCTATTTGGCTCTACTTGGTCTGCGGTTTTTTCCGCCCCATCATGATGGGCAGTTGGTCTGAGGCGGTACCCTTCGGGATCTTTCCGCACTTAGATTGGGTCTCGGCCATCTCGCTGCGCTACGGCAACTTGTTCTACAACCCGTTCCATGCCTTGTCGATTGTGTTCTTGTATGGCTCGGTGCTGTTGTTTGCAATGCACGGTGCCACCATCTTGGCCGTCGGACGTTACGGCGGTGAGCGTGAGATTGAACAAATTGTAGACCGCGGTACGGCTTCTGAGCGTGCTGGCTTGTTCTGGCGCTGGACCATGGGCTTTAATGCCAGCATGGAATCCATTCACCGCTGGGCTTGGTGGTTCGCAGTGCTGTGCCCCTTGGTTGGCGGTGTCGGTATCTTGCTCACAGGAACCGTCGTTGACAACTGGTACCTCTGGTCTGTCAAACACCATGTTGTGCCTGCCTACCCATTGGGCAGCCCTGTTGTGGTCGATCCAGCTATTCTGGGAGTGAAACCATGAAAATTATGCTTAAAACTGCACTTTGCTTGATGGCAGTTGTGATGTTGGCGGGTTGTGAAAGACCGCCCATTGAAACGGTTCAAACTGGTTTTCGTGGCACGGGTATGGAGCAAATCTACAACCCTCGCACCCTCGCCAAGCAGGCGTCTCTGAATACCGCACCCGCTGCCGCAGAGGCCGCCTCAGAGGATGGTCCCAAAGCCAAGGACGTTTACAAAAATGTTCAAGTTTTAGGCGATCTGAGCGTGGGCCAGTTCAACCGCCACATGGCAGCCATTACCCAATGGGTTGCACCAGAAGCGGGTTGTGCTTATTGCCACAATGTTCAAAATTTTGCAGACGATGACAAGTACACCAAGGTGGTGGCCAGGCGCATGATCGAGATGACCCAAAAAGTGAATCAAGACTACAAAGCGCACGTAGCTGAAACCGGTGTGACTTGCTACACATGTCACCGAGGCAACAACATCCCGACGCAAGTTTGGACAGCTCCAAAAGACCGACTTTATGCAAACAGCTTATTGGGCGATTTGGCAGGTCAAAACATGGCCACCAAAGCAGCCGGTTTGACGTCTTTGCCATCTGATCCTTTTTCGCCTTACCTCATGAATGCACAGCCAATTCGTGTCAACAGCAACACAGCCATGACCGGTGTGGGCGCGAATGCCAATCGCGCATCGACCAAGCAAGCTGAGCACACTTATTCGCTGATGGTGCACATGTCGGAATCTCTGGGTGTGAATTGCACGTATTGCCACAACACACGCAACTTTGCCTCTTGGGAAGAGTCAAGGCCAGAACGGGTGACGGCATGGCACGGCATTCGGATGGCACGGGATTTGAACAATGAATACATCATTCCGCTCACCGATCAGTTTCCGGCAAATCGCCTCGGACCCAAGGGCGATGTCGCCAAAGTCAATTGCAGCACTTGCCATCAAGGCGCCTACAAACCGCTTTATGGTGCAAAAATGGCCAAAGACTTTCCAGAGCTTCAGACTCTTGCGGCAAAGCCTTAAACTCTGAAAATCACCAGGCCTGCATCCTTTGCGGTGCAGGCCTTTTTTAATGGCAATTCGCAAATGAGCAAAACACCACAAGCGGATGTTGACGACCAAACGGCCGTTCTCTTGCTGGCCGACATTGCTGATGCCTCCAGGCTGTGGGGTTGGTCGCGTATTGTGCGAGGACCTCGGGCTTTACAAGGAATCCCTGGATTGCTGTTTTCAAAAGTATTGGGCAGTGGCTTTGAGGGCGGGTTTGACCTGCGGCCCAGTCGCTCGCGTCAAGGCGTCTTTGCCTTGTTTGAATCTTCTCAGACAGCGCAAGATTTCATAGCGCACTCGCCCCTTGTTCAAACGTATCAAAGCCGATCGGATGAGTTTTGTTGTGTGACGCTGAAAACATGGTCATGCCGCGGCAGTTGGGACGGCATTTCTTTGCAAGTCGCTTGCGACCCCCCCGTGCAAGGACCTGTGGCAGCGCTGACCAGGGCTTCTATCAAGTTCAACAAAGCGCATGCTTTTTGGCGGCATGCGCCACCCTCACAAACTGCGTTGAAGGACGTTGAAGGATGCCGGTTGGCTGTGGGTTTGGGGGAGGCGCCTTTTTTCCGGCAAGCCACGTTCAGCATCTGGGACAGCGTGACCGACATGAACGCTTACGCTCGAACAGGTTCGCACCTTAAGGCTATTCAAGCTGCCCATCAACATGGTTATTTTGCTGAATCTATGTTTGCGCGTTTTGTGCCTTTGAATGTTCAAGGCCAATGGTTGGGCAAACACTATGCATAAATCTACGCGAACGCCTCGCGTGGTGGTGGTGGGTGCGGGCATTGGCGGTTTGGTCAGTGCCTTGGTCTTGGCGCACCACGGTCTCGATGTCACACTCATCGAAAGCGCCAATCAGCCGGGCGGAAAAATAAGACAAGTGCAAGTCGATGGTGTGGGCGTGGACAGCGGCCCCACGGTCTTTACGATGCGCTGGGTGTTAGACCAAATGCTTGAAAACCTAGGAACCTCGCTCGAGGATATTTTGCAATTGGAACCCATAGGTGTTCTTGCCCGACATGCCTGGGATGACAGTTCGCAAACCCTAGATTTATGTGCTGACACAGTGCGAACGGCAGATGCCATTGCACAATTCAGCAGCCCCCAAGAAGCACGTCGATTTTTAAGCTTTTGTCAGCAAACACGTGCCTTGTACGACACTTTAGAAAAGCCCTATATCCGCAGTGAACGTCCGAGTCTCTTCAGCATGGTGAATGACTTGGGCTTGAATGGCATGCTCACTTTGGGTGGCTTGGGGCCTTTTGCCAGTTTATGGCGCAGCTTAGGTCGACATTTTCACGATCCTCGTTTACAGCAATTGTTTGGTCGCTATGCCACCTATTGCGGTTCATCGCCTTGGTCTGCACCTGCGACGCTGATGTTGGTAGCGCAGGTGGAGTTAGACGGGGTTTGGTCAGTGACTGGTGGCATGCTTCAAGTTGCAACGGCCTTGTCCAACTTAGGCCTCAAGCATGGTGTGAAATCTCGCTATGGGGTTGCATGTTCTGAGATCATGACATCGCAAGGGAGCGTGAGTGGGGTGGCGCTTTCTACCGGCGAAGTGATAGAAGCTGACCATGTGATTTTTAACGGGGACGTGGCTGCTTTGGCCAGTGGCCTACACGGCACATCGATCACCACAAGTTTCGAGCCTGTGCTTCCCATACAAAGATCACTCTCTGCGTTTACTTTGTCAATGCACGCAAAAACCAGCGGGTTTCCATTGGTCAGGCACAACGTGTTTTTCAACCAAGATTATCGAGCCGAGTTTGAGGATATTTTTCATAAGCGCCAATTGCCTTCACAAGGGACTGTTTACGTTTGTGCCCAAGATCGCAGCGACGACGGACTGGCCCAACCGGGCTTGGAAAGACTTTTATGCCTTGTCAATGCACCTGCTGACGGCGACACTCATTCATTCAATTCATCGGAGATACACGCATGCGAATCGAGCAGTTTGGCGCTGATGCGCCGCTGTGGCCTAGAGATCAAGGCCTCATCGCAACAAGTGGTTCGAACGCTGCCACAGGACTTTGCCCGTCTCTTCCCGGGCAGTGGGGGAGCGCTTTATGGTCAGGCGACCCACGGTTGGATGTCAGCCTTTCGTCGTCCCTCTGCGCGCAGCAGAGTGCCGGGCCTTTACATGGCGGGGGGCAGCGTCCACCCGGGGCCGGGCGTGCCGATGGCCGCCATGTCGGGACGTTTGGCGGCCGCGACGCTGATGGCGGACCTCGGTTTGACCAAACAGTCCCGCCGGGTGGTTATCTCTGGTGGTATGTCGATGCGTTAAGTGATGACGGTGACTATGGCTTGTCCATCATTGCTTTTGTGGGAAGCGTTTTTTCGCCTTACTACGCGCTGGCCCGAAGCCTTCAAGGTGGCGTGGCAGATCCAGAAAATTATTGTGCCCTGAATGTGGCTTTGTATGGGAAAGGCGGTAAGCGTTGGACCATGACCGAGCGAGGCCGTCAGCGCATTCATCGCAATGCCAAAAACTTCCAAATTGGTCCTAGCAGTTTGCAGTGGAATGGTCAAGAATTGGTGATCGACATCGATGAGATCAATGTGCCATGGCCCCAGCGGGTGCGTGGCCGAGTGACGGTTCGCCCAGAGGGACTTTGTGATTTTGTGACAGCCTTGGACAACGATGGTTTGCATCGCTGGGGCCCCATTGCACCGTGCTCACGCGTTCAAGTTGAGATGGACAGCCCGGGCTTAAGTTGGCGAGGTCACGCCTACATGGACTCCAATGAAGGCGATGAACCCGTGGACCAAGGGTTTTCGGATTGGGACTGGGCTCGGGCCGAAATGAACAATGGAGACACCTGCGTGGTGTATGACGTCAGGCCCAAAAATGGACCCAACCGTGTGGTGTCGCAAAGATTTTCTCCAGATGGAAGTTACAGCCCTTTTGAGGCACCCGGACGTCACCAATTGCCAGCTTCTGCGTGGCGGATTCAGCGCGCCATGTGCAGCGAATCTAGCGTTGCCCCCCAAATTGTGAGCACCCTGGAAGATACGCCGTTTTATGCACGCTCATTGCTGAGAACGCGCCTTCTGGGAGAAGACTTGACTGCGGTTCATGAAAGCTTGAATATTCCAAGACTGGTCTCATGGCCGGTGCGATTGATGTTGCCTTGGAGAATGCCAAGGCGGGCTTGATTCAAGGCTGCAGGCCTATTTGGCAGCAAAACTCTTGAGCAATGACACGACTTCCTGCGCGTTATTAGAAATCGCGTCAGCGTCAAACATATCGGGCGTCGCTTTAATCAACATGAAAATGGGACCGCCTAAGAGCACCTTGACATTGGGATTGCCTGAACTCATTTTGAGCTCTTTAACCAGCGATTTCAATTCAAGCAATTGAGATTCAATGGCGACAGAAATGCCAATCACATCAAACCATTCGTTGGCAACAGCGCGAACAAGTTCTTCTTGGGTGGATGAAACTTCAATCACCACGCTTGCACCCTCTCTTCTGAATAAATCCCCCACAATGGTGGCACCCAAAAGATGCGATGAGCCCGGCGCGCAGCACATCATGACATTGGTTTTATCACCCTTGCCGTGTTGGCCCTCACGAAACTCATAGCCCAGGCGGTATATAACTTGGTGCATGACGGCCAGGCCACAAGTGACCTCTGCGAAGCTGCACAAGTCCTTGTCCCAAAGCGAGCCCAAGTGTCTGGCTGCTGGGCTGATCAATTCTAAAAAGATTTTTTCTTGTGCAAATCCTTGTGCGATCAGAGTGTCCACAATGTGGTTCACACGCAAAGAATCGCCATTCCGACAGGCATCAGTGAAGTCACTGAATTCAGGTAAGGCTACTGCATCGGCGCCTGAAACCTCTGGGGAGGCCAATCGTTCGTTGTAATGTTGGGAATTCAAAAGCCTGGGAATGAGTTGCTTCCCAATCACATCCTCAAGATACTCTTTGCACTCATCATTTGCGGATTCTTGAACACTTAATCTATGCAAGCTATTCAATTTAGTCATGCAAAATTCCTAAAGGCTAATCAGCGTGCCTTCTAAGTGAAGGGCGATCGGGGTAGTTCTTCTCCAGCAAAATAGCATACCGATCCGCTAATGTGTTTATTCTGAACACTTTTCAGATTAAACGCCACTGCCAATTACCCTTGGTTTTCAAGGGAAAAATAATGCAAACGAAAGTAGGGATTCTGATTATCAGGCCATGCCCTGTTCAGGCGCTGGCGTCTGCGTCGGCATCGTTTTCTGATAAAACTCCGAATCTTCTGAGCTTGACATACAGACTTTGGCGCGAAAGTCCCAGCATTTCGGCCGCAGAGGCGCGGTTGTTGTGCGTCAGCTCGAGGGCCGCCTCGATGCACATGCGTTCAATCGTATCGACGGTATCGCCTACGATATCTTTTATGGGCCTGCGGCCCACCAATTGCGACAATTCAAAAAACGGATTGGGCACTGCCGCAGAGGCCTGCACAGATGACTGTGAACGCCTATTTAAATCTCTCACGAACATCACAAAGAGTGGCTCTGGCTTGGCCAAAAAGACGCCGGAGATTTCAACGGGCAGCGTCATGCCTGACAGTGTCCTCACTTCTGTGGCAAAGTTCCTGACTGGCTTTTGTTGTTTCAATGAGGTGTTGAGTACACCCCAATCCACTGCACCTCGGATCAACCAACGTTCCAAGGGTTGGCCCACCACTTGTGACGCCGCCGTCAAGCCCAGTAGCGCCATGCCTTCTTCATTCACACTTTTCACAGTACCAGAAAGGTCTGTCAGCAGCCATCCATCGGGGAAGTGCTCCATGGCTTCACTCAAAACCACGGTAGCGTCTGTATTCAGTTGAGAGGCGGCGGAGGGCTCGCGCTGGGTCAGGCGAACTAAAAATTGCGCCCCACCTTCTTGCCTGAATACATTGGCCGATACCGTCATGGGGGAGGGGCCCCCCAGAATGGTCGCCGAACACATTTCAATTCTGCCGGTCGCGAGAGCGGTTTTGAGCAGGGATTGAACCTCGCCTTGACTTTCGGGCTTGAAGCACTCTCGGAAATCCCGACCTACCAGTCGTTTGCCAGCGTCTTTGAAAAGCGATTGGGCGCCTGCATTGGTTTCAATCAAACGGTATGAATGCGTATCCACCACCAACACTGCTTCGGGCGAGGTTTCGAAAAGGACGCGGTAACGTGCTTCAATGTGCCTGAGCCTCAGAAAATCACGCTCCATAGACTGCTGCGTTTCAACCAAGCGCCGTTGTAGTTCTGCAAGGCGCTCCAGGTTTCGTCCTAAGGCCAGTAGTTTGTTGTCTTTAAGCGCAACAGTGATGTATTGGATAGCCGCCTCACCGCCAGAGGGCAGGGGGTGATTGACATGGCGCCAAAGTAGGCTTTGAGGTTCCGGTTGGATGACCAGTAAATCTTGAATTTTCCTTTTGCTTTCGGTGGTCACAGTGTCTATCCAACGCTTACCGAGCCAGTTATGGCAAGCCAAGGTCGCCATAGTGTCTTGTCCAGTTGACACATCCTCGATGAAGCCTTTGTCGCTGATGACCAGACTGACGTCCGAAACTAATCCCAATAGTTTGTTGAAATTAACATCATCAAGATCGGAAAAGTTCATCATTTTGTTGAATTTATTAAGGTAATTTATATTTTATATAATTATATTATGATTGACTCGTCGCAGTGTCAATTTTATTAGACATATTGAAGTCATAAACAATGATGAAGAGATCTTATGGGATGAGATCACTCCGCCATAGAGGGAGCCGAAGCACGTGCAGCTTGGGTGACAATTTGAACGGTTTGGGCTGCGTCTTTATCCAGTAATGAAGTGCCAGTCCAATTCAGCGCGTCTGGCGAAAGGCAAGCCATTGGGCCGCCCACATATATTTTCAAATTCGGGTTGACCGTTGCTTTTCGCAATTCAGACACGGTCTTGTAGACGGCCTCTATTTGGCGGTCTGTTGAAATTGACAGCGCAACAGCATCAAACCAATCAGAAAGGAACATTCTTTTGAAATCTGCAATGTCTTGGGGGGCAGCGAGCATGACCCGCCAGCCGGCCTGACGGAAGAATTCACTCAACATAAAAGCACCCATCCCATGCTGCGAGCCAGGTTCAGTCATCAACAGCAGGCTCAAGCCATTCGATTTGCTCCCCCCTTCGGCCAAGAATTCTGTGCTGAAGTCGTGCAACGCGCGATGCAGGCGAGAAAAAGCGATGTTGATGTTGACAAAGTCCAACTCGTCCGTGGTCCAAAGTTCACCGATCAGTTTGGCGGACTTCGCAACGCCTTGGAGGTAAATATCCGCCAGGCTATGGCCTTGTCGACGCCAATTCATCATGATTTTGCGCGTCTCTTCCATGCTGTGAACAGCCGCTTGTGAAAGCAGTTTCACTTGGTTTTGATCGAGAACGGCTGGCTTGGCAAAGCTTTTGCCACCCACCAGGCGAGGGCCAGAGCCAAACCCGAGTTTGAGCCTGGTGTCCAGTGACCCCGAATTCCAATGTTTTTCTATTGAGGTATTCAATTTTTCAAATTTAAACTGAGCCACAGCGACCCCCATCTTTAAACAGATAACTCAGTTTCTTACAAGTTGAACTGATACGCACTAGTGTAATCCCTAATTAACACATATATTGTCAATTTTTATTGACACTTTCTTTTTTAAGCTTTAAAGTGGCCTCAGTTGATTTGAAATAAAGGCACGCCATGCAGCAATCTCAGCCCCAGGTTTTGTACACGCCAGAGCAGCGCGCCAAGCGCGATGCCACGCGGTGGACCTTGGTGCAGGGTGTGTTGGCACCGGTTCAATTTTTGGTTTTTCTGGTGAGCCTGTATTTGGTGTTGAACAGCTTGAAAACGGGCGAAAACACCGAATGGGCATTGGCTTCAGTGGTACTCAAGACCCTGGTGCTTTACGCGATCATGATCACAGGTTGTATTTGGGAAAAGGTTGTCTTTGACAAGTACCTTTTCGCTCATGCCTTCTTTTGGGAGGACGTGGTCAGCATGTTGGTTATGGCTTTGCACACCGCTTACTTGTGGGTTTGGTGGGAAGGCAGTTGGTCAGCAGGTGATCAACTGTTGTTGGCATTGACGGCGTACATCACATACGGCATCAACGCAGCCCAGTACATCAGAAAACTGCGCATGGCCCGATTGCAAAAGCCACAGGACAGCCTGGTCAATTCGTCTGTTCAGGTGAGTGCATGAGCCAAGTCATCTCTATCCACAAAGAATCCAGCAAAGGCTGCACAGATGCCAGACCGCTGGTAGAGCGAGGTCAACGCGAAGTATTTTGTGGTTTGACCGGCATCATTTGGTTGCATCGGAAAATTCAAGATGCATTTTTTCTGGTGGTCGGATCACGTACCTGTGCTCACCTCATTCAGTCTGCAGCGGGTGTCATGATCTTTGCAGAACCCCGCTTCGGTACTGCCATCATCGATGAGCGAGACCTGGCAGGATTGGCCGATGTCAATGAAGAACTTGACCGTGTTGTCAATCAACTTTTGTCTCGTCGTCCGGAAATCAAGTTGCTCTTTTTAGTCGGCTCTTGCCCCTCCGAAGTCATCAAGCTGGATTTGTCACGCGCAGCCTCTCGGCTGTCTGTTCAGCATTCACCCAAAGTGCGTGTCTTGAATTATTCTGGCAGCGGTATTGAAACAACATTCACCCAAGGTGAGGACGCTTGTTTGGCATCCATGGTGCCAGTGATGCCATCGGCCCCAACCGATGCCGAGCCAGAACTGCTGATTGTGGGCACCTTGGCTGATGTGGTGGAAGACCAGTTTGTGCGCATCTTGAACCACATGGGCATTGAACGCGTTCGATTCTTTCCCCCACGCCATGCGCAAGAGCAGGTGCCAATTGGCGCCAACACCCGGTTGTTATTGGCGCAACCCTTTTTAGGCGATACAGCACGTTTACTGCAAGCTCGCGGGGCCAGTTTGTTGCCGGCGCCTTTCCCGCTCGGGATTGAGGGCACGACGGCTTGGTTGCAATCTGCTGCCCATGCATTTGATGTGTCCAAAGAGCGATTTGAAGCCGCTGTGGCGGGACCCCTTTCTAGAGCCCAGACCGCATTGTCGAAAGCCAAGTTGCATTTAGAAGGTAAAAGCATCTTTTTCTTTCCTGACTCGCAACTTGAAATCCCGTTGGCTCGGTTTTTGTCCCGTGAAATGGGCATGAAATTGTTGGAGGTCGGTACACCGTATTTGCACCGTCAGCACATGGCCGTGGAGTTGGCCATGCTGCCAGAAGGCACCTTTTTGTCGGAAGGCCAGCACGTCGAAAATCAACTCGATCGGTGCCGCGCTTTTCACCCTGACATGGTGGTGTGTGGACTGGGTTTGGCCAACCCCTTGGAGTCTGAAGGCATGACCACCAAGTGGGCGATTGAGTTGGTGTTCACGCCTATTCAAGGCTATGACCAAGCGGGTGATTTGGCCGAACTTTTCACCCGACCGCTGGTGCGCCGCATGCGCTTGGCCGCTTAAAGGAACCAGCGCCATGCAACTCACACTCTGGACTTATGAAGGCCCTCCCCATGTGGGTGCGATGCGAATTGCCACGGCCATGGAGGATGTGCATTACGTCTTGCATGCCCCACAGGGTGATACCTACGCCGATTTGTTGTTCACCATGATCGAGCGTTTGCAAAAGCGCCCACCCGTCACTTACACCACGTTTCAAGCCCGTGATTTAGGCGGTGATACCGCAGAGCTGTTCAAGACTGCAGCGCGCGAAGCCTTTGAACGCTTCAAACCCAAAGCGATGTTGGTCGGTGCATCTTGTACAGCTGAATTGATACAAGATGATCCAGGCGGCTTGTGCAAAGCGCTCAACCTGCCCGTGCCTGTGGTGGCCTTGGAATTGCCTTCGTATCAGCGCAAAGAGAATTGGGGCGCATCGGAGACGTTTTATCAATTGGTTCGCAAATTGTCTTTGCCACTCGATCAAATTGAAAAGACACAAAGCAGCAAACCGCGTTGCAATATTTTAGGCCCCACCGCTTTGGGTTTTCGACACCGTGATGACCTGACAGAAATTCGTAAATTGCTCACGGACATGGGCGTCGAGATCAATGTAGTAGCGCCTTTGACTGCCACACCTGCAGACTTGGTTCGCTTGGCAGATGCGCAATTCAATGTGGTGCTTTATCCTGAAATAGCCAATTTGAGTGCACAGTGGCTACAACGACAACATGGACAAGCCTTTACCAAGACCATTCCGATTGGCACAAATGCGACGCGCGACTTTGTTCGCGAAGTTGCCCAGTTGGCGGGATTGGCGCCCGAAATCGCCTTAGCCAACCTGGAATCTCGCGCTGCTTGGTATACCCGCTCCGTTGACTCCACTTACCTCACGGGTAAACGTGTTTTTGTGTTTGGAGACGCGACACATGCAGTGGCTGCAGCCAAAGTGGCAGCGCAGGAAATGGGTTTTACCGTCGTTGGCATTGGCACATACAGTCGCGAGTTTGCCCGAGAGGTGCGTGATGCAGCCGCACTGTATGGCGTTGACGCTTTGATCAGTGACGACTATTTAGAAATTGAAGCACGGATCACAGAGTTGAATCCAGAGTTGGTGCTTGGCACCCAAATGGAGCGGCACATTGCAAAACGCTTAGGCGTTCCTTGCGCCGTCATTTCGGCCCCAGTGCATGTACAAGATTTTCCAGCACGCTATTCGCCTCAAATGGGATTTGAGGGTGCCAATGTGCTTTTTGACACTTGGGTTCACCCCCTGATGATGGGCTTGGAAGAACACCTGATTGGCATGTTTCGAGGTGACTCAGAATTTCACGAAAATGCCGCGCCTTCGCACTTGGGCGGTGGTGTGCATCAGCAATTGCCTCAGCTTGAAAGAGACATTCCAACGGTTGAACCTGTGCTGGTGGACGTGCCATCACAGCAGCAGGCAAAGAGCCAAAGTGCACCGAGCAACGCGGTTGCAGGGTGGGATGCAGGTGCTGAAAAAGAACTTAAAAAAATACCATTTTTTGTTCGGGGAAAGGCCCGCCGAAACACCGAACGCTATGCACTAGAACGCGGCGTGACGGTCATCACTACGGAGACTCTTTATGAATCTAAAGCTTACTTCTCACAGTCCTAAGCTGACCATCCGTGACGTCACGCCCATCAAATTGGTCGTGGTTACCATGGACACGCACTTTGCGAGTTCTTTTCATCGCGCCAACGATCAATTGAGGCGAGATTTTCCGGGTCTGAATTGGAGCCTGCACGCGGCCTCAGAATACGCGGGCAACGATGCGCTCATTGCAAAATGCAAAGCCGACATTGCCTCAGCAGACATTGTGTTGTGCGGCATGCTGTTTCTTGAAGATCACTTTTTGCCGATCTTGGACGATTTGCGTGCACGTCGCATGAACTGCGATGCCATGGTTTGCATGGCCAGTGCCACAGAAGTGACGCAACTCACACGCTTTGGTCAGTTTGACATGAGCAAGCCGGCCAGCGGTCCCATGGCATTGCTGAAAAAATTACGCGGTGGTGGCAAAGACAAGCCCGCCACAGGCGGTGCCGCACAAATGAAAATGTTGCGTCGCTTGCCCCAGTTGCTGCGCTTCGTTCCTGGCACAGCCCAAGATGTACGTTCCTACTTCATCACTTTGCAATATTGGCTGGGTGGGTCTGACGACAATGTTTTAAACATGGTGCGCCACCTGATTGACCGTGGCGCCGACGGCCCGCGTAAATCGCTGCGTGGCAAGGTCAAGGTGGAAGCTCCGGTTGATTACCCTGAAGTTGGCGTGTACCACCCCCGCATGGCCGGAAGGTACAGTGAAGATGTCAATGCATTGCCTTTGCCGGTAGGTATTCCAGTCAAAGGCACCGTGGGTGTATTGCTGTTGCGTTCTTATTTGTTGTCAGGCAATGCGGGTCACTACGACGGCGTGATTTCAGCGCTTGAGGCCAAAGGTTTGCGCGTCATTCCAGCGTTTGCAGCCGGCTTAGACTCCCGTCCCGCCATCGATGAATTTTTCATGAAAAATGGCCAAGTTTGTGTGGATGCTGTGGTGTCGCTCAGTGGTTTTTCACTGGTCGGTGGCCCTGCCTATAACGATGCCAAGGCGGCTGAAGAGGTGCTGGCCAAACTGGATGTGCCTTATGTCGCAGCACACCCCGTTGAATTTCAGACGCTTGACCAATGGGGTGGGTCAGACCGTGGCTTGCTGCCAGTTGAAAGCACCATCATGGTGGCCATTCCTGAACTTGATGGTTCGACCAGCCCCATCGTTTTTGGTGGACGTCCGGGCGCGGCCGGTGTGACATGCACAGGCTGTCACCATGCCTGCACTTTTGGAGAGAGCAGCAAGGCTCAAGACATGCACTCTTGCCCAGAGCGCGCCTTCATGTTGGCTGCCCGCGTGAGCAAGATGGTGGCCTTGAAACGCAGCGAAAGAAAAGACCGCAACGTGGCCATTGTGCTGTTCAACTTTCCGCCTAACGCAGGCAATATCGGCAGTGCCGCTTACTTGTCTGTTTTTGAATCTTTGTGGCATACCCTCACCGCCATGAAGGCGCAAGGTTACCAAGTCGATGTGCCAACAAGTGTGGACGATTTGCGCGATGCAGTATTGCACGGCAACGCTTCACAATACGGCGCTGATGCCAATGTGCATACCTTGATTTCGGCTGACGATCACGTTAAGCGTGAGCGCTGGCTCCACGAGATTGAAGCGCAGTGGGGCCCTGCGCCTGGCCGGCAATTGAGTAATGGCAGTTCTATCTTTGTATTGGGCAAGAAATTTGGCAATGTGCTGATCAGCGTGCAGCCTTCATTTGGTTACGAAGGCGACCCGATGCGCTTGTTGTTTGAAAAAGGCTTGGCACCGACGCATTCATTTTCGGCGTTCTATCGCTATCTGCGTGAAGATTTCAAAGCCCACGCGGTGCTTCACTTTGGCACCCATGGTGCGCTGGAATTCATGCCGGGCAAACAATCGGGCATGAGCGGCACCTGTTGGCCCGATCGTTTGATTGACGATTTGCCGAACATCTATTTGTACGCTTCGAATAACCCTTCGGAAGGCGCGATTGCCAAGCGCCGTTCTGGCGCCACCTTGATCAGCTACCTCACACCGCCGATTGCACAAGCGGGTTTGTACAAAGGCTTGAACGAGTTGAAGTCATCGCTACAGCGTTGGCGTGCACTGGAGCGTGGTAACAGCGAGCGTTTTGCCTTGGCAACTGTCATACAAGCCCAAGCTGTGGAACTTGATTTGGTGCCTGCAGAGCCTGCCTGGGACGCTGCCGAGATGGGCGCCGACTTGGAAAAAGAAATGATGCGCTTGGGTGAAGAAATGCTTGAGTTGGAATACACCCTCATTCCGCACGGCTTGCATGTGGCCGGTCGTGCCCCCAGTCCTGCCCAGCAGGTCGATATGTTGCTGGCCATGGCCGAAGCCAATCACGGCACGCAACTTGAGCGCGTGGCTGTCGAGGCCTTGGTGGAAGGTCATTCGCCAGAGCGCGCTTTGACAGCTGCCGGATTGCCACGCCATCACAGCAGCTTAAACGTATTGCGTGAATTGGTTGAGCCTCAGGCCCACTTGGCCGTTGACTCCGAAGTGCCCGCCATGCTCCGCGCTCTAGACGCTCGCTACATTCGGCCAGCACCCGGTGGTGACATTCTGCGCACGCCGGCTGTGTTGCCCACGGGGCGCAACATCCACGGTTTTGATCCCTTCAGAATTCCAAGTGCCATGGCCGTTCGGGATGGCAAAATTCAAGCCCAGTTGCTGATTGACCGCCATTGCGAAGATGGCAACCCCTTGCCAGAATCCATTGCCATGGTGTTGTGGGGCAGTGACAATCTGAAGAACGAAGGCGCGCCCATTGCACAGGCCTTGGCCTTGATGGGCGCCATGCCTCGATTTGACAGTTATGGACGCATTGCGGGTGCCAGCCTGATTCCATTAGAAGAATTAGGACGCCCACGCATTGACGTGATCATGACCCTGTCGGGTATCTTCCGCGACCTGATGCCCTTACAGATTAAGCTTTTAGCCGAAGCCGCTTATCTGGCTGCGTCGGCTGACGAACCGCTTGAGATGAACTGGATTCGAAAACATTCGCTGGCCTATCAACAAGAACACGGCTGCACCTTAGAAACCGCGTCTTTGCGGGTCTATGGCAATGCCGAAGGTGCCTACGGTTCCAATGTGAACAACTTGGTGGAAAGCAGTCGCTGGGACGATGAAGGCGAACTGGCTGAAACCTATAAGCGTCGCAAAGGTTTTGCTTACGGTCGAACAGGTCGTGCCGTGCAGCAAACAGCGCTGTTGCAAACCGCTTTGGCCGATGTGCAACTGACCTACCAAAATCTAGACTCTGTTGAGTTGGGCGTGACGACAGTGGACAATTACTTTGACACTTTGGGTGGTATCACACAAGCGGTGAAGGTGGCCAAGGGTGGCAAAACCCCACCGGTTTACATTGGCGATCAAACCAAAGGCAACGCTGCTGTTCGCTCTTTGAAGGAACAAGTCTCCATCGAAACACGCACGCGCATGCTCAATCCTAAGTGGTATGAAGGCATGCTGGAACATGGCTATGAAGGCGTGCGTCAAATCGAAGTGCATGTGACCAACACGATGGGCTGGTCCGCCACCACAGGTCAAGTACAACCCTGGGTTTACAAGCAACTGTCTGAGACATTCATGCTTGACCCTGCCATGCGCGAGCGCTTGGCCAAACTGAATCCGACGGCCTCTGCCCGCGTGGCAAACCGTTTGATCGAAGCGTCTGAACGCAACTATTGGCAGCCCGATGCCGAGACCTTGCAAGCCCTTCGTCAGGCAAGTGAAGAACTGGAAGATCGCCTAGAAGGCGTATATGAAGGAGCCCCAGCATGAACGTTGAAACCCTACCGTTTCCTAAAGTAAAACGAAATCCAAAATTGGATGGAGAGGGCAGCTTGCAAGTGCAACTGGACCCCGATGTGAAAATTGGCAATGCCAAAGTCTTTGCCATTTATGGCAAGGGCGGTATCGGCAAAAGCACCACATCTTCTAACTTGTCTGCCGCATTTTCAAAAATGGGCAAACGTGTTTTGCAAATTGGCTGCGACCCCAAGCATGACAGCACATTCACACTCACCAAGAAGATGCTGCCCACTGTCATTGATGTGCTGGAATCCGTTGACTTTCACGCTGAAGAATTGCGCGTCGAAGACTTTGTTTTTGAAGGCTATAACGGCGTGATGTGCGTGGAAGCCGGTGGCCCGCCCGCAGGCACAGGCTGCGGTGGTTATGTGGTGGGCCAGACGGTGAAATTACTCAAAGAGCATCACCTTCTAGAAGACACCGATGTGGTAATTTTTGATGTGCTAGGCGATGTCGTGTGTGGTGGTTTTGCCGCGCCATTGCAGCACGCCGATCGCGCCATGATTGTTACCGCTAACGACTTCGACTCCATTTTTGCGATGAACCGCATTGTGCAGGCGATTGGTGCCAAGGCTAAAAATTACAACGTACGGCTGGGGGGCGTGATTGCCAACCGCAGTGCCGCCACCGATCAAATTGACAAGTACAACGACCGCATTGGTTTGAAGTTGGCAGCGCACTTTCCTGATTTGGACGTGATTCGCCGCAGCCGTTTGAAAAAATCGACGCTCTTTGAAATGGAATACTCGCCTGAATTGGAGGCTGTGCAAAAAGAATACATGCGACTGGCTGCGAGCATGTGGCTGGGCGGAGAGGCCTATTCTGCAGTTCCTATGAAAGACCGCGATATTTTTGATCTGCTGGGTTTTGATTGAGGTTTTGAATCATGAGTGAAATCAGTTACGAGCAACGGCGCGGACAAATCGAAAACTATTTCGATCGGACGGCCGCCGCCGCTTGGGCCACATTGACCTCCGATGCGCCGGTGGGCCGCATTCGAGCCACCGTGCGTGCAGGACGCGATCAAATGCGTTCCAACTTGGTTTCTTGGTTGGGGCAAGACCTCAAGGGAAAGCGCATTCTGGATGCCGGCTGCGGTACGGGTGCTTTGGCCGTAGAAGCCGCACGGCTGGGTGCACAAGTGGTGGCCATTGATTTGTCGCCCACATTGGTTAATTTGGCACGGGAACGAATTCCGGCCGATGTGGCGCACTTGGTTGAGTTTCACAGCGGTGACATGCTCGACAAACGCTTGGGTCACTTTGACCACGTGGTGGCCATGGACTCCATCATTCACTATGACACGGAAGATGCTGTTAACGCACTGGCGCAGTTGGCTGAGCGCACCAGCAAGTCCATTGTGTTTACGTTTGCGCCTCGCACACCCTTGTTAGCGCTCATGATTTCAGTGGGTCGTTTGTTGCCCCGTGGCGATCGTGCGCCCTGGCTAGAGCCCATGGCAGAAACCCGCATTGCTGAGCTCATGAAGACACACGAATCATTGAACGACTGGCAATGCGCTCGCATGCACAAAGTGTCCAGTGGTTTTTACAAATCCAAAGCTATGGAGTGGGTACGCTCATGAGAGCCAAAACGTTTTCCAAATTTGCAAAACAAATGCCAGTCAGCTGGCTGCCGTTTGCCGATGTCGCCAGCCCTGGTTTGCCGCTGGCCCGTTTGTTGCGTTTGTCCTTGTTCAAGTTCACCATGGGCATCACGACTGCCTTGATGATCGGCACCCTTAACCGCGTGATGATTGTTGAATTGTTGGTGCCAGCTTGGCTGGTTTCAATGATGTTGGCGCTTCCCTTGTTGGTCGCCCCGTTTCGTGCCGTCACGGGCTACCAATCAGATATCCACATCTCTGCATTCGGGTGGCGAAGAGTCCCCTACATGTGGGGTGGCACCTTGATACAGTTCTTGGGACTTGCGGTCATGCCCTTTGCATTATTGGTCTTGTCGGGCGGGGGGCAAGTTCCTGTGCCCGATTGGGTCGGGCAAGGTGCTGCTGCCATCGCATTCTTGATGGTGGGCGCAGGCCTGCAAACATCCCAGACCGCTGGGCTGGCTTTGGCTACTGATCAAGCCAGTCAAGAAACTCGGCCACGCGTTGTAGCCTTGATGTACACCATGCTTTTGGTTGGGGCCGTGTTTGGAAGTTTGGTTTACAGCTTTTTACTGGCCAACTTCACACCTGAAATTTTGGTTCAAGTCGTACAGGGCACGGCTTTGGTGGTGCTGCTGCTGAATGGTGTGGCGCTCTGGAAGCAAGAGCCTCGTAATCCTGAACGTGTGAAGGCATTGAAAACCGAAATTCGTCGCCCATTCAAAGAAGTTTGGGCCGAATTCATTGCTTTACCCAACGCAAAGCGCTTTCTCTGGGCCACGGCCTTAGGGACCATGGCTTTCAATATGCAAGACATTATTCTCGAGCCCTATGGCGGTGAAATTCTGCGTTTAAGTGTGGGTGCCACCAGCGCACTGACAGCCATGTTGTCTGTGGGTGGTTTGTTGGGTTTTTATGCTGCAGGCCGGCAACTGGCCAAAGGCAAAGACCCTATGCGCTTGGCAGCTTACGGTGCATTGGCAGGTTTGCCGGCATTTGCAGCCGTGATTTTTTCAGCACCACTGGATGCGGGATGGCTATTCAGGTTTGGCGCCTTGGGTATTGGTTTTGGCGGCGGCTTGTTTGCGGTAGGCACTTTGTTCACGGCCATGCGCTTAGAGGCGGCCTTTGTAGGCTTGGCCTTAGGTGCTTGGGGCGCGGTGCAAGCTGCTTCTGCGGGTCTGGCCATGTTTTTGGGTGGTGCCTTGCGTGATGCGGTCAATACGCTCACCTCACAAGGTTCCTTGGGCACGGGTTTGACTGATCCCTCGGTGGCGTACAGCATGGTCTACCACGTCGAAATGCTTTTGTTATTTGTAACCCTGATTGCTGTAGGACCCTTGGTCAAGAGCAGTACCTCTTTTTTACCCGCTGTTCCCCAAACTCTCGGCTTGACCGAGTCACGTATTTAGTTATCACAAGGAGAAATCGTTATGCAAACCGTAGGAAACATTACTGGCTATGTCGATCTAGCACAAATACTGTTGTATGTGTTTTGGATCTTTTTCGCTGGCCTCATTTATTATCTTGTTCAAGAAGGTCATCGCGAGGGCTACCCCTTGGAGTCCAGTAGCAGTGGGCGCGCAGTGGTCAAGGGTTTTCCAATCCCTGAGCCTAAAACTTTTTTGTTGGAAGGTGGAAAAAGTGTCACTGTCCCTGACCTGATGCGCAAAGAGCCTGCTTACAACGCTGTAGCCACCAGCCCCACTTCTGGTGCGCCTATCGAACCCAAGGGTGATGCCATGTTGGCAGCTGTAGGCCCAGGTGCTTACGCCAGCCGTGAAGATGTGCCAGAAATGACATCACATGGCAAGCCACTGATTCAGCCACTTCGCGTGGTCAGTGATTACACGGTGGCCAAACAAGATGTGGACCCGCGTGGTCTGCCAGTGATGGCGGGGGACGGTAAACAAGGCGGTACTGTCAAAGACATTTGGATTGATTCGGCTGAGATGATGTTTCGTTACTTGGAAGTGGAAATTGCCGGTGGCCGAAGCGTTTTACTGCCCATGATGTTTTCCCGAATTCGCAGAAATCAAGTTGAAGTGCATTCAGTCTATGCGCGTCATTTTGCAGATGTACCTGCCCTTAAAAACCCTGACCAGATCACCAAATTGGAAGAGGAGAAGATCAGTGCTTATTACGGCGGCGGTACGTTTTACGCTGATCCAAAACGAAGCGAACCGCTGATCTGACATACAGGTTATTGTCAATTGAAGTTGAATTGAAAATGTGTTGAGGAAAAGAAAATGGCGATCGAAAATCTAGGTCATGAACACGAGTTTGAACCGCAGTTTGGTCTTCCCGAACGTCTTCCAAGTGACGAATTCATTGTCTGGCAGGGCGCACCCGATGTAGCAGCCTTGGCCTACTCAGCCTTTCACTTCAAAAAATTAGCGCTGTATTTCGCAGTCTTGATCGCAGCCTGTGCTTGGCCTGCTTTAGAGGAAGGTGCTGGCTTCACCGCTGTTTTGTTGGCGATTAAATGGATTGTGCCCTTGGCCATCATTGCCATGGCCACTGTCTGGATGTTGGCCTATTTCACAGTTCGCACAACGGTCTACACCATCACCAACAAACGTGTGGTGATGCGCTTGGGCATTGTATTGACAGTTTCGTTCAACCTGCCGCTGATGCAACTGGCTTCTGCCGATGTGCGTGTACTGCAAAACGGCTATGGCGATATTACCTTGGCCCTGAAAGGTGCTGACCGTATTGGTTGGGTGCATTTGTGGCCCAGCGTGAGGCCGTGGCGAATTGCAAAGCCTGAGCCTACTTTGCGTGCAGTGCCTGATGTGCAAATGGTGGCTGCTAAATTGCGTGACGCATGGACGCACAACACAGGCCTTGCTGCCAATGCGGTTGAAGTTACAGGCGCTTCTCCAAATGCGCGCCTTGAGGGTAGCTTCTTGCAAGTGAGTGCAACATGACCCAAGCTCAAATTGCTCAGTCTTCTCAAGCCCGCGTGCCACTGGCACCTGACAGCTTCCCACGTTGGATACTGTATTTCTCCGCTGGCATCATTGCGTTTTCACTGATCTCTGTAGGCCTGATTCGCATCACAGGGAATGGTCCAGACCAACGGGCAGCCGCCCCCACAGTGCAACGTTCACTTGTTTTCCAAGATCAAAAAGATGGTGGCGTCCGAGTAGAAGATGGCCTGACGGGTGAAACCTTGACGGTATTGCACGGAGAGCAAGGCTTTGTTCGCGGGTCTCTGCGAGCTTTGATGCGAGAGAGGTATTCACGGGGTATTGGTTCTGCAGCACCATTTGATTTGATTGCCCGTGTGGATGGCCGTGTCACTTTGTTTGATCCCAGTACAGGCCAAAGGGTGGACTTGGAGTCTTTTGGCCCTACAAATACAGCTGAATTTTCAAGGTTTTTAGCCATGCGACCTGAATAAATAACAGTAACGTGTATTATTTTAAAAAATTCTGAGTAAGCTTTTATGCAACCCACCTCAACCATTGACAGTGCTGAAAAAGCATCCCAAAAAGCAGTCGAGAGCACCATGCTCAGTCCCCGCTTTTACACCACAGATTTTGCGGCTATGGACAAGCTGGACATGTCCCCCATGCGAGCCGAGTGGGACAAAATGATGGCGGAATACGAGGGTGACAATAACCACGACCATTTCCAGCGTGACGCAGAATTTACCAAGGAAGTTGCCGAAAGATTTTCTCAAGTCAGCCCTGAAATGCGCCAAGAGTTTTTAGACTTTTTAATTTCTTCGCTCACCTCTGAGTTCTCGGGTTGTATTTTGTACAACGAAATTTTCAGAAACGTTGAAAATCCCGATATCAAGCAATTGATGCGTTACATGGCACGCGATGAATCGCGCCACGCCAGTTTCATCAATCAGTCTCTTAAAGACTTTGGTCTGGGCATTGACTTGGGGGATTTAAAGCGCACCAAGGCCTACACTTATTTCAAGCCCAAATACATTTTCTACGCCACTTACTTGTCCGAAAAAATTGGCTATGCCCGTTACATCACCATTTACCGTCAATTGGAAAAAAACCCAGACAAGCGCTTTCATCCTATTTTTCGTTGGTTTGAGCGCTGGTGTAACGACGAGTTTCGCCACGGCGAATCATTTGCATTGATCATGCGCGCCAATCCGCATTTGCTGCGCGGTGGTAATGTTTTCTGGATTCGGTTTTTCTTGTTGGCCGTTTACGCCACCATGTACGTGCGTGACCACACGCGCCCCATGCTGCACCAGGAGATGGGTTTGGAGTCGTCCACCTACGACTACGAGGTGTTTCGCATTACCAATGAAATCACCAAACAGGTTTTTCCGGTCAGCTTGGACATTGACAACCCTGTTTTCAGGGACGGCTTGGCGCACTTGTTCCATGTGCAAACTCAAATGACTGCCGCCAAAGCCCGTGGTGGCTTGGTGGGCAACCTGCAGCGTGTGCGTTGGGCTATTTCAGGTGGCCTCACTTTCCTTCGCTTGTACTTTTTACCGGTCAAGCACCACGCGCTGCCAGTTGATGTTCGCATGGTGCCTGCTTGGTAATTTTGCGACCCACTTAAACTTAAAGCCTAGAATGACCGGCACCTTTGTTGCGTTGGGATTTGCGATTTTTATCTGGTGGTTCAGCACCGGTATCGTGATTCTTTTAAATCGCATGTCGCGCACGGCAGTTACCATGAGTTTGGTTACTTCCTCTTTGCTGGGACTTGGTGCCTTGGTAGGTTTATCCCATACAGCGCAGCAAACGGGCGTCTTGGGCGCTTATTGCGCTTTCACATGTGCCTTGTTGGCTTGGGGTTGGAATGAGTTGAGTTTTCTCACGGGGTGGATCACAGGCCCTCAAAAAACAGCCATCTTGAAAAGCACAACAGGGATGCCGAGATTTGTGGCGTCCTTTAATGCTGTGCTTTGGCACGAGTTGGCGATTCTCATGGTGGGCTTGACGATAGTGGCCATCACTTGGGATGCCCCAAATCAAGTGGGCACCGGCACGTATTTGGTCTTGTGGATCATGCGCACCAGTGCCAAATTGAATTTGTTTTTTGGCGTCCGCAATTTGAGTGAAGAATTCTTGCCTGCCCACTTAGCCTATTTGGAAAGCTTCTTCAAGCGCCGGCGTATGAATGCATTTTTTCCATTTGCTGTGGCCTCAGCCAGTGCCTGTTTGTGGTTGTTGGTGGATTTCGCCAACCAACCCATGACAACACCTGCGCAGACTGTGGGAACGGTCTTGGTGGGCACCATTTTGGCTTTGGCCATTGTCGAACACCTGATGTTGGTACTGCCCTTAGACACCACTGCCTTGTGGCGCTGGGCCATTCGCAAGCATCAATCAGAAAAGCCTGCAGCCTACGAGGGCCATGTGGCTCCGGTTTTGCCTGCCCACTTGGACTCCCATGACAAATCTCTACAAGTCAATTAACACAGACGGTGGATCGGGAGGCGGGGGAAGCGCTCAAAACCACCGCACGGGTTCAGCCTCTGAACTCGGTGATCGTGCGCCAACCGCCATTGTGATTGGCACTGGCTTTGGTGGCTTGGCCGCAGCCATTCGTTTGAGCGTGAAAGGTTATCGCGTTCAAATGCTGGAAAAACTCGACGCGCCAGGTGGCCGTGCGTATGTGCACAAGCAAGATGGTTTTACCTTCGATGCAGGCCCCACCATCATCACCTTGCCGCACCTTATTGCTGAGCTTTTCACACTGTGTGGCAGAGAGATGAAAGACCATGTCGACTTGCGCTTGATGTCGCCTTTCTACCGCATTCGGTTTGACGATGGCTCGCACTTTGACTACAGCAACAACGATGCGCAAATGCTCGAGCAAATTGCAAAATTCAGTCCTGAAGATGTGCAAGGTTTTAAGAACCTGATGGTGGCCTCAGAGAAATGTTTTCAGCTGGGCTTTGTAGAACTGGGCATGGTGCCCTTTGAGACGATTGGCGATGTGTTAAAGGCCATGCCCAATTTGGTCCGTATGCAAGCTTGGCGCTCTATTTACAGTTTGGTGGCACAGCACATCAAGCACCCAAAATTGCGCATCGTCATGAGCTTTCACCCCTTGCTCATTGGTGGCAATCCTTATTCTGTCACATGCATTTATTCCCTCATCCATTCATTGGAGCGTCGCTGGGGTGTTCACTCGGCAATGGGTGGCACCGGTGCCATTGTGTGTGAACTGGTGAAATTGCTGGACGAACGGCAAGTGCCCATTCGGTACAACGCACCCGTCACACGCATTCGGGTGGAGAATGGCCGAGCCAAAGGCGTCGAGCTCGCCAATGGTGAATACTTGCCTGCCGACATTGTGGTGAGCAACGGCGACGCATCTTGGACTTACCGCCACCTTATTGAGCCCCAGCACCGCAAGCATTGGACCGATAAGCGCATTGCCAAAGGCAAGTATTCATCGGGGTTATTCGTTTGGTACTTTGGTACCAATCGGAAGTACGAAGATGTGCCGCACCATATGATGGTCTTAGGTCCACGCTACAAAGGCTTGTTGCAAGATATTTTCAAAAATCACAAACTATCTAAAGATTTCAGTTTGTATTTGTACCGCCCAACCGCCACCGATCCCTCTTTGGCACCTGAGGGCTGCGACAGTTTTTATGCACTTTCTGTGGTGCCCAACCTGAGCAGCGAAACCGATTGGCCGGCCATCACCGAGCAGTACCGCGATGCCATTGCCACGGTTTTGCAAGAAAGTGTTCTTCCTGATTTGAAACAGCACGTGGTCTCTTCCAAAATCACCACGCCGCAAGATTTCCAAGACCGCCTATGGTCTTACAAGGGAGCAGGTTTTGGTCTTGAGCCCATCTTGGTTCAAAGTGCATGGTTCAGGCCGCACAACAGATGCCAAGATGTGGATGGTTTATTCATGGTGGGTGCCAGTAGCCAGCCAGGCGCTGGCGTGCCCAGTGTCTTGATGTCCGCAAAAATGCTTGAACAGGTGGTCCCCGATGTCAAATCCTTTGTCTGATCCAGGCTTGAATTCACCGCCCGTGTCCTTGCCTTACGACTTAGAGGCTTGCACCGAACTCATGCGCGGGGGTTCAAAATCTTTTTTTGCCGCCTCCAGATTGCTACCGACTCGTTTGCGTCCTCCCGCTATCGCCCTGTATGCTTTTTGCCGCTTGGCAGACGACGCCATTGACGAAGGCGATGACCCGGTTTTGGCCATGGCCGATTTAAAGTCGCGCTTAGCTGCTATCTATGCAGGGCGTCCTGGTGCCGAAGACGCTGACCGCGCGCTGACCATTGTGGTTCATCGCTATGGCATTCCCTGCGGCTTGCTTGAGGCCTTGCTGGATGGTTTCTTGTGGGATTCCCAAGGCCGCCGCTACGAAACCTTGGCCGATGTGGAGGCCTATGGTGCCAGAGTTGCTGGCACCGTGGGTGCCATGATGTCCATCATCATGGGCGCGAGCACAGACACCGCCATAGCACGCGCAAGCGAGCTGGGGGTCGCGATGCAACTGACCAACATCGCCAGAGACATTGGGGACGACGCGCGTATGGGGCGCTTGTACATTCCCCGGGCTTGGTTCCGTGAAATCGGCATGGATGCAGATGCCTGGTTGGCCGATCCGATTTTTGATTCGCGCATTGCGGGTTTCACGCAACGTTTGTTGTTGCGTGCAGACGCGCTTTACCGCAGGGGCGAATTTGGTTTGGCTGAGCTGCCTTGGGACTGTCGGCCTGCTATTCAAGCCGCTCGCTTGGTTTATGCGGAAATCGGTAAACAATTAGAGCGAGAAGGTCTCAATTCTGTTGGCCACCGCACGGTGGTTTCAACAGCGCGCAAACTGGCCCTGATTGCCCGTGCTACTGCAGTCGCGGTCAAGGCGCCTGCAATACCTGCAGTCCCCTTGAGTCCTGTGCCTGCTATTCATTATTTGGTCGATATCGTCAGCAGTGAGCGACATCCCTTGGTCCAGCAACTGCCCTGGACGGTTCCTTCGCGAAGTTTCGATGAGCGCGTGGAATGGATGGTAGATTTATTCGGTCGTTTGGAGCAACGCGAAAGAATCAACCGTTAACCATCGTGATGTTGAAAATTATCGAGGTTGTGGTTTTGATCGTCGCTGGAATTTGCTTTGTGAGCTGGCAGTTTCGCGATCTGAGGCGTGCCCGTGAGATCACACGCAAGCAGCGCGAGGCAGAACAATCAGAATCCATGAAGAGCAGCCTAGGGCCTTCTGACACCTTTGTGAAAAGAGGTCCGCATGGGGGCTAACCTGAAAATAATTCACTTGGTCTGCGCTTGTTTATTTTTAGGCAATGTGATTGTCAGCGGCATATGGGCATTGTTGGCCGAGCGAACGGGCAACCACGCCATCATTCAATTCAGCAATCGCATGGTGCTGATCACCGACGGGCTTTTTACCTTGCTTGGATCAATCGGGATCGTTTGGACAGGTCATGGCTTGGCTGAAAACATCGGAGGTGCTGAAGGGCATCCATGGATTCAATGGTCCTATGCTTTGCTCAGTTTTTCAGGTTTGATTTGGTTGTTCATCTTGGTGCCCATCCAGCTCAAGCAGCGTGCCTTGCTGCAAAACACCGACAAGGTCTGCGAAGACTATTGGCGGCTGTCCCGGATCTGGCAAATTGCGGGCGCAATCGCCACGGTGCTACCCTTGCCCATTGTGTATTTCATGGTCACCAAGACCCTGTGAGTCAGGTCCTTTGATGACGGGCGAATCTCTTCGTAAATCGAACACCTTGCCGCTCAAAGGGCTTGTTGTTTTGATCACGGGCGCTGCTTCTGGTATCGGCGCCGCAACAGCCATCGAAGTTGTGAGCCATGGCGGCATCCCTGTTCTGGTCGATTGCGACGCAGAACCGCTGGCCCTGATGGCTCAGCGTTGCGGTCAAGACACCCTGCATTTTGTTGCGGACGTCACAGAACTGACGGCGATGCTTGACGTGGTTGCGCGAACGCTGTCTGTGTATCACCGCATTGATGTGGTTTTTGCGAATGCGGGCGTGGCAGCTTTTGGGCCTGTGGCCTATGTGGACCCGCAAGCGTGGCAACGCTGTGTGGAGGTGAATATCTTCGGCGTTTTCAACACGGTTCGATCTGCGCTTCCCGCTTTGAAAGAGCAGCGTGGTTATGTCTTGATTAATTCTTCTGTTTCCTCCTTTGCCCATCCCCCCGCGATGTCTGCCTATGCGGCCAGCAAGTCTGCAGTGGAAGCCATGGGCAATGTGCTTCGCATTGAACTCGCGGCCCACGGGGTCGGAGTCGGTGTGATGTATGCAGGTTGGGTCAGCACACCGCTTGTGACAGAGGGTGCGCTGCATCCTGGCTTTGTTCGACTGCGTGCCACCATGCCAGCAATTTTGAACAGGGAAATTTCTGCGCAAGAAACGGCACGAGCCATTGTTCACGCAATGATTCAACGCAAACGCAGGATTTTCTTGCCCAGTTGGTTGCGAATTTTGTTTGGTCTGAGGGCCTTGCTGCACTTGCCATTTGCTGAGCGCGAACTGGTCAAAGCAGCGCCTGAAATTGAGAAGTCTTACCTCGAGGGTTTGGCATCAGAAGGCGCCTTGGCATCCAGCTTTGGTCCCAGAGAGCGCGAAAGGACATTGGCTCGCGCTCGACAAAAAAATGAGGACAGTGTCTTGTAATTTTGAATCGATCATGCGGTAAGTCGCCTTATATTGTCCATCGCCGCGGCCATGCGTTGCGCTTGAACTTGGGGCATGGGCATGTAACTCCCTCCCATGATGTGAGCCATGTTTTGCACTTGGGCGTCGGGCTGAAGTGAGGTGTCAATCCACAAAGCGCGATGCCCGGTTTGTCGCCATTGGGCAGCCCACAGTTGCGCATCTGCCTGCGCTTGTGGACGGCCCCCTAATCCTTGCAGGTTCACGTTGGCGCGACCATCACTGAGCACCACCAAGATGGGTGTCACGCCTTGGCGCTGAAGCTGGGTGGCTTGTTCGCAAGCCATTTTCAAGGCCAGTGCCAAGGGCGTTCCACCGCCACCTGGCAGACCTGTCATGGCTCGTTTTGCGCGCACCAATGACCGTGTCGCGGGCAACAGCAATTGGGCCTGCGCGCCCTTGAAAGCCACAATGCAAACACTGTCACGCCGAGCGTATGACTGTTGCAGTAAAAGCTCCACCGCCCCTTTGGCTTCGGCTAATCTTTGAAGCGCGGCTGAGCCTGAGGCATCGAGCGCCAAGATGAGGCAGCTCGAACTGTGCTGCTGGTAGCGATGCACATGAAAGTCCTCGGCTCGAATGGCGACGCGCCCTTGTTGAGCGCCAGACCTCAAGCGTTGTTTAGGCGCTGCGGCGCGCAAGGTGGCCAAAATGTGCAAGCGAGCGTGCCCGCCAGGTCGTCCAGGTCTTGGGGGCAAAGGTCTACCGCGTTGCGTGCCCGTGCGGAATTGTCCAGACCTTCCGGCCGTATTGCCTTGGCTGCGACCTGGTTTCGTCAGCAAGCCGGCCAGTACATCGGGCGGCAAACTGGCCAATGCAGCCGCAATCATCATTTCTTGCAGGTTTTCAGACAAAGGCGTGTTGGGCGAGTCCTCTTCTGCAGTGCCAGGATCTTCTTCAGACTCATCCGTTGACGAAGCCTCTTCTGCGTCCCTGCTTGGTTCTTGCGGTGAAGGGGGCTCTGGAGGGGTGGCCGCGTGAGGGTCATCAGGGGCTTGATCGGGCTCTGAATCAGAATTGGCGCTGTTTTCAGCTTCCGTGTCTGAAGCATTTTCAGCAGGTGCAGGCAATTGGGTGGCACGGGGCGCCAAGACGCGACGCGCAGCAAATGCCAAATCTTCGTCATTCACTTGCTTGCGTAAATGCAAAGCGGCATGGCAGCTGGCTACGCGCAGTGCCAAGGTCGGGATGCGCAAGGACTCAATACCTAAGCCTTGTGCGGTGATGCAAACGGCCAAGGCTTGATCGTCGGTCCATTCAACCTGAGACCGGGCCTGTTGCATACCAGCCAAGGCATCGGCTGCAATTCTGATATTGACAGTCTCTTGAGCGTTATGCGGTTTGAGTGTGTCCAAAGAGACCCCTGTGATGTCTGAAGGCACGAGGTCTTCCAGGTCAAACCACAAGCCAAGTCGCTCTTGAAGTGCTGGGCTGACAGGGGGATCGTCTTTCATGGATTCATCCAGGGCCACCACGCCAAACTGCGTGCGAATTGGGAATTCTTCGTGGGGGGTGAATTTCAAAGGCGGCAATGATTGCGTGTCCATGGCCTGTGTCATGGGGGCAACCAAGGCCGTTGCAAAACGTTCCGCCATGCTGATTAAAACCAAGCCTTGGTCTGCTTGCTGAAGCAAACCCGGTTGCATGTGCAAACGGCCAGATTGAAGCGTGAGCGACAAATCAATGCCTCCCAATAAGCGTTCAATATCGATATTGCCGGGCAATTTCACGGTGTTCAAACCCGCTTGCAACAGATGTTGCAACCAGTGTTCGCGCACGGGCCCAAATGGCGCACGCAACCAAACTCCCCCAAAGCCGTGCGGATCAATTTGCAGCAGCTGCAACGATGTCATGGCATCGTTCCAAGTTTCAAGTCCTTTCAAGTCATCTGCCATGCATAAGACTCACCGGGCCAGAATATCTTGAAGGCATCTGTTGACGCGTTGACCCGAGTCGGTATCGTCCAGCGGGTTGCGTCTTAAGCGATGGCGCAATGCCAGGGGCGCGATGGCCGTCAGGTGCTCGGTTTTGACGGCCTTGTGGCCTTGCATGGCAGCGAGTGCGCGTGTGGCTCTGAGCAGTGTTAGCTCCGCGCGCAAGCCATCGGTGCCAAGTTGTTGACACAGCGTTGCGCACAGGGTGAGCATGTCATCGTCGACCACCACCGATGCCAGCAATTTACGGGCTTTCACAATGCGTTTTTGAAGTTTGTCACTCTCGCCTTGCCACTGGGCTTTGTAGGCAGAGGGGTCTTTGTCGAAGGCGTCTCGTCGCTTAATGACTTGCACACGCAGTGCGATGTCTTGGGGCGTTTTGACTTGTACCGATAAACCAAAGCGGTCCAGCAGTTGCGGGCGAAGTTCTCCTTCTTCGGGGTTGCCGCTGCCGACCAGTACAAAACGAGCAGGATGTCGAATGCTTAATCCTTCGCGTTCAACCAAATTTTCGCCCGATGCAGCAACATCAATTAAAAGGTCCACCAAATGGTCATCCAGCAAATTCACTTCGTCAATGTACAAAAAACCGCGGTGCGCCTGGGCCAATAAGCCGGGTGCAAACTCTTTGATACCTTGGGAGAGGGCTTTTTCTAAATCGAGCGCACCCACAATGCGGTCCTCTGTTGCGCCCAGTGGCAAGTCCACCACACTCACGGGCCTGAGCTCTGTCAGTAATTTGCGCGTTTGACCTGAAGGCAAGTTCATTTGCGGTTGGCACACGGGGCATGCTTGAGCGGGTTTTTGGGGATCACATTTGTAAGGGCAACCCTTGACGACCTGAATCGGAGGCAGCAAGTCCGCTAAAGCCCTGACCGCGGTTGACTTGCCCGTACCCCTGTCACCCAAGACCAACACGCCGCCAATGGAGGGATCAATGGCGACGATTTGAATGGCCAGCGTCATTTCATCTTGACCGACGATCGCTGCAAAGGGAAACGTAGTTGCCATAACTGATTTCTATTCATCGACTGAGTTCGCTGAAATGCATCATCCATGAGTGACCGCTAACTGTCAATTTAAATTTACACTTTAAGGTTTTTCGGGTCACCCAAACAAGGTTTTAAATTTTTTTACACCCCTTAATTTTCTCCTGCAAATATTAAAAACAGCTTTTGTTCTTATCAGGAAGGCAAATAAAGAGCGGTTGAACCTAGGGAAAACCAGAATTTCTCAAGACTGTCAATTAAATATTTTTTAAAAAGTGTCAATTTAACTTGACGTATTTTTAAATCCCGTTAAATTAAAGCCTCGTCAACCCTTGCTTGAAGTCAATCATGGACGCATTACTGGAACGGATTCAATCACCTGCTCACTTGAGACAGCTCTCGCCTGCAAGTTTGCAAGGATTGGCGGTTGAACTGCGCGAGCGTTTGATAGAAACAGTTTCAAAAACGGGTGGTCACTTCAGTTCGAATTTAGGGACTGTCGAATTAACCATTGCCTTGCACTATGTTTTCAACACACCTGAAGACCGACTCATATGGGATGTGGGGCACCAAACCTATGCGCACAAAATTTTGACGGGCCGAAACTTGCGCATGGGCAGTTTGCGTCAGCAAGGGGGCTTGAGTGGCTTTCCACGCCGCGAAGAAAGTATCTATGACGCATTCGGTACCGCGCATTCCTCAACCAGCATATCTGCCGCCTTGGGGATGGCCGTGGCGGCCCAACTGACGGGCAGTCAGCGCAAAGCAGTTGCGATCATTGGTGATGGTGCTTTGACAGCCGGTATGGCTTATGAGGCCTTGAACAATGCAGGTGCAAGCAATTGCGATGTGCTTGTGATTTTGAATGACAACGACATGTCGATCAGCCCGCCTGTCGGTGCCTTGAACCAATATTTGGCAGAGTTGATGTCCGGTCGCTTTTATGCACAGGCTAAAAAAATAGGTGAGCGGGTGCTCCGCAACGCGCCGCCGCTGTTTGCTTTAGCCAGGCACATAGAACAACAAACGCAAACCCTGATTCAATCAAATACTATTTTTGAAAAACTAGGTTTTACCTACACAGGCCCCATAGATGGTCATGATGTGGATGGCTTGGTGGATGCGCTTGAGAAAATTTCCAAGGCAAAAGGACCTCAGTTTTTACATGTAGTCACTCGCAAAGGCAAGGGCTATGAAAAGGCCGAAATAGACCCTGTGACTTATCACGGCCCGCCGAAATTCAATCCTTCTTTAGGGGTGGTGGGTGCTGCCAGCAGCAAAGTCACATTCACGCATGTCTTTGGTCAATGGCTGTGCGATATGGCGGCAAAAGATCCACGCGTGATAGGCATCACGCCAGCCATGCGTGAGGGGTCTGGCATGGTGGAGTTCAGTCAGCGCTTTCCGAATCGTTACCACGACGTGGGCATTGCCGAGCAACATGCAGTTACTTTTGCGGCAGGCTTGGCGTGTGAGGGCCTCAAGCCTGTGGTTGCCATTTACTCCACATTTTTACAGCGCGCCTATGACCAACTGATTCACGATGTGGCCTTGCAAAATTTACCCGTAGTGTTTGCACTGGACCGGGCTGGCTTGGTCGGCGCAGATGGGCCGACGCATGCCGGCATGTTTGACATTGCTTTTACGCGTTGTATTCCCAACATGAGCGTAGCCTGCCCCGCAGACGAGAATGAGTGTCGCCAGTTGTTGAGTTCGGCCTACGCGCAAGATCATCCCGTTACCGTTCGCTACCCCAGGGGCGCTGGCGCTGGGGTCGAGGTTGAAAAGTCTTTAACTCCGCTGCCATTGGGCCAAGCCAAGATTGTGCGAGAGGGAGAAGGCTTGGCAATTTTGTGCTTTGGACCTTTGCTTTACGAAGCACTCAAAGTGGCGGAACCATTGAATGCAACCGTGGTAAACATGCGTTGGGCCAAGCCACTTGATTTGAAAATTTTGCAAGAGATTGCCCAATCGCATGACCGACTGGTCACGCTAGAGGACGGGACGCGAATGGGCGGTGCGGGCTCAGCAGTTCTTGAGGCTTTGCAAGATATGGGAATCTCTCGCCAAGTGCTGATTATGGGCTTTGAAGACCAGTTCACTGAGCATGGTGACCCTGGGTTGTTAATGCAGCAATACGGGCTCACTGCAAGCGGGATACAACAACGCATTGAAGCGCTTTGGCCGGTGGCCCAGGTCACATCTGTTCTCAGAAGGGTTGTTTAAATGGCTGTCTGGACATTAGGGCTGAATCACCGCACCGCACCAATTGATTTGCGGGAGCGGTTTGCTTTTGCTTCAGAAAAATTAGAGCAGTCCTTGCAGGGTCTACGCCAAAAATTTGAAACGCACAAAGAAGTCACGATTCTGTCGACCTGCAACAGAACCGAAATCTATTGCGCAGGCGACCAGTCGCACTTACCCCAAACACTGGCATGGCTGGCAGAAACAGGCAAAACCCAAGTCGACATTTTGGCTTCTCATACCTATCGACTTGAGGGAGATGCTTCCGCACGCCATGCCTTCAGAGTGGCCAGCGGCCTCGACTCTATGGTCTTGGGCGAGTCGCAAATATTGGGGCAACTTAAAGATGCAGTGAAGTTGGCCACAGACACAGGCGCTTTAGGCACCACACTCAATCAACTCTTCCAACGCTCCTTTGCAGTTGCCAAAGAAGTTCGAACCACCACTGAAATCGGTGCCCACTCCATCAGCATGGCGGCAGCTTGCGTTCGATTGGCGAGTGGTATTTTCGAAAATATCAAAGACACCCGCATTTTGTTTGTGGGTGCAGGCGAGATGATTGAATTGTGCGTGGCGCATTTCGCTGCCAAGTCGCCACTGTCCATCACCATTGCGAATCGATCTGCGCAACGGGCGGAGGACTTGGCGTCTTTGCATGGCGCAACCTGCATTGCATTGGCTGACCTGCCCAAAAAGCTGCACGAATTTGATATCGTGATCAGTTGTACGGCAAGCACTTTGCCCTTGATTGGTTTGGGGGCCGTGCAAAGTGCACTTCGCGCGAGAAAAAATCATCCCATGTTCATGGTCGATCTCGCCGTTCCAAGAGACATTGAGCCAGAAGTCAAAAAGCTAAATGATGTTTATTTGTACACCGTAGACGACCTCAATGAGATTATCCAAAGCGGCCAGGCACATCGGCAGGCCGCAGTCCTTGATGCGGAGGTGATCATCGATGAGGGCGTTCAAAAATTCATGTCTTGGCTTGAGCACAGAAGACACGTGCCTTTGATTCGCGAATTGAATTTGCAAACTGAATCCTGGCGACAAACTGAATTGAACAAAGCGCGAAGACAAATTGAAAAGGGCGAAGATCTCAACGCCGTTTTGGATTCGTTGTCTATGGGATTGATGAAAAAAATGTTGAACGGACCTCTGCGAGAACTCCACCACGCTGAAGGCAGGCAAACGGACAAAACGCACGCTGCCATTCGCCAAATGTTTTTGAGAGCCTAGCACCTGACATTCAAGGTGCCGTGAAAAAATTTGCACATGCAACGCCCTCAACTTTCAACTGTCGCTGAGCTTCTCAAGCCCATCACATGGTTCCCCCCTATGTGGGCGTTTTCATGTGGTGTGGTGTCTTCGGGAAAATCACTGGCTGACAATTGGATTTTGATCGTCTGGGGTGTTTTGTTGGCGGGCCCTTGGGTCTGTGCCAGCAGTCAAGCCGTGAACGACTGGTTTGACCGGCACGTCGATGCCATCAATGAGCCCAATCGACCCATACCCTCGGGACGAATGCCGGGTCGATGGGGTTTTTATATCGCTGTCTTGTGGACTTTGCTGTCCCTGCTTTGGGCTTGGCCGCTCGGAACTTGGGGTTTCGCGGCGACGGGCTTAGGCTTGTTGTTGTCATGGGCCTACAGCATGCCGCCGATTCGCTTGAAAAACAATGGCTGGTGGGGTAACTCGGCCTGTGCATTGAGTTATGAAGGTTTGGCTTGGGTCACTGGGGCTGCCGTGATGCTGGGGGGTGAGATGCCCGCTGACAAGATCATTTTGCTGGCTTTACTTTACAGCTTTGGTGCCCACGGCATCATGACTTTGAATGACTTCAAAGCTGTAGAAGGCGATGCACAGATGGGCGTGCGCTCTTTGCCCGTTCAATTGGGCGTGACCCGAGCGGCCTGTTCAGCCTGCAGCTTCATGTTGGTGGCGCAATGGGCTGTGGCCATCTTGTTGTTGGCTTGGGGCTCGCCCATTTCTGCTTTTGCTGTGCTGGTTTTGAGTATGTGCCAACTGCCTTTGATGATCCGCTTTGTAAGAAGTCCTGTGGACAAGGCACTGAGTGTCAGTGCTTTTGGCGTGCCTTTGTTTGTGAGTGGAATGATGGTGAGTGCCTGGGCCTTAAGAGCGCAACAAGAGGGGGCTTTATGAGCCCATTGCCCATGTTCGGCTGGCTGCATATTGCTCGCTTGGGCCTGGTTCAGGCTTGTATGGGGGCCGTGGTGGTGGTCACCACATCAACACTCAACCGCATCATGGTGGTCGAGTTGGCGCTTCCTGCCATCCTGCCAGGCTTTTTGGTCGGCTTTCATTACCTTGTTCAAATGGTGCGCCCTCGTATGGGCTTTGGCGCTGATCAAGGCAGGCGTTGCACGCCTTGGATGATGGGCGGCATGTTTGTTTTGGCATTGGGTGGCTTTTTGGCAAGCCTTGCCACGGTGTGGATGGGCCAAGAACTCAGCCACGGCATTGCCTTAGCGGTCTTGGCATTCACCTTGATTGGCTTCGGCGTGAGTGCTTGCGGCACATCTTTGTTGGTTCTGATGTCTAAGCGCGTGGCTGATGCGCGGCGTGCGCCCGCTGCTACCGCAGTCTGGATGATGATGATTGTGGGTTTTGCCGTGACAGCCATCACAGTGGGTAAGTTGTTAGACCCCTATTCACCAGCGCGTTTGTTGGAGATCAGCGGCGGACTGAGCTTGTTGGTGGTGTTGATCTCATGCCTCAGCCTCTGGAATTTAGAAGGTCCTGTCGACTCGGCAGTTTCAGCAGCCACCGATTTGCCCCATTCTCTCGAAATGGCTGCCGTACCTCTTCAGAAGCAGCAAGAAAAGAGACAAGGGTTCAAAAAAACCTTGCACATGGTTTGGTCAGAGCCGCAGGCCAAGGCCTTCACCGTGTTTGTTTTCCTTTCGATGTTGGCCTACAGCTCTCAAGACTTGATTTTAGAGCCCTTTGCAGGCGCTTTGTTTGGACTCACACCAGGTGAAACCACCCAGTTGTCAGGCCTGCACCACAGTGCTGTTTTGTGTGGAATGTTGGCTGTTGCGCTGGCCGGAAGTGGGCGTGTGGCGGGGCGCCTAGGGTCGATTCAAAGTTGGATGGTGGGCGGTTGCGGGCTCTCCGCCCTGGCGATGTTGGGCTTGTGCTTGGCCGCTGCTTACGGGCCGCCTTGGCCATTGAAGCCGAATGTTTTTTTGCTGGGTGTTGCCAATGGCGCTTTTTCTATTGCAGCGATCGCCACCATGATGCGATTGGCGACGCAAGGCGGTGAACAGCATGCGGGCACCCGGATGGGATTATGGGGTGCCTCACAAGCCATTGCCTTTGGCTTGGGGGGCTTACTTGGCACCGCTGCGAGTGACTTAGCCTACTTCGTGTTGGGCGAGCAAGGTACTGCCTATGCCTTCGTGTTTGGTTTTGAATGTGTCATGTTTGTGATGGCCGCCGCGTGTGCTGTTTGGGTAGGTCGGTATGACCTCCAAAAAGCACTGCAACGCCATCCTTCCCCCGTTGTTAGTTCAAGAAAGGATTTAATCCATGAGTACTGAAACATATGATGTGGTCGTAATTGGTGGTGGACCTTCTGGTGCCACTGCCGCAGATGACCTTGCTGGCCGAGGATGGAAAGTTTTGTTATTGGACCGTCAAGGCAGGACCAAGCCTTGCGGAGGTGCGATACCACCACGCTTGATCAAAGACTTTGAAATACCTGATCATTTGTTGGTAGCCAAAGCACGCTGTGCAAGAATGATTTCACCCAAAGACAACAAAGTGGACATTCCAATTGAGAATGGCTTTGTGGGCATGGTCAACCGCGATGAGTTTGATGAGTGGTTGCGTGAAAGAGCACGCTCGCACGGGGCTCATCGTCTGAGGGGTTCATTTGAAAAAATAACCCGCGACGACGATGGCGTCGCACGCATTCATATCGCATTGCAATCGTCTTCCTCCTCTGGTGCACATTTCTCCGCCCCTGAAACCAAGAGTATTCGGGCGCGTTTTGTGGTCGGTGCAGACGGTGCCAAGTCTGAAGTGGCTCGACAAACTGTCAAAGGCGCTGAGCGCACCAAGTATGTGTTTGCTTACCACGAGATCGTGCGTGCGCCAACGCACCAAGCGGATTACGATGCTGACCGATGCGATGTTTACTACCGTGGTGCCTTGTCACCCGATTTTTACGGCTGGGTATTTCCACATGGCAACACCATGAGCATTGGCACTGGCAGCGCAGATAAGGGATTTTCTTTGCGAAGTGCAGTGACAAGGCTGCGCGAAACTGCAGGCTTGCAGAACGCTGAAACATTGCGTCGCGAGGGTGCGCCAATACCCATGAAACCATTACCCTATTGGGACAATGGGAAGGATGTTGTGTTGGCTGGCGATGCTGCAGGTGTTGTAGCGCCGGCTTCAGGTGAGGGCATTTACTATGCCATGGCATGCGGTCGGATGGCGGCTGATGCGGTCGAAGAGGCCTTGACAACCGGCAACGCGTCTTGCCTCAAGAAAGCACGAAAAACATTCATGAAGCAACATGGAACGGTGTTTTGGGTGCTCGGCATCATGCAGTATTTTTGGTACCAGAACGACAAGCGACGTGAGAAATTTGTCACCATTTGCGAAGACAAGGATGTGCAGCAACTCACGTTTGAGTCTTATATGAACAAAGTACTGGTGAGAAAAAAACCAATGGCGCACGTACGCATCTTTTTCAAAGATCTGGGGCACCTGTTTGGCTTTGTGAGGACATGATCATTTCAAATCGATTGTTCGGATTGACAATCGCATTGGGGTGTAGTTTTTTGGTCGCTTCTGTCGGCGCTTCATTGACAGAGATAGGGCCTTGGTACCTGGCCCTGAAGCAGCCGTCTTGGAAACCGCCTGATTTTGCCTTTGGCATCATTTGGTCGGCTGTTTTTACATTGTGTGCTTTCAGTGGCTGGGGCGCATGGCAAGTTTCGAAAAACAGCGCACAGAAGTTTCGCATTGCTTTTTTATTTGCACTGAATAGCCTGTTGAACATTCTTTGGAGTTGGTTGTACTTCAACCAACACCGACCAGACTGGGCCATGACGGAGTTGTATTTCTTGTGGGCCTCTGTATTGCTGCTCATCGCAGGTTTGTGGCGCATTTCCAAAATTTCCAGTGCGCTGCTTGTGCCTTACTTGGTGTGGGTCACAACAGCGGGCTTCTTAAACGCTGCGACGGTTGAACTCAACGGACCCTTTGCGTAGGCTTGCAGCGCAAAATTGGGTTGATTTGGATGGATGAATTTCAGCGGTATGTCCCTTTCTTGCAGATCGTTTTCTAAGTGAGGGCGATAAACTGAGCCTGTGACATCTTCTCCCAAATCGCTGTCTGGATGACTGCCATTCATTCGTCCTTACAGAACGCAAGTCTCCACGCGTTGGCTTGTCTGCCAGTTTGGCTGCGGCGCACTTTGCGGGATAAATATTGACAGACAATGGAATACGACCACACCATGTTAGCGAATGACTTTTCTGCGCCTGAGACAGTTGGCCCTTCTTTGCGAGTGCTCTTGCTGGGTGCCACGGGCACGATCGGTTTGGCTACGGCGCAGGCATTGATAAAGCGTGGGCATGAGGTGGTTTGTTTTGTGCGGACTCGCAAAGGTGGAGAGAAGAGATTTGGGGGAGACCTCAAGGCATCGCCTTTACACGGGACAAGGATTCGTTATGGTGACCCCACCAACCCTGAGTCCTTGACGCGCGATGGTTTCGCACAGGAGGGTTTTGATGCGGTGATTTCATGCATGGCCTCCAGAACCGGTAGCCCTCGAGATGCCTGGCGGGTAGACCATCAAGCCCATGTTGATGCACTCGAAGCGGCTCAAGCTGCAGGGGTCAAACACTTTGTATTGCTCTCGGCGATTTGCGTCCAAAAACCATTGCTGGCCTTTCAGCATGCCAAGCTCGCTTTTGAAAAAGCCTTGATAGAGTCAGGACTGACCTACTCCATCGTACGTCCGACAGCCTTCTTCAAATCTTTATCAGGTCAATTGGAACGGGTGAAAAAAGGCAAACCCTTTTTAATCTTTGGTGATGGTCAGCTCACCGCTTGCAAGCCGATCAGTGACCATGATTTGGGTGATTTCATCGCCAGCTGTTTGGATGACCCGGGTCGGCATAACCAAGTCTTGCCGATTGGCGGCCCAGGCCCCGCCGTTACGCCGCGTCAGCAAGGTGAGTATCTGTTTCAATTGCTGGGAAAAGAGCCCCAATTCAAAAGCGTGCCTGTTGGTTTTTTAGACTTTATCATTGGTACTTTAAGTTGGATTGGCAAACTCATTCCCGTCGTTGCGGACAAAGCGGAACTGGCCCGCATTGGTCGCTACTACGCAACGGAGTCCATGCTGGTGTGGGATGCCTCATCGAATCGTTACGACGCCCAACTCACGCCATCGCATGGCACGCAAACATTATTTGAGGCCTATGAAATGTGGGTGAGCGGGCAAGCTGCGCCAGACAGAGGCGAGCATGCTGTTTTTTAAGACGGGCCATTGACGCAAGTTAATCTGCCATGCCTACAAGCTTGTTGCTGAGTTCCCACAACCGAATGCCCATCGTCAACTGAGTCGCTTTGGCAGACAAAGGCTGGGCAAACGCCTGGCGACCGGGGACTTGGCGGTTGCCCCAGCTCCAATGCACACCTGATGCGCAGAAATCCTTGTCAACCAGTACTTGTGCCACGCGCTGCCCAGCCAAGGTTTGGGTGACGTAGCCCTTGGTGATGTTTTTTTGAAACCAAGGAAAGATGGTTTGAAAAGCCTTGGGTGTGTCGCGAAACAATGCCGTATCTGCCACGCACCCAGGATAAACCGTGCTGAAGATAATGCCGGTGTTGTCGTGGTAGCGACGGTGCATTTCACGGCTGATGATCATGTTGCACAACTTGCTGTCTTTGTAGGCCTTGCCGGCTTTGAAAGTCTTCCCATCAATCATCGCAATGGGATCATGAAAGCCTTGTTCCAGACCTGCGAGATCCCCCAGATCGGCGGGTGCGGGAATCGGCACCTTGCCACCAAATTCTTCAGAATTGGCCGTGACTGTGCCCAAGGTCACCAGTCTTGATTGAAAATTTGGCTTGAATTCTTGTTCAGAAGTTTGTGTTTGGATGAGCAAGGGCATGAGCAAACGGCTTAGCAAAAAATGCCCCAAGTGGTTGGTTGCAACGCTGAGTTCAAAGCCCTCTGGTGACCTGGCGGGTGTTTTCAAGCGCGGCTGATAACTGGCTGCGTTGTTGAGCAGTGCGTGCAGTGCAAAGCCCTTGGATTCAAAGTTTTTCACAAACTCGCGAACGCTTTGCAAAGAGCCCAAGTCCAATTGCATGATGCTGAACTGTGTGGGATTCAATTGCAGTTCAGATGCAACCCGCCTTGCTTTTTGTGAATCTCGGCAGGCCATGACAACATGCCATCCCTGTTGGATGAGGGCCTCAGTGGCGTAAAGCCCTACGCCTGAAGAAGCGCCCGTGACGATGACGTGGGGTTGTTGAGTGGTTTTCATACAGTGATTCTGACGTCCATTTTATGTGCGAGATCGATCCAAGAGTTCATCAGCTTTAGCCAAACTTTTCAGTGCTTTCTTTGGGCACGGGAATAGCTGTGCACTGCGTCTACCACTACAGCCGCATGATCAGGGGGTGTGAACTGACTGATGCCATGGCCGAGGTTGAAAATATGCGTGGGGCCAGAGCTGTTGGGGTCTGTATGGGGCGTTCCAAAGCTGTCAAGAACTTTGAGTACCTCTTGTTCAATGGCAGAGGCATGGGCAAACAACACATTCGGGTCTAAATTACCTTGTAGCGCTTTGCCAGCTTGACCCGCCAAACCGCCAACAACTTGCCGTGCCTTCGCAAGATTGACGGTCCAATCGAGGCCCAAGACGTCTCAGTCCAGTCTGTTCATGTCTTCCAGCCACAACCCGCCACCTTTGGTGAACACAAGACGGGGGACCGTGTGACCTTCATGGCTGCGAATCAATTGGTCGAGCACCCGCCGGGTGTAAGCCAAACTGAATTTTCGAAACGCGCCTTCTGCCAGGACGCCGCCCCAACTGTCAAACACCATCATCACTTCGGTGGCAAAGTCGACATTGGTGGCCAGTCCCATGAAACTGCCCGCCTTTACACGCGTAGCGCAGTATTCAGGCAAGTAGCGTCCCGATTGCCGCATCAGCCAAAAGGGGGTGTGGTTGGTGGCTTGCCGCATGCAAGCCTTGAGGAATGTGTTGTTTTGAAGAGGTGTGACCATGCGATCTGAAAAATTTTAGAGTTTGGATCAGAGGCGGCGCGCTGGTATGGTGGCATGCCATTGGGCAAGACGGCTTTCTCGTGTGGCAATAGTCAGTTGTGTTGTCGTGAAATGAGATGGATTTTTCAAGGCATTTTACAAATGGAAGAAGGCGAAATGTCATTGTTTCATTTTTTTCTGTGGCATCGCTTACACAGCAGGTCAGTCAAAATCTAGCCATCAGGGTTTGAGGCTTATTGATCGCATGGCTTTTTGAGGTGAGCACTCTCAAACGGTTTCGCAGCAGAGGTAAACAAGCCCTTCACGGAGAAGTAAAATACCGTATTCATTCAAGCGATCCGCCACCACCCACAAAAGCGCTTAAATCCCTATCAATACTGGGTTTTAAGCTGATGCACAATGCTCATATCTCTCAAATAGATATCCAATAAGTTCATTTCTAACGTTGACGATTTAAATCTTATGTTGTCTGTGACTGGTCTTTCATGTACGCGTGGTGAACGCCAACTCTTTTCAGGCGTTGATTTCCAATTGAAAGTGGGAACTTGCTTGCATCTGCAGGGAGACAACGGGGTAGGGAAAACAAGTTTGCTGCGCCAGGTCAGTGGTTTGTCCCCTGTGGCTGCAGGCCATATTTCTTGGTATGGGCAGCCTGTTGCGGACAACGAATCCTTTCGTGCACAGCGCATTTATCTGGGGCATGAGCTGGCCATGAAAGACGATCTCTCGGCCATGGAGAACTTGCAATTTGATGCATCCATTGCAGGTCGAACGGTCACCGCTGAAACTCTACGCAGCGCTTTGAAACGATTGGGGCTGAGAGGACGTGAACATCTGCCCATGCGGGTCCTGTCGCAGGGCCAAAAACACCGTGCCGCATTGGCCAGGTTGCTGGTCCGTCAAGCCACTTTATGGATTCTGGATGAACCGGTGGTCGCGCTCGATGTGCCAGCCCAAGCGGCTGTAGGGCAACTGCTGGAAGCACATCTGAACGAAGGCGGCATGGCCTTGGTCACCAGCCATCAACCCTTGCCCATACCCCATGCGCTTATCGCTTCTTACAGGTTGCAGGGATGAACCCCTACATGGCGGTCCTTCGCCGGGATTTGTCGCTCGCCTTACGTCGCAAAAACGAAGTCATGACTTCGGTCTTTTTCTTTGTCGTGGTGGCTGCTTTGTTTCCATTGGGGATTGGCCCTGAAATGAACACATTGCGCCTGATCGCTCCTGGCGTCTTGTGGGTTGGGGCGTTGCTGGCCAGCATGCTTTCGCTGGGGCGCTTGTTTGCGAGCGATCACCAAGATGGCACGCTGGAACAAATGGTGTTGTCTTCTGCTTCATTGCCGGGTTTGGTGGGGGCCAAAATCCTGGCCCATTGGTTGTTGTCTGGTTTGCCCTTGGTGGTGTTGTCACCGGTGCTGGCGCTGCAATTTGATTTGAATGCCCAAGCCATTGAAGTGCTCATGGCCACCTTGCTTTTGGGCACACCCTTGTTGTCATTGATCGGTGCCGTGGGGGCTGCTTTGACGCTGGGCGTGCGGGGCGCAGACGTTTTGTTGTCGCTCTTGGTTTTACCTCTTTACGTACCTGCACTCGTTTTTGGTGCGGGCGCAGTACAAGCACAAACCGCCGGTTTGGGGGCCTCGGCCCATCTGTCTATTTTGGCGGCTATGCTGCTTGTAGCCGCCGTGTTCAGCCCTTGGGCGTGCGCGTCGGCTTTGCGCATTGCACTTGAGTAAGTTTTTGATTGTCATGACTCAGCATTCCAACCTCTTATTTCGATTCGCTGCACCTCAGGCCTTTTACGGCTTGGCAGGGCGCCTGTGGCCGTGGTTCGCTGCTTTGGCGTCCGTCTTGGGTGTCTGGGGTTTGTGGATGGGGATGTTTGTCGCGCCTGCTGATTTTCAGCAAGGGCAGGCGTACAGAATTATTTATGTGCATGTGCCTGCTTCCTGGATGTCGATGATCATTTACCTGGCCATGGCGTTTTGGGCCTTGCTGGGTTTGACCTTCAATACCCGCTTGTCCGGCATGATGAACCGGGCTCTGGCGCCAACGGGCGCGATGTTCGCATTTTTGTCTCTGTGGACGGGTGCACTTTGGGGCAAGCCCATGTGGGGAACATGGTGGGTCTGGGATGCCCGGTTAACCTCTGAGCTTATTTTGTTCTTTTTGTATTTGGGCTTCATGGGCTTGACCGCATCGATTGATGATCCACGCCGCGCAGACAAAGCGGGTGGCTTGCTGGCCCTGGTCGGCGCCATCAATGTGCCTGTCATTTACTTTTCGGTGCGCTGGTGGAACACCTTGCACCAAGGCGCCTCGGTTTCGGTGACGCAGGGCTCCAGCATGGCGCAAACCATGCTTTGGGCCATGTTGCTGATGGCTCTGGCATTCTGGTTGTATGCCATTGCCATCGCTTTGTACCGCATTCGCACCCTTATCCTTGAACGTGAAAAACATACGCTTTGGGTAAAGGCTGAACTCCGCTCTGAAGGAGGAGCATCATGATTTGGAACAGCGCCAGTGAATTTTGGGCCATGGGGGGCTATGGCCTCTACGTTTGGGGCAGCTTGGGTGTTACAGCCCTGTTGATGGGGGGTGAAGTCATACTGGCCGCGCGGCGTCATCAGCACACCCGCGAAAGCTTGCAAATGCAAGTGACGACAATAGATTCTGATCAGGACACGGCAAAGGATTGGCAACCATGAAAGCACGGCACAAACGCTTGATTGTGATCATGGTGGGATTGCTGTTTTTGTCTGCAGCCGCAGCGCTGGTGCTCAGCGCCTTTCGCAGCAATTTGGTTTTCTTTTTCACGCCCACGCAGGTGGCCGATGGTGAGGCGCCTCGGGGCACCGCGTTCCGTGTGGGCGGCATGGTCAAAGTAGGCAGCCTTTTGCGCGATTCAGAAAAAGGTTATTTCGTGGTGACCGACACCCAAAAAGATATTGTTGTGAAATACAAGGGTATGTTGCCTGATTTGTTCAAAGAAGGGAGCGGCGTGGTCGCTCAAGGCCAGCTCAATGCACAGGGTGATTTTGTCGCCAGTGAAGTGCTGGCCAAGCATGACGAAAACTACATGCCACCCGAAGCCAAACACGCTATGGACCAGGCGGCTGCGCGCAAGGCGGCCGAAACAGTCAAGCCGTGAAACTTGTTGATTGATTTGAAAGAACGCTGAATGATTCCCGAACTTGGGCACTATGTCTTGATCCTGGCTTTTTGGATCGCTTTGGCGCAGGGCGTGCTCCCCTTGGTGGGTGCGGCTACGGGACACCTGGGATGGCAGTCCATGGCCAAGCCAATGACCACACTCCACTTTGGTTTGGTGCTGTTGGCATTCCTGGCCTTGACGTGGTCCTTCGTGATCAACGATTTTTCGGTGCTCTACGTCAGTCAGCACTCCAATTCGCTGCTGCCCACGGTTTACCGAGTAGCCGCAGTTTGGGGTGGGCATGAGGGCTCCTTGCTTCTGTGGGCATTTTTGCTCGCCTTGTGGTCGGTTGCTGTGGCTGTTTTTTCGCGCACGCTGCCGCTGGCCATGTCGGCCAGGGTGCTGGGCGTTTTGGGCTTGGTTTCCACCGGCTTTCTGGCTTTCATACTGACCACCTCCAATCCTTTTGATCGCTTGCTGCCCGCTGCAGCCGATGGGCGAGATCTGAACCCTTTGTTGCAAGACGTAGGTCTGATCATCCACCCCCCCATGCTGTACATGGGCTATGTGGGGTTTTCGGTGGCCTTTGCTTTTGCCATCGCGGCCTTGTTGTCCGGGCGTTTGGATGCGGCCTGGGCCAGGTGGTCTCGCCCTTGGACTTTGGTGGCATGGGTCTTCATGACTTTTGGCATTGGCTTGGGCTCTTGGTGGGCTTACAGCGAGTTGGGTTGGGGCGGGTGGTGGTTCTGGGATCCTGTTGAAAATGCGTCTCTCATGCCTTGGTTGTTCGGTACCGCATTGATCCATGCCCTGATGGCGACAGAAAAGCGCGGCGGCTTCAAAGCCTGGACTGTGTTGTTGGCCATTGGTGCCTTTTCTTTGTCTTTGCTCGGCACATTCCTGGTGCGTTCCGGCGTATTGACTTCCGTACACGCTTTCGCCTCTGATCCCAGTCGTGGTGTGTTTATTTTGATTTTTTTGGTGGTGGTGGTCGGCAGTTCACTCACGCTGTTTGCCTGGCGCGCGCCCAAGGTCAGCGTGGGGGGCCGGATGGGCTTGATTTCCCGCGAGTCTTTTTTGTTGGCCAACAGTGTTTTGCTGGTTGTGGCCACCGGCGCTGTGCTCTTGGGCACCATTTACCCTTTGGTCATTGATGCCTTGAACATGGGCAAACTATCGGTGGGAGCCCCGTACTTCAATGCCGTTTTTGTACCCTTGCTCTCACCGCTGCTGTTCTTGATGGTGCCCGGGGTCGCGGCCTCCTGGAAAGAAGCCCAGATCAGCCAGTTGGTCAGCCGTCTGCGTTGGGTGGCTTTGGGCTCCTTGCTGCTGGCTTGCGGTGTGCCCGCACTCTTGCAGGAGCTTGGCCAGGGCGAGTGGCTTTGGAGCACATCGCTCGGCTTGTTCTTGTCCGCATGGATCGTTCTCGGATCTGTCAAACACGCCGTCATGCGCTTACGCCAACCCGGGCGCATTGCCTTGTCGTATTGGGGAATGCAAACAGCGCATCTTGGTATGGCGGTGTTGGTGGTCGGCATCACCATGGTCAAGGGCTATGAACTCGAGCGAGATGTGCGCATCGGCATTGGCGAGACGGTCACGCTCAGAGATTTCACCTTTGAGTTGAAGCGCATGGAAGACGTTGACGGCCCTAATTACAAAGCCTTGCGTGCCACGCTGGAAGTGACAAAAGACCAACGCGTCGTGGCGCAACTGACGCCAGAAAAACGGCGTTATTTTTCAACGGCCATGCCTATGACTGAAGCGGCCATCGATTCGGGATGGATGCGTGATCTTTACGCATCCTTGGGGGACCCCGTGGAGCCTCACCCTCAAACACGCGCACCTCGCTGGAACTTACATGTCTATGACAAGCCGTTTATTTCTTGGCTCTGGGCCGGTGCGTTGTTGATGGTTTTGGGGGGGGTGATCGCAGCACTGGACAAACGTTATCGCCGTGCCGCATCGCCTGCGAAGCTGGCTTGAGGCCACATTAAAAAATTTTTTTATGAAAAAATTTTTAATTCCACTGGGCTTGTTTTTGGGTTTGGCCATTTTCTTGGCTTTGGGATTGCAGCGCGACCCCAAAGAAATTCCTTCGCCACTCGTGGGTCAAGCGGCTCCTGCATTCAAACTTTTCACTTTGGCAGCAGACAATCAAACCTTTGAGCCGAAAGACATGCAGGGTCAAGTTTGGATGCTGAACGTGTGGGCCACTTGGTGCGTGGCTTGCCGGGAGGAGCACCCCCTGTTGGTTGAATTCTCCAAACAGCACAGTGTGCCCATTGTGGGCCTGAGCTACAAAGAGGTTCAAGCCCAGGATGAGCCACCTGGCGCCAAGTTGAGCCCAGAGGACAAGCGCCTTTTGGCCCGACAGCGCAGTGAAAAATGGTTGCGAACCAGAGGCAACCCTTATGTCGTGACGGCCTTGGATCTGGATGGCCGCGTGGGCATTGATTACGGCGTTTATGGCGTGCCCGAAACTTATGTCATCGATAAGCAAGGGGTGATTCGTTACAAACTGGTGGGCGCCATCACGCCAGAGGTTTTGGCGAAAAAAATCTTGCCTCTGGTCAGCGATCTTCAAAAAACCTGAGTCTCCCATGCAGCGATGTTTTTCTCTTTTCTGTCGGCCATCGGTGCTCGTGGCCTTGCTTTGGATGTGCCTGGCTGGCTCCTTGATGGCCAGGGAGGCAGAACCCAGCGCCCAGGACCCCGTGGTCGAGGCCCGGATGGTGCATATTTCTGAAGAGTTGCGTTGTATGGTGTGCCAAAACGAATCCTTGGCGTCATCGCATGCTGAGTTGGCCGGAGACTTGCGTGAAGAGGTGCGCAGCCTGATTCGGCAAAACAAAACGGATGACGAAATCAAGGCGTTTTTAATCACACGGTATGGCGATTTTGTGCTGTACCGTCCCACGGTCAAGCCCATGACGTGGGCTTTGTGGTTTGGCCCATTTGTTTTGTTGTTGCTGGCCTTGACGGCCATGGTGATGTATTTGCGACAGCGGCAAAGGCAAACACCCCAGGCCGGCTGGACTGACGAAGAGTTGAAAAAAGCAGAACGGCTGCTGAAAGACGGGGAGTCTGCGTGAATTCGAATTTTGTATTTATCTTGATCGCCTTGGCCCTGACGGCGGTAGTGGTGGTGGTGTTGATGTGGGGTTTGCTGCGCAGCCGTTTGACGCCAGAACACAAGCATGAACAGGCCAACACCAAGGTCTACCGCCAGCAGCTGCTGGACTTGGAAAAAGAACACGCGGAAGGCGTGATCAGCGCATTATCTTTCGAGCAGACCCGTGCCGAGTTGTTGGGCCGCATGCTGGAGGACACGGCGCAAACCGAAAATGCTGCAGGCTCAAAATCACCCCGCGCCTTGGTCAGCGCTATGGTCCTGGCGGTTTTGTTGCCTGTGGCTGCCATGTCCACTTATGTGTGGTTAGGTCAACCGCAAGGACTTGATCCGCAAATGACTGCGGCCGAGGCGTCTCAACAGCCTGATCTGCAAGCCATGGCGGACAGCTTGGCGCAAAAACTGCAGACCGATTCGAGCGACCCCCAGCGGTGGGTCATGCTGGGCCGTACCTACCGGGCACTGAATCAGTATGACAAAGCACTTCCCGCCTACCAAAAAGCATTGGATTTGAGGGGGGACGATGACATTGCCTTGGAGCGTGCGGAAGTTCTGGCGCTGCGCCGTGGTGGGGATTTCTCTGGCGAACCTTGGGCTGTGATTCGGCAGGTGCTGGCCAAGAATGCCCGTCATTTCAACGGCTTGGCATTGGCCGGTAGCGCATCGTATGCACAAGGCGATTACAAGAAAGCCATTCAATACTGGCAACTGGCGCGCAGCGAATTGAATGAAAACGACGAAGAGTTGAAGGGCTTGGATATCGCCTTGAACACGGCGCGTGAAAAAGCGGGAGAACCTGCGATGGCTCCAAAACAGCCTGCGCCATCGCAAGCTTCCGTTGCCTCGACCGTGTCTGCGTCGGGTGCAGCGCTCAGCGGCCGCGTGTCGATCGATCCGAGTGTCAAAGCACAGATTGCGCCCACGGACGTGGTCTTTGTCTATGCCACGCCCACAGACGGCCAGAAGATGCCCTTGGCCATTCTGCGCAAGACGGTAGACAATTTGCCCTTTGATTTTGTACTGGACGACAGCATGGCTATGAATTCTGCAAGCAAACTCTCTTCGCAAACCAAAGTCATGTTGAAGGTGCGCATCTCCAAATCCGGCGAAGCCATGACACGCCCAGGCGACTGGATGGGCGTGCTGGAGAACGTGGCCGTGGGTTCGCGCAATTTGAAGTTGGTTGTCAACCAGCAGGCCCCGTGAAGGGATGTTTGGGGGGGTGAACAGGGTGTTTAGTGTCATAATGAACATGGTTTTTTGTTCTTTTTTAACACCACTTGCCGTTGCAAAAATCCTTGCATGACGAATTTTTCAACACGCTAACCCGCATAAAAACATGACTCCAGCAGTGGTTACGCTTTTCTTGAAATCTGCCGATTCTCGAGAGAATGCGTGTCGGTTCGGTTCCGCCGCGCAGCTTCATCGAATGAGGACACCTTGAGCTCATACAACACCCCTTTCGAAATTCATGTGCATGGTGATGTCTTGCTCCGCAGTGACGTCGACCTGACTGCGCTGCAAGAGGCACTGAAGCCGCTGTGGAAGTATGCCGGTGCCCGTTCTTTGTCGGAGGGTGCAAAAAGCCTTTACGAAGAAGAGCCCGGGATCGTTTTCGAACATTCAGAGCATCGCTTGCAGTTGTGCTGGACGGTTCGTGGCAGCGAAGATTTTCGTCAGGTCTTGGACGACATGTGCATGAACATCAATGAGGTGTCGGCTACAGGTGCGCAAATCGAAGTCACTTTTTACGACACAGAATACGACGACGAAGATGAAGAGCACGGCACCGAGTCCCGCGACGACTTCTTGATTTTGTTCGTTGGCCCCGACCCCGCGTCCATCATGCAGGCGCAGCGTAATTTGCTGGTGCAGGATGTGGTCAGCCTGATGGAGCGACATTTTGATGGCGCAGAGTTGGGCGGCGTTGTGGCTGAAATTGACAAGCTCTTTGGCCAACGCTTTGAAGACTTGGTGAGCTCATTGGAACTCGGCAAGCCGCCACGCGGAGGTATGGGGGGCTCCGGTCCGCAGGGGCATGGTGGTGGCGGTCGCCGGCCTCGCCATTTGCATTGATTTCACTGACTGTTCGGCATGGCCTTGTTTTCTGCTGATGCGCTGAACCCCGGGGTTCGCAAGCGGGAGGTTTTTGGCTGGGCCATGTACGACTTTGCCAACTCAGGTTACACCACGGTGGTTATCACCGCGGTGTTTGCGGCTTATTTTGTGGGCGGTATTGCGGGCGGTGCGGCGTGGGCGACGCTGGCTTGGACGTCTGCCTTGAGCCTGTCCTATGCGATTGTCATGCTGACCATGCCGGGCTTGGGGGCGTGGGCTGATCGGCATGCGGCCAAAAAGAAATTGTTGTCATGGGTCACCGTAGCGTGTGTCATCAGCACCGCCGCATTGGCTTGGGTTGGGCCTGATCAGGTGGCCTTGGCCGTCGTGTTGATTGTGGTTTCCAATACCTTTTTCTCTTACGGCGAGTCTCTGACGGCGTCTTTTCTACCAGAGCTTGCCAAGCCCGAAGCCATGGGGCGCGTGAGCGGATGGGGGTGGTCTTTGGGTTATATCGGCGGCATGTTGGCCTTGGGGATCTGCCTGGGGTATGTCCTGTGGGCCCAAAGTCAAAACATTCCTGCCGCCCAATTTGTGCCGGTGACGATGCTGATCACGGCCAGCATCTATGCCTTGGCGGCTTTGGTGACTCTTGCCTTGCTCAAGGAGCATGCACAAGCGCAACCGAACAGGCCCCGTCCCGCAGGCTTGACGGGTCAGATGCGCCAACTCTGGCAGACTTTGCAGGAGGCGCGTCAGTTCAAAGATTTCAGCCAGTTGCTGGCTTGCTCTGTGGCTTACCAAGGAGGGGTGGCGGTGGCCATTACCTTAGCGGCCATTTATGCCGAGCAGGTGATTGGTTTTGAAAAACAAGAAACGATGGTGCTGATTTTTGTACTGAACTTGGCTGCTTTTGCTGGGGCATTCGGTTTTGGTTATGTGCAAGACCGGATTGGGCACAAGATCGCTTTGGGCATCACCTTGCTGGGCTGGATGTTGACCTGTGTGATTGCAGCCTTGTCCACAACCAAGGGGCAATTTTGGTGGGCGGCTGCCATTGCGGGCATTTGCATGGGCTCAAGTCAATCGGCTGGCCGCGCCATGGCCGGTTTGTTAGCACCCCCCGATCGTTTGGGTCAGTATTTCGGACTCTGGACCTTTGCCATTCGCCTGGCCAGTATCGTGGGCCCCCTCACCTATGGTCTGATCACTTGGCTGACCGATGGCAATCAGCGCCTGGCCATCGCTTCCACCGCCGTGTTGTTTTTACTGGGCTTGGTGCTCTTGATCCCGATCGACATGCAGCGTGGACGCCAAGCTGCATTGGCTGCGTCATCTTTGCGCTGAGCTCCAAGTGTCGGTAACTGATTTGCCCTTGCTGCGGGGCTATCCAGAATCTTTGCAAAGCCAGGTTCAGACGCTCATCTCGCAAAACCACTTGACTGAGTGGTTGCTCAACAAATACCCGCAAGCGCATGGCATTCGCACAGACGGTGCGCTGTACAACTACGTGACCGAACTTAAAAACGAATGCATGCGCAATGCCGATGCGGTGAGCAAGGTGGCATTTGACAGCAAAATTCACGTGATTCAAAACGCATTGGGCTTGCATTCGACCATTTCAAGGGTGCAGGGCAGCAAGCTCAAATCCAAAAGAGAAATCAAATTGGCGGCAGTGTTTAAAGACGCACCCCTTGAATTTTTACGCATGATCACAGTACACGAATTGGCGCACCTGCGCATTCGTGACCATGACCGCGCTTTCTACCAGTTGTGCCTTCACATGGAGCCGGCTTACCACCAATTGGAGTTTGATCTGCGGGTCTACCTCACGCATTTGGAGCTGAAAGGGGCGCGTTTATGGGCTCCAAGCCCAAAGTCCTAAAGCAATTCTCAATGCAATTCTCAATGCAAGTCATTAGCCTGGCTGCATTGCTGGGCGGGCAAATCCAGCCACCGCAGGGCTGCAGCTTGCAAATCAATTAACGCGCCTGTTGTCAGAAGTTGCGTCAAGTGTGCCGCATCGGGTTGATCTGGTATCGCCAGCAGGCCTTGGGTTTCAAGCAAACGCCGGGTTTGCCTGGCCACGGGCTCACCGGTCGAAAAAAAGGCAATCTCCGAACCCACAATCGCACGCAATTCGTCGACGGCAAAGACATAGTGGGTGCAACCTAAAACCAAGCTGTCTATTTGCCCCGCCCCTTTGCCGAACGGGCCCATGGCTTGGGTATAGGTTTGACACAGTCGGTGAATTTCAGAATTTTGCGCAGCGCTTGCGGGGGGGTGTCCGGTACTCCATTCAATGGCGTTGGCCAAACCCTTGCAGTGTTGGATCACAAACTCGGCTTGGCCTTGCAGGCTGTCCAGAAGTCTGGCGAACTTGGCACTGGCCAAGGTGCCGCGAGTACCGATGACCCCGATTCGCCCGGTTTGGCTTTGTGCCACGGCGGTTTTGAGCGCCGGTTCCACGCCAATCAAGGGCATTTGCGGATAGCGCATACGCACTTCGTGAATGGCGGCTGCCGTTGCCGTGTTGCACGCGACCACCAAGGCTTTGATGTGGTGATGCGCAAGCAGATAGTCGGCAATGGCATGGGTGCGTTCAGCCACAAAAGCATCCCCGCGCTCGCCATAGGGCGCATGACCGCTGTCGGCCACATACACAAAGCGCTCATGCGGTAATTCGGCCATCAAGGCCTGTAAAACGCTCAGTCCGCCAATGCCGCTGTCAAAGACGCCAATGGGTTGATCGGCCATGACACGCCTGTGTTGTTTTGTTAAGCCGCAGTATCAAGTCGCAGTGACCGCAATGCCTTTGAACTCACCCGTGGCAATGCGTTTTTGCCATTCGGCGGGCCCCGTGATATGGGCGCTGGTGCCGCCAGCGTCCACCGCCACGGTCACGGGCATATCGACCACGTCGAACTCGTAAATCGCTTCCATGCCCAGGTCTTCAAACCCCACTACCTTGGCGTGCTTGATGGCTTTGGAGACCAGGTAAGCGGCGCCGCCCACCGCCATGAGGTAGGCCGACTTGTGTTTTTGGATGGCTTCAATGGCGCTCGGGCCGCGCTCAGCTTTGCCGATCATGGCGATCAAACCGGTTTGTGCCAGCATCATCTCGGTGAAGCTGTCCATGCGGGTGGAGGTGGTCGGACCGGCCGGTCCCACGGCCTCGTCACCGACCGGGTCCACAGGACCAACGTAATAAATCACGCGGTTGGTGAAGTCCACGGGCAATGTCTCGCCTTTGCCCAGCATGTCTTGGATGCGCTTATGGGCCGCGTCCCGGCCTGTCAGCATTTTGCCGTTGAGCAACAGGGTTTGGCCAGGTTTCCAACTCGCCACTTCATCTTTGGTGAGGGTGTTCAGATCAACGCGCTGGCTCTTTTGGGTGTCGGGAGTCCAATTGACATCGGGCCAAAGATCAAGTGATGGCACCTCCAGATAGACCGGGCCTGAGCCGTCCAACACAAAATGGGCGTGGCGTGTGGCTGCGCAGTTGGGGATCATGGCAACCGGCTTGCTGGCGGCGTGCGTGGCGTACATCTTGATTTTGACGTCCAGCACGGTGGTCAGGCCGCCCAGACCTTGGGCGCCAATGCCCAAGGCGTTGACCTTGTGGTACAGCTCCAGACGAAGTTCTTCGACTTGCGTGAGCTTGTCGCCTTGGCTGGATTTTTCGAGCAACTGGTACATGTCCAGGTCGTCCATCAGACTTTCTTTGGCCATGAGCACGGCTTTTTCTGCGGTGCCGCCAATGCCGATGCCCAGCATGCCTGGAGGGCACCAGCCCGCGCCCATGGTGGGCACTGTTTTGAGCACCCAGTCGACCACGCTGTCACCGGGGTTGAGCATCACCATCTTGGATTTGTTTTCGCTGCCGCCGCCTTTGGCTGCAACGGTGACATCGACTTTGTTACCTGGCACGAGTTGCGTGAAGATCACAGCGGGGGTGTTGTCTTTGGTGTTTTTGCGGGCGAACTGCGGGTCATCGACCACCGAGGCACGCAGCATGTTGTCTGCGTAGTTGTAGCCACGGCGCACGCCTTCGTTGATGGCGTCTTCGAGACTGCCCGAAAAGCCCTCGAGCCGCACATCCATGCCGACTTTCAGGAACACGTTCACGATGCCGGTGTCCTGGCAGATCGGACGGTGACCTATGGCGCTCATTTTGCTGTTGGTCAAAATTTGTGCAATCGCGTCTTTTGCTGCAGGGCTTTGCTCACGCGCATAAGCCGTTGCCAGATGCGAAATAAAGTCTGCCGGGTGGTAGTAGCTGATGTACTGCAGCGATGCTGCGACCGATTCAATCAGGTCTTCTTGTTGGATGCGTGTGGTCATAGGTCGCTCTGTTTTGAAAGAAATCTAAATTGAAAATTCAATGTCCGCCGGAGGACTGGTGGTGAGACATCAGTTTGTCTGTGTAGGCAATGGCCATGGCGCTGAGCAAAAAAGTAATGTGAATGACGGTTTGCCACATCATTACTTTTTCGTCGTAATTGGCTGCATTGATGAAGGTTTTAAGCAAATGGATCGAGCTGATGCCAATGATGGCCGTGCCCAGCTTGACTTTGAGAACAGAGGCATTCACGTGGTCCAGCCATTCTGGTTGGTCGGGATGATGTTCCAGATTCATGCGCGAGACAAAGGTTTCGTAGCCTCCCACAATGACCATGATGAGCAGGTTGGAGATCATGACCACGTCAATCAGGCCCAGCACCACCAGCATAATGATGGTTTCATTGAGGCGGGTGATGCTGGCATCGGATTTGTAGCCAATGCCAACGATAAGGGCTTGCAAGGCGTTTTGGTTGCCAAATACCGCTTCCAGTAAATGCACCAACTCGACCCAGAAGTGGAAGACGTAGACGGCTTGCGCGGCAATGAGTCCCAAATACAAAGGCAGCTGCAACCAGCGACTGGAAAAAATCAGACTGGGCAGGGGGCGCAAGGCGGTTGGCTTTCCTTTGGACTGGGGCGAAGAGGGCATGGACGGGCTTTGTAAAGGATCAGACCAATGAAAATGGAGAATACAGATTTTAGAGGTTTGTCAGCTTCTTTGATTGAAAGAATGCTGTCAGTCAGTGCTTTGTAAGAGCCAGGCCCGACATTCAGCTTAAATTTTCAGTTTCAGCTTTTTCAGGAGACATATTCAATGAGTGCTATTTACAACCCCAGCCCTGCCTTTGTGCAGAATGCCCATATCTCTGGTATGGCCGCATACGATGCCTTGTGTCAAGAAGCGGAAAACGATTACCAGGCCTACTGGGCCCGGCTCGCCAAAGAGTTCATCACCTGGAAAACGCCCTTTACCCGAGTGCTCGATGAGTCGAACGCGCCATTTTTCAAATGGTTCGAAGATGGCACCTTGAATGCCTCTTACAACTGCTTGGACCGCAACGTCGAAAAGGGGCTGGGCGACAAGACAGCCATCATCTTCGAATCCGATGGCGGTGAAGTGTCCAAGATAACTTACAGCCAATTACTGGCCAAGACCTGCCAATTTGCCAACGCCCTGAAATCATTGGGCATCCAAAAGGGCGACCGCGTCGTTATTTATATCTCCATGTCGATTGATGGCGTAGCCGCCATGCAAGCCTGCGCTCGCATTGGGGCGACCCACTCGGTGGTGTTTGGCGGGTTCTCTGCCCAGTCCCTGCGGGACCGGATTGAAGACACCGGTGCTGTGGCCGTCATCACCGCAGACAACCAGGTGCGCGGCGGAAAATTGTTGCCTTTGAAGTCCATCGTGGACGAAGCCATCGCTTTGGGTGGATGCGACTCGATCCGTCACGTGTTGGTCGTCAAGCGGTCAGGCGCAGACATGGCCATGATGGCCGGTCGTGACCTGTGGCTGCAGGAATTGGCCGACAAGCAAGCCCATACCTGCGAGCCAGAGTGGGTGGGCGCTGAGCACCCCCTGTTCTTGCTCTACACCTCGGGATCGACCGGCAAGCCCAAAGGCGTGCAGCATTCCACGGGTGGCTACCTGCTGCACGCAGCGCTCACCACCCAATGGACTTTTGACTTGAAGCAAGACGACGTCTTCTGGTGCACGGCCGACATCGGTTGGGTCACAGGCCACACCTACATCACCTATGGTCCTCTGGCTTTGGGCGGCACCGAGATTGTCTTCGAAGGCGTACCCACTTATCCCGACGCTGGCCGCTTCTGGAAGATGATCCAAGACCATAAAGTCTCTATTTTCTACACTGCACCTACCGCCATTCGCTCGCTCATCAAGGCGGCTGAAGCCAAGGACGCCGTGCACCCCAAGAGCTACAACTTGTCTAGCCTGCGTTTGCTCGGCTCGGTCGGCGAGCCGATCAATCCCGCGGCCTGGGAGTGGTACCACAAGCACGTGGGCGGTGGCAACTGCCCGATCGTCGACACCTTCTGGCAAACCGAAACCGGTGGCCACATGATCACGCCCTTGCCGGGTGTGACGCCCATGGTGCCGGGCTCCTGCACCCTGGCGTTTCCGGGTATCCACGCCGCTATCGTGAGCGAAACCGGCGAAGACATGCCCAACGGCCAAGGCGGTATTCTGGTCGTGAAGCGCCCATGGCCTTCAATGATTCGCAATATTTGGGGCGACCCCGAGCGTTTCAAGAAGAGCTACTACCCTGAAGAATTCCACGGCAAGTACTACTTGGCTGGCGACGGCGCGATCCGCGACGAAAAAACGGGCTACTTCACCATCACCGGCCGCATCGACGACGTGTTGAACGTCTCGGGTCACCGCATGGGGACGATGGAAATTGAATCCGCCTTGGTCAGTTGCACTGAGTTGGTCGCTGAGGCCGCCGTGGTAGGCCGCCCTGACGATACCACCGGCGAGGCCATCTGCGCCTTCGTGGTGCTCAAGCGCGCGTTGCCCAGCGGCGAAGAGGGCAAAGCCATTGCCAAGCAATTGCGCGATCACGTTGCCAAAGAAATTGGTCCGATTGCGAAGCCGAAAGACATCCGCTTTGGTGAGAATTTGCCCAAGACCCGCTCCGGCAAAATCATGCGCCGCCTGTTGCGCTCACTGGCCAAGGGTGAAGAAATCACGCAGGACACCAGTACCCTTGAGAACCCGCAAATTTTGAGCCAGTTGGGCCAAGCCTACTGATCAGTCGCCCAGCACGATGCCTTCTTTGCGCGGGTCTGCGCCGCCAAACCAGCCCTGCGGTGTTTTTTGAATCGCTTGCAAACCGCTCGTCATGTCAATTTCCAGAACGTCGTGCCCGCGGGCTTTGAGCATGTTTACAGTGAGCGCCGGAAAACGCTTGGTTTCAAGCAGGGTAGGGCCATTTAAGGATGCAAAATTTGGCAGATTGATGGCTTCTTGTGTGTTGAGTTGCCAATGCAAAGTACCCACCAGCAGCTTGGCTGTGTAATGGATGATCAGGGCACCGCCCGGGCTGCCCCCGGTCATCAGCACTTGGCCTGAGGCTTTGTCAAAGACCAGTGTGGGGGACATGGCTGAACGAGGCCGTTTGCCTGGCTCCACGCGGTTGGCAATCGGAAGGCCTTGTGCATCTGTGGGCGCGAAACTGAAGTCGGTTAATTGGTTGTTGAGCAAGAACCCGCCAGGACGCGAGGCATCGGTGGTGACCATGCGGCGTGAGCCAAATGCGGCCTCAATGGTGCTTGTCATGGCCACGACCCGGCCTTTGGCATCCACCACACTGATGTGGCTGGTGCCGTATTCGGTTTGCTTTGGCATGGGTGCGTAGGATGATTTGTAGCCGCCAGGTTGCCCGGGTTGCGCCTCGCGTATCGATTGCGACCCGATCATTTGACTTCGCTCGCGCAAATAGTCTGGCGCCAGCAGGCTGCGCCAGTCACCGGCGGGTGCCGATACAAAGTCCGGATCGGCCACATACTGCGCCCGATCCGCAAAGGCCAGTTGCGAAGCTTGTGTGTACCGGTGGACATAGTCGGGGGAGGGCAGACCATTGGCATATTCGCTGCCTTGCGGCGTGGTGTTGCCCAGCAAGCCCAGAATCTGGCCGATGGCGATGTGACCCGACGAGGGCGGCGGAAAGCCGCAAAGTTGGTAGGTGCGTGCAAGGGCCGTGTGGTCAAAGCACAAGGCTTGCCGATCACGGCTTTGGTACTGGCTCAGATCTTGCAAGCTCAGGCTGCCCGGGTGCGGCGGCATGGCCGTGCGCGCCACAATGGCTTGGGCTACCGGTCCTTCGAGCAGGGCGCGGCTGCCTTGCGTGGCGATGAGTCTAAGCACATGGGCGTATTCCGGATTGCGCAATACTTGGCCTACCGGCCTGGCTTGTCCTTGTGCATCGTAGAAAAAGCGCAAGGCGAGGGGGTCTTTTCTCAGGTGCGGGTCGGCTTGCAGCAGGGTGTTCAGCCGCGGGCTGATTTGAAAACCTTGCTCGGCCAGGTCAATCGCCTGTTCAAATAATCTTGCCCAAGGCAAGACCCCGTGTTTGCGGTGTGCGGCTTCGAGCATGCGCACCGCGCCAGGCACGCCGACCGATCGGCCGCTGAGCACGGCATCGTTAAAAGGCAAAGGTTTGCCTTGGAGGTCCAAGAACAACCTCGGGTCTGCTCCCGCGGGCGCTGTTTCCCTTCCGTCGTGTGCTGAGACTTGCTGACCGTCAAAGTACATCAAAAAGGCGCCGCCCCCGATGCCACTCGATTGGGGTTCGACAAGCCCCAAGACCATCTGAGCGGCAATGGCGGCGTCCACCGCCGATCCGCCAGCACGCAAAATTTGGTGTCCTGCTTGCGTGGCCAACGGGTTGGCCGCCGCTACCGCCTGGCGTGCATAGGCCCAACCGGGTTTGTCAGTGATCTCGCTGGCCATTTCGGGCTGCACCGGCATGCGGGTGGGCAGGGTTGGCGTGCAAGCGGCCAGCAAGGTCAAGGTGATCAGGCTCAAAATTTTGTGCATGTTTTTTCCGACAAGAAGCTATGCTGAGGCCCCAAAAGACAACAGGCCCCGAAGGGTCTGTTCATTTGGCAGGGATTAAGCCTCAGGTCATTTCGGTGCCAGCCGGATGGCGCCATCGAGCCGGATGACTTCGCCGTTGAGCATGTCGTTTTCAAAAATGTGCTTGGCCAGTTTGGCGTAGTCCTGCGGCGTGCCCAAACGACTGGGGAAGGGCACACTGGCACCCAGCGCGTCTTGCAGCGCTTGCGGCATCCCGAACACCATGGGCGTGCCAAAAATGCCGGGCGCAATGGTCATGTTGCGAATGCCGTTGCGGGCCAAATCACGTGCAATCGGCAGGGTCATGCCGACCACGCCACCTTTGGAGGCCGCATAAGCGGCTTGACCGATTTGGCCGTCATAAGCCGCCACGCTGGCGGTGCTGATCAGGACGCCGCGCTCGCCGGTGACTTCGGGCTCGTTTTTGCACATGGCTTCAGCAGCCAAACGGATCATGTTGAAGCTGCCCACCAGATTGACCATGATGGTCTTGGTATAGACGCCCAGGTTGTGTGCACCGTTCTTGCCGACTGTTTTTTCGGCGGGTGCAATGCCTGCGCAGTTGACCAATCCCATGAGCTTGCCCATGGACACGGCTTTGTCGACCACGGCTTGGCCATCAAGTTCTTTGCTCACATCGCAGGGGACGAAAGCGCCGCCCAACGCTTTGGCAATGGCCTGGCCTTTTTCGATTTGCATGTCGGCGATCACCACGTGACCACCGTTGGCGACCAACATGCGGGCTGTGCCTTCCCCCAATCCTGACGCGCCGCCAGTGACGATGAAAACCTTGCCTTGAATGTCCATGGATCTTTCCTTAAATTGGCGTTGACGTTGACGTCAATTATGAATCACTGTTGCGGGTGCGTCCACGCTCTATAATGAGAACTGTTCGCATTTGGAGGCCTCGTGTCAACCCCCACCTTGAATGAGTCACAGCCTAAGGTTTGGCGGCGCATCAGCAGTTTGAAGTCTGTGGGCGCGCCTGCGGCTGAGGGCGTGGGTGGACTGGCAAAGCGACTGTCTGATCTGGGTTTTGTGCCCAATGAGCGTGTCTGTGTATTGCGTCGTTCTTGGTGGAAGGGCGGCGCCTTGGTGGTGCAGGTAGGCAATGCCAAATTTGCATTGCGCGACAGTGAAGCTGCCTGCATTGAACTTGTCGCATGAAGTCCCAAGTCATCGACTTGAACCGCTTGGCGCAACGCCGCGTGGCTTTGGTGGGCAATCCGAACTGCGGAAAATCATCGCTTTTTAACCGTTTGACAGGCAGCCAACAAAAGGTGGCCAACTACGCAGGCGTTACGGTGGAGCTTAAACGCGGGCTCATGAAAACCGCACAAGGCAAAAGCATCACCCTGTTGGACTTGCCGGGCACCTACACTTTGAACCCTGGGGCAGAAGACGAAGCCCTCGCCTGTCAGGTGATTCGAGGCGAAAGCTTGCAAGAGGCGGCACCTGACCTGGTGGTCGCCGTGCTGGATGCCACCCGATTGCGCCGCAGCTTGCGGCTGTTGTCTTCTTTACGGAGTTTAGGTTTGCCTTTGGTGGTGGTGCTCAACCGTGTCGACAGCGCCAAATCGAATGGCTTGCATGTCGATGTGAAGCGCTTGGAGCACGTTTTGGGTTTGCCACTTGTGGCCACGGTAGCCGTGCTAGCGCAGGGCGCTGACCCCTTGCGCACTGTGCTTGACAATCCAAATGTTTGGGCAGCTGCGGCATCGCCGCCAAGGCATACCAACGACGACATGCAAGCCCTCAGCTGGATGCTGGCTGCTGGGTTGGCGCAGGACGAACCTGTTGATGGATGGTCCCTGAAATTCGATACCGTTTTATTGCACCCTTTCTGGGGTGGCCTGATTTTGATGAGCTTGCTGTTTTTGATTTTTCAGGCCGTGTTTGCGGGCGCCCAGGCGCCCATGGATGCGATCAAAGCAGGCGTGGCTTGGTTGGCCGAGCTGTTGGCGCAGGCCCTGCCTGATGGCCTGCTCAAGAGCCTGTTGATTGACGGCGTTTTAGCGGGCGTGGGCAGCGTGCTGGTGTTTTTGCCGCAAATTCTGATTCTATTTTTCTTCATTTTGGTGTTGGAAGAGTCAGGCTATTTGCCTCGTGCCGCTTTGCTGTTGGACCGCATCATGGGCAGTATGGGCTTGTCCGGACGCTCCTTTATTCCCTTGCTGTCCAGTTTTGCCTGCGCCATTCCGGGCATCATGGCCACGCGCAGCATACCCAATCAGCGTGACCGCTGGGTGACCATCATGATCGCCCCGCTGATGACGTGCTCGGCCCGCTTGCCGGTGTATGCCTTGCTGGTAGGGGCATTCATTCCTGCCATTGATGTGGGGCCCGGCTTGCAACTCCAAGGTTTGGTGCTTTTTGCTTTGTACATGTTGGGCATTGTGTCGGCCATTGCAGTCGCCAGCCTCATCAAGCTGTGGCACGGAGCTGGCCCTGTGGCCCAATTGATGATGGAATTGCCCGACTACCACTGGCCAAGGCCAGTCGATGTAGCGCTGGGCTTGTGGCAACGCGCACGCATTTTTTTACGCAACGTGGGCGGCATCATTTTGGCGTTGACGGTGGTGCTGTGGTTTCTCTCGAGCTTTCCCGCTGCACCGGCTGGCTTTACCGGCGCCCCTATCGAGTACAGCTTGGCCGGTCGCATGGGCAAAGTCTTGGCTGTGGTGTTTGAGCCGATTGGTTTCAACTGGCAAATCGCCGTGGCTTTGATCCCCGGACTGGCCGCCCGTGAGGTGGCTGTCAGCGCTTTGGGTACTGTCTATGCTTTGTCCAACACCACGGATGCTGTGGGTGCCGCCTTGGGCCCGATCATCGCTGCGGAGTGGTCTTTGGCCACCGGTATGTCGCTCTTGGTTTGGTACGTTTTTGCCCCCCAATGCGTGGCCACCTTGGCCACGGTGCGGCGCGAGTTGGGTGGCTGGCGAGCACCTGCCTGGATGGCGTTTTACTTGTTTGGCATGGCCTATGCCACTTCGTGGGTGACCTACCGCACAGTTTTACACTGGAACACCTGAATGCCTTGGTTCGACATTGTTGCTGTCACCCTTATTCTGGCTTGGGCCTGCGTTTTTTTGTGGCGTCGCTGGAGCGCGCGCAAAGCCCACGCTGACCAGTGCGGGCATTGCAACAACGCCAATTGCGGCAAGTAATTCATATTGCTCACGGGGCTGATCTATGATCGGCCGCATGTATCCTTGTGCCCACATGAAAAATTGTCTCTTGTCGCCCTTTTTACTTCGTCTGCGTCTTTCTTTGCTGGGCGTTGCGGTTTCTTTGCTGGTGGGCTGCGCCAGTGTGCCAGTACCAACGGGTACTGATGCCAGCTCCGCGCCATCGACTTCAACCCCGACACAAGCTGTTCAACCCCCGTTAGGTGAGAAAAGAATCCCGCACATTGGCCTGGCCCTTGGGAGTGGCGCGGCGCGTGGGTTTGCGCATGTGGGCGTGATCCAAGCTCTGGAAGAAGCAGGCATTCGCCCTGAACTGGTGGCCGGCACATCGGCTGGCAGTTTGGTCGCTGCTTTGTACGCCAGTGGCAAAAACAGTGCACAGCTCAAAAAAATAGCGGACAGCATGGAGGAGGCCGAAATCACCGACTGGATGATTCCGATCTTGAACCGGGGTGCCTTGCGCGGTGAGGCTTTAGCCCGCTATGTGAATACGCAAGTAGGTGGCCAGGCCATCGAGAGCATGAAAATCCCACTGGGTATCGTGGCGACCGACTTGCAAAGCGGTGAGGCCATGCTGTTTCGCCGCGGCAGCACGGGCACTGCGGTGAGGGCTTCAAGTGCCGTACCTGGCGTGTTTCAGCCCGTCAAGATCGGCAGCCGTGAGTATGTGGATGGTGGTTTGGTGTCGCCTGTGCCCGTCAAACAGGCGCGCGAGATGGGGGCCAATTTTGTGATTGCAGTGGATATTTCGACCGACCCAGAGGGCAATCCTGCCGGAGACACTTTCCAAATTTTGATGCAAACCTTCACCATCATGGGCAAGAGCATCAACAGTTTTGGTCTTAAGGATGCCAATCTGGTGGTCCGTCCATCGCTGCTAGGCGTCAAGAGTGCCGATTTCACTGCACGCAGGCGCTCAATTGAAGCCGGCTACACCGCGATGCACAAACTCATTCCGCGTTTGCGGGAGTTGTTGTTGCAATTTGAACAAGGTCAGTGAGTAGACGTTTGGCATTGCGCCAACGCCTTTGCGCAATGGCACATAAAAAAGGGCAGATCTTTCGATCAGCCCTTGGGTGTGATCCCTGAATCAGCTGTTGATGTCCAACGGATCCGTGGAGACAACTTGAAAATTCAAATTAACGCTTTTTGGCGGGTGTTTTGACAGCAGCGGCTGCTTGTTTGTTCATGGCATTGAAGTTGGACTCTGCCATTTCTGTCGCTTGTTTGACGGCTTGTTGAACGGTTTCAAAAGCAGTGCTGGCCGCTGAAACAGCGTTTTTCATGACAGCCACAGCGGATTCAGAACCTGCAGGCGCATTGGCCAGGGTGCTTTCCAGCATGCTCGAAAATTGCTTTTGTGCGCCGGCGGTTTGGGCTTCAATAGCTTTGGCAAATTCGCTGGTGGTGCCTGTCGAAATTTCGTAGAGGTGACGGCTGTATGCGGCTGACTTCTCGGCCAAAGGCTGGAACAACGAAGCTTGCAAAGACATCAACTCCTGAGCGTCTTTCACGCTCAGGCTGGCTTGGGTGCTGTTTGCGGAATCACTCAAAGCAGCTTTGGTGGCCGTCAGGTTCAGTTCGACCAATTTTTCAACGCCTTCAAAGGCTTTGCTGGTCAGACCAAACAAAGTTTCAAGGTTGGCTTTGTGCGCAGCCATCAGTTGTTCAGCAGTCATCATGAGAATCTCCAAAAGATTAAAAAGGTTGAAACATCTGCGCTGAAGTTGGCTGGGGGCCTTCTCTTATGTTGCAGTGCAGCAGGATTGGATTTTTACTGATTTAAGAACAGAAAACAAGGGGTTTTTGTTGCAATGCAGCAATTTAGAGTTGGCTTTCTAAAATCGCTGTCAAAATGGCCCATGCATGCTTTTTACGCTGACCACTTTGTGCTGCCTCTTCCCGAAGGCCATCGTTTTCCGATGGGCAAATACAGCCGTTTGCGTGCGCGATTGCGGCAGGAGTTGACAGGTTTGCAAATCACACAAGCGCCAGCCGCGACGGACGGTGAGTTGGCCTTGGCGCATTCGCCGGCCTACATTCAAGCCGTCTGCACAGGCACATTGAGCGCGCAATTACAGCGAGAAATTGGTTTCCCCTGGAGCGAGGCGATGGTTGAGCGCTCGCGCCGATCGGTTGGGGCGACGGTGGCTGCTGCGCGTGCAGCAATGGCGCACGGCATGGCCACGAACTTGGCGGGTGGGACTCACCATGCATCTGCTGACAAAGGGGGAGGTTTTTGTGTATTCAACGACGCGGCAGTGACGGCCCGTTTGATGCAGGCCGAGCGATTTAGGCACAGTAAAAGAGTGATGCCGGTGGCCGTGATCGACCTGGATGTTCACCAAGGCAACGGGACAGCCGAGATTTTTGCCAACGATCCGAGCGTATTCACCTTGTCGATGCATGGTGAAAAGAATTTCCCGTTTCGCAAAGTCAAGAGTGATCTGGACGTGGACTTGCCCGATGGCACCACCGATGACGTTTATCTGGCTGCCCTGCACCAGGCCCTGGAAACCCTGGGGCAGCGGTTTGACAGCGAACTGGTGATTTATTTGGCGGGCGCCGATCCGCATGAGGGCGACCGCCTTGGACGGCTGAAACTCAGCTACGACGGCTTGATAGCCCGAGACCGCGCAGTCATGGATTGGGCTTTCCAGCGGCGCATTCCACTGGCCATGTGCATGGCGGGCGGTTACGGCAGAGACATCGAGACCACCGTGCAAGTTCAGCTCAATACCTTGTCGGTTGCGTTGGCGTATTGGGAACGCTGGCAAAATGTCATTCCATGACTGCGCTCAAACCCCAAGCTTTGCCCCGGACGGCTTACCCCGTTTTTCGCAACATCACCACCCGTTGGATGGACAACGATGCCTATGGCCACGTGAACAACGTGGTGTACTACAGTTGGTTCGACACCGCCGTGAACGCCCATTTGATTGAGCATGGCGTGCTGGACATTCACAACGGTGACTCGATCGGTTTGGTCGTTGAAACCCAATGCAACTATTTCGCCCCTTTGGCTTTTCCGCAAACCGTAGAGGCCGGCATTCGTGTGGCCCACCAAGGCAGCTCCAGCGTGCGGTATGAAGTGGGATTGTTTGCCCAAGGAGAAGCCCTGACCGCCGCCCGAGGCCACTTTGTGCACGTTTATGTGGACCGAATCACCCGCCGCCCCATGCCATTGGCAGCCAAATTTCAATCAGTTTTGGACAAACTCAAATGACCACATCGCAAGTCAGCACCCGAATTCAAGACCCTGCCAGCGTTGACGCAGCCATAGAGAGCCGCTTTTCAGCCCGCGCCTTCGAGCCTCGTCAAGTCGAGCGAGACGTGCTGGAAGACCTGTTGCGTGTTGCTGCCCGTGCGCCCAGCGGCACCAACACCCAACCTTGGAATGTGTATGTTCTGCAAGGCGCAAGCCGTGATGCGCTGATCAGCAAAGTCTGCGAGGCGCATAACGCCATCGCTGCAAACCCGGCGATGTCCAAAGATTTCGCCGATGCTTATGACTACTACCCCACCCAATGGATCAGCCCCTACATTGACCGACGTCGGGAGTGCGGTTTTGGTTTGTATGGTGTGCTGGGTATCGGAAAAGGCGATCGCGAGAAAATGCACGCGCAGCACCAGCGCAACTTCATGTTCTTTGATGCGCCAGTGGGCCTGATGTTCACCATTGACCGCGTCATGGGGCGAGGCAGCTTGCTCGACTTTGGTATGTTTTTACAAAGCATCATGGTCGCCGCCCGTGCCCGCGGATTGCACACCTGCCCGCAAGCCGCATGGAATAACTTCAGCAAAATCATCCTGCCACACATTGGAGCAGCTGAAAACGAAATGCTGGTGTGCGGCATGTCCTTGGGCTATGCAGACGAATCGGCTTTGGTGAATACCTACCAAACCACCCGTGTGGATGCCAAATCCTTCACGCATTGGGTCGATTGATTCGTTTTCTTTCATAAGAGCGCAGCAGGCGCAGCGGTGGGTGAATGTGGATGTTCCCACTGGGATGACCGAGTCGCTTGACCTGGAGGTCATCAAAATGGGCGTGACCCGGCGATCGGTCTGATGGGCTGGTTGGCCCCAGGCCTGTCAACCAGCGCAGGCGTGAGCGCTCAGGCCAATCCGATCGGGGCGGTGAAAGCGTAGCCAATTTTGTGCACGGTTTCCAAGGGCAAGTCACTGCCCAATAACTGTTTGGCTTTGTTGCGCAGTCTGCGGACCAGAATTTCCAGACGTCTGAAGTCATAGGTTTGCGGGTCATGACCCAATCGGGTCACCAAGGCTTGGCGTGCCACCGCTTGGCCAGTTTGTTCGGCCATGACCTGCATGAACATGAATTCAGAGTGGGTGAGTTTGAGGGCCATGCCAGAAGGATGGTGCAGCATCCAGTTCATACGGTGCAATACCCAGCTGGGTGTGGTTTGAGCCCGTATCCGCCGCATCAGATTGTGGGCTAAGGAGGCCAGCTCCTCCAACTGAATGGGTTTGACCAAGTAGACATCCGCGCCGGCTTTGATGCCCTCAATGCGTTGGCTGCTCTCGCCTCGCGCTGTGGTGATGATGACACCTTTATTTTGCAGCAGGGGGTTATCCTTGAGCCAGACCATCCCATCGCCATCGGGCAAACCCAGGTCGATCACGGCCACATCGAATTGGTGTGTGCGCATCCATTGGGTGGCCATCTTCAGGCTGCTCACGCCATCGGCTGCAAAGCCTTCCATGTTCAGGTAAGTGACCATGGCTTCCATCAAATCGACCTCGTCTTCGATCACCATGATGCGTCCGTGCAAAGGATTGAAATTGCTCATAGGATCCGATTGTCACTGGTTTTGCTGGGCAGCCAAAGGCAAAAACGACTGCCTTGACCCACAGCGCTTTGCAGCTCCAGTTTTCCGTGGTGCATTTGTACGATGCGCCTGACAAATGCCAGACCCAGTCCCAATCCGGTGATGGTGCTCTCAGACGCCACGCGAAAGTAATCCTCAAAAACTGCTTCATGGTGCACGGTATCAATGCCTTGTCCCTCGTCGCTCACACAAATGCCAACCCATCCCGGTTTTTGCAGGGTTTCGACCACCACCTTCGTGCCCGCATTTGAGTATTTACAAGCGTTGTCAATCAGGTTCAAGACGGCCACTTCCAACAGGTTTTCATCTGCCCATAGATCACCCAGAGCGCGGTTGATTTTCAACTCCAAGCGGTGGTTGGCGTGGTAACTGGTTTGGTCGTCGATCAACTCGCGAAGCCATGCCGCCAGTGGCAGGTGTTGCGGCTTCATTTCTTGCATGGCTTGCTGCAAACGATCACCACGCAGCCAAGTTTCAAACAGTGAAAGCAATCGTCGGGTAGCGCCGTCGACGGTTTGCAGTCGTTTTTCCAAATTCAATTGCCCCAGTTCATGCTCTTTGCGCATCAGGCTGATTTGGCTGTTGATGATGCCCATGGGATTGCGAAATTCGTGAGAAATCAAAGCCCCAAAACGCATGTATTGGCTGAGCAATTGGGTTTCCGAGCTGAGAGCGAGCTTGAGTTGCTCGGTGCGTTCTTGCACAGCGCGTTCAAGTCGCTCCTCGGCCAGGCGAGCACTTTCAAGTAGACGCTGGTTGGCTTCGATGGCTTGTTGCTGTGCCGCTTCGCGGTCTTTGCGTTCGATGTGCACGATGTCGGCCAAGGCCAAGGCCAAGAGCAGCATCTCAATGGCTGAAGAAATTTGCAGACTGTAGGACGTGAATGTGTTGGTGGGCAGAAGGTCAAAAGCTCGCAAGGCGGCAATGCTGGCCCCAGACCAAAGAACCAGCCAAGCCAGCAAGAAAAAACGAGCTCCTTTTTCGCCCCGAAGCACGATCATGGTCCCCGCGACCGCCACCAAGCCTCCGGTGGGCAGCACGATCACAAACAAGCCCATCAACAACCATTCTTTGAACTGCCCGTGCCACAGTGTACTGAGCAAGGCGATGGCAATAAGCAAGTAAAAACTGCAAAAGAGCATCAAACCCCTTGAGGCCCAGGGCAGGTGTTGCCGCGCACGCAAAAAGCGGTCGGCAAACAGCATGGAAAAGCACCCCACCAAACTCAAAAAAACCGATTGCGCAATGCCATCAAATGCAGTTTGGCCGGGCCACAGGAACAACTGTCCCAAACCATTGCCAGCCAGCATGGCCAATCCAAAATGACCCACAAACAGGGAGTAAAGCAAAAACCGCAGGTCCTTGAGCGATAGCCACAAGAAAAGGTTGTAGATGAGCAAAGCGATCAATCCACCGAAATACAGGGCTTGAAGAATGAACTTGTTTTGAATGTGGTGACGAAACGGCTGCTCTTGCCACAGGTTCAAAGGCACCGTCAGGCTGTGATCGCTGGTCACACGCAGATAAAAGGCTGCTGAGTCGGTGCTGATCTGGACGGGAAATGCATAAAAACTGTGCAAAAAAGGCCTTGTCGAAATGTCCAAGGCGTTGCCTGTGCGAACGGGCAACTGGTTGGGCGCAAAGAAATCGACGGTTGTCAATTGAAAAAAAGGCAACTCCAAAACCCAGTTTGCGGGTGCATCGCTGGTTCTTTGCAGGGGGATGCGGATCCACAATGCCGATCGGCTGAAACCCAAATTGATATCCCCGCGTTCGGCGTTCCAAGCTTGAAAACGGCTTGCCAATGCGGGACTGCGCACGTCTTCTAGAGTCCATTGGCCAGTTGTGTCTTCCAACACGGCCAAATTTTGCAAACGTTGTTGATCAGTTGTGTCCCTGTCCAGCACGTGGGTTTGAGCCTGCGACAGCAGGCTGCACACAGTGGCCAGGAAGATAAGCAGGGAACGGATGAGTTGCATATTTTATAAAAATTCTTTTTTTGACTGCATTTAAATTAATTTTTCAAAAAATGTCGTTTTTTGATGTTATTTGTCGAATTTGACGACTTCAAGACCATGTAAATCAAAATTATCATCTTCTAACCAAAGTCCGAGCGGGTTCTTTGCCATTTCCGAGCCATGTGCAAGGGGGGAATGTCAGATGGGTCCCCGAACGTGTAACCACAGGTGCATTTTGATGAATTTTTCTTGGAGAAAAAAATATGTTTGAACAAGTCGTTCCCGTTAACAAAGACCGTCACGCCAGAAAAAAAATTCGCACCAGCAACGATTTCCGTTTTGCGTCCAAATTCCATGTGGCCTATGTGACTGTGCATGAATTTGCCCGCGCTGCCGCGATTTACCCCTTGGTTTTCCTTGAAGACAAAGCCAACGACGATTTCCGTCCTGTGGCGCTGATGGGTTTGGATGCCGGTGAAAACCTGTTCGTCGATAGCCAGGGCCAATGGGCTGGATCGTACATCCCCGCCATCATCCGCCGCTACCCCTTTGCGCTGACCAAAGCGCCAGAGGCAGACCGTTACATCGTGTGTGTGGACGAAGCCAGCGAGTTGTTGAGTGATACCGAGGGAGCGCCCATGTTTGATGAGCAAGGCAACCCAACGCAGGTCATTGAAAACGTCAAGCGTTATTTGGGCGAGTTGCAGCAAATGGACACCATGACGCATGAATTCAGCAAGTTTCTGGTGCAAAACAACCTGTTGACGCCCTTGAACATGCGCGTCAATGCTGCGAATCAAGTGCGCAATATCAGCGGCTGCTACGTCCTTAACGAAGAGCGCCTGAACAATTTCAGCGATGCCAAATTCATTGAAATTCGTCAAAAAGGTTATCTGCCCGCCATCTACGCACACCTGATTTCCTTGTCGCAGATCGAGCGACTGGCCTCCATGAAAAAACCGGCCCCAATGGTCAGTGAGAAGGCTGCCGCTCCGATGGGTACCGAAACCCTGCAATAAGCAGCCACCACCGCCCCGATGGCTGCTTTGCAACAAGTGGTGTCGGGGTTATTTCATTTTGAATCTTCAATGGAATTGAGCGAAGGGGTCAGAGCATGGTCAATTTTTCTGAGGCACGGGGGCGGCGAACACTGCCATGGTGTTTGTTCGCTGTGTTGGCGGCAGCGTCCACTGGGGTTCAGGCCCAAGACAAGCCTTCGACGCTGAGTTTGCAAGCACTGGTCTCACAGGTGCGTGAACTGAACAAAGACATACTCATTAAGCGCGCTGAAAAGGGCATTGCCGCTACGGGGCTTGACCGTGCAGCCGCAGCTTTTCAACCCGTTGCCAGTGTATCTGCCACCGAGGGTCGTAACCGCCAACCCAGCACCTACGAAGAAAAGTTGACCAGACCCGGTTCAGTCGGTTCGTTTTATCAGCGCGATGGCCAGGATTTCACGGCTGGCGTGAGCCAGTTGCTGCCATCGGGCGCCAAACTCGAAGCCAAAAGCAGTCTGTCCCGCTTCATCACCAACGTCAATCAAGCCCAACCGGATCGCCCTGCAGGGGCCAAAGACAACCGCACTTTTTGGGGCCTGACGGTGACGCAACCCTTGGCCAAAGATGGGGGTGCCGAGGTGACCCAGGCACGTGGTTTGGTGGCCCAACTCGATTTGGCTGTGGCGGAGCAGACCCAGTTCGATACCGAATCCAGTGTGGTGGCCGATGCCACATTGGCCTACTACGAGCTGGTCTTGGCGCAGCACCGCGTGAGCGCAGCCCATGAAAAAATCCGCACTGGGCAGGGTTTGCTCAGCCAAGCGCGAGACTTATCACGCCAGGGTCGCTTGCCTGAAACCGAAGTCTGGGAAGTCGAAAACTCTTTGGCGCGTTTTCAGGCCGGACTCAGTGAGGCCATGCAAGCCGAGCGCGAGCGCTTGAATCGACTGAACACCTTGCTCATGCGTGCGACCGGTGCAGAAGCACCCGTTTGGCGTGCAGGCGATCCTTTGCCTGAAGTGACCATTCGCGATGCGGCGCCTTCTCATTCGCTGAGCTTGGCCATGGAAAATCGGCCAGACTTTTTGATGTACAAGAAACTGATCGAACGTGAGGGCGTGCAGTTGGTATATGCCAAAAACCAAGCTTTGCCTCGCATTGATTTGGTGGCCAGTTATGGCCAAAACGGACTGGCCTATGCCGCCAGAACAGCACTCAACCCCAGCACCATGGCTGACAACCCGACCTGGACCCTGGGCTTGCAAATGCAGATCCCTTTGGGCGAAAACCGCCAAGGCCGCGCAGACGTTGTGGCTGCGCAGTTGCGCCGCGAAAACGCTCTGCTCACGCTCAAAGCCCTCGAAGTTCAAATTGCCAACGACATTGACACCAGCCTGAGCATGCGCGCCAGTGCCATCGAGCGATGGACGCACTGGCAATCGGTAGCGAAACGTGAACAGCAGCAATTGGAATTGGAGCGCAAACGATTTACCGCTGGACGCAGTGAAATGCGCGAAATCCTCATGCGTGAAGAGCGAGCTGTCAACTCGCGACTGATGCAACTGGAGCAGCAACTGGCATTTGCCAAGGCGCAAGTTGTGCTGGAGTCGGCCCAGGGCACATTGCTCCAGCGATGGCCATCATGAGGCGTTTGAACAGCATGAGCGCATGCTTGTCTGTATTCAGGGTCACGGTGTTGGCCCTTTTGCCTTGGGGGGGAGCGGTCGCACAACCTGCCGCACCCTTGAACAATGGCGCAATGAAATCTCAGAGTGCTGCGGTGGGCGTGACACAAGCCTTGCGCGATGTCAAGCTCAGCATGACCGTGGCCGGTCGCATTGATGGGGTTTTTGTCCGCGAAGGCTCGCGGGTGCGGCAAGGCCAGTTGTTGATGCATCTGGACCGAATACTGGAAGAGCTGGAGGTGCAGCGCCGACGTCTGTTGGTGGAAGACAACGCCCGGCTCCAAGAGCTTCAGCAAAAAGAAAAAATACTGATCGAGCAAGTCAACGCTTTGCAGCCCTTGCTGGCCAATGGCGGCGTTTCGCGTAAGCAAGGGGAGGACGAGGTCATGGCGCTGGGCTCTGTGAGTGCAGAGCGCAAAGCCATAGAAGCGATGAAGGTCCGTGAGGGTGTTGAATTGGCCTTGGCGCAAGAGGCTTTCGAGCGGCGTCACCTGCGTTCGCCGATTGACGGTGTCATCACCAAGGTGGCACTGCGTGTGGGTGAAAGTGTGGGGCCGCATGAAGCCGTGATCACCGTGGTGGACATCAGCCGAGTGCGTTTCATTGGCACCGTCCCCGCCCGTGCAGGTCTCTCATTGAAGCCGGGCAGTACCGTCAAGATTGAATTGGGGCAAGACACGCAATCCAAAACGCGATCGGCCAAGGTGGTGTTTGTTTCGCCCATCACCGACCCCTCCAGTGGCTTGATTGAACTGATTGCAGAGTTTGACAACGCCGATGGTTCCATCCGACCCGGCATCAGTGGCCGACTGTTGTTCTGACCGTCTGCCCATGAACGCGTTCTCTCAAAAATTGAACTCAGCAGTCCAAGACGCTGAGTCTGTCAGTTCGGTGTGGACCGAGCTGGCGGCATTGCAAGGCACCGTGCAGGTGTTTTGGGAGCAGTACCTGCAAGCCGTGGGGCAGCAATTGGGTGCACGGCGCGTATTGTTGTTGTCCTCTGGCGTGGGACAGCCTTGGCAAGCCCTGGCCCAATGGCCAGCGCAGGCACCCGAACTGCCCAGTGATGCCGATGAGGCTTTGCAACTGTTGCAGCGGGCCCAACCTGGTGAACCCGTCTTGAGCTACAAGGCGCAAGGCGCATGCGTTTTGGCCATGCCGCTGCCGAACGCCCCCGTTGCTGCCAGCCGTGTCGCTGCTTTGGTGGCCTGGTTGACAGTGAGCGAAGAGCAGTCCCCAAATCAATGGCAGGCTTGGGCTGAGTCGGTGGCCAAAGTGCCTGCTGCTTATGTCAGGCAATCGGCCGAGACCTCTGCACTGCAGACCGCCCAAGTGCAGGGCGACGCGCAAGACCCGCTTTCGGCCGAGCCCCATGCCCAGCGGCTCTACCAAATCTTGCGCTTGTCCATCGACTTGTCCCAGCAGGACCGGTTTTTGCACCGTGCCTACGAGCTGTGCAACGCACTGGCTGTGCGTTTTGACACCGACCGTGTCTCCTTGGGCTGGATGCACCCGCCTTATGTCCAGTTGACCGCCATCAGTCATATTGAAAAATTCGATCCGCAATCCAACCTGACACGGGCGTTGGAAAGTGCCATGGAAGAGGCGGCAGACCAATCGGACGATTTGGTCTACCCCTTGTCAGAGGCGTCTCGCCAGGTGCACCGCGCGCACGAGTCTTACGCCTTGATGCAAGGCGTAGCGGCTTTGGCCAGCGTGCCGCTGCGTGAGGGCGCTGACGTCAAGGGCGTTTTGTGTCTTGAAAGGCGTCTGGGCGTGTGGACCCCCGAGGAGTTGTGGGAGCTGCACCTGATTGCGCAGACGGTGGTGCGTCCTTTGGCCCAATTGCAGCAAAGCGACCGATGGTGGGGCGCACGCGGCAAATCCAGACTGCAAAAATGGCTGTCACAAAGCCTGCAACCCAAGCAAAGCGCCTGGAAACTGGGGGGGCTGCTGTCTTTGGTGACCTTGCTGGTCTTGATTTTCTTGCCCTGGTCATTCCGAGTCGACGCTACCTTGACTTTGCGCAGCAAGGATTTGCTGTTCATGCCCGCGCCGTTTGATGGCTATTTGCAGCAAGTGCATGTTGAAGTGGGTGACAAAGTTGAAGCCGCTCAAGTGTTGGTGCAACTGGACACACGCGACCTGGTGCTTGAAGAATCCATGGCACAAGCCGATGTCATGCGCTACAGCCGCGAAGCCGAAAAAGCCCAAGCCACCCGACAACTGGCCGAGATGCAGATCAACCTGGCGCGTCAGGACCAATCGGCCTCGCGCCTGGCCCTGGTTCGCCACCAATTGGCGCATGCCAAAGTGACCGCGCCCCATGCCGGCGTGGTGGTGGAGGGCGAGCTCAAGAAAAACCTGGGTGCCCCTTTGCGCAAGGGCGACTTGTTGCTCAAACTGGCCCAAACCGACGACACCTATTTGGAGTTGGAAATTGACCAGGTCGATGTCCACGAGGTCAAATCCGGCACACGTGGCGAATTTGCCCTGGTCGGACGGCCCGACCAGCGCTTTGACATCGAGTTGGTACGCATCGATCCGGCCTCTACTTTGCGTGAAGGCCGCAGTGTTTACCTGGCGCGGGCCAAGGTGTTGTCGCCCACTCCGGCGTGGTGGCGTCCCGGCATGGGGGGCAGCGCCAAGTTGTCAGCCGGTGACCGCCCATTGATCTGGGTCTTGACGCACCGCACCGTCAGGTTCTTGCGGGAGTTTTTCTGGCTATGAGCATGGACAGCGCCAGCGGACGAATCTACAGCGATGCCTGGCATCGCGTGGCTGGCGTTCGTGCGTGTTTGCGCAGCAGCGTGCGGGCGCACCGCCAAACTTTCCGGGGCGAAGACTGGGTTGTGCTGCGCGACAGCTTGGGCAGCGATTTTTTCCGTGTCACGGCTGACGCCTATGCTTTTTTGAGCCGACTGAGCGCCCAGCGCACCATCGATGAAGTCTGGGGCGACTTGATGGAGACACAACCCGATGTGGCGCTGACCCAAGAAGAAGTGGTGCAGCTGCTGGGTCAGTTGCAACTGTCCAATTTGCTCCAGTTCGACCGTGGTGCCGCAGCGGCCAGTTTGTTTGAACGCCATCAACAACGCCGTGGTCGCGAGATCAAGGCCATGTTGATGGGATTTTTGTCCATCAAGATCCCCTTGATCGATCCGGACCGGGGTTTGGACCGGGCCTTGCCTTGGATCCGATGGCTGCTCGGCCCCATCGGTGTGGGGTTGTACCTGCTGTTGTTGGTGTGGGGCGGCAAAGCGCTGCTGGACAACTCGGACCGTGTGTTTGACCAGTCTGCGGGCTTGTTGGCACCGGCCAATTTGGGCTTGCTTTACATCGGCCTGGTGCTGGCGAAGCTGGTGCATGAATTTGGCCACGCCGCTGTGTGCAAACGCTATGGCGGTGAAGTCCACAAAATGGGCGTGATGCTGCTCATGTTTGCGCCGCTGCCTTACATGGATGCCACGGCCAGCTGGGGATTTCGCAGCCGCTACGAACGCCTGTTGGTGGGGGCCTCGGGTGTCCTCAGCGAGTTGGCTGTGGCCGCCGTGGCGGCCTTGGTCTGGGCCCATACCGCGCCCGGCGTGGTGAATGCACTGGCTTACAACGTGATCTTTGTGGCCAGCGTGTCCACCCTGCTGTTCAACCTGAATCCGTTGATGCGCTTTGACGGTTACCACATGCTGGTGGACTTTTTAGATGTGCCCAACTTGTTCCAACGCTCGCGAGACCAGCTCAAGTACTTGGGCGAATTCTGGGTTCTGGGCCTGAAGAATGCGCAACCGGCTGCCCGCTCCGCCAACGAGGCGTTGTTGCTGCCGCTGTATGGCGCCATCAGTCTGGTGTATTGGGTGGTCTTGATGTCCACCATCATTTTTTTCATCGCCGAGCAATATCTGGACTTGGGCGTGGCCTTGGCCTGGTTTTTATTTTTCACCATTGTGGTTTTACCGCTGTTCAAGTTCGTGAAATACCTGGCCTCCAGTCCCAATCTGCAGCATCAGCGCGCCCGCGCCTTGTTGACGGCCATGGGCCTGACCGGTCTGAGCTTGGGGCTGTTGGCGGCCGTGCCCTTGCCTGACCGAGTCAGGGTCAAGGGGGTGCTGCAAGCCACGCAGTTCAGGGCCCTGTACAGCGACAGTGGTGGCGCATTGGTGGCCTTGAAAGTGCGTCCGGGCAGTTGGGTGGAACCGGGTCAAGCGCTGCTCACCCTCAGCAATCCCGAACTGTTTTTTGAAATTCAATCAGCCCAGCAGCAGCGTCAACAACTGATCTCGCAGGAGCTGCAAGCCATCAGCCAGGCTGTGGCCAATTGGGAGCCCCTGCGGCGTCAGCGTCAAGCGGTGGAACAAAAGCTGCTTGAACTGCAAAGGCAACAAGCGTCCTTGACGGTGCTGGCTCCGGTGGCGGGCATTTGGAGCGCCAGCGAGCTCGAATCCAGCCAAGGCCAGTGGTTGGCCCGAGGCGCCAGCCTGGGCACGGTGGTCGATGAGCGTGCTTGGCGGTTTGTGGCCGTGCTGCCCCAAGTGGGCACGCATCTGTTTGAAGCCGGTGTTTTGCAAACCGAAATTCGTTTGGCCGGTCAGCAAGAATTCAATGTGTTGGCCCGTCAAACCGAAGTAATGCCCTTTGAGCAGGGCCAACTGCCCTCGCCAGCATTGGGCATGGCCGGTGGCGGAGACATTGCTGTGCAAAGTTCTGACCCCCATGGTCTGACAGCCGCTGAGCCATTTTTCAGGGTCCAGGCCGAATTGCCTGACTTGCGCGGCCAAGATGCGCAGTCTCTGCGTTTGCTGCACGGTCGGGTCGGCACCATGCGCATCAGCTTGCCCCATTCGCCTTTGTTGTACCAATGGGAGCGCGGTCTGCGGCAGTTCCTGCAAAGGAAATTCAGGGTATGAGCGCCATCATCAGCCCCGCACCACAAAGCACCCAACGACCCCTGCGCCAGCGCAGTGCGGTGTTGGAGAAACTGCGTCCTCTGGAAAAGCTGCCTGAAGGCCTGGACTCTTGGGTGGACCGCAGCCAAGGCTGGCTCAAGCGCCGCCCCAGCCAGGCCAGAGGGCTGTCCCACGAAGCCCAAGCTTGTGCGCGCTTGTGCACCGAGATGCGCCAGCTGGATGAGCCGGCCCTCAATCAAGCCCTGGTTTTGGCCAAAGAAAATCTGCGCCGTGACCCGGTGCACGCCAAAGGCCAACTCATCGAGGCCCTGGCCCTGGTGGGCCAAGTGGCCTTTCGGGTGTTGGGCATGCAGCCCTATCCGGTTCAGTTCATGGGGACTTTCGCATTGCACCGCGGCTGGTTGGCCGAGATGGCCACCGGCGAGGGTAAAACACTGACGGTGGCGGTGGCGGCCGTCTTGGCTGGCTGGAGTGGCCGCCCATGTCATGTCATCACCGCCAACGATTACCTGGCTGAGCGCGACGCAGACACCATGCGCCCGTTGTTCGACGCCTGCGGTGTGAGCCTGGCATCCGTGCATACCGAGGTGCCTCCCGAGCAACGCCCAGAGCGTTATGCCTGCGATGTGGTGTATGTCACCCCCAAAGACTTGCTGGCCGACCATTTGCGCGACCAATTGGCCGCCGGTCAGGGACAAGATGCCAATTGGCAGCAGTTTCAGCAATGGCTGGGCCACCCCCCCAGTGCCCAGCCTGCCCAATTGTTGCTGGTGCGGGGTTTGCACACCGCCATCGTGGACGAGGCCGACAGTGTCTTGATCGACGAAGCCGTGACCCCGCTGATTTTGTCGGCACGCCGCCCCAGTCGGGGCTTGAGCGAAGCCGTGGTCTTGTTGGCCCAATTGGCCCCCCAATTGGTCCCACAAGAAGACTATGAACGCCTCTCACGCACGCGCACGGTGGTACTCAAACAAGGTGCAATCCAAGCGCTGGCGGCTTTGGCCGATCAGTTGCCGCCCGTGTGGCGGCCCGCCCCCAGGCGCGAAGAACTGTTGCGCCAGGCCTTGCAGGTCCATTGCTTCTTTCGGGCTGGACATCAATACCTCGTCCATGACGGTGAAATCGTTTTGCTTGACGAATTCACGGGTCGCATGACACCTGGCCGCACCCTCACAGCGGGTTTGCATCAAGCTGTAGAGGCCAAGGAGGGGCTGGAGATCACCGACCCCAACGAGGCACTCAGCCAAATGAGTTTTCAGGCTTTTTTCCGCAGCTTCCCCCGCTTATCGGGCAGTTCCGGCACCTTGTGGGAAGCCGTCAACGAGTTGTGGCAGGTCTACCGCATGCGAGTGGTGCGCGTGCCAACACACCGTCCCCGCCTGACCCGCGTCTTGCCGGCACAGTTGATGGTCAGCACGCAAGACAAGTGGCGGGCTGTGGCGCGTGAAGTGATCGCGGCGCAACAAGCCCATGGCGCGGTTTTGGTCGGTGTGCGCAGTGTGGAGTCGAGCGAAATTTTGGCCCAGCTTCTGCTCAGCCAGGGCGTTGAAGCAACGGTGCTCAACGCCGTGCACCACGCAGAAGAAGCCGACATCGTGGCCGTAGCCGGTGAACCCGGCCGCATCACCATCGCCACCAACATGGCCGGTCGTGGCACCGACATTCGCTTGCACCCCGAAGTTGAAGCCCAGGGGGGCTTGCATGTGGTCATTGCCGAAGTGAATGAATCGGCGCGCATTGACCGCCAACTCGCAGGCCGCTGTGGTCGCCAGGGAGATCCGGGCAGTGTGTCGGTCTACCTGTGCCTGGAAGACAACTTGGCCAGCCGTTATATGCCCGTAGCCTTGCGTTCGGGCCTGCGTTGGCTCCATGGCCGCTCAGTGGAGCAGGCTTCATGGCTTGGCTTGCGGGCCTTTCTGTGGGCCCAGCGGCGCGCAGAGTCGGATGCCTTTGAGCGGCGGTTTTCAATCCTGCGCAACGATGACTGGATGGCTTCGGCCTTGCCCTTTGCCCAAAGGGGCGGCGCATGACGGCCAGTGCCCAAGCCATGCGCCGTCTGTGGCCCGATTGGTGTGCTGCTGCGCAGCAAATGCTGGGCGCGATGTTGGGCGAGCTGCAAGGTTTGGTCATCACTGGCGGGGAGGCCTCTGTGCGCTTGTCCCCACGCGGCATCTGCCGTGGCCGCTGGGTGGCCGGTTTTTCTCCGGTAGGGGTCTCTCCAGACCGTTTGCTGGGTTTGCCCCAACGCTTGGGCATGCCCGCAGCCGGTGCGCAGCATTTCCTTGAACAACACCAGCGTGCCCGGCAAATTTACCTGGCCTTGGCCCAAACCGGCCACCAAGTCGTTGCCAAGGTCTACCTCGAATACCCTTTGCCGGCGGTCGACTTGCGTGCCCACCCCGCGCAGAGACGTTCGGTGGCCTTGCAAATTGAATCGTGCAAATGGCGCGTTGACCCGATCAGACCCTTGGATCCGATAGAGCAAACCGAATATTGGCGTGTCTCGGGTCTGGATGGCCTGGCCATGCTTGAACTGCTGCGCCAAACATCCGATCTTCCACCTGCTGTGCAGGCTGTTTATGCCGGTGTGGCCACAGTGCTGGAGCAAGCACTTCGGGGTCAGCCCGACTGGCAAGGCTACCGCCTGTTGTCGGTGCGCGAGCCCAGCCAAGGCCGCCAAGGTGTGGGCGTGCGTTTTTATGGCAGTGAGCAGTGCGTCAGCGCTGTATGGCCCGCACTGGCCCCTGTATTCACCGATTGGGGGCTGCCGCAGCAAGAGCTGAGCGACCTCCAAGAGATCTGGAGCCATCAAGAACTGGGTTGGCTGCTCGCCGGCCTGGACAAGCATGGCCAGCCCTATCTCAATGTTTATGGCGCGATCAACCGCGCCCAAACCCGTGCCGTGTTGACACCGGCCGGGTCTGCTCTGGACGAGCAGGTCAACCCATTGCAGGAAAAATCACGATGAAAAATACAAAACGCTGGGGCTCTGGTCACATTCGTCACGCTTTTCGCCGCAGTCGCAGCACGGTAGAGCGCCTGGAAGACCGCATCTTGCTGTCCGCTGAACCGCTGGTGCAGTTCAATCGGTTGGACAGCGAGCAGCCCTTGGCCGTGGAAAACATGGACTATGCTGCGAAGAAAAGCCCCACGCATCCGCTGGACCTGGACACCATCTCCAGCATTGCCAGTTTGATCGATCTGACCAAGCCACAGTCGCAGCAAAGCACACGATTCAACTGGTCCGGCTCCAGTGCGTCCTTGCTCAAGCTCAATTCGCAGTTGTCAGCCTTGGTGCTGGATCTGGGCGCGGGCAGCAACCAAGTGAGTCTGAGCGATGAAGGCAACGGCATGTTGCGCCTGGCCAGCCAAAACGGGAACTCGATTTACGATCTGGTCTTTGCCAAACCCACCAGCATTTTGGGAATCCGTGGAGCGGCGGGCTTGGACAGCCTGGTGCTCAACAATGTGGATCTGGGTTCGACCAGTTTGTCGGTGGATTTTGAAAGCATCTCCATCCCTCAAGAAGCCAAAATCACCAGTGATAACCAATTGCTGCTCATGGCCAAGAGCAGTTTTGCGGGTGACTTGGGGCAATTGACCATCGGTTCAGACAAACTGGATTTGACGGCCAGCATCGATGTCGCTGGCACGCTTGAAGTCAAAGGCAATGTGGTGCTGGCGGCGCGGGTTGATGTCGATTTGCAGCAAGACGTGGCGCTCACCGGTTTTTACACCGTCAACGGCACCACCAGCTCGCGCGTGCGCGTTGCCGATGGTGCCCAAATCACGGCGCAAAGCCTGGAGCTCAATGCCATCACTGAATCTCGCTGGTCATTGGCCGCCAACGATGGTTTGATCGGTGGTCGCTTGGCGCTCAACCTCAACCAGTCCACCGAGGCTTTGGTTGACGGGGGTGTCAGCATTTCTCTGGCCCCACTGGCCAATGCAGACGGCAGTGTCGGCGTGGGCTTGTTGGTGCAAGCCCAGGACTGGACAGATGCCTCGGTGGTGCTGGACATGGCCGATGGCGACATCACCGGCTTGTCCAAAAACACCGTAGCCGGACAGGCGCTGGAGGGTTTTGAATTGGGCTGGACCCAAATTGACTTGGTGCGCAAGACCGTGGCCAGTTTGGGCAGTGCAGCAGCCGGTCAAGCCTTGAGCAGCGTGGGCGGTCAAAACGGCCAAAGCGCAGGTTGGGTTCAGGTCTCGGCAGGCAGCTTTGATGGCGCAGGCGATGAAGACGGCGAGAACGCCGGTGTGCATGGCTCGGTGATGTCTTCCCTGGTGGGCTTGCACATCAACAACATTGACCACAACGTGCTGGCTTCGGTGGCCAATGCCGCGCTCGAAGTGGGCGCTCTGAACGTCTATGCGATCAATGACAGCAGCCACCTGGCCAACGGCAAGATCGCCAAAAACACGGCCCAAGGCAGTACAGCCGCTTGGCTCAACAGCGTGGACCTCAGCAGTGAAGGCGAAGTGGCGGTCATTGCCAGCGACTTGGCCGTGTTTTTGGCCACCAGCGAAGGTTTTTCTGCTGACATTCCCAAACTGGACACCCTCAAAGTCGGCGTAGCCTCCACCTCCAACACCGTTAATCGCCAAGTTTCGGCTTACCTGGTCAGCAGCACCGTCAGTGCCAGCAGCTTGGCCGTGTTGGCCAGCAGTGCGGGCACGCTGTCCGTCTCACTGGAATCCATGGCGGTTGCCGGTGGCAAATCAGAGCCTTCCGCTGAAGGTTCGGGTGGCAGCTTCCAGATGGCCTTTGGTGGCAGCTTGGCGTGGAACCAACTCAACGGCAAAACGCAAGCCTATGTGGACAACAGCACCGTCGAAGCGACAGACGGTGACGTGATGCTGCAGGCAGTCAACAGCACCGCCATGAATGCCCAAAGCAAGGCAGGCACCGCGGTCAGCAACAGTTCGGGCGTGGCTGCAGGGGCCTCTTTGGCCTTCAACGCAGTGGGCTGGGACATGGGCAATATCGCCGCAGCCGGTCTGAACAGCCTGTTGGGCACCGACATCGGCACCGAGTCGCCCCTGCAGACCTTGGCTGACTTGCGCGGCAGCGATGTCACGGCCAGCGGTGAGGTGAGCGTTCTGGCCCAAGACGAATTGGCCCTCAATGCACACATCAGCAACGCCTCGGACGTGATCGCAGGCGACGCCGCCAGTGGCATGTCGGTGGGTGCGGCCATGATCTTGGCCAGCAACCGCGTGCGCTCTGAAACCCGCGCCTATGCAGACGGCAAAAAACGCCTGGAGGGCGCAGCCCAAGCCACCTTGGATGTGGGTGGCGGGCTGACTGTGTCTGCCACAGACGATGCCAGCATCACAGCCGATGTCGCCATGTCGGCCAATGTCAACAGTGGATCCGGTGGGGCTGTCGCTGCTGGGGGTGTTTTTTCCCTCAACGACGTGCGCTCCACGGTGGCAGCCGATGCCTGGAGCCTGACGCTGACCACCGGCGGCGACGCTTCGATCACCGCCTCAGCGACGGCGCAGATTTCCGCCGTACTCAGTGGCGAGGTGGTGGCCTCGTCTGAAGAAGCGGACGCGGCCGAGGGCGGCGATGAAGCCGCGGCAGAGCCGGCAGCCGATGCTGGAGCCGATGCAGGGGCCGATACCGAATCAGGCGATGCCGCAGGCGGTGGGGCCACCTCGGTGGCAGCCAACGGCCTGATTGCCACCAACCGCATCCTGATCGATGCCGACGCCTCGCTGCGCGACAGCGTGGTCACCGTCAGTGGCAGCCTGGGCGTGGAGGCAGAAAACACCGCCACCATCGACGCTGAAAACACCGCCAGCACCGAAAGCTCGGGCACCGCCGCTGGCGTGGTGCTGGCTTTCAACACCATCGGTTGGAAGCCGCAGAACATTTTCTCGGCCGCCATCGACACCTTGATCGGCACCGACGGTCTGGGCCAGACCGACAGCGCCCAGTCCGGCGCCGAGATCACCAACACCACACTTGATGTGGGCGAAGACCTGACGCTCACGTCCGTGACGGTGCCGCAGATCAACGCCTCGATTGAAAACACCGTCCAGTCCAGCGGCGGTGTGGCGGTGGGCTTGACACTGGCCTCCAACCTGGTCAGCGCTGACTCGCATGTGCTGCTCACGCCCAAGACCGAAGCGGGCGTGATGGCGTTGCCCGACGACACGGTGTTTGCGGTCGGTGGCAATGTGCTGGTCAAGGCCAGTGACACCTCGGGCATCGTCGCGCGCATCGGAGCGGCCACGGGCAGCGAAGGCAAAGCCGCATTGGGCGCGCAGTTGGTGCGTAACGACGTGCGCAGCACCGTCAACACCCTGGTGGACAGTGCGGCGATCGAGGCCGAAGGCGATGTGAGCTTGCTCGCACGGGGCTCGGCCAGCATCACCGCCTTGCTGTCGGACCAGGAGCTGCCGGAACTCAAGGAGAGCGAGCCTGAGGATGGGCAGGCCGTCGCTGAGGAAGAAGCAGCAGCCGAAGAGGAAGTCGTGGCAGAAGAAGTCGCGGCCGAAGAAGAGCCCACATCTGAGGAATTGATTGCTGCCGAGGAAGAGGCTGCTGCTGAAGAAGAGGCTGCGGCGGCCTCCATGGCCTTTAAAGGCCTGATTGCCACCAATCTGGTGCTTTCCGATGTGCGCGCCACGGTTCTGGACAGCGACATCAGCGCGGGCGGTGACCTGATTGCGCGCGCCCGCAACGCGGCGCAGATCGAGGCCGAAAACACCGCCAAGGCCGATGCCGACGGTGCGGCCGTGGGCGTGACCCTGGCCTTCAACACGATCGGTTGGAAGGCACAAAACGTGTTGTTCAACGCGCTCGATGCGCTGCTGGGCACCCGCATTGGCAACGAACAGCCGGCGCAGATCCTGGCCACCGTCTCGGGCTCGAATCTGTCGGCCGGAGGCGATCTGTCGGTGCTGGCGCAGGCCGCGGAGACG
>CAMDKK010000008.1 GCA_945901045.1 Limnohabitans sp. Rim8
TTCACATCACGCGAAGGCTTGGCCACCAGGTCATTGACTTGGATTCGGCCCTTGTTGATTTCATCGGTGGCCAGTGAGCGTGTTTTGAAAAACCTGGCTGCCCAAAGCCATTTGTCGATCCGCATGGAGTTCATGGGAACGTATTGTGCACATGTGCTGCATCTGTCAATTGGCAAACCCCTCACAAGCCCCCGCATTAGGGCGTCCCTTGCATTCGCGCATCATGCGGCGGTCACGCTCTTGGGTGGTTTCGCCAGCGCCTTTGTCTTGTTTGGGCTTGGGATTTTTTTTGCGTTTAACGGCTTCGCTGGCAAACTCGGCATTGCTGCTGGCTTGCACCCAACCCGTGTGTACGACGAAAGTGGCCAAGAGCGTTGCAGTGACGAGCGTCTTCGTGGCGGTCCATGGGCTGCGCATGATGTTCTCCCTGACTGTGTTTTTGTGCTCTCATCATAGAAACGAATGGGCACTTTGCCAATGCCTATTTCAGCTAACATGACTGCTCTTTGAAAGCACATCAGCCCATGAAGCCTTTTCTGCGCCAAACCATTCTTGATGTTGAGGAATCCCGCATCCGTGAAGTTGCCAACGCCGGCATGGGCCGCAGTGATGTGCTGGCCTTTTGGTTTGGTGAGAGTGACGAGGTCACGCCCGAAGTGGTGCGCCAAGCGGCCATCGACTCGATCAACCAGGGCGAGACCTTTTATGCCCATAACCTGGGCATGTCCGAGCTGCGAGAGGCCGTGTCTACCTACATGAGCGCCTTGCACGGTCCGGTGGGGGTGGAGCGTTTGGCCATCACCTCAGGCGGTGTCAATGCCTTGATGCTGGCCGTTCAGGCGCTGGTGGATGCAGGCGACGAGGTGGTGGCGGTGACCCCGGTCTGGCCGAATTTGACAGCGCAAGCCTTGGTGATGGGGGCGAATTTGAAATGTGTGTCGCTCAAGCCTGTGCAAGGACAGTGGGTACTGGACATGGCGGCCTTGTTGACGGCCATCACGCCGAGCACGCGCTTGTTGATCGTCAATTCGCCCAACAACCCCACGGGTTGGACATTGTCGCGCGAAGAGCAAGCCATGTTGGTCACCCATTGTCGACAAACCGGCACATGGATTTTGGCAGACGAGGTGTACGAGCGCCTTTACTACGAAGGCGACACGGCCAATGGCGCTGCGCCTTCGTTTTTGGATGTGAGCGCGGCAGACGACCGTTTGGTGGTGGTGCACAGTTTCTCCAAGAGTTTTCTCATGACCGGTTGGCGCTTGGGCTGGCTGGTCATGCCCGCTGCGATGACACAACCGATAGGCAAATTGATCGAGTTCAATACATCGTGTGCTTCGGTGTTCACACAGCGTGCGGGGATAGCCGCTTTGCAACATACGTCCGAGATCACCCCGCAGGTTGTGGCGCACCTCAAGCAGTGCCGTGACACCTTGGTGCCGTTGTTGCAAGCCGTGCCGGGGGTGGAGTTGGCTCCGGCAAGAGGTGGAATGTATGCATTTTTCAAGCTCCAAGGACACCCGGATTCGGTGGCCACGGCTAAAAGGCTGGTGGTGGAAGCGGGTCTAGGCCTGGCCCCGGGAGAGGCTTTTGCGCCTGAGGCTCAGGGTTGGCTGCGCTGGTGCTTTGCGTCGAAAGACCTGTCCCGGCTGACGCAAGGGGTTGACCGACTCAAGGCTTGGCTGTAACAGGCTATAATTACGAGGCTTTGCATGGTGCAAAGCAGCACGCTGTGGGTCGATCCAATCTGCAGCGCAAGTTCAAAACCTCGCTTTGACGTCGGAATTTTCTTCTGAGATCCTTCCGATTTAAGCGAAACACAAGGAAATAAAGATGATTGCATCTTCTATCAAGGCCGAGGTCGTCAAGGCCAATGCCCGCGCCGTCAATGACACGGGCAGTCCAGAAGTCCAAGTGGCTTTGCTGACCGCTCGCATCAACGAACTCACACCTCACTTCAAAACCCACGCGAAAGACCACCACGGTCGCCGCGGTTTGTTGCGTATGGTGAGCCGTCGTCGTAAATTGCTGGACTACCTCAAGTCCAGAGATGCTGACCGTTACATTGCGTTGATTGCCAAACTTGGCCTGCGCAAGTAATCGTCTCTTCGGATGAATAAGGCGCCTGAGCTAGCTCGCTAGCTCAGGCGCTTTGTCCATGTAGTTTTCTAAAGTAAGCGTTTTCGGACTTTGTCAGAACGAACCCGCGCTGTGTCATTCCACCAGCCATTGCTGATGTCTTGTGGAATGGCATCGTGTTCAGACTGTCAAAGCCGGGCTTTCAGTGCAGCCAGATGCACTTGTTTTTCAGGAGTACTGAACCATGTCCATTTTCAATAAAGTCACTAAAACTTTCCAGTGGGGCCAACACAAGGTCATCATGGAAACCGGCGAAATCGCCCGTCAAGCTTCCGGCGCTGTGCTGGTCAACATAGAAGACACCGTGGTCTTGGCCACTGTGGTGGCTTCCAAGATCGCCAAGTCCGGTCAAGATTTCTTTCCACTCACCGTGGATTACATTGAGAAAGCTTACGCTGCAGGCAAGATCCCGGGCAGCTTTTTCAAGCGTGAAGCCAAGCCCAGCGAACTCGAGACATTGACCAGCCGCCTGATTGACCGCCCGATTCGTCCTTTGTTCCCAGAAGGTTTTTACAACGACGTGCATGTGGTCATTCACACCGTCTCTTTGAACCCTGAAGTCGATGCCGACATCGCCGCGATGATCGCTGTGTCTGCCGCTTTGTCAATCTCTGGTATTCCTTTCACTGGCCCCATTGGCGCAGCCCGCGTGGGTTATATCAATGGCGAATACGTCTTGAACCCGGGCCAGACCCAGCGCAAAGACAGCCAGATGGAATTGATTGTTGCGGGCACTGAAACCGCCGTGTTGATGGTCGAGTCCGAAGCCCAGCAGTTGTCTGAAGAGATCATGCTCGGCGCTGTGGTGTACGGTCATGATCAAGGTAATATCGCGATTCAAGCCATCCATGAGTTGGTCCGCGATGCCGGTAAACCCGCATGGGACTGGACAGCCCCAGCCAAAGATGAGCCTTTGATCGCCAAGGTCAGTGCTTTGGCCGAAGAAAAATTGCGCGCTGCCTACCAGATTCGCAACAAACAAAGCCGCACGCACGCTTGCCGCGAAGCCTATGCCAGCGTGAAAGCCAGTTTGAAAGAGCAGGGCGTAGAGTTTGATGGCGTTAAAGTTGAAGGCATGTTGTTCGACATTGAGGCCGGTATCGTGCGCAGCCAGATCTTGGCTGGTGAGCCCCGCATTGACGGTCGCGACACCCGCACCGTGCGGCCTATCGAAATCCGCAACAGCGTGTTGCCACGCACCCACGGTTCTTCTTTGTTCACCCGCGGTGAAACACAGGCCTTGGTGTTGACCACCTTGGGTACCGAGCGCGATGCCCAGCGTATTGACGCCTTGGCAGGTGAGTACGAAGACCGCTTCATGCTGCACTACAACATGCCTCCCTTTGCCACTGGCGAAGTCGGGCGCATGGGTTCGACCAAGCGCCGCGAAATCGGTCACGGCCGTTTGGCCAAGCGTGCATTGGTGGCTGTGTTGCCAAGCAAAGAAGAGTTTCCGTACACCATGCGAGTGGTGTCTGAAATCACCGAGTCCAACGGCTCCTCGTCCATGGCTTCGGTCTGCGGCGGTTGCTTGTCCTTGATGGACGCTGGCGTGCCGATGAAAGCCCACGTGGCCGGAATCGCCATGGGCCTGATCAAAGATGCCAACCGTTTCGCTGTATTGACCGACATTTTGGGTGACGAAGATCACCTGGGCGATATGGACTTCAAAGTGGCCGGCACCACCAACGGCATCACAGCCTTGCAGATGGACATCAAGATCCAAGGCATCACCAAAGAAATCATGCAAGTCGCATTGGCACAAGCCAAAGAAGCGCGCATGCACATTTTGGAAGCCATGCAGTCGTCTATGGGTCAAGCCAAGACTGAAGTGTCTGACTTCGCGCCAAAGCTCTTCACTATGAAGATCAACCCCGAAAAAATCCGTGACGTGATCGGCAAGGGCGGCGCCACCATCCGTGCGCTGACCGAAGAAACCGGCACCCAGATCAACATCAACGAAGACGGCACGATCACCATCGCTGCGACTGACGGTGCCAAGGCTGATGAAGCCAAGCGCCGCATCGAGCAGATCACGGCTGAAGTTGAAATCGGCAAGATCTATGAAGGCCCTGTGACCAAAGTGCTCGATTTCGGCGCCTTGATCAACTTGTTGCCTGGCAAAGACGGCTTGCTGCACATCAGCCAGATCGCGCACGAGCGTGTGGAAAAAGTCTCTGACTATTTGACCGAAGGTCAGATCGTCAAAGTCAAAGTGATGGAAACCGACGAAAAAGGTCGCGTCAAGCTGTCAATGAAGGCCTTGATCGAACGCGCACCTGCGCACTCAGGCGAGTAACTTCGTTGCGTCAACACTGACCCGCGTTGGTGATTTGGAATCGTGCATGCAGAAAAAGCTGATCGTCGGCAACTGGAAAATGAATGGCAGCTTGGCTGCCAATCAGGCTTTGGTGCGCGGTGTATTGGATGGGCTTGAAGGTTTGCAGGTGAATGCAGCGGTGTGTGCCCCCAACGTCTATTTGCCTCAAATGCAAGCCATGCTGCAGGGTCAGCGGGCTTTGGATCTTGGGGCGCAAGACGTTTCCCTCCACGAACAGGGCGCCTATACCGGTGAAATTTCGGCAGACATGTTGCGAGAATTTGGGATTCGGTACGTGATTGTTGGCCATTCTGAGCGGCGGCAACATCATGGCGAACAAGACCCCCATGTGGCCTTGAAGGTCCAGCGTGCCTTGCAAGCCGGTATCACTCCGATCGTTTGCGTGGGCGAAACTCTGGCCGAGCGGCGTGAGGGTCGTACTGAAGAAGTCGTCAAACGCCAATTGGCTGCAGTGATTCACGCCAATGGCCATTGCATCAGTGAGGTTGTGTTGGCTTATGAGCCGGTGTGGGCGATTGGTACGGGTTTGACAGCAACACCCGAAGAGGCGCAGCAGGTGCATTCATTGCTCAGACAGCAACTCAAAGCGGCCACCGAGCAGGCACAGCGCATTGCTATTGTGTACGGTGGCAGCATGAATGCCTCGAATGCTTTGACCTTGCTCAAGCAGCCTGACATTGACGGCGGTTTGATCGGTGGTGCTGCATTGAAAGTTTCTGATTTTCTGGCCATCATGGCCGCCGCTTCGCAATGTGCGACAGCGTCTTGATTGTTTACGTTTAGGAGTACCCTATGGACCTCATGATCAACCTCATCTTGGCTGCACAAATGTTGTCGGCTTTGGCCATGATTGGCCTGATTCTCATTCAGCATGGCAAAGGTGCTGACATGGGTGCTGCTTTCGGCAGTGGCGGATCAGGCAGTTTATTTGGTGCAACGGGTGGCGCTAACTTTTTATCCCGCACTACCGCAGTGCTGGCTGCGGTGTTTTTCACTTGCACTTTGATGCTGGCGTATTTCGGCAATGCCCGTCCTGCCAGCACCGGCAGCGTGCTTGAAGGCGCCGCCGTCACCGTGCCTGCAGCCGTGGATGCAAGCACAGCGGCTCAAATTCCGGGCAATGCCCCTGCAGCTTCTGGTGTACCTTCAGCACCCGCAGTACCAGCAAAGTAAGCTAACGCACAGCTTCAAATGGACTCTCAAATATTCCTCTTTGCCGCAGGGAAGTGGGTAGATTTTCAGGGTAAACTCCTAGTTGTTTAGGCAAGCAATCCGCCTGAGTTCTTCGATGAATCCAGGCACCTCATGCAAGCCAAAATAAGCAAAACCAGCCGTCGTGGTGAAATTGGTAGACACGCTATCTTGAGGGGGTAGTGGCGAAAGCTGTGCGAGTTCGAGTCTCGCCGACGGCACCAACAATGTGGAAGCGACTGAATTCATTCAGATGCTTCGTAGGTGATTTGCGATTCTCATGATGAACTTAGATCAGTACCTCCCCATCCTCTTGTTCATCCTGGTTGGCGTTGCCATTGGCATCATCCCGCAGGTTTTGGGTTACATCCTCGGCCCCAACCGGCCCGACAGCGAAAAAAACTCCCCCTACGAATGCGGCTTTGAGGCCTTTGAAGATGCGCGCATGAAGTTTGATGTGCGCTACTACCTTGTTGCGATTCTCTTTATTTTGTTTGACCTCGAAATTGCTTTCCTGTTTCCCTGGGCGGTTGCGCTCAAAGAAGTGGGCTTGGTTGGTTTCGGGGCGGTGGTGATTTTCTTGGCCATTCTGGTCGTAGGCTTCGTCTACGAGTGGAAAAAAGGCGCCCTCGACTGGGAATAACAGCGAGCCTCAACAAGGACAAATGCAATGATTGAAGGCGTGATGAAAGAAGGCTTTATCACCACGAGTTACGACTCGGTGGTGAATTGGGCTAAAACCGGTTCCCTGTGGCCTATGACCTTTGGTTTGGCTTGCTGCGCGGTCGAAATGATGCATGCAGCGGCAGCCCGTTATGACCTGGGCCGCTTTGGTGCCGAAGTGTTTCGTGCCAGCCCACGTCAGGCCGATTTGATGATTGTGGCCGGAACCCTTTGCAACAAAATGGCACCTGCGTTGCGCAAGGTCTACGACCAGATGTCTGAGCCGCGCTGGGTGATCTCCATGGGCTCGTGTGCCAATGGCGGTGGTTATTACCATTACAGCTATTCGGTCGTGCGTGGTTGCGACCGCATCGTCCCTGTTGACGTCTACGTGCCCGGCTGCCCACCGACTGCCGAAGCCTTGATCTACGGCATCATTCAGTTGCAGCAAAAGATTCGCCGCACGCACACCATCGCGCGGGTCTGAAGCCATGACCGATATTGCTCTGCATCCTGAACAAATCAAGCTGAGCTTGGCTGCGGCTTTGGGTGACAAAGCGACCGATGTGTCAGTCGCTTTGGGTGAAGTGACTGTGACCGTTCGGGCGTCCGATTATGTGGCTGCCATGCAAATTTTGCGCGATGCCCCTGACTGCAAGTTTGAGCAGTTGCTCGATCTTTGTGGCATGGATTACTCGACTTACCGTGAAGTGGGTCGTGAGGGACCTCGTTTTGGTGTGGTCTCTCATTTGCTGTCCGTGACCTTTAATCAGCGTGTGCGTGTGATGGTCATGTGCCCTGATGATGATTTTCCGGTGGTGGCTTCTGTCAATGACTTGTGGAATTCGGCCAACTGGTACGAGCGCGAAGCGTTTGACCTGTTTGGGATTGTCTTTGAAGGGCACAACGACTTGCGTCGAATTTTGACTGACTACGGTTTCATTGGCCATCCTTTCCGAAAAGACTTTCCTCTGTCGGGTCACGTCGAAATGCGTTACGACGCCGAACGTGCTCGGGTGATTTATGAACCGGTGTCCATTGAGCCGCGTGAAATCACGCCACGCATCGTTCGCGAAGACCATTATGGAGGCCTGCATTGAAGCCTTGCTTCGTGTAAAGAAAACATGGCTGAAATCAAAAACTACACCCTGAACTTCGGACCGCAGCACCCGGCTGCCCACGGCGTGCTGCGTCTGGTGTTGGAGCTCGACGGCGAAGTGGTCCAACGTGCCGATCCGCACATTGGCCTGTTGCACCGTGCGACCGAAAAACTGGCCGAAAGCAAGACCTTCATCCAGTCGCTGCCCTATATGGACCGGCTGGACTATGTGTCGATGATGTGCAACGAGCACGCTTACTGCTTGGCGATTGAAAAATTGCTTGGCATTGAGGTTCCCTTGCGTGCGCAGTACATCCGTGTGATGTTTGCCGAAATTACCCGGCTGCTGAACCACCTGATGTGGTTAGGCTCACACGGTAACGATTGCGGCAGTTCCACCATTTTGATCTACACCTTCCGCGAACGCGAAGACCTGTTTGACATGTACGAAGCCGTCTCAGGCGCCCGCATGCACGCCGCTTACTTCCGCCCCGGTGGCGTCTACCGTGACCTGCCCGACAGCATGCCGCAGTACCAGGTCAGCAAGATCAAGAACGCCAAGGCGATCGAGCAGTTGAACAAAAACCGCGGTGGTTCTTTGCTCGACTTCATTGATGACTTTACCCAGCGCTTTCCCAAGTGCGTTGACGAGTACGAAACCCTGCTGACCGACAACCGCATCTGGAAGCAGCGTACGGTCGGAGTCGGCGTTGTCCCCCCAGAGCGCGCTTTGAATCTGGGCATGACCGGTCCCATGTTGCGCGGCTCTGGCATTGCCTGGGATTTGCGCAAAAAACAACCCTACGATGCCTACGACAAAGTCGAGTTTGATGTGCCCGTGGGCAAGACTGGTGACAGTTATGACCGTTATTTGGTGCGCGTTCAAGAAATGCGTGAGTCCAACCGCATTGTTCAGCAGTGCATCGCTTGGTTGCGTGTCAATCCGGGTCCTGTGATCACTGACAACCACAAAGTGGCACCTCCTGCGCGTGAAGGCATGAAGTCGAACATGGAAGACTTGATCCACCACTTCAAGCTTTTCACCGAAGGCTTCCATGTCCCCGAAGGCCAAGCTTATGCTGCCGTTGAGCATCCCAAAGGTGAATTTGGCATCTACCTCGTAAGCGATGGTGCCAACAAGCCTTACCGATTGAAAATCCGCGCCCCGGGCTTTGCCCACTTGGCAACCCTTGATGAAATGGCCCGTGGCCACATGCTGGCCGACGCTGTCGCCATCATCGGCACCATGGACATTGTGTTTGGAGAGATTGACAGATGATCTCTGAGTCCACCAAAGCCCGCTTCGACCGTGAAGTGGCCAAGTTCCCTGCCGACCAGAAGCAATCTGCTGTCATGGCGTGTTTGGCCATTGTTCAGCAAGAACTGGGATGGGTCAGTTCTGAGAGCGAGAAAAACGTTGCCGATCATTTGGACATGGCGCCCATGGCTGTCCACGAAGTCACAACCTTCTACAACATGTACAACCAAAAGCCGGTGGGCAAGTTCAAGTTGAACGTCTGCACCAACCTGCCTTGCCAGTTGCGGGGTGGGGCGCAAGCCTTGACCTATCTGGAACACAAGCTGGGCATCCATGCGGGTGAAACAACGGCCGATGGTTTGATCACTTTACAACCCAGCGAATGCCAAGGCGCCTGCGCAGATGCCCCTGTTCTGTTGGTGAACGATCGCAATATGTGCAGTTTTATGAGCCATGACAAACTCGATCAATTGATCGAAGGTCTCAAAAAAGTAGGTGCAGACTGATGAAGCTTGATCAATTTCTGAGTCAATTCCATGCCACGGGCCTGGAGAGTTCTTTTCATGACCGACACATCACCCCGCAAATCATGGCGGGTTTGAATGGACACAACTGGGGCCTGAAAGACTACGAAGCCCGAGGCGGCTACCAAGCCTTGCGCAAAATTTTGGGTAAAGATGGCGCGCCTGCCCATGCGGAGACCGGAGTGGCCGGCATGACCCAAGAACAGGTGATTGCCACCGTGAAAGAGTCGGGCCTGCGTGGCCGAGGCGGCGCGGGCTTCCCAACGGGTTTGAAGTGGAGCTTCATGCCGCGGCAGTTTCCAGGTCAAAAATATTTGGTCTGTAACTCGGACGAAGGTGAGCCCGGTACGTGCAAAGACCGCGACATCATGGAATTCAACCCGCACAGCGTGATCGAAGGCATGATCATTGCCGCTTATGCCATGGGCATCAGTGTCGGGTACAACTACATCCACGGCGAAATATTCCGTACTTACGAACGCTTTGAAGACGCATTGGAAGAAGCGCGTGCAGCGGGCTACTTGGGCGACAAGATTTTAGGCAGCACTTTCGGCTTTCAGTTGCATGCGTTGCATGGCTTTGGTGCTTACATCTGCGGAGAAGAAACGGCCTTGCTCGAATCTCTCGAAGGCAAAAAAGGCCAGCCGCGATTCAAGCCGCCGTTTCCAGCCAGCTTTGGTTTGTACGGCAAACCCACCACCATCAACAACACCGAAACTTTTGCGGCCGTGCCCTGGATCATTCGCAATGGCGGTCAGGCGTATTTGGAATGTGGCAAGCCCAACAACGGCGGTACCAAGATTTTCTCGATCAGCGGAGATGTTGAGCGTCCTGGTAACTTCGAAATACCCATGGGGACGCCCTTTGCTAAGCTCCTTGAGTTAGCCGGTGGTGTGCGTGCTGGTCGTCAACTCAAAGCAGTGATTCCGGGCGGCTCCTCTGCACCGGTTTTGCCCGCGAATGTGATGATGGACATCACCATGGATTACGACTCGATCGCCAAAGCCGGCTCGATGTTGGGTTCTGGCGCCGTGATTGTCATGGACGACAGCCGTTGCATGGTCAAGTCTTTGCAGCGCTTGTCTTATTTCTATTCCCACGAATCCTGCGGCCAATGCACGCCCTGCCGCGAGGGAACGGGTTGGTTGTGGCGCATGGTCGACCGGATTGAAAACGGCCAGGGCCGTGCCAGTGATTTGGACATGCTCGACAGTGTGGCGGGCAGCATCATGGGCCGCACCATTTGCGCTTTGGGTGACGCAGCGGCTTTGCCGGTGCGCGGCATGCTCAAGCATTTCCGTCACGAATTTGAATACCACGTGGAGCACAAGACCTGTATGGTCGGTGCCTACGTTTGATGGGTGCCTCTCATGGTTGAAATTGAACTGGACGGTCAAAAGGTCGAAATTGTCGAGGGCAGCATGGTCATGCACGCTGCTGAAAAAGCGGGCATCTACATCCCTCACTTTTGCTATCACAAAAAATTGAGTATTGCGGCCAATTGCCGCATGTGTCTGGTGGATGTTGAAAAAGCACCCAAGCCCATGCCTGCATGCGCCACGCCAGTGACCCAGGGCATGGTCGTGCGCACCAAAACCGATCGGGCGATACAAGCGCAGAAGTCGGTGATGGAATTTTTGCTCATCAATCACCCATTGGATTGCCCTATCTGCGACCAAGGCGGCGAATGCCAGTTGCAGGACTTGGCTGTCGGCTACGGGGGTTCAACTTCTCGCTATGAAGAAGAAAAACGTGTTGTCGCTGTCAAGGATGTAGGGCCTTTGATCAGCATGCAAGAGATGAGCCGATGCATTCATTGCACACGCTGCGTGCGCTTCGGGCAAGAAGTGGCCGGCGTGATGGAGTTGGGCATGTCGCACCGCGGCGAACACGCTGAAATCGAAACCTTTGTGGGCCAGTCGGTGGACTCTGAGCTCTCGGGCAACATGATTGACATTTGCCCCGTAGGCGCGTTGACCAGCAAACCTTTCCGTTACAGCGCCCGCACTTGGGAGTTGTCCCGCCGCAAGTCGATTGCTGCGCATGACTCTTCTGGCGCTAACTTGGTGGTGCAAGTTAAAAATAACCATGTGATGCGTGTCGTTCCCCTTGAAAATGAAGAAGTCAATGAGTGCTGGATTGCCGACCGCGATCGCTTCTCCTACGAAGCTCTGAACAGCCCCGATCGTTTAACCGCTCCCATGCTCAAACAAGGTGGAGAGTGGAAGCAAGTCGACTGGCAAACTGCCTTGGAGTACGTTGCCAATGGTCTGAAAAATATCAGCAGCGATCATGGCGCCAGCAGCATCGGCGCTTTGGTCAGCCCGCACAGCACCCTTGAAGAGTTGTACCTTGCCGGTCAATTGTTGCGCGGTTTGGGCTCTGATAATATCGACTACCGACTGCGCAATGCAGAGTTCACAGCTGCGCAGGGTATTCGTTACCTCGGAACCTCTGTGGCTTCGCTGTCGACATTGCAGCGGGTTTTGGTGGTGGGCAGCAATCTGCGTAAAGAGCACCCGCTGTTCGGCCAACGTATTCGCCAAGCTGTGCGCCAAGGAGCGCAGCTCAACGCTGTGACTTCGGCTTCTTTGTTGAACGACGCGCAAGCCTGGGCCATGCCTGTGGCGCAGGCATGGATTGATACCCCAAGCTCATGGGCGCAGCAACTGGCAGACATCGCCTTTGTGATTGCGACCGAAAAGGGCGTCCCAGCGCCTGCAGCGGGTCAAGCAACACCACAGGCCTGTGCCATTGGCAAGTCCATGATGGGTGGAGATCGGAAAGCCGTCTTGTTAGGCAATTCTGCTGCGCATCACGCGCATGCTTCAAGCTTGTTGACTTTGGCCAACTGGATTGCTGAGCACACAGGTGCTTCAGTAGGCTACCTGACGGAAGCGGCCAATACTGTCGGTGCCCAGTGGGTCAAAGCGCAACCGCAAACGGGTGGATCTCACGCAGGTCACATGCTGAGCGGTGGTTTGAAAGCTGTCCTGCTGCTCAACAACGAACCGGAGTTCGACAGCGCGGCAGGTGCCCAGGCCGCCAAGGCTTTGGGTCAAGCCGACATGGTGATCACGCTGAGTCCCTTCAAAGCCAATATGGCTTTTTCTGATGTGCTTTTACCGATTGCGCCCTTCACTGAAACTTCAGGCAGTTTTGTGAATGCTGAAGGCCGTTTGCAAAGTTTCCATGCAGTGGTCAAACCCCTGGGAGAGACGCGTGCGGCCTGGAAAGTCTTGCGCGTACTGGGCAATTTGATGGGTATTCCAGGTTTCGATTTTGAGACTTCGCAAGATGTGTTGACCCAAGCTACAGCACTGCCGCCCGTCTTAAGCAACGCTGGCCAGGGACCGTTGCAAATGGCGGGTGAAGTTGCTGTGCCCTATGTGGCGCGTATTTACCAGTTGGACAGCCTGGTCCGCCGGTCTCCCTCCTTGCAAATGACGGCTGACGCCCGGGTTGTCGAGGAGGCGGCGGCATGATTGATGCCTTGTACAACGGGGGATTGAACCTGTTGGCTGCCAACTGGTGGGCCACGATGGCTTGGCCGGTGCTGTGGATACTCCTCAAGATTGTGGCTATTTTGCTGCCACTGATGCTGTCCGTGGCTTATCTGACTTTATGGGAGCGCAAGCTCTTGGGTTTCATGCAAGTGCGTCATGGCCCTAACCGGGTCGGGCCGATGGGTTTGTTGCAACCGATTGCCGACGCCATCAAATTGCTGACCAAAGAATTGATCAATCCCACTGCCGCCAGTTTGGGACTTTTCCGATTGGGGCCCATCATGGCGATCATGCCGGCTTTGGCCGCTTGGGTCGTGATTCCCTTCGGACCTGAAGTCGCTCTGACCAACATCAATGCCGGTTTGATGCTGGTGATGGCGATCACGTCTATCGAGGTCTATGGCGTGATCATTGCCGGATGGGCTTCAAACTCCAAATATGCTTTTTTGGGCGCACTGCGTGCCTCGGCCCAAATGGTCAGTTATGAAATTGCCATGGGCTTTTGCTTTTTGGTGGTGCTGATGGTTTCAGGCAGCATGAACCTGACCGAGATTGTGCTGGGGCAGGGTAAAGGGCAGATGGCCAGTCTCGGGCTGAATTTCTTGTCTTGGAATTGGTTGCCTTTGTTCCCGATCTTCATGGTTTACCTGATCTCGGGTGTGGCTGAAACCAACCGCCATCCCTTCGACGTGGTGGAGGGTGAAGCTGAAATCGTGGCCGGTCACATGGTCGAGTATTCGGGCATGGGATTTGCCATTTTCTTCTTGGCCGAATATGCCAGCATGTGGCTGGTCTCCATTTTGGCTGTGATCATGTTTTTGGGTGGCTGGATATCTCCTATTGACAGTGCGTTGTTCAACATGATCCCGGGTTGGATCTGGTTGGGCCTGAAAACTTTCTTGGTCGTGTCCATGTTCATCTGGATTCGCGCCACGTTCCCTCGCTTCCGTTATGACCAGATCATGCGTCTGGGCTGGAAGATTTTCATTCCTGTCACTTTGGTGTGGCTGCTGGTGGTGGGGGCATGGTTGTTCTCACCCTGGAACATCTGGATATGAAAGCCAAGCCATGACTACCATGACATCTTTCTCACTCAAGGATTTCTTCAAAAGCTTTATGCTGGTGGAGTTGCTCAAGGGGATGGCCCTGACAGGACGTTACGCTTTTGCCCGCAAGGTGACAGTGCAGTTTCCTGAAGAAAAAACGCCACAGTCGCCACGTTTTCGGGGGCTTCATGCCTTGCGCCGCTATGACAATGGCGAAGAGCGTTGCATTGCTTGCAAGTTATGCGAGGCGGTTTGCCCTGCGATGGCGATCACCATTGAGGCGGGCGTCCGTGATGATGGCTCGCGTCGCACGACGCGCTACGACATTGACTTGACGAAGTGTATTTTTTGCGGTTTCTGTGAAGAGAGTTGCCCTGTAGATTCGATTGTGGAAACACACATTTTTGAATACCACGGCGAAAAACGGGGTGACTTGTATTTCACCAAAGAGATGCTTCTGGCAGTGGGTGATCGCTACGAAAAAGACATTGCGGCTGCACGCGCTGCGGATGCCAAGTACCGCTGAAAGAATTGAATCATGGACATCCAAACAGGTTTTTTCTATCTGTTCTCTGCGGTACTGCTTTTTGCGGCATTTCGGGTGGTGACTGCCCGCAATCCTGTGCACGCAGTTTTGTATCTCATGCTGGCTTTTTCACAAGCCTCTGGCTTGTGGTTTTTGCTGCAAGCGGAATTCCTGGCCATTACCTTGGTGTTGGTCTACCTTGGTGCGGTGATGGTGCTGTTCTTGTTTGTGGTGATGATGCTGGACATCAACATGGACCTGTTGCGTGAAGGCTTCTGGAAGCACTTCCCATTGGCAGCCACTTTGGGCGCATTGATTGCACTTGAAATGGCAGCGGTGCTGATGGGGGGCTTTCGTCTGACTGAAGCGCCTAAGGCTGTGTTGGCGGTGGGGCAGGTGGCTGCGCCTGTTTCGAATGCAAAAGCACTTGGAATCTTGCTTTATACCGACTACATCATGCCCATCCAAATTGGTGCCGTGATTTTGTTGGTGGCGATGATCGCCGCCATTGCGCTGACTTTACGTGAGCGCAAAGACAGCAAGGCGATCAATCCCTCATTGCAAGTGCGTGTTCGGGCTGCTGATCGTTTGTCGATCATCAAAGTCGGTGTTACCCAAGCGGGTGTTGCACCTCAACCACCAGCCGAAGATGCTGTGACAACGGAGAAAAAGTCATGACTTTGACGCTTGGACACTACCTTTCTTTGGGTGCCATGCTGTTTGCCTTGGCGGTGATTGGTATCTTCTTGAACCGGAAAAATCTGATCGTTTTGTTGATGGCCATTGAACTGATGCTGCTCGCCGTCAATATGAATTTTGTCGCGTTTTCCCATTATTTGGGGGACATGCGCGGCCAGGTGTTTGTGTTCTTCATACTCACTGTGGCGGCCGCCGAATCGGCGATCGGTCTGGCCATCCTCGTTTTGCTCTTCCGCAACAAGAACAGCATCAACGTGGACGAACTCAATTCGCTCAAGGGTTGATACTTTAATGAAGCCCCCACGTTCATCACTTTGTGTATTCACTGCCCCCCACGGGGGCTCAGCTCTCCCTTGGTACGGCCCGGCGGGAGATCGGTCATGAGTCAAACCCTCAACGCAAGCACGCTGCTGGCCGTTCCTTTGGCCCCGCTGGTGGGGTCGGTGCTGGCGGGTATTTTCGGAACGAAATTGGGTGGCAACTGGATCGGGCGTCGCCTGACGCATAGCCTGACTATCTTGGGCGTACTGGTGGCTTTTATTCTGTCCGCCATGACACTCAAAAGTGTCGCGCTAGAAGGCGCTCGCCTAAACGAAACGTTGTACACCTGGATGGTCGTAGGTGGACTCAAAATGGAGATCGGCTTTCTGATCGATGGCCTCTCCGCCATGATGATGTGTGTCGTCACTTTCGTGTCACTGATGGTGCACATCTACACCATCGGTTACATGGAAGAAGACGAAGGTTACAACCGATTTTTCGCCTACATCTCGCTGTTCACTTTCTCCATGTTGATGCTTGTCATGAGCAACAACATGCTGCAACTGTTCTTTGGTTGGGAGGCTGTTGGCTTGGTGTCTTACCTCCTGATTGGTTTTTGGTTCAATAAGCCGACGGCTATTTTTGCCAACATGAAAGCCTTCTTGGTGAACCGTGTGGGTGACTTTGGTTTCATTCTCGGGATTGGTTTGATTGCGGCCTTTGCGGGAACGCTGAACTACACGGAAGCTTTCGCCAAGGCGACTGAATTAAGTTCTCTGACGTTACCGGGCACGAGCTGGATGCTGGTGACGGTGATCTGCATTTGCTTGTTCATTGGTGCGATGGGCAAGTCTGCTCAATTTCCCCTGCACGTGTGGTTACCCGACTCGATGGAGGGTCCTACCCCGATCTCCGCTCTGATCCACGCTGCGACCATGGTCACGGCGGGTATTTTCATGGTGGCCCGGATGTCGCCGTTGTTTGAAATGTCCGATACGGCCTTGAACTTCATCATGGTCATCGGCGCCATCACCGCATTGTTCATGGGTTTCTTGGGCATCATCCAGAACGACATCAAACGCGTGGTGGCCTACTCCACCTTGTCGCAGCTGGGGTACATGACGGTGGCCTTGGGCGCTTCTGCGTATTCGGTGGCAGTCTTCCATCTGATGACCCATGCCTTCTTCAAAGCTTTGCTTTTCTTGGGTGCGGGCTCCGTCATCATGGGCATGCACCATAACCAGGACATTCGCTGGATGGGGGGCGTGCGCAAGTACATGCCCATCACCTGGATCACCTCGTTGCTTGGGTCATTGGCCTTGATTGGCACGCCTTTTTTCTCGGGTTTTTACTCTAAGGACAGCATCATAGAAGCTGTCGCCGAAAGCCATCTGCCTGCAGCAGGTTTTGCACACTTTGCGGTTCTGGCGGGTGTTTTCGTGACCGCGTTTTATTCATTCCGCATGTATTTCCTGGTGTTTCATGGCCCAGAGCGCTATGACCAAAATCCGGACGCTCACCATGACACTCACCACGATGACCATGACCATGGCCACGGCGCACATGACAAACCCCATGAGTCGCCTTGGGTTGTGACCGTGCCGCTGGTGTTGCTGGCGATCCCTTCTGTGGTAATAGGTTTCATGACCATCAAACCCATGTTGTTTGGCGATTTTTTCAAAGACGCCATTCTTGTCGATGTCGCCCGTCACCCTGTGATGCAAGAGTTGGCTCACGCCTTCCATGGACCTGTTGGTATGGCATTGCATGCGCTGTCTACGGCGCCATTCTGGCTGGCTTTGGCGGGCGTTGTGACGGCTTGGTACATGTACATGATCAATCCATCTGTGCCTGCAGCATTCGCCAGGGCGCTCAAGCCACTCGTGGTGCTCTTGGAAAACAAATATTTCCTGGATTGGTTCAATGAAAATATTCTGGCCCGCGGTGCCCGCGCTTTGGGCAACGGTCTGTGGAAAGTTGGCGACCGTGCATTGATTGATGGCTTGCTGGTCAATGGTTCCTGGAAACTGGTGGGCTGGGTATCGGGTCAGGTTCGCAAGCTCCAATCGGGTTATCTCTACCACTACGCCTTGGTCATGATCTTGGGTCTCTTTGTGCTGATGACGTACTTCGTCTGGCTCAACAAGTAAGGAAGAATAAAAATGGGATTGTTGAGCCTTGCTGTCTGGACGCCCATCGCGTTTGGCCTTGTATTGTTGGCCTTGGGTCGCGATGAACATGTCCGCGCAGTGCGCTGGCTTGCTTTGACAGGTTCCCTGATCAGTTTTTTGATCACATTGCCTTTGTATGCCGGCTTTCAGTTGGAGACTTCGGCCATGCAGTTTGTCGAAAAGGCGCCATGGATTGAGCGCTTCAATGTGAACTATCACTTGGGCCTCGACGGTATTTCTTTCTGGTTGGTGTTGTTGACTGCTTTCATCAATGTGATTGTTGTGATTGCTGGTTGGGAAGTCATCACCCGCAAAGTCAACCAGTACATGGCTTCTTTTTTGATTTTGTCGGGCTTGATGATTGGTGTCTTCTGTGCTTTGGACGGATTGTTGTTCTATGTGTTCTTTGAAGCCACACTCATACCGATGTATTTGATCATTGGTATTTGGGGTGGACCGAACAAAATATATGCTGCTTTCAAGTTTTTCTTGTACACCTTGCTGGGCTCGTTGCTGACCTTGGTGGCTTTGATTTACCTCTATACCCAATCGGGCGGCAGTTTTGATATTGCGACCTGGCACAAGATGCCGTTGTCGGCGATGGTTCAAAATTTGATTTTCTTTGCCTTCTTTGCTGCGTTTGCAGTGAAGGTGCCGATGTGGCCCGTTCACACTTGGTTGCCCGATGTGCACGTCGAAGCGCCAACCGGTGGCTCCGCTGTGTTGGCGGCTGTCATGTTGAAGCTGGGTGCTTATGGCTTCCTGCGGTTTTCCATGCCCATTGCACCAGACGCAGCGCGTGAGTGGGGCATGTTCATCATTGTCTTGTCCTTGATCGCGGTGGTTTATGTGGGCCTGGTGGCGATGGTCCAGCAGGACATGAAGAAATTGGTCGCCTATTCTTCTGTGGCCCATATGGGTTTCGTCACGTTGGGCTTTTTCATCTTCAACCCGCTCGGTGTTTCAGGTGGCTTGGTCCAAATGATTGCGCATGGCTTTGTTTCAGCCGCCATGTTCTTGTCTATTGGTGTGCTCTACGACCGCGTTCACTCTCGTGAAATCGCCAGTTACGGCGGCGTGATTAACACCATGCCCAAGTTCGCAGCGTTTTCGCTGCTGTTTTCAATGGCCAACTGCGGTTTGCCTGCAACGGCCGGTTTTGTAGGTGAGTGGATGGTGATTCTGGGTGCCGTGAAGTACAACTTTGTGGTGGGCTTGTTGGCCGCATCTGCGCTGATCTTTGGCGCTGCTTATACATTGTGGATGTTCAAACGCGTGTACCTCGGACCCGTTACCAATGACGAAGTCAAAGGGCTCACTGACATCAACACCCGCGAGTTCATCATGCTGGCCTTGCTGGCCATTGCGGTGCTTTACATGGGCTTGTACCCCCGTCCTTTTACCGACGTGATGGAAGCCTCGGTGGCCGACTTGCTCAAGCATGTCGCTTTGTCCAAATTGCCTTAAGACCGTCCTTGACGTTCACGCTGATTTCTAAGAATTGAGAGAAAACACATGATTGACGCAACCAGCTGGATGGCGGTCTATCCCGAAATCGTGTTGCTGGTCATGGCCTGCGTGATTGCGCTGGTCGACCTGCTGGTGACCTCCCCCAAACGCACCACGACTTACGCATTGACATTGGCTTCTTTGGCTGGTGTGGCTTTGATGCATGCGATGTATGCCGATGCCGGTCAAACACTCTACGGTTTTGGCCGTTTGGTGGTCAGTGATCCTATGGGCCATTGGCTCAAGTGCTTCTCCGCCATCGCGGTGATGATCACCTTGGTCTATTCACGTCCCTACGGCGTTGATCGCGATATGCTGCGCGGTGGTGAAATGTTCACCCTGTCCATGTTCGCGCTGCTGGGCATGAGTGTGATGATTTCGGGGCAAAACTTTTTGGTGTTGTACCTCGGTCTGGAGTTGTTGACCTTGTCGAGTTATACCCTGGTCGCCTTGCGTCGAGACAATGGCAATGCCACTGAGGCAGCCATGAAATACTTCGTGTTGGGCGCCATGGCTTCAGGCTTCTTGCTGTATGGCATCTCCATGGTCTATGGCGCGACGGGCAGCCTGGATTTGAGTGTCATCTTCAAGTCCATAGCCACCGGCCAGATCAAACCGCAGGTGCTGGTTTTTGGCTTGGTATTCATCGTTTCTGGCTTGGCATTCAAGTTGGGTGTAGTGCCCTTTCACATGTGGATTCCTGATGTGTATCAAGGTGCGCCCACTGCCGCGACTTTGATGATCGCTGGCGCACCCAAATTGGCCGCCTTTGCCTTGGTGATTCGCGTCTTGGTAGAAGGTTTGTTGCCATTGGCTGTAGATTGGCAGCAAATGCTGGCCTTGTTGGCCGTGGCTTCTTTGCTGGTTGGAAACCTTGCAGCCATTGCGCAAACCAATCTCAAACGCATGTTGGCTTATTCAACCATTGCCCAAATGGGTTTTGTTTTGATTGGTTTGATCGCCGGCGTGGTCAGTGGCAACGCTGACCACGCCGCCAATGCCTACAGCTCGGCGATGTTCTATGTGATCGGTTACGTGCTGACCACCTTGGCCAGTTTTGGGATCATCATGCTGTTGGCCCGTCAAGGATTTGAGAGTGAGGAGATCATCGATTTAGCGGGTCTGAATCACCGCAGTCCTTTGTACGCTGGTGTGATGGCCATATGCATGTTTTCTTTGGCAGGCATCCCGCCACTGGTGGGCTTTTATGCCAAGTTGTCTGTCTTGCAAGCCTTGATCGCATCGGGTCAAGCCTATGCCATTTACTTGGCCCTGTTTGCGGTGATCATGTCCTTGATTGGCGCTTTTTATTACTTGCGTGTGGTCAAGGTCATGTACTTTGATGAACCTGTGACGGCCACAACCGTGACCGCAGATGCCGATGTCAGAGTTGTTTTGTCGCTCAATGGCTTGCTGGTCTTGGTCTTAGGTATCGTGCCTGGTGCATTGATGACCCTGTGTGCCCAAGCCATTGCTCAGATGCTTGCCAATTGATCCAACAGACAGCATTCACGTATGCGGTTATTGTGTTGGCTGTTGTGGCCGCCAATGCACCGTTCGTGAGCCAAAGGTGTGCCATTGTCGGGCCACGACTGACCCGCAAGTCTTTCGGCTTGCGTTTGTTGGAGTTGATTGCCGCCTATCTGATGGTCGGTACTGTGGCTTTGTACTTTGAACAAACCATGGGGCAAATTGCAGCCCAAACTTGGGAGTTTTACGCGGTGACCGCCACCTTGTTCATCACATTGGCATTTCCGGGTTTTGTTTTCCGATATTTGCTCAAGCACCGCGGCTGACTCCGGTTGGAGGCCTGCATAGCTGCTAAGACATGACTGCTGCACCCCTCATTCCCATCGTTGATTCAGCGGATCGCCATTTGGCCGAAGTGCGCTTGAACAGCCAAGAAATCTTGCGCGGGCATTTTTTGCACGCCTTTCGAGATCAGGTCAGAATGCCTGACCAACGCACAGCCAGTCGAGAATATGTCGTGCACCCCGGGGCCGTCATGGTGATACCTTTGCTGGAACAAGCCGATGGTTCAGTGCGGCTGGTTCTTGAGCGGCAATACCGTTACCCCATGGGGCAGGTGATGACCGAGTTTCCAGCAGGTAAATTGGACCCAGGAGAAGACCCTTTTCTGTGCGCTCAGCGCGAACTGAAGGAGGAGACTGGTTACACCGCAAAGGAGTGGGCCAGAGCCGGCGTCTTGCATCCGGTGATTTCTTATTCCACCGAATTCATTGAGATTTGGTTTGCGCGGGGACTCACGGCAGGCCAGCGTCGCTTGGATGCGGGTGAGTTTTTGGACGTGATCACAGCCACTACCGAAGAGTTGATGCTGTGGTGCATGACGGGCCAAGTCACTGATGCCAAGACCCTGGCAGGCGCTCTTTGGTTACAAAACACCCATGGCCAAGCCCCTTCGTGGCCCTTGGTCTGGAAAAAGAGTGATACTGCAGCATGAAAGTTTTGAGTCTCCAATGCAGTCAGACCCACAGTTTTGAGGGCTGGTTTGGTTCCGAAGAGGACTATCAATCTCAGCGTGCACGGGGTTTGGTTTCATGCCCCTTGTGTGGGGATGCCGAAGTCACCAAACTTCCTTCTGCGCCGCGGTTAAATCTGGGCGCTGTTGAACCGGTGAAGTCATCTGTAAACTTGCCGCTCGCAGCGGGCGAGCCTGGGGTGGCAGTCGGGGGGCAAGTGACACCCTCTGCCGCAGTGCCTGTGGCTGTCCAACACATGCAAGCAGCCTTGCTGAATGCGGTGAAACTTGTCTTGGCCAATACCGAAGATGTGGGGGCGCAGTTTGCCGATGAAGCACGCAAGATGCATTACGGTGAGACAAAAGAACGCGGCATCCGCGGTCAAGCCACGCGAGAAGAAGCAGAGTCCTTGCTGGAGGAAGGCATTGAAGTCATGAATTTGCCGATTCCTGAAAGTCTCAAAGGTCCCTTGCAATAAGCTGAAAAAGACCGAGCTGGCTCATGAGCGCAGCGCCAAAGGTAAATTGAGCAGCAAATTTTGTGGTTTGATTTTGAGGCGATTGCCTGCATCCATGGCCATGGCCAGGTAGACCGACCGGCCCGCAATATCGCTGCGCATGTCTGCAGCGTCTTCAAATTCCAACGTGAACAGGCACAGCAATCGGCGCAGACGCTCTTCTTCTACCTCTGCACCTGTGAAGAGGTCGTTGAGTATGCCACTGGCTTGCGCATCCAGGCCGACATGCCAGACCCAATGGTCGTCAACAATTTCACGAGCGGTTTGAATGCGCACCGGGGTGTTCAAGAAGTGCCTCACCCAGAGACCCAGCACTTCGCATAAAGCGCTCAAAGCCGCTTGGTCTCGGTTCAGGCAGAGCACCATGTCAAAGCGCTCGGAACGCTCCCAATAAGTGCCGGCACTCTCGTCATCATTGAGCACATCCAAGTCGACGCTGCGGGTGGGAATGCCGCCTTGTTTCAGCAATTCTCCCAAGCTGCCAAAACCGCCTGTTTGCGCATGGCGCTCCACGGTCTCAAGGTCGGCTGCCATCACAGTGCCGCCTTCAAGAATGGAGATTTTTTGCGTGCGAAAAAGCATTTCTGCAGCACGGGCCTGCATCGGTGTGACGTCTGGGCCCAACACATGCTGAAGCAAAATTTGAGTGATGTGCTGGACCAGGATGGGCGGGACATCAACGCCCTGACCTTCAAACAAGGCCAGATAACTGGCCTCGAGTGTCGGTTTGGCCAGTAAGCGATCTCGAAAGCGCAACCAAACGGCATAGTTTTCAGCCGCATCCACATCTTTCAATGTGGCCAGTTGTGACGTTGAAATGGACTGTCTGGGGTTTTCACACAAGGAAGAGTGCAAAGCTAATTCCTGTGCACAAGAAGTGGCGATCGGCGCCAATTCAGGCCTTTCCAACAGAAAATGCAAAAAAGCATCGCTGATCAGCAGATGGCCACTTGCATCGGTGGCCAGTAAACTGTAGCCGGAGGAAGGCCAAAGCAGATCAAGACGATCCTTCATATCACCGCGTGGCTTAGACAGGTTTTTTGCCGCGTGGAATCACGGTGGTGGTTTGGGTGGGCCGAACAGGTTCGCCGCCGCTCGGTGGCTTGGGCGGTGAAGTGTCCTTTTTTGGTTTTTTGGACTCTTTGTTTGTTTTTTGTTGACCTTTGGCCATGTCATCACCTTTGCGTGTGTAAGCTACGCAGTGTACGCTTGAGCTTAGCCGCACTTCCAAATTGGCCTGTTTTTTTTTGATTTTTGTGTCTATTCCACTCGTCATTTCCGAATCCGAAGTTGAAGTTACGGCCATCCGAGCGCAGGGTCCGGGTGGGCAAAACGTCAACAAAGTCTCCAGTGCGATTCAACTTCGTTTTGATATTTCCAACTCCTCATTGTCCGAGGAGGTCAAAACCAGGCTGTTGGCCTTGCCTGACAGTCGTGTCACGCTGGAGGGGGTGTTGGTCCTGAAAGCACAGCGCTATCGCTCGCAAGACATGAACCGCATGGATGCGTTTTCACGTTTGTATGAATGGGTTAACAGCGTGGCTTTGCCGCCCAAAAAACGCAAACCCACGAAACCCAGTTATGGCTCAGTTCAAAAGCGATTGCAAACTAAAAATAAGCGATCAGACCTCAAGACGACCCGAGGCGCCAAAGGCTTGGACTGACGCTCTCATGCAAAAGGTCATTGGCAAAGAAGTTGCTGGCTCAAGGCGATGGTCTGCGCCAGTGCATGGGCTTGGTCGGCTGCTACGACGTGGCGTGTGGGCATGTTGCGCAACCAGGTGATCTGCCTTTTTGCCAGCTGCCGCGTGGCAAAAATACCTTTGTCACGCAATTCGGATGAAGGCCAGTCCTTGTCCAGTGCTTCCCAAGCTTGTCGGTAACCCACGCAGCGCATGGACGGCAGGTCAGATCGCAAGTCTCCTCGTGCGCGAAGGGCTTTCACTTCTTCTAAAAAACCAGCTCCCAGCATCTCGTCAAAACGCAAGGCGATGCGTTCGTGCAACCAAGCACGGTCCTGGGGTTCCAGCGAAATCAAAGGGATGTCAGCCCTGGGGCCTAGCGATGCGTCGCGCGTTTGAAAGGATGAAATCGGCTTGCCTGTCAGTTGCCATACTTCCAGTGCCCGCGTAACCCGCTGTGTATCCGCATGCGCCAGGCGGGCGGCGGTCACAGGGTCTACTGCGTGCAGGCGTGCGTAGAGTGCTGCCAAGCCCAGCGCATTCAGCTCTTCGTGCAAAGTCGCGCGCACCAGCGGGTCGGAGGGGGGCATATCGCTCAGGCCTTCAAGCAAAGCCTTGAAATAGAGCATGGTGCCGCCCACCAACAGGGGCATCCTTCCCCGGGTGCCGATCTCGATGATGAGCTGCTCCGCATCGCGCACAAATTCTGCCGCACTGAAGGCGTGTAGTGGATCGCGAATATCAATCAAATGGTGCGGCACACCGGCCAGTTCGGCCTGCGAAGGCTTGGCCGTGCCAATGTCCATGCCGCGATAGACCAAGGCCGAGTCCACGCTGATGATTTCGATGCCGCCTTGGTGTTGCCAGTGCTCTGCAATGGCCAAGGCGGCGGCTGTTTTGCCACTGGCGGTGGGACCGGCCAAAGCCAGAGCGACAGGGGGCTTAAGGGATGGTGTTTTCAATGGTCTGGAGGCGGTAAACGCCTGACCCAAGTCCAGGCAAGCAGCCCAATGCACAGACTCCAAAGCAACATCCCTTGGGTCAATGCCAAGCTGGGATGGTCCATGTGAGTGCCCAGCCAGTCACCCATGAAAAAAGCGCCCAGCATCATTAAAAAGCCATTCAGTGCAGAAGCGGTTCCTGCCATGTGGGGAAAGGGGCTGACTGCACCACTTTGTCCACAAGGCTGATGAATCCCATGCGCCATCATGAAAACGTGCACCGGACCCATCACCGAAAAAGGGCCATACCAGGCTTGGTCCTGACCTGCGTAAGCCAACAGGGCCAGCGATATGCCGCTCGCCAAAGTGAGGCAAGAGGCTAACGCCACCGTTTTTTGAACACTCATGCGTAACAGCAGCCATCTGCAAATGAAGGTGCCCACGATGTAGGAAAACGACATTGACAACATCACCAGTCCATACTGCGTGTTGCTCATCTGAAATTGATGCACAAATACAAAAGAAGAAGTCGCAAGAAAGGTGAACAAACCCAAATAAGACACTGAAGACAAAGCGCTGTAGGCACGGAAGGTGGGGTTTTTGAGAATCTCAATCCAGGCATTGATCAAATTTCGCGGTTGAAATGCCTGGTGATTGACAAGTTTCAAAGTTTCCTGAAAGCGAAACAGCAGCAGTAGCCAAGTCATCGCACCAAAGACGGAGAGAACCATCAGGGAGGGACGCCAACCCCAATGGTCAGTCAAAAAGCCGCCAGTTGGCGCGCACAAGCAAGCAATCATGCCCAAGCCACTCAAGGCTTGAGACATGACCCTTGCGCCATCAAGGGGCGGGTACAGATCGCGAACCACGGCCCGGGCCGACATGACGGCAGCGCCCATCGCTATGCCTTGTAGGGTACGCCAAACAATCAGCAGGTCCATGGAGGGCGCAAAAGCGCAGCCTGTTGAAGCCAGCACGTAAGCCCCCATGCCCCAGAGCAATACAGGTTTGCGGCCAAAACGATCAGACAAGGGGCCCCAAAATATCTGAGAGATGCCAAAGGCCAAAAGGAGTGCCGTGAGTGTCAATTGGGCTTGCGGCATGCTCGCGCCCAAATCTTCTTTCAAGGCGGGCAGGGCGGGTAAATACAGATCGGTGGTGACGGCCTGCAAGCCTAAGAGCAGGGCCAAGATCAAGACCACCAACTGGCGGGGCATATCCTGCATCAGCGACCGCGCATAAACAAGCTGTCTAATTCGCGCACAGTGACTTGCCGCCAAGTGGGGCGACCGTGGTTGCATTGGTCGGAGCGTTCAGTTTCTTCCATCTGCCTCAGTAATGCGTTCATTTCATCCAGTGTCAATCGCCGGTTGGCTCGAACTGCGCCATGGCAGGCCATGGTGCCCAGAATTTCGTTTTGCGCCCGCTGCACGACGGTGGATGCATCGTGCTGTGCCAATTCTGCCAATACGCTTCGGGCCAACTCCACCGCGTCGCCTTGGGCCAGCGTGGTGGGCACTGCCCGTACCGCCAGAGTTTTGGTGGACAGGGGAGAAATTTCCAAACCCAATTGCGCCAAGACTTCATGGCAATTCTCGGCGGTGGCGACTTCGCTCGCCGTGGCTGCAAAGGTGGCTGGAATCAACAAGGGTTGGCTGCTGATGCGCGCCGAGGTCAGTTGTTGTTTGAGGCGCTCGTAAACAATGCGCTCATGGGCCGCATGCATATCGACGACGATCAGGCCATGCGCATTTTCAGCCAGCACATAAACACCCTGCAGTTGCGCAATAGCGCGGCCCAATGGCCAATCTCCCGTAGGCAGTTCAGGCGGCTTATCTGAGAGCTCGGTGCGCGGTTCATCTGTGCTCAAAACAGCAGAGACAGTTGTCTCAGTGAAGTCAGGTTGTGGCTTCCCCCAAAGCGCCTGCAGATCGGCCACATGGCGGCTGTAACGTGTATCGCCTTGGGGCTGCCAGCCCGTTGAAGGCGTCATCAAGGGCATGCCGCGCTGCGACCATGCGGCAGACTCTGGCAAGCCTGGTGCCCTGTCAACAGGCGTTGCAAGGCCTGAGGTCGAACCCAAAGCCTGGGCTGTCAGGGCTTGTGCCCGAGGCACAGCCAGGGCGTTTTCTATGGCGTGTCGAACCGCTTGGTGAATCTCTCGGCTATCGCGAAACCGCACCTCTATTTTGGTGGGGTGCACATTCACATCCACCCGCGCAGGGTCCATCTGAACATACAGCGCATAGACAGGTTGGCGTTGGCCATGCAGCACGTCTTCATAAGCACTTCGAGCACCGTGGCTCAAAACTTTGTCGCGCACAAAACGGCCATTCACATATGCAAACTGGTGGTCTGGTCTGGAGCGGGCCGCATCAGGCACGCCAGCGCGACCGGTAATGTGCACCGGTCCAATCCGGTGGTTCACGCTCACAGACTGGGCCATGAAATCCTCCCCCAGTACATCGCTCAACCTTTGCTCTAGCCCTGCAGGGCCGGGGTGGCTGCGCCATTGCTCGATCAGCTTGCCCTCGTGCCATATGGCAAATCCGACATCCGGACGTGCCAGCGCATGACGTCGCACCGCTTCTATGCAATGGGCCAGCTCGGTGCTGTCGGATTTGAGGAATTTGCGACGGGCTGGGGTTGAAAAAAACAACTCTTTCACTTCCACCGTGGTGCCGAAAGCCCTTGCCGCTGGGCGCAACTCGCCGGTGCGACCGTCCAAAATGAAGGCGCTGTTTTGCCCTTCGCAGCGTGACAGCAAAGACATTTCAGAGACTGAATTGATGGCGGCCAAAGCCTCACCCCTGAAACCCATGGTGGCCACCGATTCCAGATCGTCGAGGCTGCCAATTTTGCTGGTGGCATGGCGCTTTAAAGCCACCGGCAGTTCTTCCGATGCGATGCCGGTGCCATCGTCTTCCACCGAGATCAAACGTGTGCCACCCGCTAAGAGTCGCAAGGCGATGTGACTGGCGCCGGCGTCCAGGGCGTTGTCCACCAGTTCCCGAACGACGGAAGCGGGGCGCTCTACCACTTCACCTGCCGCAATTTGGCTGATCAACTCATCGGGCAGTTCGCGGATGGGGCGGCGAGGCGTTTCGGGGACCTTGGGCGCGGTCGGTGCGGGTATTTCTGTGTTCACAGCCAAATTGTAGGCCCTGAAGACAAGAGATAATCAAGACATGGACCTTGTCATGCAATTGATTGATTTCATCCTCCACGTGGACGTGCACCTGAGAGATTTTGTGGCGCAATATGGCGTTGCTGTTTATGCCTTGCTTTTTTTGATCGTGTTTGTTGAAACCGGCTTGGTGATCATGCCGTTCCTGCCGGGAGACTCTTTGTTGTTCATTGTGGGCACCTTGTGTGGAGCCGATTTGATGAGCTTACCGCTGGCCATGGTCGTTCTGATTGTGGCGGCCATTGCCGGCGATCAGGTCAATTACAGCATGGGCCACTATTTTGGCCCCAAGGTTTTTCAGTGGGAAGATTCGCGCCTGTTCAACAAGTCGGCTTTTGAGAAGGCGCATGCTTTTTATGAAAGATACGGTGGTATCACCATCATTTTGGCGCGCTTCATGCCTTTTGTCCGGACCTTTGTGCCTTTTGTTGCGGGCGTAGCCGCCATGACCCGCAGCAAGTTCACCAGTTTCAATGTGGTGGGCGGCCTGATTTGGGTCGTGAGTTTGACGCTGGCAGGCTATTTTTTTGGTAACTTGCCTTTTGTGCAAACCCATCTCAGCAAAATCATCTGGGCATTGATACTGGTTCCGGGTTTGATCACCTTGGTGGGCGCTTGGCGAGCCCAACGGCCAGCGGATTGAGTGCGAGGACCGTTTCGCAGCCTGCCCCTTTACAGCGATAGAGTGCAATCAGATGCCCCGCTGTCGTGCCAATGGGGGGTTGCGTGCAAAGTAGGCTTTGATGCCCCTCATCAAAGCGTCTGCCAGATTGTCTTGGTAGAGGGTGCTGCGCAATTTTTCTTCTTCATCAGGGTTGCTGATGAAGGCCGTTTCTACCAAGACGCTGGGCATGTCGGGGGCTTTCAGCACCGCAAAACCAGCTTGCTCTACTTTGGGTTTGTGCAAGCGCCCGACCCCAGCTATTTCCCGCAACATGGCGCCGCCGAGGAGCACGCTGTCGTTAATTTGAGCGGTGGTGCTCATGTCCAACAGGGCGCGTTTGACCTGGGCATCTTGCACTGCGATATTGACCCCACCAATTAAATCGGCTTTGTTTTCCTGGTTCGCCATCCATCGGGCGGCGCTGCTCGATGCGGCCCCTTGGCTGAGCGCAAACACACTGGCGCCTTGGGCGTGGGGTGTAAAAAATGCATCGGCATGAATGCTGACAAACAAATCAGCCTGCACGCTGCGTGCCTTTTGCACCCTGACATGCAAAGGCACAAAAAAATCGGCATCGCGGGTAAGAAAGGCCCGCATGGGGTTGCCATTCATGCTGGATGCGTTGATGCGTTCTTTCAAGCGGTTGGCAATTTGCAGCACCACGTCTTTTTCTTGCGTGCCATTGGCGCCGATCGCGCCCGGATCTTCTCCGCCGTGGCCAGGATCCAGGGCGATGATGATCAAACGGTCCGTTTTGCGTGGCGGTTCACTGCGAGCAGGGTGGCTGGGATCGTCCAGGTGAACGCCAGAGTCTGTTGGCGATGTTCGCCGCGTCGAGGGGGGGGCCGTGTTGGGCGAGATGCCGACCGTCGGCGCATTGGGGGGCAAAGCAGATTTGCCGGACTGTCGGCTAATGAGTTCGCCCAAAGGGTCCGCTTGGGCAATGGAAGAAGTGCCCGCAGGTGCAGACGATGTGCTTTGCAGGCGCTCTGCGATCAAGACCTCCAAAGGATCCGCTGCAACCGAGGGGTAGAGGTCCAAAACCAGCCGATGCTGGTAGGCCGCTACAGGGGGGAGCGCAAATACTTGGGGGGCGATATCGCGTTTCAGGTCGATCACCAAGCGCACCACGCCAGGGCTGTATTGGCCAACCCTGACCCCGGCAATATTGGGGTCGTCCGAACGCACTTTGCCAACCAATTCGCGCAGTGCATTGTTAAGCTCGAGACCTTGAATATCGATGGCCAATCGTGGCGGCGAGGCCAAAAAGGTCTGGCTGGCTTTCAAGGGGGTATCAGATTCGAGTGTGACACGTGTGTAATCGGCAGCAGGCCAGATCCGCACGGCCAGCATGCTCGCGCCCCAAGACAAATCCGTGTGGCCGAGCATCAGTACCGCAAGGCCGGTTTGCAACAGGTCGCGGCGGTCCTGGGCGCGGCGGTTCAGAGTGCCCTGTACCTGTGGCTTAAAGGGCATAGGGCAAAGCCTTAATCAAGGCAGATCCGGCATCGGTTGCGGCAGAAAAATGGACTTCTCGTGAGTCTTGCGTTGTCAATTCGATGGCAATGCGCAAGTCAGGTGTGGGCAACATGCCAGCAGCCTGGCTGGGCCATTCGACCAGTTTGAGACCGGGACTGGCAAAGATGTCGCGAAAACCAGCGTCTTCCCATTCCTGCGGATCGTTGAAGCGGTAAAAGTCAAAATGCCAGATGGCCAGATCGCCGGCCTCATGGGGTTCAACCACCGCATAGGTTGGGCTTTTGACGCGGCCTTGCACACCCAAGGCCCGCAAGAGATGCCTTACCAGCGTGGTTTTGCCGGCCCCTAAATTGCCTTCCAATTCAATGTAGACATTGCGAATAGCAGGGCAATGGGCCAGCGCTTTGGCGCAGGCCTGCGTGTCGTCTTCCGAGTACCAAATGCACTGCGCGGTATGCGCTTGGTGCGCCATTGCGGTAGTTCCTACAATCGGTGGGTGACTGTTGTTCGTACTCAGATCGATCCTTTGGTGTTGTGGCCCCAAGTGCAAACTTGGGCGCTTGAGCTTGGATTTTCGCAAATTGGCGTGACGGGCGTGGATTTGTCCACCGCAGAAGAGGGATTGCAAGCCTGGTTAGACGCCGGATTTCACGGCAGCATGGCCTACATGGCCTCACATGGAATGAAACGTGCCCGCCCCAGCGAGCTGGTTTCAGGGACTGTCAGTGTGATCACTGCCCGAATGGATTATCTGCCGATGAAGGCCCCTGTGGACTGGATGCACCAAGAAATGGCTAGGTCAGCACGTCCAAGCGAGGCGGTGGTCTCGCTCTACGCCCGGGGCAGGGACTACCATAAAGTGCTGCGCCATCGGCTTGCGCAATTGCAAACTAAGTTGGCACAGGCCATTGGGCCCTTTGGTCACCGCGTGTTCACCGATTCGGCACCCGTTTTAGAGGCCGAACTGGCCTGCCGCAGCGGGCTCGGATGGCGAGGAAAAAACACCTTGGTGCTTCAGCGCGAAGCGGGGTCGATGTTTTTTTTGGGTGAGCTGTTCGTCGATTTTGCTTTGCCTGCATCGTATCCCGTGACAACCCATTGCGGCCAGTGCACCGCCTGCATTGACCTGTGCCCGACAAAGGCCATCGTTGGCCCTCAGCGGCTGGATGCCAAGCGCTGTATTTCATATTTAACGATTGAACATGCCGGCCCCATACCGCACGAATTCAGGCCGCTGATAGGGAACCGAATTTACGGTTGTGACGAATGCCAACTTGTGTGCCCCTGGAACAAGTATGCCCAACGCAGCCCCCTGGCTGATTTTGATTCACGACAGGCTTTGGTCGGTGCTGATTTGGTCGAGTTGTTGGGCTGGAGCGAAGACGAATTTTTGCAGCGCACCGAAGGCAGTGCGATTCGCCGCATTGGCCATGCCCGTTGGTTGCGCAATGTGGCCTTGGCCGCGGGCAACGCCTTGCGCCGCCTTTCGCCCCAAGAAACCACGGCACTCCAAATTGTTTTGCAAAGCCTGCTGACGCACGGCGATGAAGTGGTCCGCGAACAGGTCGCCTGGTCTTTGCAACAAGGCCAAGCGGCCGGTTGAGGTGGTTTGGGCTCAGCGCAAAACGGCCAAAGCAAAAGGCAAGCTCAGCATGCCAAGTGCGGTGGACAAGGTCACCAAACCGGCTACATAGGAGCCGTTGTAGCCCATCCGGGCGGCCAACACATAACATGACGATGCGGTAGGCAATGCCGAAAATATAAGCAATATGGTGGCATGTTGTGGCGACAGATGAAATGCCTGGACCAAGACAAACGCCACCAAAGGCACGGCACAGTGGCGAATACTCAACAAGGCTGTCGTCAACACTTTGCCCTGCCTTAAGCTGCTCAATTGCATGCCCGCGCCGGCTGTCATGAGGCCTAAAGCCAGCGAGGCGGCGCCAATGCGACTCACGCTGGGCTCTAGCAAGATGGGGATGTGAAGGCCCAAGCCATTGAAAAGAAGGCCACAAGCCGTGGCCAGAATCAAAGGATTGCGCACCACCTCGCGCCAGAAATTGCTTTTCGCATGGCGTGCCATGGGCCACACCGCAGCAATATTGAATATGGGTACGCACATACCAATCAACACTGACATCAAAAGCAAGCCTTCAGGGCCTGCCAACCGCTCTGACAAGGTCAGAGCCATGTAGGATTGGAAGCGAAAACCCACTTGCACGGCACCCGCATGGTCTTTGCGGTCGATATACCGGCCTATAACCGGCAAATAAGGCAAGCTGTAACACAAGGCGATGGCGATCAAACCCATGCTCACCCCGGCGCCAATCAAGTTGCTCGCCGCGTTCAGGTCCAAAGGGCTTTTGACGATGGAGTGAAACAGCAGCACAGGAAAGAGGAAGAAGTACACCAGTGAATCTACCTTTTGCCACACCTCGCGGTTCAAGGCGGTGTAACGGCAGACCAGGTAACCGCAAAGAATAAGGGAAAAATCTGGAAAGAGAAGTTGGGCGTAATTCACTGCTTCCAGCATAACGTGTTTGGCATGTGATGCCGTTCTTTTGAAGTGGGATTTTTTGTGCTTATGATGCCGTGCTTAAAGTCTTTTTCTGGAGAATTTTCTTATGCATCGTCAACATTTGATTGCCGCTCTTTTGGCCACCTCTGTTGTAGGGGGCGCCTTTGCCCAAAACTATCCGAGCAAAGCGATCCGCTTGCAAGTGCCTTTTGCGCCAGGCGGCACGACCGATATCGTGGCCCGTGTGATTTCTGAGCCCTTGGCCAAAGCAATTGGTCAGCCGGTGGTCGTAGAAAACAAAGCCGGCGGTGGGGGCGTGGTAGGGGCCAATGAAACAGCCAAAGCCGTACCCGATGGCTATAACTTGGGCATGGCGACGGTCTCGACCACAGCCGCCAATCCGGCCATCAATCCGAAGATTCCCTACAACCCCATGACCGATTTCACGCCCATCGTCAATATCGCCGCAACACCCAACGTGATTGCGGTGCACCCCAGCTTTCCGGCCAGAGACTACAAAGCGTTTGTCGCAGAACTGAAAAAGAACCCCGGAAAGTATTCTTATGCTTCTTCCGGCACGGGCGGTATCGGGCACTTGCAAACCGAATTGTGGAAAAGCCTGGCGGGTGTGTTCATCACCCACATTCCTTACCGTGGTGCCGGCCCGGCTCTGAACGACACGGTGGCGGGTCAGGTGCCGATCATATTTGACAACATGCCCTCGGCCTTGCCCTTCATTCAAACCGGCAAGTTGATCCCGATCGTGGTGGCTGCGCCGCAGCGTTTGCCGCAGTTGCCCAATGTGCCGACTTTCAAAGAAGTGGGCCTGGAATCGGTCAACCGGATGGCTTATTACGGTATCTACGGCCCCAAAGGCCTGTCCAAAGAGGTGGTTGAAAAAATCAATAGCGGCGTGAAGAAGGCCTTGCAAGACCCCGCGGTGGTCAAGCGGATTCAGGACACAGGCTCCTTGGTGGTGGCCAACACGCCCGAAGAGTTTACTGCCCAGATCAAGGCTGAATACGAAGTCTACAAAAAAGTCGTAGAGCAGCAAAACCTCAAGCTCGATTGATGTTACCTACCAGCCAGAGCGCGATCGATCGCTTTATAGACGCCCTCTGGCTGGAAGATGGTTTGTCGACCAACACATTGGCCGCCTACCGAAGGGATTTGACGCTTTTTGCTAGGTGGTTGCAAGAACAAGGTGTGACACTTGACGATACCACCGAGCCGCATCTTCAGCACTATTTTGCCGTCAAACACGGTGCGACTAAAGCCACAACCGCCAACCGCAGGTTGACAGTTTTCAAGCGCTACTTTCGTTGGGCACTGCGTGATCGGCACGTGCAAGCTGACCCTACTTTGCGCATGCTGGCCGCCAAGCAAGCCCTGCGCGTACCCAAAACTCTGACCGAACAACAGGTTGATTCACTGCTTAATGCCCCTGATGTCAATGACAGCTTGGGTCTGCGCGACCGAACCATGTTGGAGCTCATGTACGCCAGTGGGCTGCGGGTGAGCGAGTTGGTGCAACTCAAAACACTGCATGTTTCGCTGAACGACAATGTGCTGCGCATCATGGGCAAGGGCAGCAAAGAGCGTTTGGTACCGTTTGGTCAGGAGGCGCGTGTCTGGCTGGAGCGCTACATGCAATCGGCAAGGCCTGGATTGTTGGGGGGAAGGCAAACAGCAGACCTGTTTGTCAGCAGCAGCGGGCCCAAGCCCGGAACGGCAATATCGCGTGTGATGTTCTGGAGCATCGTCAAGCGCTATGCGGAACAAGGGGGCATTACAACGCCTTTGTCGCCACACACATTGCGCCATGCTTTTGCAACGCACTTGCTGAACCACGGCGCCGATTTGCGCTCGGTGCAAATGCTGTTGGGCCATGCCGACATATCGACCACCACGATTTACACCCACATTGCCCGTGAACGGCTCAAATCTTTGCACGCAGAGCACCACCCCAGGGGTTAGAACCTCCAAAGGGATTGGGCGTCACAGACTTGCAATGCCCTGAGGGTCATGCAGCTGCTAAAGCCGAATAAAGTCATCAGAACTTCATGCCATAGCCTTATTGCTTACACACAGCGATGCCAAGATGAAGTTTTAGTTTGATGAGTTGAAGTACATGAAACATCATTTTTTGAAGTCCGCGCTGGTGGCTTGCGCCATCGCCTTTTTGCAAAATAGCGGCGCTCAAACGGACAGTCGGCCTGTTGTTCGGGTGGCCGTCCAACAAGTAGCCAATTCAGGCACCTTAACGCCCTTGCGTGAACAATCGAATGTCGGGTCGCGGTCATTCCCCATGATTTATGCGGGCTTGATCGACCTTGATCGTCAAGGCGATTTGTCACTCAAACCCGGTTTGGCAACTTCCTGGAAGCGCATAGATGACTTCACCCTCGAACTCAAACTGCGCAAAGGTGTGAAGTTTCACAATGGTGATGAAATGACCGCGGATGATGTGGCCTTTACTTTCGGGCCAGAGTACATGTTTGGCAGCACCAAGCCTTTGGTCGTGGGGCAAGTCGCTTCAACCATTGCAACCAGCACCAATCAAACTCCGGCAACTGCAGTCAAACTGCCTGCTGCCACTTTGCCGCCTGAAGTGCCTGCCGTGGCCCGACGCATGTGGCCTTCTTTGGCACAGGTCAAAGTGATTGACAAATACACCGTACGTTTCATCAACTCGGCACCCGATTTGACACTCGAAGGTCGCCTGGCGAGGTCATCTGAAATCATCTCCAAGCGGGCATTTTTAGAAGCCAAAGACTGGGCCAGTTGGGCGCGGTCTCCGGTGGCTGCAGGTCCTTTCAAAATCAAAGAATTCAAACCGGACAACAGCTTGGTGTTGTCTGCTCATGATGCTTATTTTGGCGGTAAACCCAGTGTGAAAGAAATTCGGTACCAAGTTGTGCCCGAAGTTTCAGGACGCGTCAATGGCTTGCTCAGTGGCGAGTTCGATTTCGTCACCGACATTCCGCCCGACCAGATCAAGACGATCGAAGCCAACCCCAAATTTGAAGTGGTCGGTGGCCCTGTGCTGAATCACCGCATCATCGTGTTTGACAAGAACCACCCACAACTTGCCAATCCCAAAATTCGTCTGGCCATGGCGCATGCGATTGACCGTGACGCCATTGTCAAATCTTTGTGGGGTAATCGCACCACCGTGCCCGCGGGCTTGCAGTGGGAATATTACGGTCCCATGTTCCAGAAAAACTGGAGTGTTCCCAAGTACGACCCCACACTCGCGGCCCGTCTGGTCAAAGAGTCTGGCTACAAGGGAGAGCCTATTCCATTTCGAGTTTTGAACAATTACTACACCAACCAAGTGCAAACTGCTCAGGTGTTGGCCGAAATGTGGCGTGCAGTCGGCTTGAATGTGGACATGCAGATGAAAGAAAATTGGGGTCAAATTTTCGAAACCGCCAACTCGGCGCGTGGTGTGCGTGACTGGTCCAATTCGGCCCCTTTCAATGACCCGGTCAGCTCCATAGTGAATCAGCACGGCCCTAACGGACAACAACAACAAATGGGTGAATGGAAGAATAACGAGTTCAATACTTTGTCTACATTGCTGGAAACTTCCACCAGCATGGAAAACCGGAACCGTGCTTTCGGCCGCATGCTGGAAATTGCGGAGCGTGAAGACCCTGCCTACACCGTTCTGCACCGCAATGTGGTTTTTTATGGCAAGCGAAAAGACATTCAATGGAAATGGTCCCCCACATTCACCATGGACTTCAGGGCTGCCAACCTGAGCATGCCCGTCAGTGGCAAATGACTGAACTGGCGACACCACAGCCTCACTCCACCGCCCCTCAAATTCTTGTCAGTCTGCGTGGATTGACGGTGAGCTTCGGCTCTGGCCCATCCCAGGTTCAGGTGCTCCACGGCCTTGACTTGGATGTGCATGTGGGTGAATCCTTGGGCATGGTTGGCGAGTCCGGTTGCGGTAAAAGCGTGACCTGGCTGGCTGCTTTGGGACTGCTCGGAGCGCAAGCCCGGGTGCAAGGCGAGTTCCGTTTGGCCGGGGAACGTTTTGATGGACTGAGTGACAAGGCCTTGTCATTGATTCGCGGGCGACGCATTGCGATGATTTTTCAGGACCCCGCCTCGGCTTTGAATCCTGTGCATCGGATAGGGCAGCAGTTGGTGGAAGCCGTCAGCTTGCACAAAGGACTCAGGGGTCAGGCGGCCCGGGCACAAGCAGTGCGTTTGTTGGATCAGGTTCACATCCCGCATGCTGCGCAGCGGTTTGATGCCTACCCACATGAACTTTCTGGCGGCATGAATCAACGCATCATGATTGCGATGGCGCTTGCAGGTGAGCCGGATTTATTGATTGCAGACGAACCGACGACAGCGCTTGATGCAACGATTCAAGCCCAAATTTTGGACCTGTTGTCAGAAGTTCGCCGTGATCAGGGCATGGCCATGGTCTTGATTTCGCATGACCTGAGTGTGATTGCGCAAGAGTGCTCGCGGGTCATGGTGATGTACGCGGGCAGAGCTGCGGAAATTGCGGCCACGGACAACCTGTTTCGCACCGCAGGTCATCCCTATACGCAGGGCTTGTTGTCCTGTGTACCCGATGTGGCTTCTCCCCAAAAACGCCTTCCAGCCATTCCGGGTCAAGTGCCTGAGGCGGGCCGATTGCCTCAAGGCTGCAGCTTTGGGCCCCGATGCGCGCATTCCTTTTTGCAGTGCAAGGAGCGTGTGCCGCCGCTATTACCTGTTGCGCCTGACCATCAGGTCGCCTGTTTTTTGACTGCACCATGACTACATTGCTTCAAGTTCAGAATCTGAGCAAGCACTTTGAGGTTCGCGTGCCTGAAGGCTGGCGTCAGCGAAAAGCCACTTTGCGTGCAGTCGATGACATTGCATTCGATTTGCAGGCGGGTCAAACCCTCGGCTTGGTCGGTGAGTCTGGTTGCGGTAAAACAACCACGGCCCGTCTGGTGTTGGGTTTAACTGCGGCCACCCAAGGCCAAGTTCTGTTTAATGGCCAGTCTGTCGAGTCAAAACGCGATGCCACTTGGCGAGCCCAGCGACAAAGCATGCAAATGGTCTACCAAAATCCCTTGGGCGCATTGGACAGGCGACTGAACGTGATCTCGCAAGTGCTTGAGCCCTTGCTGATTCATGGCCTGGGTGATTCTCTTTCGCAGACGGAACAGGTCCAGGACTTGATGTCCTCATTGGGACTTCCGAGGCCTTTGTGGTACCGCTTTCCGCACGAACTTTCAGGCGGGCAACGCCAGCGGGTCGTGCTCTCGCGTGCACTCATTCTCAAGCCCAGCTTGTTGGTTTGTGATGAGCCTGTTTCCGCATTGGACGTATCCATTCAGGCCCAAGTAATCAATTTATTGCAGGACGTGCAAGAGCGCCTGGGTGTCGCTTATTTGTTCATCAGCCACGACCTCAAGGTGGTTCGCCAAGTCAGTGACCAAGTGGCGGTGATGTACTTGGGGCATATTGTGGAGCAGGCACCGCCCAATCAATTATTCAGTGAACCCTGGCACCCCTATTCCCAAGCCTTGGTGTCGTCGGTCCCATCACTTTGGCAAGGGCAAAACCAAAAGCGTCACATTTTGCAGGGTGATCCTCCGAGCCCTCTTTCACTCCAAAGCGGTTGTGTTTTTCAAAATCGCTGCCCGCACGCTCAAAGCATTTGCCGTCAGGTGAAGCCGAGTTTGACGCCCATGAACCCTGAGCGTCAAATTGCTTGCCATCTGTTTGCAGAGCATCCAAGACGCTCCGATGCACCCATGGAGGCCCGATCATGATGCGGTTTTTGGTGATACGTTTTTTTCGTGGGTTGTTGACCTTGTTCCTGGTGCTCAGCTTTGCATTTCTGATCCTTCGATCCACAGGCGATCCGGCCATGTTGATCATGTCAGCCGAAGCGCCGCCAGAAGCTCTTGAGGCTTTTCGTAAAGGGTGGGGCCTGGATGCGCCCTTATGGCAACAGTATCTAGGCTATTTCAAAAATCTTGCGCATGGCCATTTTGGCTATTCGATGCGTGACAAAAGTCCTGCCATGGAGTTGGTCTTGGCACGCATTCCAGCCACACTCACCTTGGCCCTGCCAGCTTTTGCACTGAAGCTGCTGATCGGTATCGCAGCGGGCGTCTATGCCGCGCTGCATCGAAACACTTGGATCGACCGTTTTCTGATCAGCATGTCAATCGCGGGTTACACCATGCCCAGTTTTGTTTTGGGTCTGGTGCTCGTGTTGATCTTCGCTGTGGGATTGGGATGGCTGCCCAGTGGTGGGGACGCAACTTGGCAGCACGCGATATTACCCGTGATCACGCTCAGTTTGGGGGGGGCGGCCGTTCTGGCCCGGTTCACTCGATCAGCCATGCTCGAAGTCATGGGACAACCCTATATTCGCACGGCCAGTGCCAAGGGTCTTGTCTGGCACCGTGTCGTGCTCCACCATGCGATGCCCAACGCGGCTATCCCTACGCTCACTGTGATTGGCTTCATGATCGGCAGCTTGATCGCTGGCGCGGTGGTGGTAGAGAGCGTTTTCTCTTGGCCCGGGGTGGGCCGCTTGTTGGTGACCTCGGTGGCCAACAGGGATCTGGCAGTTGTACAAAGTCTGTTGTTGTTGGTGGCCACAACCATGGTCACGGCCAACTTGGTGGTGGATATTCTTTACGGATGGATTGACCCACGGGTTCGCACAGGTCAAGCAGCGCAAGGTAAAACGGTATGAACTCACCTTCCCTGACTGAAAAAAGCCAGCCAGAAGATACAGTGTCATCTGGTCAATCTGCTGCAATGCTGATACGTTCAATGCCGTTTTTGGTTCGCCTGTGTGCGTTTTGGATTGTGGTCGTACTGCTCATAGCCCTTTCCGCTGATTTCATTTCACCTTACAGCTACAGCCAACTTGATTTACTGGCCCGCCTGAACCCGCCCGTGTTCTGGGGGGGCAGCTCAGACCACTGGCTGGGGACGGATGAGTTAGGACGCGATGTCATGTCGCGTTTATTCCATTCCGTGCGCATCAGTTTGTTGGTGGCTTTCATCAGTACCTTATTGTCGGCCACAGTGGGCGTGCTGATGGGGTTTGCCGCAGCACATTTTCGAGGGTGGGTGGAGCAGTTGGTGTTGACCTTGGTGGACTTTCAGGCTTCGATGCCTTTCATGATCATTGCACTGGCTGTTTTGGCATTTTTTGGCAACACCTTGGTCCTGTTCATCGCTTTGATGGGATTTTATGGATGGGAGCGCTCAGCGCGCATTGCGCGCGGCTTGACCATCGCCGCCAATGAACAAGGCTATGCAGCAGCTGTCTATGACTTGGGCGCTTCACCTTGGCGTGTCTATCTGCTTCATATTCTGCCCAACATTGCCAGCACTTTGATCGTGAGCATCACACTGACTTTTCCAGAAGTGATTTTATTGGAGTCCGGGTTGTCCTTTTTGGGGCTGGGCGTCCAACCCCCCATGACCAGCTTGGGCAATATGGTCGGCTATGGCCGTGAATACCTTCAGACAGCGCCTTGGATTTTGCTGGCCCCCAGCATGTTCATCGTGGTCACCACTTTCTCGGTCAGCATGCTGGGAGACTGGCTGCGTGACCGACTGGATCCCACTTTGAATTGAAATTTTTCAATAGATGAAAGACCCTTATGCAAAATCACAAAAACGTCTTGCTTATTGTTGTTGACCAGTGGCGCGGTGACACGCTGCCTATGCTGGGTCATCCGGTTGTGAAAACGCCGAACATTGAGTCCTTGGCGAGCGAAGGCGTGACCTTTGCACGTCACTACACGCAAGCCGTGCCTTGTGGACCTGGTCGTGCGAGTTTGTTGACGGGTTTGTACATGATGAACCATCGTGCGGTGCAAAACACCATCCCGCTCGATGCCCGTCATACCAACATCGCCTTAGAAGTTCGCAAGGCCGGCTATGAGCCTGCATTGGTTGGGTACACCACCACCACGCCTGACCCGCGCGTCACGGCCGCCCAAGATCCACGCTTTACCGTTTTGGGGGCGGACATGGAGGGCTGGAAATCGGTCGGTTCATGGGGACTGAAAATGGAGGCCTATTTTGGATGGCTTGCTGCCCAAGGTGTTAAGTTGCCCGAAAACCCCTGGGATATTTGGTTACCTGAAGGTTTGGAGGCCCACGATGTAGGGGCCACAGCCCGGCCCAGCCGGATCCCTGCGCATTTGTCGGACACCACTTGGTTCACCGACAAGGGCTTGGATTATTTGCGCAGTGTTCAGCACAAACCCTGGTTTTTACATTTAGGTTACTACCGGCCGCACCCCCCCTTTGCCGCACCGGCTCCTTACCACGATATGTACGATCCGGCGCAATGCCCTGCACCAATAAGAGCCGCTTCACCGCAAGCGGAAGCTGAGCAGCATCCTTTGCTCAAGTTCTATCTGGACCATATTGCGCGCAAGAGTTTTTTCCAGAATGGTCAAGGTTTGGCAAGTCAAATGAGCGAATCCGAAGTGCGGCAGTTGCGAGCCACTTATTACGGGCTCATGAGTGAGGTGGACGATCAGATTGGGCGCGTCTTCAAATTTTTGAAAGAAAGTGGCCAGTGGGACAATACCCTGGTGGTATTGACCAGCGACCATGGCGAGCAATTAGGCGATCACCACCTGCTGGGCAAGATTGGCTATTTTGATGAGAGCTTTCACATTCCTATGATCGTTCGCGATCCCAGTGTTCAATCCGATGCCACACGGGGTCAGCTTGTTCGGCAGTTCACAGAAACCATAGACACCATGCCGACCTTGCTCGATTGGTTAGGACAGCCCATTCCCCGAACCTGTGATGGCGCTTCGCTGCTGCCGTTCTTGCACACCGGCCAAGCGCCCAAAGGCTGGCGCACGGAGGTGCACTATGAGTTTGATTTCAGAAATATTTTTTACTCACAGCCCGAAGACGTTCTGGGCACTGCCATGGATGAAAGCGCTTTGGCCGTGGTGCAAGACGAAGATTACAAGTACGTTCACTTTGCTGCACAAAAACCATTGTTCTTTGATTTGCATAAAGACCCTGCCCAGTTGCACAACCTTGCACAAGATCCGGCCTACGCACAGCAGGTGCTGACCTATTCACAAAAAATGTTGAACTGGCGACTCAAGCACGCGGACAAGACACTCACAGGGTATGCGGCGTCGCCCGAGGGTTTGAAGCAACGTGAGTGACGCTTTGATTCGCGTGGGCCGCGCCCCCTGTGGTTGATGTGTTGGCTCTCTGAGTTTGTAGCAGCTTCTTTGCAAGCGATAGATCTGTCGATGCGGCCAGCTCTCTGAATTTGTAGCAGCTTGCCTGCAAGCGATAGATCTGTCGATGTGGCTTGCCATCGCCAGCAGGCTGGCTCCTGCAGCAAGCCATTTCCCCGAACGCGTTAACCCAGCGCGGCCAGCTCCGCTTCGTCAAAGCCCGCCAGTCGGCGCGCCCCCATGTTGAATGGCGGGCGCAGTTTAGGCGGGTCGTATTGCGCAATCAGATCGGCGTAAGTGCTCAGCGGATCCAGTCCGCGTTGCGCGCACACAAAACGGTACCAGCGGTTGCCTGCGGCCACATGGCCGATTTCTTCTTCCAAAATGATGTCCAGAATCTGGCCTGCCCGATGGTCGCCCGCACCGATGAGCTTATTTTTCACACCGGGTGAAGCGTCCAATCCCCGTGCCTCCAATGTGCGGGGCACGATGCCAATACGGGCCAGAACATCGTCCTTCGTCCTTTCGGCCATCTCCCACAGGGCGTTGTGTGCCGGAAAATCGCCATAGTCAAAACCCATGCTCACCAGGTGCTCACGAAGCAGCATGAAGTGTTTGGCTTCTTCTTGGGCAATTCGCACCCAATCGGTATAGAAATCATCGGGCATGGCCGCAAAACGCCACACAGCGTCGAGCGCCAAATCAATCGCGTTCAGTTCGATGTGAGCAATCGAGTGCACCAATAAAGCCCGGCCCTCGGCGGTCGATAAGGGCTTGGGTTTCAGCAAGGTATGTGCAATCAACTCGGGCCTGGCGGGTCGACCCGGAATGGGCCGGGTCGGAACAAGGTGTTCTGATGCGTCCACAGGGCTTGTCACATCGAGCGCCAAAGTGGCTTGGGCTTTGCGCACCGCATGGGTTTCACATAAAGGGCCCAAAGCGGCCATGCGCAAAGAGGTCATGGTGAAAATGTGAATGCAGCAAGCACAATGGATGGGGACTTCTTACAAGTCAGGCAAGACAATCATGGCCTGTCTACAATTGTATGTTCTTACCCACTCCAACAGGAACAAGACATGGCAATTTATGAACTCGAAGGCAAACAACCCCAAGTGGCAACATCGGCTTGGGTCGCCGACAGCGCGCAAGTGATGGGGGCCGTCACCATTGCCGCCGACGCCAGCGTCTGGTTCGGCAGTGTATTGAGGGGTGACACTGAGACCATTGAAATCGGCGAAGGCAGCAACATCCAGGATGGCAGCGTTTTGCATGCCGACCACGGCAAACCTTTGGTGATTGGGAAAAACGTCACTGTCGGTCACATGGTCATGCTGCACGGCTGCACGATTGGGGATGAGTCACTCATCGGCATTGGTGCGGTGGTGCTCAATGGTGCGAAAATAGGAAAAAATTGCTTGGTAGGTGCGGGCTCCTTGGTCACCGAAGGCAAAGAGTTTCCCGAGGGTTCCATGATCATGGGCAGCCCTGCCAAAGTGGTGCGTGAATTGAGCCCAGAACAGATTGAAGGCTTGCGCCAAAGCGCTAAGCATTACGTGGCCAACGCCCATCGTTTTCAATCCACACTGAAGAAAATCGCCTGAATAACGGAATGCGGCACTGATCGCATGGATGAACTTGTCTGAACTGCATAAATTTTTATTTGACGGCCTGCCCGTGCGCGGCATGGTGGTCCGTCTGACCGACGCTTGGCAAGACATTTTGGCCCGTCGTGCGGCCAACACCGAGTCGGGTGCTTACCCGGCTGCAGTCACGCACTTGCTTGGCGAGATGGCTGCCGCCAGCGTGTTGATGCAAGGCAATATCAAGTTCAATGGTGCTTTGGTGCTGCAAATCATGGGTGATGGTCCCCTCAAATTGGCTGTGGTCGAAGTGCAGCCCGATTTCAGTCTGCGGGCCACGGCCACTTTGATCGGTGAGATTGCGCCTGATGCGCCTCTCAGCCACATGGTGAACGTGAACAACCAGGGGCGCTGTGCCATCACCTTGGACCCCCTAGACCGATTGCCCGGCCAACAGCCTTACCAGGGGGTGGTGCCCTTGTTTGACGACCACAACCAAAAAATCGAACACATTGCCGAGGTGTTAGAGCACTACATGCTGCAGTCCGAACAACTTGACACGGTCATGGTGCTGGCTGCCAACGACCAGGTGGCGGCCGGCTTGCTGATTCAACGCTTGCCCGTGGAGGGTGATGGCAACTTGGCCGGGCAGGTGGATTCGGTGACGCGTGAAGCCATGCTGGGCCGAAGTGAAGACTACAAGCGCATTTCAATTTTGACCCAGAGTTTAAAGCGTGATGAATTGCTGACCCTCGATGTAGAAACGATTTTGCGCCGCCTGTTTTGGGAAGAACCCATCTTGATGTTTGAACCGCATGCGGGAGAGACTGCCCCCAAGTTTGCATGCCGTTGCAGTCGAGAACGTGTCAGCCAGATGATCCGCAGTCTGGGCGTGGAAGAGACCGAAAGCATCATCGCCGAGCAAGGTCAAATTGAAGTGGCTTGTGAGTTTTGTGGCCAACAATACCGTTACGACCCGATCGATGCCGCAGGCATATTCACAGGTTTAAGCACCGATGTGTCCGGCGGTTCGGTTCACTGACGGCCAGTCAGCAGGCCGGTAAACAGCCTGTGTTCACAATCAGCGTCTGAGCATTTGTCGCAGGCCCATGCAGTGCGGCCTTGGTTAAGAGCGTACTGTCCTTGCTCGCGAGAGATTTGCGCCGCAAGCAAAACGGGATGGAGTGAATGGGTGTCCAGCCCCAGTGCCAGCAAAGCGTTATGGAGTCGTTCTTCTTCTTGGCCATAAATCACTTTGTAGGCTATGCCGGCACCTTGCAAGGCGGCTCGCACCATGGCATCGATCGGCTCGCGCACATGCGGGCCATCGCGTTGGAGTCCGTCAGGCACCCACGGCAAATCTAGCCCCGTGAGCAGTGTCATGTCAAACAGCCCTTGGTGTGCAAAAGCAAATTCGTAGAGCGACTCGTCATTGAATAACTTGTGGCTGTAGACGGCCGTCATCAGTGGAGAGGTGTCTGAGATGACGATGCCACTCGGATGGGCCAATACGGCCAAGGCTTGTTGTTGCGCAATGCCGGCCTGCTCATGCTGAAGTGGCGTGCGGCCTTGCTGGTCACACCAGGTGCGCAGAAATTCTGGTACGACATGCACCGCGTGTCCACGCTCACGCAAGGCTTGCGCGAGCCCAAGGCTCAGCTGCGTTTTGCCTGTGCTTTCAGCACCCAGTAAAGCAATGCGGGTGATCACACAGGCCCTTTCATTTTGCGATGCCATGTGCGCCAGCCCACCCCACTCATCGCCAGGAAGATCGCGTACAACAAGACAGTCAGCCACAAGCTCTTGTAGGCAAACAGGCCGATACTCACGCCGTTGACAAGGATCCAGACCAGCCAGGTTTCAAGGTATTTACGGCCCAATAAGTACTGGCCTACCAAACTCAGTGCTGTGACAAATCCGTCCCACCACGGCACATCAGAGTCTGTGAGGTGTTGCAAAAGCAAAGCCACAAGTGGCCACAGCGTCAGGGCGGTTATTGCAGTTAACAAGCCCGCGCGAGACGACATGCGTTGAATGTCAGGGCCTGGTGTCTTGAACACAGAAGGCCGAAGCCATTGCCACCAGCCCCACAAGCCGAGTAAAGCAAACACAATTTGTAAGGCAGCTTCGCCGTAGAGTTGGCTGTCCTGAAAAACAAAAAAATAAAGAACCGAACTGGCGATGGCTAAGGGCCAGCTCCAATGCAGCTCTTTGATGCTGCACACCACCATCACCACCGCCAGTGCGAAACCAGCGGCTTCGGTCATGGACATCATTTGGCAATCTGAACGTAAATTTCGTTGGGCTTGACCATGCCCAATTCATTGCGCGCACGTTCTTCCACCATGTTCAGACCCTCTTTAAGGTCATTGATTTCAGCGCTCAATTGCTCATTGACCAAGCGCGCTTTGTCATTGGCAGTATGTTGCTCTTGAAGTTTTCGTTCCAATTCAGAAACTGTGGGAATGCCGCCTTTACCCAGCCAAAGTTGCCCTTGAAAGACCACCAACAGGGTCAATAAAATGGCAGGCAATAGACGGTTACCCATGACTTAAGAAGCCTTGGTGCGTTTCAACGCAGGTTGTAGAAGGCCGCACGACCAGGATAGACCGCCACATCGCCCAGATCCTCTTCGATGCGCAAGAGCTGGTTGTACTTGGCCATGCGGTCCGAGCGGCTCATTGAGCCCGTCTTGATCTGGCCCGCGTTCATGCCCACGGCAATGTCGGCAATGGTGCTGTCTTCGGTCTCTCCTGAACGGTGGCTGATGACAGCGGTGTAGCCGGCACGCTTGGCCATCTCGATGGCTGCAAAGGTTTCGGTCAGGGTGCCAATCTGGTTGATCTTGATCAGGATCGAGTTGGCAATGCCCTTGTCGATGCCTTCTTTGAAGATCTTGGTGTTGGTCACGAACAGGTCGTCACCCACGATCTGCACGTTTTTGGCTAAGCGGTCGGTCAGCACTTTCCAGCCGTCCCAGTCGTTTTCAGACATGCCGTCCTCGATGCTGATGATGGGGTACTTGTCGCACCAAGTGGCCAGCATGTCGGTCCACTGTTCGGCGGTCAATTCCAAGCCTTCGCCGGACAATTTGTACTTGCCGTCTTTATAGAACTCGCTGGCGGCGCAATCCAGACCGATGGCGATTTGATCGCCGGGTGTGTAGCCCGCAGCAGTGATGGCGTCGAGCACCATCTGGATGGCTGCTTCGTGACTGTCCACGTTGGGGGCAAAGCCGCCTTCGTCGCCCACTGCAATGCTCATGCCTTTGTCGTGGATGATTTTCTTCAGTGCGTGGAACACTTCAGCGCCCCAGCGCACGGCTTCGCGAAATGACGGTGCGCCCACGGGAATGATCATGAACTCTTGCAAGTCCAGGTTGTTGTTGGCGTGTGCGCCGCCGTTGATGACATTCATCATGGGTACGGGCAACTGGTTGCAGTTCATGCCGCCAAAGTAGCGGTAAAGTGGCAAGCCGGACTCTTCGGCTGCGGCACGGGCCACGGCCATGGACACGGCCAGTATGGCATTGGCGCCCAAGCGGCTCTTGTTGTCGGTGCCGTCCAAGTCGATCAGGGTGCGGTCCAGAAAAGCTTGTTCCGAGGCGTCCAGGCCCAGCACGGCTTCGGAGATTTCGGTGTTGATGTGCTCGACGGCTTTGAGCACGCCTTTGCCCAGATAGCGACTCGTGTCGCCGTCACGCAGCTCGATGGCTTCGCGGCTGCCGGTCGATGCACCGGATGGCACCGCAGCACGGCCCATGACCCCGGACTCCAACAGCACGTCGCACTCCACGGTGGGGTTGCCACGGCTGTCCAAAATTTCACGGCCGACAATATCAACGATTGCACTCATATTCAGACTCTCTCAATGAAAAATAAAACGGATGGGTCCTGGTCGAAGATGTTTGGAGTCATGCGAAGTTGTCTTCAAGAAAGGGATTCTTTTTGGTGACGGCATCGAGCTGTACCAAGATCTCCAGCAAGGCCTTCATGTGGCCAAGAGGGACCGCATTGGGCCCGTCGGACCAGGCTTCTGAGGGCTTTGGGTGTGTTTCCATGAACAAGCCTGCTACACCTGCGGCCACGCCAGCACGCGCCAGCACAGGCACCATCTCGCGGGCGCCGCCGCTGCTGTTGCCTTGGCCGCCTGGTTTTTGCACCGAGTGGGTCACGTCGAACACCACCGGGGAACCGGTTTTGCGCATCTCGGCCAGGCTCGTCATGTCGGCCACGAGGTTGTTGTATCCAAAGCTGACACCCCGTTCACAGGCCAAAAAATTGTCTTCAGCCAGTCCGGCTTCGCGGGCTGCGCTGCGGGCTTTTTCAATGACGTTCTTCATGTCCCAAGGGGCCAGAAACTGACCCTTCTTGATGTTGACCGGTTTGCCCGATTGGGCCACGGCGCGGATGAAATCGGTCTGTCGGCATAAAAAAGCGGGGGTCTGCAGAACATCGACCACGCTGGCCACGGTTTTGACCTGTGACTCGTCGTGCACATCGGTGAGGATGGGCACGCCAATCTGACGGCGAACTTCATCCAAAATTTTCAGGCCCACATCGATGCCCACACCGCGTTGGGTGCTGCCCGACGAACGGTTGGCCTTGTCGAATGATCCTTTGTAGATCAAGGGGATGCCTAAAGCAGCGCAAGCTTCTTTCAGGCGGCCCGCTACCTCAATGGACATCTCCAAGCCTTCGATGGAACAGGTTCCCGCAATTAAGAAGAAGGGGTGGTTCAGCCCGACGTCAAATCCGCAAAGTTTCATGAGTGATGTCCTGGGCGGCTGAGTCTCAGGCCGCAGCTTTATGCGCAACGGTGGCCTTGACGAAGGCGTTGAACAGCGGATGGCCGTTCCACGGCGTGGATTTGAATTCAGGGTGAAATTGCACACCAACAAACCAAGGATGCACCGATTGAGGCAACTCCACAATTTCGGTCAATTGCTCGCGCTGCGTCAGCGCAGAAATGACCAAGCCGGCTTCGCGCAAGCTGTCCAGGTAGTTGACGTTGGCTTCATAGCGGTGGCGATGACGCTCGGTCACAACCTCGCCATAAATTTGGTGGGCCAAAGTGCCCTTGGCCACGTCCGAGCTTTGGGCGCCCAGCCGCATGGTGCCACCCAGGTCAGAATGGGCGTCGCGCACTTGGATGGTGCCATCGGCATCTTTCCATTCGTGGATCAAGGCGATCACGGGAAAGGGTGTGTCGGGCTCAAATTCTGTGCTGTTGGCGTTTTTCATGCCAGCCACATGGCGGGCGTATTCGATGGTCGCCACTTGCATGCCCAGACAGATGCCCAAGTAGGGTACTTTACGCTCACGGGCAAATTGGGCGGTGGCGATCTTGCCTTCAATGCCGCGTTTACCAAAACCCCCTGGAACCAAAACCCCATCAAAAGAAGCCAATTTCATGACCATTTCAGGGGTGATGGTTTCCGAGTCGATGTGCTCGATTTTGACCCTTACATGGTTGTGCATGCCCGCATGGCGCAGCGCCTCGTTGACCGACTTGTAACTGTCGGTCAATTCGACGTACTTGCCGACCATAGCGATGGTGACCTCCCCTTGGGGATGTTCGGTTTCGTAGACCAGGTCGTCCCAGCGTTTGAGGCTGGCAGGGGGGGTATTCAAACGCAGCTTATCGCAAATCAGGCCGTCCAAACCTTGCTCGTGCAGTACGCGCGGTACTTTGTAGATGGTGTCTACGTCAGGCATAGAGATCACGCCCCAGCTTTGCACGTTGGTGAACAGCGAGATTTTTTCGCGCTCTTCATCAGGGATATAGCGGTCTGCGCGGCACAACAACGCATCGGGTTGGATACCGATTTCGCGCAGCTTTTGCACCGTGTGCTGGGTGGGTTTGGTTTTCAACTCACCTGCGGCCGCAATCCAGGGAACATAGGTCAAATGCACAAATGCCGAATTGTTGGGCCCTAGGCGCAAGCTGAGCTGGCGCACCGCTTCGAGAAAAGGCAGCGACTCGATGTCACCTACCGTACCGCCGATTTCCACAATGGCCACATCCACCGCTTCAGGCGCATCAAAACCAGCGCCGCGTTTGATGAAGTCCTGAATTTCGTTGGTCACATGCGGAATGACCTGTACTGTTTTGCCTAAATAGTCGCCACGTCGTTCTTTTTCGAGAACACTTTTGTAAATTTGACCTGTAGTGAAGTTATTGGCTTTCTTCATTCGCGTTTCAATGAAGCGCTCGTAGTGACCCAAATCCAGATCCGTTTCAGCGCCATCGTCGGTGACAAACACTTCGCCATGTTGGAATGGCGACATGGTGCCGGGGTCCACGTTGAGATAGGGGTCGAGTTTGATGAGAGTGACAGAGAGGCCGCGCGATTCCAGGATCGCAGCAAGCGAAGCGGAGGCGATTCCCTTGCCCAGGGAAGAGACTACACCGCCAGTGACGAAGACGAATTTGGTCATGTCCAAGACGAGAGATGAAACTCCCGGGAGCTGGTAAAGGGAGATTATAGTCAGCCTGCATCTGCCTTGTACTCGCGATCCTGGTCCTCGACAGAAAAAGGTCTGATACATTGCCATCCATGAACACATTGGCAGGAAAACATCTGGTGTTGGGTTTGTCAGGCGGCATCGCTTGCTACAAAGCGGCGGAGTTGTGCCGGGCCCTTGTTAAAACGGGTGCCACAGTACAGGTCGTCATGACGGACGCAGCAGAGCACTTCATGACGGCCGTGACCATGCAAGCCCTGTCTGGGCGGGTCGTCTTCACTTCCCAGTGGGACAGTCGCGAAGGCAACAACATGGCGCACATCAATTTAAGTCGTGAGGCTGATGCCATCGTGGTGGCACCGGCCAGTGCCGACTTCATGGCCAAGTTGCTGCACGGCAGGGCTGACGAGCTGCTCAGCTTGCTGTGTTTAGCCCGTCCCCGGGACCAAGTGCCTTTGATTGTGGCCCCCGCAATGAACCGTGAGATGTGGTCCAACCCTGCGACGCAGCGCAATGTTGCCCAGCTCAAAGCAGATGGCATACACGTATTGGACGTGGGTCAAGGTGAGCAAGCGTGTGGTGAAACGGGCGACGGCCGCATGCTGGAAGCCGAAGAAATACTGGAAGATTTGCAGGCTTTTTTCACGCCGCAAATTTTGCTCGGAAAAGCTGTCTTGGTCACGGCCGGGCCGACCTACGAAGCCATTGACCCGGTGCGTGGTATCACCAATTTGTCGAGCGGGAAAATGGGCTTTGCAATTGCGCGGGCGGCGCGGCAAGCGGGGGCAGATGTGACTTTGATAGCAGGGCCGGTCAGCCTGCCAACGCCAAGAGGCGTCAAACGACTCGACGTGCGATCTGCCCGCGACATGCATGCGCAAGTACATTCGCAGGTCGGGCAAGCGGATGTATTTATTTCCACGGCCGCGGTGGCCGATTGGCGACCTGATACGCAGGCCGAACAGAAGATCAAAAAAGACGGTTCGGGCAAAACCCCAAAATTGGGATTTTTTGAAAACCCCGACATTTTGGCCTCTGTAGCCCAGTCCGACCGGGCTCTGCAAGGTGCTTTGTTCTGCGTCGGCTTTGCCGCTGAAAGCCACGACTTGCTCCTGCATGCCACGGCCAAACGCATTCGTAAGCAGGTGCCCTTGTTGGTGGGTAACATAGGGCCTAGCACCTTCGGTCAGGACGATAACGCCTTGTTGCTGGTGGATGCCAACGGTGCGCGTGAATTGCCTTTTGCATCCAAGCAAGACTTGGCGCACGATCTGATCGCTGACATTGCCCGCAGACTCTGATGCTGGCTGGACAGCACGGTATGGCTGACCCCTGTAAAAACGGAATTTTTCATGAAAATCGACGTCAAAATCATCGACGCCCGCATGGCAGATCAGCTGCCAGCTTATGCCACTGAAGGCAGCGCCGGCCTGGACCTGCGTGCATGTCTGGATGCGCCTTTGACCTTGGCCCCCAACGCATGGCAATTGGTGCCCACCGGCATTGCGGTGTATTTGAAAGACCCGGGCTATGCAGCCATGTTGTTGCCTCGTTCGGGCTTGGGCCACAAACACGGCATTGTGTTGGGCAATCTGGTCGGTTTGATTGACAGCGACTACCAAGGCCAATTGATGGTCAGTTGCTGGAACCGCAGCGACGTGGCATTCACCATCGAGCCCATGGAGCGCATTGCCCAAATGGTGATCGTTCCCGTGGTGCAGGCCCAGTTCAATCTGGTGACCGAATTCGAAGCCCCCAGTACCAGGGGTGAGGGCGGTTACGGTTCTACAGGCAATAAATAAACAAATTTTTTGCCTGTGTCAGCAGCTCAGTGCAAGGTACGGTCGGGGTCAGCGAGTTCGTGGTTGTGCCCCACTTCAATTTTGAAAAAGCCGGCCCCGCAGCTGCCTTGGCCCACTTCATCTTCGGTGGCTTCACGCACGGATTCCACTGTCAAATGCAAGCGAAGCGCAATGCCTGACAAAGGGTGATTGCCGTCCAGCACCACATGCTCGGGGTAGATTTCTGTGATCGTGTAGAGAACATTGCGCGGTGCATCAGGGTGCGTGCCCTCTGGCAGGGCCGTGCCTTCGATGGTCAAGCCTTCTTCTAAATCTACAGGAAATAAGGCGCGCGGCTCCAGGAACAGTAGATTTTCGTCAAAGTCGCCAAAAGCATCTTCGGGTTCGATTTGCAAATGAAGCTTCGCACCGCGGGCGTGTCCCTGTAAAGCGACTTCTATTTTGGGCAGCAAGTCGTGCCCACCAAGCAAGAACTCCACAGGCTCGTCGAGCACGTCCAAAGTCTCGCCAAGGGTGTCTTTCAGGGTCCACGTGAGTGCGACCACGCATTGTTGAGTGATTTCCATAGGAGAATTGTCGCATGGACACATCACAACACCTTGCTTTGCTGGGAGGGCTCTCGCCCGACCAGTTCATGAAACGCCATTGGCACAAAAAACCTTTGCTGATTCGCAATGCCATTCCTGGATTTACATCCTTGATCGATCGCGCCGCCCTCACAGCGCTGGCCGCGCAAGAGGATGTGGCGTCACGACTTGTGGTGCGCAAGCCCAAAAGCTGGACACTTAAACACGGACCTTTTGCTAAAAAATCATTACCGCCCTTCAAACAAGCTGGCTGGACCCTTCTGGTGCAGGGTGTGAATTTGCATAACGAAGACGTTGACCAATTGATGCAGCAGTTCCGATTCGTGCCCGACGCACGGCTGGACGATCTGATGATCAGCTACGCCAGCGACGGTGGTGGTGTCGGCCCCCACTTTGACAGTTACGACGTGTTCCTGTTGCAAGCCCACGGACAGCGTCGCTGGCGGATTGGTCGTCAAAAAGACCTGACACTGGAAGACGGTGTGCCTCTGAAAATCCTCGCAAACTTTGAGTACGAAGAAGAATATCTGCTCAACCCCGGTGACATGCTTTACTTGCCGCCCCTGTATGCCCACGATGGCGATGCGATTGGCGAGTGCATGACTTACTCGGTGGGGTTTCGTGCACCCCAAACAGGCGAATTGGCCAGAGAGCTTCTCATGGGCCTGGCTGAGGAAGCCGTTGAGGCGCTTGGCGAGACAATTTACCGTGACCCCAAACAAATGGCAGTGCAAGAGGCCGGAGCGATACCTCCTGCATTGCAGGACTTTGCCCGTGCAGCCATGCAAAAAGCCATGCAAGACCCCCGGTTGCTTGATTGTTTGCTTGGCGAGTACCTTACAGAGCCCAAAGCCAATGTCTGGTTTGATAACACTGCTGAGTTTTCGCCTCAATGGCCGCAATCAGTGGTGCTGGACCGGCGTACCCGGATGATGCACGATGCGCACCATGTTTTCATCAATGGCGAGAGCTTCAAGGCCAGCGGTCGCGATGCCCGATGGATGAAACAGTTGTCCAATGACCGTCGTCTGGACGGCCGCTCTGTAGCCCTTTTTTCAGCTGACGCCCTGACATTGCTGTCCGACTGGTGCGATGTGGGTTGGGTTCACGCCCAAGCAGGCTGATAGAACCTAAATGTCTTACAAACAAAGGCTGTGCCCTGTAACAGGGCATGGTTAACGCTATAATTCGAGGCTGAGATGAAAGAGCTCGAGTGCTTTCGCTCTGTCACTGCAGTGAGTAAGACTCTTCCAAGCTGCGTTGACAATTTCCGGAAATTGTTTTCACACCCCTGTTAAGGAACATCATCATGAATAAAACCCTCATTTTGGCCGCCGTGATCGCTGCAGCTGCTTTGGCCGCTTGTGGTAAAAAAGAAGAAGCTCCAGCACCTGCTGCTCCAGCACCTGCTGCTGCACCTGCACCTGCACCTGCTGCTGACGCTGCACCTGCTGCTCCAGCCGCTGCTGATGCCAAGCCAGCTGACGCTGCTGCGCCAGCCGCAGCCGCTCCAGCCGCTCCAGCTGCTGAACCTGCCAAGAAGTAATTCTTGACTTTGATGGTCGCCTGACTTGTTCAGGCAACCATGAAAAAACCCCCGCAGTTCACACTGGCGGGGGTTTTTTTGGGCTGCAGTTTTCCTGCAGTCTGTTTTTATTTCAATTCACCCGCAATCAGCTTGAGGATTTTTTCGGGGTTGTCGCTGGTGTCGGCTACGCCTTCTGAGTTCAGAACCGAAATACTCGACAGACCCGCATTGTGGGTCAAGGTGATGCGGTATTTGCTCAATGCGGGCGATGCGCTGTCGCTGCTGCTGAACAACTTGGCAAAGAAACCGGGTTCCTTGCCCGAGCCGCTTGCGGAAACATAGCGCACAAAATAAACCCCCTTGCTGCGGTCTCGGTCTTCCACAGTGAAACTGGTACGGTCCAAAGCCACACCCAAACGACGCCAAGTGCGATCAAAATCGTCTTTGACCTCGATCACCGGCAGGTTATTGACTTTGGTCACTTGGGTGCCGATTGAAGCTGGTATCAAGGCATCTGCCGTTGCAGACGCAACGGGCGAGGCTGCACCACCGAATTTGAGCATCAAGCGTCGCATGAACTCTATTTCGAGCTCAGGATCTGCAGGGCGCACTTGCCATATGGTTTGTTCTTTGCGTGCGTCTGAGTAGTTTTCAATCATGCCGCGATGGCTGATGTAAATTTCGACGCCGCCTTGTGCGTTGCGTTCTACACGTGTGCGAAAGCGATCGCGCTCACCGGTTGAGTACAAAGCATCGAGTACACGGCCCAATGTTCTACGAATGAAATCTTGTGGCAACTTGGCGCGGTTCTCAGCCCAATCGGTCTCCATGATGCCCAGCTCGGCTTGCTCGGTGGTCAACACAAAACCATTGTCTTTCCAAAAGTCCTGCAGTACCCCCCACACCTTGTCAGCGGGACGGTTCACCACCAACCATCGTTGAGTGCCTGACCGCTCCATGCGTGCATCACCTGCGCTGTTGCTGGCCGTTACGCTGTCTGTTGCTTTGACGGGGGTGCCTTGAAAGCCCGAAGCAGCGGCCGAGTTGCTGTCCAAAATGTAGCGAGAATCTTTGCGCAGTTGGGTCAAGTCAGGGGGGACTTCGAGCGTCGAAGCTTTGCTGGCGCTTTTGTAATTGATCTTGTCTTCGTCCAAAAAAGAACAAGCGGTCAAAGCCATGGCCATGGCCAAAACGGACAATGAGCGACCAGAATATGCAAAACGATTCACGGGGTATTTCCTGAAAAAATTATTGGGTAGTAGTCAAATTAAATCAAGCCGCTGTCGCGCAAAGCGGCCTCGACCACAGACTCATAAACTGCGGACAAAGGGGTCAAAGGCAGGCGCATCGTGCCATGGCATAAGCCCATGCGTTGCATGGCCCATTTGACGGGAATGGGGTTGGCTTCAATAAACAAATTTTTATGGACGGGCATCAGTTTGAACTGAATGGCCATGGCCTTCTTCACATCACCTGTCAAAGCAGCCATGCACAGTTCATGCATCAGGCGTGGGGCAATATTGGCTGTCACGCTGATGTTGCCAGCGCCGCCGCAGAGCATGGTCGCCACAGCAGTGGGATCGTCACCCGAGTAAACAGCAAAGCCCTGGGGCACATCGCGAATCAGCCACTGCGCACGTTCCAGGTTGCCAGTGGCTTCTTTGATGCCCACAATGCCGGGCACTTGGGCCAGGCGAATCACGGTGTCATGCTGCATGTCGGCCACGGTCCGGCCGGGCACGTTGTACATGACGATCGGCAAACCCGGTACCGCATCGGCAATCGCCTTGAAGTGCTGATACAGCCCTTCTTGGGTGGGGCGGTTGTAGTAGGGCACGACCTGCAATTGGCAATCTGCCCCGACGCTTTGGGCAAAATGAGCCAGCTCAATGGCTTCTGCGGTGGCGTTGGCGCCGCAACCGGCCATGATGGGGATGCGTTTATTGGACTGCTCGACCGCAACACGAATGATCTCGCGGTGCTCTTGCACGCTGACGGTAGGTGACTCACCCGTGGTGCCGACCACGCAAACGCAGTCGGTGCCCTGGGCAATATGCCAATCAATCAGTTTGCGCAAAGTAGGGTAATCCACGCTGCCATCTTGGAGCATGGGGGTTGCCAAAGCGGGAATGCTGCCTTTGATGGGCGTAAATGAGGTCGTCATGGCCAAGCTTTTTTACAGGTAAAAGCGCATTCTAACGACTGACGGACTGACCATGTGAACGGCAGACCCACAGGCGTCACAAGGGGTATCTTTTTACTTGGAGATCGGTTGATTCTCTGACCGCCACAATCCGCTGCACAAACCGCTCGGGTGCTTCCAGAAAGCCGTCTTCGAAAGCCACTACCCGCAGGCCAGCGCACACTTGGAGCAGCTCGCCTGCTTTCAGCAAAAAGTCGGGCCTTGACGGTTTGCCCACCGTCTCGTTGCCTGCGGCAAAGGTTTCCCAGACCAACACGCCACCGGGCGCCAAACTGGCCACCAGAGTGGGCATCAGGGCACGCCACAAATAGTGGGTCACTATGACCGCGTCAAAACTCAGGTCTTCAAAGGGCCAGGGACCGTTTTCAATGTCTGCCAACACCGCGTGGCCCCAAGGCTTGGCCGCTTCAATGGCCTCAGGGGAGCGGTCCACGCCGGTCACGCCATGGCCGCGCTCGGCTAAAAACTGCATATGCCGCCCCGCCCCGCAGGCCACATCCAGAACGCTGCCCTGCGGGGTGATCAGGTGTGCCCATTTTTGCAGCCAGGCCGAAGGGGCTTGTGTGCCGTGCAGTGTTTTGGTCATATCGTTTAAGCGTCCATGTGAAAGGGTGATCAACGCGGTTTTACGTCGTCTTTGAGTGCCGCCAAGGCCATTTTTTCAACCAAACCAGGCGCCAGCAGTTTTAAAAAACGCCCGATTTTGCCTTTGCTGGACATCACTACTTCACGTTCGCGGGCCTGCATGCCCCGCAAAATCAGACGGGCGCATTCTTCCACGCTCATGGCGTCGTCCTCTTTCAGCCCGCTTGAACCGGCCGGCAAGCCTTGGGCGTTGAGGCCACGGTAGCGTATTTGGGTGGCCACCACGCCAGGATAAGCAGTTGTCACGCTCACCCCGTTGCCACGGAGTTCAGCCCGCAGTGCTTCAAAAAATCCAGTCATGGCGAATTTGGTGGCACTGTAGGCGGTTCGGCCCGGCACGCCCACCAGTCCTGCCAAGGAAGACACCGCCACCAAATGCCCACGAGATTTCTTGAGGTGCGGAAGTGCGGCATGCGTGCACCACATGCTGCCCCACAGGTTGATGCGCATCAGGTCCTCGTACCAACCCAGGTCTTCTGCTTTGACGTCGGCAAACAAGGCTTGTGCCGAGACACCCGCGTTGTTGATCAAAGCATCGAGTCGACCAAAGTGAGACACGGTCGCTGCCACCAAGTTCTGGCACTGCGCCTGCACCGTCACATCAGTGGGCATGACCAAAGTGGGACTGCCCCATGTGCTGCATTGGCTTGCAATGGCCTGCAAGTTGGAAACCTTGCGTGCTGCCAGCACCAAACTGACCTGTGGGCCACGTTGTGCGGCCAGTTGCCGCGCCATTTCGGCGCCAATACCGTCAGAAGCGCCGGTGATGATGATGACTTGCATGAAAAACTCCGAATACCGTCAACACGACTTAAAAAGTCGCAAGCAAAAGCGCAGTTTAAGCTTGAACACACCCTCAAAAGATGCCTTAACTGTAATTGCATCCAGTACTTGACGTCGGTTCCCACTACAATCTGCGTCCATGGCCACCCAAACAACTGTCAAAACCTCAAACGAGTACTCTGAAGGCTCGATCCGCGTCTTGAAGGGCTTAGAGCCCGTCAAGCAGCGCCCGGGCATGTACACCCGCACCGACAACCCACTGCACATCATCCAAGAAGTGCTGGACAACGCCGCTGACGAAGCCCTCGCCGGTCACGGCAAAAAGATCAAAGTCGTGTTGTATGCCGATGGCTCGGTCAGCATCGAAGACGATGGACGGGGTATTCCGTTTGGCTTGCATCCCGAAGAAAATGCCCCCGTGATTGAGCTGGTCTTCACTCGTCTGCATGCAGGCGGCAAGTTCGACAAGGGCAAGGGCGGGGCCTACAGCTTTTCCGGTGGCTTGCATGGCGTGGGCGTGAGTGTGACCAACGCGCTGTCCAAACGACTGGAAGCCACCAGCTACCGTGATGGGCAAGTGGCCCGCTTGGTGTTTTCGGGCGGTGATGTGACCGAGCAGCTCGTGACCCGCAAGGCGGCAGAAGGCGACCGCAAGCAGGGCACCACCGTGCGGGCCTGGCCGGATGCCAAATACTTTGAATCCAGTGCCCTGCCCATGAACGACCTGACTCATTTGCTGCGCAGCAAAGCGGTCTTGATGCCTGGCGTGACGGTGACCCTGGTCAACGAAAAAACCAAAGAAACCCAGCAGTGGCAATACAAAGCCGGTTTGCGCGACTATTTGATGCAAACCCTCAACGGCGAACCTGTCATTCCCTTGTTTGAAGGCGAAGGCTTTGCCGACGCCAACCACGACAGTTTTGCAGAAGGCGAGGGCGCGTCTTGGGCTGTGGCCTTTACCGAAGACGGCGCCCCGGTGCGTGAGAGCTATGTCAATTTGATTCCCACCAGCGCGGGCGGCACGCACGACAGCGGCTTGCGCGATGGCTTGTTCACCGCTGTCAAGAGCTTCATTGAGCTGCACGGCTTGCTGCCCAAGGGCGTCAAGCTTATGCCTGAAGACGTATTTGCCCGCGCCAACTTTGTACTGAGTGCCAAAGTACTGGACCCGCAGTTTCAAGGCCAGATCAAAGAGCGTCTCAATTCTCGCGATGCAGTGCGTTTGGTGTCCAGTTTTGTTCGCCCGGCCTTGGAGTTGTGGCTCAACGAGCATGTGGACTACGGCAAAAAACTGGCCGATCTGGCCATCAAAGCTGCGCAAACTCGCCAAAAAGCAGGCCAAAAAGTCGAAAAGCGCAAGAGCTCCGGCGTGGCCGTGTTGCCCGGCAAGTTGACCGATTGCGAAAGCAAAGACATTGCCGACAATGAAGTGTTTCTGGTCGAGGGCGACTCGGCTGGCGGCAGCGCCAAAATGGGTCGCAACAAACAATGCCAAGCCATCTTGCCCCTGCGCGGCAAGGTGCTCAACACCTGGGAAGTAGATCGCGATCGTTTGTTTGCCAACAACGAAATTCACGACATCTCGGTGGCCATTGGTGTCGACCCGCACGGCCCGAATGACAACCCCGACATGAGCAATCTGCGCTACGGCAAGGTCTGCATTTTGAGTGACGCGGACGTGGACGGCTCGCACATTCAGGTGTTGTTGCTGACCTTGTTCTTCCGTCACTTTCCCAAGCTGATTGAAACGGGGCATTTGTTTGTGGCGCGCCCTCCGCTGTACCGCGTAGACGCACCCGCACGCGGCAAAAAGCCCGCATCCAAAGCCTATGCCTTGGACGAAGGCGAGCTGACGGCCATCCTCGACAAATTGCGCAAAGACGGCGTCAAAGAAAACGGCTGGAGCATCAGCCGCTTCAAGGGCCTGGGCGAGATGAGTGCCGAACAACTGTGGGACACCACGCTAAACCCTGACACCCGCCGCCTGTTGCCCATTGAGTTGGGCCCGTTGGACAACGCCGCCACAGAGAGTCTGATGATGCAACTGATGGGCAAAGGCGAAGCCGCTGCCCGCCGCGAGCTGATGGAATTGCACGGCGACAGCATTGAAATCGACGTGTGATGAACACCCTGTAGGAGCCCGCCTGCGGGCGATGGGCCCGACACCCATCGCCCGCAGGCAGGCGCCTGCATAGAAAGCCATTGATGACCATTGATCTTTTAACACCCGTCACCGAAGCCGCCCCCGAAGGCGACCACTTGGCCGCTTACGCCCAGCGTGCTTACCTTGAATACGCGCTGTCCGTGGTCAAAGGCCGCGCTTTGCCCGATGTGTGCGACGGGCAAAAGCCGGTGCAGCGCCGCATTTTGTATTCGATGGACCGCATGGGCTTGTCCTACAGCGGTCCCAACAACAACACTGCCGCCAAGCCCGTCAAGAGCGCCCGCGTGGTCGGCGATGTACTAGGTCGTTACCACCCGCATGGCGACACTGCCGCTTACGACGCCCTGGTGCGCATGGCGCAAGACTTCTCGCAGCGCTACCCGTTGATCGACGGGCAGGGCAACTTTGGCTCACGCGACGGCGACGGCGCCGCCGCCATGCGCTACACCGAAGCCCGCTTGTCCCGCATCACCAGCTTGCTGCTCGACGAGATCGACATGGGCACGGTGGACTTCATACCCAACTACGACGGCTCAACAGAAGAGCCGCGCCAGTTGCCCGCGCGCTTGCCGTTCAGCTTGCTCAACGGTGCCAGCGGCATTGCCGTCGGCCTGGCCACCGAGATCCCCAGCCACAACCTGCGTGAAGTGGCCGACGCCTGCGTGGCGCTGATTAAAAACGACAAGCTGACCGACAGTGATCTGTTGGCCATCATCCCCGGCCCCGACTACCCCGGTGGGGGCCAAATCATAAGTCCGGCTTCTGACATTGCCGACGCTTACCGCACCGGTCGTGGCTCACTCAAAGTGCGTGCCCGCTGGAAGATCGAAGACCTGGCGCGTGGCCAATGGCAACTTGTGGTGACCGAATTGCCGCAAGGCGTCAGCTCGCAGCGCGTCCTCGAAGAAATCGAAGAACTCACCAACCCCAAAGTCAAAGCCGGGAAAAAAGCGCTCAGCACAGATCAGGTTCAGCTCAAGGGCAGCCTCTTGAATGTGCTGGACGTGGTGCGCGACGAGTCCAGCAAAGACGCCGCTGTGCGCCTGGTGTTCGAGCCCAAGACCAGCCGCATTGAACAGCAAGAACTGATCACCGCCTTGCTGGCGCACACCAGCTTGGAGACGTCGGCGCCGATCAACATGACCTCGGTCGGCATCGACGGCAAGCCGATTCAAAAATCGCTGCGCCAGATGCTGGTCGAGTGGATCAGTTTCCGTCAGACCACCATCTTGCGCCGCAGCCAGCACCGCTTGAACAAAGTGCTCGACCGCATCCATATTCTGGAAGGCCGTCAGCTGGTGCTGCTGAATATTGATGAGGTGATCCGCATCATTCGCCACAGCGACGAGCCCAAGCCTGCGTTGACAGAAGCCTTCAAGCTCACCGATCGCCAGGCCGAAGATATCTTGGATATCCGACTGCGCCAACTGGCCCGCTTGGAGGCCATCAAGATCGAGCAAGAGCTGAGTGAACTGCGCGGTGAGCAGGGCAAACTCGAAGAGATTCTAGGCAACCCCGCTGCACTGCGCCGCCTGATGGTCAAAGAGATTGAGGCGGATGCCAAAACCTTTGCCGACCCTCGCCGCACGCTGATCCTGGAAGAGAAAAAAGCCGTGGCCGAAGTCAAGGTGGTGGACGAACCGGTGACGGTTGTCGTGTCAGAAAAGGGTTGGGTGCGCGCCCGCACCGGCCATGGCCACGACGCTGCCAGCTTCGCCTTCAAGGCGGGCGATGGCCTGTATGGCACCTTTGAATGCCGCACGGTGGACACCTTGCTCGCCTTTGGCAGCAATGGCCGCATTTACTCCATGCCCGTGGCGGTGCTGCCCGGCGCGCGCGGCGACGGGCAACCGGTGACCACGTTGATAGAACTGGAATCCACCACGCAGATTGCCCATTACTTTGCCGGTCCGGTCAACGCCACGCTGCTGCTCAGCGGCTCCGGCGGCTACGGTTTCATGGCTTCGGTCGAGAACATGATCTCGCGCAACAAATCCGGCAAAGCTTTCATCAGCCTGAGCGATGGCGAAACCGTGTGCTTACCCTCGCATGTGAGCGGCACCAGTGCCACCTTGCCCGCCGACAAACCCCCTGTGCCCGCTGCCACCAGCGTCTGCTGCGCCAGCACGGGCGGCCGTGTGCTGACCTTTGAAATCAGCGAACTCAAAACCATGGAAAAAGGCGGCCGGGGCCTGATGCTCATCGACCTGGAAGCCAAAGACAGCTTGGCCGGTGCCGCAGCCTACACCCGCAGCGTGAAGATCGAAGGCATTGGCCGAGGCGGCAAGGAGCGCGAAGAAACGCTCGAGATCCGCAGCCTGAACAACGCCAAAACCGCACGCGCCAAAAAAGGCAAAATGGCCGATCTGGGCTTCAAGCCCAATCGGGTGAGGCGGGTGGAGTGATCCAACTCAAACGTCTTCTTGGTAACAGGGCAGGGTAGATGATGAGTCGTTTAGGCCATTTTTTACGGCCACCACGACGCCACTGGCCTATGACATGAGTGATATAAAAAAATGTAAAAAATTTAAATACATCCGATACAAGCTAATATTTTCATCAACTCGGATTTGAACCGGAAATGTATTCGATAGATAATATTAAATATTTAATATTTAATAAGAATAATTAAACCAAAGTCATTAAAAATTCAAGAATCAAAGCAGATTGAATATAATGACTGAAATTTTTCTTGAGTAAATTTCATTTTTATTCTAAAGTTATCTTTCCCGCTTTAATGACTTCTGACCATCTTTTTTGTTCAGATTGGATATAGTTTTTGAAGTCTTGTGGCGATTGATAAGCGGGTTCCGTTCCCTGTGAGGACAATCTAGACTTTAATTCTGGATTGGCAAGTGCTTTTTGTATTTCTAAACTGATTCGATCAATGATGGCAGATGGGGTTCCAGTTGGCGCCAAAATACCTTGCCATCCGTAGATGACAAACTCTGGCATACCAGATTCTTTGGATGTAACAAGATCAGGGAATGCGGGAGAACGCGATTCACCTGTTAAAACAATAGCTTTGGCACGTCCATCTTTAATAAATGGTTGAACAACATTGCCACCATCAATCATGAGTTGAATTCGTGATGTTGCCAAGTCAGTTAAAGCGGGCGCACTCCCTTTGTAGGGAATATGTTGAATTTGTATTTGTGTTTGTAACTTTAAAAGCTCAACTGCCAAATGATTGCTGTTGCCATTTCCGCCCGAACCAAAATTGAGTGAACCCGGTTTGGATCTTGCTAGTTCCACAAATTCTTTGAGATTGTTGGCGGGGAGTGAGGTTGGCACTACGGCCACAAACGGAGTTACTACAACGCGTGCTATTGGTAAAAAATCTTTTGATGCATCAAAAGTAAGTTTGGGATAAAGATACGGATTGACACTTAACATACCCAAATTGCCCATAAGCAATGTATGTCCGTCTGGCTTGGCACGAGCAACATATTCCATTGCTAAATTGCCAGATGCACCTGCTTTATTTTCCACAACTACCTTTTGACCAAGTCCAATAGACAACTTTTCGGCTAATTGCCGAGCAACAATATCAACACCGCCTCCAGGTGGGAAACCAACTAACAATTGAATGGGTCGATCAAAAGTCGTTTGTGCATAAATGGTCGTTGTAAATAAAAGAGTGATTGCAAGAGAATTGAATTTTTTGAACTTCATGTGTAATCCTGATTAATTTTAGGTTGATGAAACTTTAATTTTTATCGAGTTCAAGTCCGTAGAGTGAAAATAACTCTTCTGGAGCGTCATTTTCCATCATTAGTCGGATTAATTTTTTCCGAATTGAAATTTCCAAATCTAAATCATTCAAAGGTTTTCGTTGATCCGGATCTTCATCAAGATCAAATAATACTGTTTTAGCATCAAGCAACGGATAGCGTTTAACCATGTTTGCTTTTGTGTCTGGGTTAACCGGTAATCGCCACACAGGAAATCCTTGAGAAAAAGGCAAGGATTTAATAATTTGAGCATCCTTAAAATCAGCCACTTCAAAAAAAGTTCGCATGTTTGAAGGCATCAATGTGTATTGATAGAGATCACCCACTTGCGGGTCCAGTGGATACATAAAATATGAATAGCGACCATCTGTAAAATTGATGGCGGAACCAAATTGGCCGAATATACAACCATCCCGTGATTTTTTTTCTGAATATTTTTCCATCAAAGGCAACAAGCTGTAACCCGTTACTTGCTCTGGAATATTTTGTTTAAAAATATCTAATATGGTTGGCATGATATCGATGGTTTGCGTAAGCACCTTCGATTTTTGAGGAGAACAATTAAAGGAGTTAGGAGGTGCAATAAATAATGGGATGTGTGCTACTTCGTTGTAAAATGGGGGGCGATTTTTTCCTAAAAATTCTTTTTCGCCTAATAACAACCCGTGATCGGTTGTGAGAATAACCCATGTATCTTCCCATAGATTTTGCTGATCCATTTCATCCAAAAACAGACCTAAATAATGATCGCAAGCATCAATCAATGCAGAATAATTAGCTCTGAGTTTATTGAGCAACGAAGGTGAGATATCTGTTCTGCCATAGCTTGGCCAATCAAAAATTTTACCACTCAATGCTTCAGGGTAATTTTTTAAAAATCGCTCAGGTGCAAAGAATGGCTCATGCGGATCAAAAAGTTCCAAATGAAGTAGCCATTGGTCTTTATTTCCATTTTTCTTTAGAAAATCTATCCCTTGATCAAAACATTGCGCAAGTGGAAATTGTTGATTTTTTTCAAGATATTCACGATTTATAAAATAAGGTAATTTTGAATTAATATCAGTAGAGAAGTCATGTTGATTTTTTTCATATTTATTTTTATACAAAGCTTCATTCTCTAAAAATTGCGGCTGCCATTTGTCTTTTTCTTGTCCGCGGATGAACTCCCACGATGAGTATCTACCATGAAAACCTGCTCCACCATCTTCAAAATAATGGTAATGGTCCGTAATCAGGTGTGTTATTACGCCTGCACTCCTCAAAATATCGGCAACTGAATGATCAAAAGGTTCAAGTGGCCCCCATCCTCTGTGTAAAAAATTAAGTCGTCCTGTTTGTATATCACGTCGAGCAGGCATGCAAGGCAAACTACCGACAAAATGTCTCTCGAATTGAACCGATCGTTCAGCTAATCTATCGAAATTAGGGGTTAGATGCTGTTTGTTTCCATAGCACGATAGTGCATGCCTATTAAGCGAATCGAAAAGTAAAAAAACAACTTTCATGGCAATTATCTATAATCTCGGAAAACATTTTGTGTTTTTAATTGACTCTGCATTCTCCAATTAAACATTTTATTTAACATGTCTTGTTTAATCGATTGGTGGTCATTTGAGTTCCATAGATTATGGTTTTCGAGTGGATCTTGTTTTAAATCAAAAAGCTGACCATAAGGAGCGTTTAAAAAATGAACCAATTTCCAGTCTTTGGTTCGTATCATGGTCATAAACTCCACATCAGTCAATATGTTGTCTCTACCTTGTTCGCAATAAACAGCCTCACGCCCCGCCCAATTTTGTGTTGAAAAAGCATCTTCTAAGCTTTCAGATTCAATACCTTCGGGTAAGTTTGCATTAGCCTCCTTTAATAACCAAGGAACAACATCCATAGGTTGAATTAATGCATCAATGTGTTTTCCTGCAGGAACTTTCCCTGGTGCCCAAACAATCATGGGTACTTTTGTGACCTGATCGTACATTGTCCATTTTTGACTGTGACCATGGTCTCCCATACAGTCACCATGATCCGAAGTAAAAATTACAATCGTATTTTCTAAATAACCTTTGGTTTTAAGTTGATTTAATATTTTTCCAATGCCATCATCAATCATGGTCACATTAGCAAGGTAGTGCGCGCGTTGCCGATGTCGATCGGCATCGGTTGGATTGAGTTGATGCACAAGAGAGTCATGATCAATCTCAACGTTGTGTTCTCGCAGAGCATGAAACGGAGGTGGTTGACCCTTCAAATCGTCTTCATTTACTTTTTCAATGGGAAGCTTTTTATCGATATAACGCTGTAAATAATCAGGAGTTGGATCATAGGGGGGGTGGGGGCCAGGAAATCCAATTTGTAAAAACAAAGGTTCTGTTGGTGGTGCAGTTTCTATCCACCAGCAAGCACGATCAGCAATGAAGTTGTCTGATTGCGCATCAGCAGGTAGCAACCATTCAAATGCGCCCAATTTTTTTCTGTAATCTGGCATTTGCCGATATTGGACACGTTGTTGTTTGACCAAGCCTCTGGCGGCAAGTGATCGGTCCCAATCATCAAAGAAGAATCGACCTTCTAAGAATCGATCTTTATTCTCAACAACATAGCGTTGATGAAATCCCGCAGGTGTATCTAATGGCCATGTGTGCATTTTTCCAACATTGATGCAGGTGTATCCCGCATCAGCTAAGTTTTCAACCCATGTATGACGCCATTTGTCTGCATTTTTTAAAATACCTGTTGTATGAGCGTAGTAGCCAGTAAATAAACTTGAGCGAGCAGGAACACATGAGGCGCCTGCTACGTGACATTGAGAAAAGTGTGTACCCTCACGAATTAATCGATCCAGATGGGGCGTCTCCATAAAATCAAATCCTAGACCCGCAATAGTGTCATACCGTTGTTGATCGGTAATGATAAAAATGATGTGTGGTTGCTGTATTGTCATAAAAATTTTCTTATGGATGACTGGGTTAAGAAAAACAATCTAAGTTGTGAGTCTGAGGTTCATACTAAAACGCGGTGCTTCTAGCTTATCAAAATCCATTGCATCAGATCTATGGCCCTGAGTTAGTTTCGCTTTCCTTCGTCCAGCTCTAGCCAGACCCTTGGCGTATCCGCCAATTTTAAATACGCCTTCTAAGATAACGAAATAGAACATTTACCTCAATAAAAGCAGTGTTTCATTGCTCTTGCAGGATTGCACTGAAAGAATTTGTTTCGAGCTGCGAATCAGCATCCACCTCGATAATGACATGCTCCATGCGCAATCCGCTGACCGCATTCAGAGGTAGGCATTCGTCAGTCACTGGGATGTTGCCATGCCCACAGGTCAAGCCACCAGTCATGCCAAAAATTAACCAAGTTCGTTTGACTTGGGCCGACCCTGCATGTTTCCCATTAGCCCACAGATCAAATCGGCCGGCACGTTCGCCGGTGCGTGCAAATGACACTTCCAATAGGGTATCGCCTAGGGCCAGGGATACTTCGAGGCGATGCACCAGACTCTCATGCACGGCGTAAGTGAAAACTGCCATGCTATTTTGGCAATGAAGCTGGTAGCCACCAAAACGACTGCCGCAAGCTACCAGTATTCCGTGCGCACCCGGCTGCACTTCACGCAGCTGAGCATGCATACGCCAACTGCGATCGTTGATGGGTGGAACCAGTTGACGGTCCAGACGAGCCATCCCAGGCTGCAGCTCGAAGCGCCTGGGCACCTGCCGGCGGGACCACTCCAAGGATCGCTCGATATCGCGGTCGTCAAGCGGCAACACGCCGAAGCGATGGGCTTCTTCCCACCACAGATCGATCAGTTCACGCAACTTTCCCGGGTGCTGGTCAGCCAGATCCTTGATTTCTGCAAAGTCCTGATCAAGGTGGTAAAGCTCCCAACGGTCGGCGTCAAAATCGTCACCCTTCGTGTGTCGGGCCACCGCTTTCCAGCCTGAGTGCCAGACAGCCCGGTCCCCTGCCATCTCGAAGTGCTGGGTTTGCTTGCGGGTCGGTGCATCGGCCTGGTCGAAAGAGTAAGCCATGCTTACGCCATGAAGAGGTATCTGCTCATGGCCATGGTGCACTTTAGGCGGTTGCAAACCCAGAGTTTCAAGAAGCGTGGGCACTATATCGCTAACGTGATGATACTGGTGACGGATGCCACCCTGGTCACGTATCTTGGCAGGCCAGTGCACCAAAAGAGGTGCACGGATGCCACCGCCATGGGTATTTCGCTTGAACCATTTGAGCGGGGTATTGGAAGCCTGCGCCCAACCCATGGGATAGTGCGGAAATGAATACTCGCTGCCAATCTTGTCAATATGCGCAAGGCCATACTCGAGCGTTTCTCGCTCCATGCTCATGTGCCGGCGAATATTGACTGCACCTGTCGGGCCGCCCTCTCCCGAGGCACCATTGTCCGAAAGAAGCACGATTGCAGTGTTCTCCATCTGGCCGGTGGAGGCCAGGTAGTCGATCAGCCGTCCAATCTGATCGTCGGCGTGAGAGAGAAAGCCCGCGTATGTCTCCTGCAATTTGGCACACAGTGCCTGCTCCTGCGGCGACAGTGATGACCAGGCCCGAACGTTCGGGTTGGGTGGCGCAAGGGATGTTTCGGCGGTCAACAGACCCATCGTCTTTTGGCGTACCAGTCGTTTCTCGCGCACGGCGTCCCAGCCATCGTCAAAACAGCCTTTGTATTTGTCTATCCATTCCTGGGGAACATGCAGGGGCCAGTGCCCAGCACCGAGCGCTAGGTAGGTCAGCCAAGGTCTGCCGGGCGCAGAGGTGACGTGATCGCGCACGTACCCAATTGCATGATCGACTAGGTCCTCGGTAAGGTGGTAGCCCTTGCGTGGCTCGCGCTGAACGGGGTGGTTGTCCTCATGCAGATCTGGATTCCAATGATCGATGAAGCCGCCTAGAAATCCATACCAGCGGTTGAAGCCCTTGCCCAGTGGCCAATACTCGCGCGAACCGCCTGTAGGGTAGTCGCCCATATTGGCCAGATGCCATTTGCCAACCGCATAGGTTCCGTAGTCATAGGGCAACAACATTTGGGCGATGGTGGCAGCTTCCGGCGTGATTCGCCCCTGGTAACCAGGAAAGCCGGTTGACCATTCGGCGATTGCACCCATGCCGACGGCATGCGCGTTACGTCCTGTGAGCAAAGCGGCCCGTGTGGGAGAACACATGGCGGTGACATGGAAATTGCTGTAACGCAAACCGGCCCCGGCCAAGGCGTCCATGCGAGGTGTCTGGATTTCAGAGCCGTAGCAACCTAGATCGGAGTAGCCAACATCATCAAGCACGATGAACAAGATGTTCGGCGCGCCAGGGGTTTGGGCTGGCGGCGCGGGATACCAAGGTTCGGAGTCATGCCATGTGCGACCAATTCGACCTTCAAAGGAATTTTTATTCATCATCTGAATTAATCTAGCTTGAGGTTGGCCTTGCGCAGAGTCTGACCCAGTGTGTCGAACTCAGCAGCCAAAACCTTGCTGAACGCATCACTATCCCGGTAGAAGATCTGCTGTTGCGATGCCTTGGACGTACTGACATAGCGCTCGCTTTTAACCGCATCCTCGCAGGCCTCATTGAGTACCTTTATTGCTTGGGCGGGCATGCTCTTGGGTACATAGAGTCCACCAAACACTCTCGCCACTACGGGAATGCCTTGCTCAGTCATGGTCGGCGCTTCGGGTGCCTCGGGCAAGCGGCTAGGGGTAAATACGCCAAGGATGCGAAAGCCCTGCGTCTGTGCTGCGCCCACTGACAGTGAGGCCAGTTGCAGTTCGCCTGACTTGAGAGCCAAAACGAGAGGTGGATCACCGCGATACTGCACTGCACGCATGGCGGTACCACTTTGCAAAGAGAACATCACGGCACCGATGTGCGGCATGGTTCCCGTGCCACCAGAACCGTAGGTTACGCCCTCACCCTTGGCGTCGGGATCATTCAGTACGTCGCGCAGGTTCCGGTACTTACTGCTGTTCGAGGTTACCAACGCATAGTTGTTAACAAAGGTCTGGCAGATTCCAACCATATCGCTAAATTTATAGGGTAGATTGGTCTTAATGTGGGGCTGCAGAACCAGCGGACCCGCAGGCCCGAAAACAATGGTGTGACCGTCCTCGGCCTTGGCGCCCGCAGCCATTCCGATTGTTCCACTCGCTCCGTCGCGGTTCATCACCACCACGTTCTGTCCTAGCCTAGCCGTAAGGGCTTCGCCAAAGGCTCGTGCCAACACATCGACCGAACCACCGGCCGGAAACCCTACCAGCATCTGCACTGTCCTGGTCGGCCAAGCCAAGACCGCCTGAGCTTGCGTGAGCAAAAGCGCAGCAATCAATAAGCCATGACGATTGAATTGTTTTTTCAGTTTAGCCATCTTTTTACCCATTTAACAGTGAAGAAAAAAATACGATTGGGCATCAATACTGTGATTTCAAATCAAAGTAATCGCCGCGCCAGAACTCAATCTGAACAGCCAATTGGTGGTCCATCATGGCGCGACCTCCCAGCACCTGCAGATTACGCGCTTGTGCAGCAGACATCAGTTCAGTGTCACGGGCTGCAATGATGTCGAAAAATACAGCATCGTCTCGAAGGATGGCGGCGTCGAACGGTGAACGGTCACCTTTGTGAAGCCCCATGGGTGTGGCATTCACTGCCAATCCGGCTCTGGCCAAAGCTTCCAGCCTGTTTCCCAATAGGATTTTGGGAAAGTTATTTTGTAAAGAATTCAGCAGGGCAGTGGAGCGTTTAGGGTCCATGTCGACAACATCGATAGTTGTGACACCAGCTTTGGCGAGAGCGAAAGCAATAGCGGTCCCAGCACCTCCGGCCCCTGCAATGAAGACTGAACGAGTCAGGTCTAGCATGCCATGGGCACGCAACGCATTCGTGAAACCGATGCCGTCGGTGTTCGTACCTGACCAGTTGCCACCCTCTTCAAGCCGAAGTGTATTGACCATGCGAGTAACGCGTGCCTCCTCAGTCACCCATTGGCAGAGGGTGAAGGCCTGCGCTTTGTGTGGGATGGTCAAATTTACTCCTTGCAGGTTAGTTACCTTGGCCAGTTGCCCGAGCGTGGCAACAAGGTCCTGAGGGTCGACACCCATGGGCACCATAAACCAATCTAGTTCTCGCGCAGCGAACGCAGGGTTATAAGCACCAGGCGCAATCACGTGATCAACTGGGCACGCAAGTATCGGAACTAACTTTGTCTTTCCGCTCACATCAGTCAGCATTTGCTCACCCCTTGACTGCACCAGCAGTCAATCCGCTGACCAGATAACGACGCACTAAAAGTGAGAAAACCAAAACAGGCGCCATCACCAACGAACCGCCAGCAGCAATTTTTCCCCACTCCCATCCTTCGTAATTCATGAAGTTCACCACCGCAACCGGTGCTGTCCGCGCTTCAGTGCGTGTGAGAATTAGGGCAAAGAAAAAGTCGTTCCACGCATATAAAAAACACAAAATTGCAGTTGCCGCGATACCCGCTGAAGCCACCGGCATGACGATCTCAGCGAATACCGTTGGAAACCCGGCTCCGTCCATGAGCGCGGCCTCTTCGAGAGAGGCAGGCACAGCATCAAAAAATGGTTGCATCATCCAAATGACCAACGGTAAATTGAATGTCATGTAGATCAAAATCAATCCGGTGCGGGTATCTAGCAGACCCAGCCAGCGATAGGCCAGGAAAAACGGGATGGTGAACGCAATGGGAGGTGCCATGCGCGTCAGAAGAATACCCAAGCCCAAACCGAATTTTCCGCGCCCACTCCAGCGTGACAATGCGTAGGCTGCGGGTACGCCCATCAAAAGTGCCAGGGCCGTGGACAGTGTGCTGGTAATTAAACTGTTCACAAAAGACTCTGGGAATCCATCCTTCCACAACCCCACGTAATGTTCGAGCGTAGGTGTAAAAAAAAGTTGCGGGGGAAACTCCAAAATCAATGGGGTCGGTTTGAATGACATCTGAAGCAGCCATAAAAACGGCATCAACATCAGAATCAGCAGCAAAGGAACTGCCCAGAGAATAATATGTTTTTTCATTCTATTGGCTGGCTCGTGCGACTTGCGCGCATTGCCGCCCAACTGATCAATACGGTTAGAGAAAGAAGCACCACAGTGATTGCGCTGGAGTACCCCAGCTCGCCGAAATTAAATGCGACCAGGTAGGCGTAATAATTCGTGACCTCTGTCACAGATCCCGGTCCGCCACCTGTCAAAAGAAAGATTAACGGAAAAGCTTTGATGCTGTCTATCACCCGAAATAAGGTGCAAACCAATAGAACTGGGGCAATATAGGGAAGAACTATGTGCCAAAAAACAGCAATCGTGTCAGCACCATCCATGCGTGCCGCTTCAACATACTCACTGGGCAAAGTCTGAAGAGCAGCTAGAACCATCAAAAAAGTGAAAGGTGCCCATTCCCATGTATCTGCAATGACGATAGCCCAAAGGGCAAAGTCCACATGTGTTGTAAGCGAAGGCAACACAATACCAATTGCTTTAGCTGCACGATAAATGGGGCTGATGTCTGGGGTGTAAATCAGCTTCCAAATAACGGCGACGACAATGGGTGGTAACACCATGGGTATGACAAACAGATGTCTTAAAGACTGCCATCTTCCCTGACCTGCATGCACCAGTAAAGCCATTGAAGTTCCAATTAAAACCTGCATCGTCACGGTGTACAAACTTAACTTGGCTTGAACCCACAAGGAACCTACGAATCGCTCGTCGCTGAGCAACAACGTGTAGTTTCGAAATGGATTGGAAAAGTCTGTTAAGGAGCCTGGATTGACCAAGGCTGCCGGAGTCAAACTGGTGATGATGAGGAACAAGGTAGGAAGGCCTGCCACCAGAATCAGAAAGAGTAGGCTGGGGGCAAAGGCCTGACGCGCAAAACGGCGCCGCTGGCTTTCGTAGGATACTGAGGCCACGGTGGAGCAGAATTAAACCTTGGCACCACTGCGACGCAAGCTGCTTAGTGCAGCTTCTTGCGCAACGCGCATGGATTCAGCAGCCGGCATTTGCCCTGAAACAACACGCTCGACTGCTTTGTTCACCACATCGCCCATCAATGGAAATTCTTTGACCGTTCGATAAGCCATGTAATTGCGACCTGCAGCAGGTTGTTGCAAAACATCCAGATAGAGCTTGCCAATATCTTGCCCATTGATGGTGTTTAGGCGTTTGTATTCGGCACTCTCAATGACAGAGCGGCGGCAGATGGACGCATGGCCGGTGTCTTTGACAATCCGCGCTGTGAGCTCCGGGCTTAATGCCCATTGAATAAATGCCCACGCGGCTTCCTTATTTTTTGCGTTCTTGGGAATGCCCAATCCCTGGCTATTGGCGGCAGGGAAGTCGCCCTTTGGCCCAGTCGGCATGCGCGTAACGAGTGCGGTTTCCTTGACTTTACTGTCCTGCGAAGTGAGCATAGCCGTGACCCACGAACTGGAATGAATAAATATATTCGATCGTCCGCCAAGCAAAGCTGCACGCGCCTGATCTTCGGTATAACCAAGAACGCCCTGAGGACTGTACTTCGATAAAAGACGACCGTAATAATCTACTGCCTGCACGGCTGCTGCGCTGTCCAAAGTTGGCCGAATGTCGCCCGGTGGGTTGGCAAAAATATCACCACCAAATCCATGCATGTAAGGCGGCAGAAACCAGTGGTGCAGATTGGAACTCACAAAGCCCGTCACATCTTGTTGCCCGTGTATCCCATCGGCAACCTTCATCAAGTCGTCAAACGTCCTGGGTACGGACAAGCCACGCTTTTTCATCAGATCCATCCGGCTGATCCCCATCAACATCGCGCCCCCTTCCCATGAGTAGCCATAGGTTTTGCCATCTTTATCGACGTAAGGAACCTGCGCTCCTTTGACAAAGTCGTCAGGATTCCAATTGGCGGGTGTGAGCTTGCGGTCGCCACTAAAGTCATCAAGATTGCTCAGCAGCCCAGCTGAAATCCAGCGGGCGGCCAGAATGAAGGTGACATTGCAGAAGTCCCAAGCACTGCCACCACTGGAGAGTTCGAGATCGGCTTGCTGGTTGTATACGGGAAATGCTGAAAGTTGCAGGTCAACCGTCATGCCTGTTGCGGCTTCGAACTCAGGAATGTATTTACGCAGATGATTGAAGAATCCGTGCTGATAGGCAGCGCCGCGCAGCTTAAGCCCAGCAAAAGGCTTACTTTGCGCAATTGCTGGCATGCCCAGTGTTGCACCGGCAGTCACGCCAGCGGCTTGCTGTAACAGCGTGCGGCGGGAGAGCGGTTTGGCGGCTAAGTTAAAGGTCATTTTGGGTCTCCTGTGTTTGTCATGTAATCAGTTTAAAAATTAATTTTGACTGACAAATAAAAATTTAAAATGAGTGGAAACCCTGAAATTAAATTTGTAATTTCCAATATACTGCTAATTAAACACAATATATTTGTATGACAAATAAAGGCAATTGCAGATCTTATCGGCGCACTGCAAGTCAGATCGGGACGCTATGAGTAGTACAGCCATATTCGAGCGCAAAACCACTCAGTCAGTCACGGAAATGCTTGCTCGTCGAGTGGTGGAAGGCGAGTGGGATGAGGGTCAACCATTGCCATCTGAGCCCGAATTAGCGCAAGAGTTGGGTGTAGCGCGCACGTCCGTTCGCGAGGCACTGATGCGAATCAAAGCCAAGGGCTTGCTGGTTTCTCGGACCAAAACTGGAACGCGCGTTCTGCCACGACTCCAATGGAACATGCTGGACGAGGACGTGCTGCGGTGGGTATGGAGCGGACAGGACAAGATGGCCGCAGCGCAGCATCTGATGCAACTTCGCCGAATTGTTGAACCCGCTGCAGCAGAGATCGCAGCAAGCACAGCAGAAGATTCTTCCATTGCAGCCATCGAGCGTGCATACCACAACATGGATGCCGCAGGACTTGATCGGGCGGCTTATGCAGGGCCAGACCTTGAATTTCATCGCGCTATTCTGGTTGCTACTGGAAACCCCTTTCTGGTCGCGTTTGGCAACGGAATTCAAGCTGCTCTGCGTATGTCATTCGAGCTCTCTACCCTACAGCCCGGCGCTCCACGCAATAGCCTTCCATTGCATCGCGCAGTCCTCGACGCAATCTGGTCACGCAAACCGGAGCAAGCAAAAGAGGCTATGAACGTACTTTTGAGCCTCACAGAAGCTAACATCCAGCGTGGGTTAGCTAATCGCGTTGGATGACCGTGTGGTTTTTACCTCCATTCCTAACTTCAGAGTCTTATGAGCGATATTCATCTCAAGTCCATCACGAAGTTCTTTGGTGATGTTGAAGTCATTCCAATTCTCGATCTGCACATTCCCGACGGCAAGTTCACTGTGCTCCTTGGTCCCTCTGGGTGTGGCAAAAGCACTTTGTTGCGGATGATCGCAGGTTTGGAGACACCCAGCAGCGGCCAGATACTTCTCGGAGATCGAGTGGTTAACGACGTGCCCCCTTCCGAGCGCGGATGCGCTCTGGTTTTCCAGAATTACGCGCTTTACCCCCACAAAACAGTACGACAGAACCTGGCCTTCCCGCTGCGCATGGCCAAAGTCAGTCAACTCGAACAGGATCGCCTTGTTGGAGAAACCGCCCACATGTTGGAACTCACATCGTTGCTTGAGCGATATCCGCGCCAGCTTTCGGGCGGCCAGCGCCAGCGCGTAGCGATGGGGCGAGCCATGATCCGCAAGCCTCAGGTCTTTCTATATGACGAACCTCTTTCCAATCTGGACTTGGAGTTGCGTGTGCGCTTACGGCTTGAAATTGCCCGCATGCAACGGCAACTGAAATCCACGGCGGTGTATGTGACCCATGATCAGACCGAAGCCATGACACTGGCAGACCAGATCGTTGTGCTTCGAAACGGACATATTGAACAGATTGGCGCTCCCTTGGAGTTGTACCGCAAGCCGGCCAACCTGTTTGTAGCCGGATTTATCGGAACGCCGCGGATTAACTTGTTCACAGTAGACCGAAGTGAGGTTTCGGGCGCGGATACAGTTTTGCATATCGGCACCTCCCAAATCAATGTGCCTCTTCATGTGTCGTCTGATATCCGGACAATTGGGTTTCGTCCTGAGCAGGCTAAGCTGATACCTGCGGGCAGCACTTTACCGGGACACGTGCTGTTAGAGCTTTATGAATGTGAAACTCAGGCCATGGAGCACTTGGGTGACCGAGCATACTGCTACCTTCGGACAAACATGGGGGAACTTGTTGTACTTTCACCTGATGTCGATTCCTCTTTACAGGGTAAGCTTAGCATCGCCATAGAAGCAAGAGAGTTGCACTTTTTTGATGCGCAAGAAGCAGCACTTCACATGACGACTCCTGATTAAGGTTTAACTTGGAATTGCCACTGTTGGGAGAATTGCATGGTGCCAACTTCTCCAAGCGCAGCGATATCTATCAATTTTCAGCAAACTGGGCCATTTTTTTTGACTTTTCACGTGATTCAGTCTCAGCGGCTAAACATCGTGAACTGCTGAATCGAAGTACGGGGGCTGGGTTGGATATTATTCAAGTTGATTGAGTTGAGTGACAGGATCTGGCCACTGCATATTTACGTCAACTGAGCTTAACTTGACGATGCCTTCGGTACATCGTGCTACGACAGCCCGCAACTCAACACAGAATATCGGCTTAACGTGGGCTTGAAGCAGGAGATGGGCAAGCGGGTTCCGGAGCGGGGAAAAGCCAAATTACGAGAAGCTGCCAACAAACATACGACCATGTTGGAGAAAACACCTGAGCAGGTTGGCTACTTTCAGGAACGCTGAGTTCGTTATGCTGCTTAAACTTCACAGGGACGGAGCAATAAGAGAAACACAATCTCCCCGGTCACAATAGCTTTAATTTTTGTAGGTTTGGGTATTGTTTCCTTGCCCATCGACTCCGTATTCTATTCAGCCGGCGCTGCGCTGATTCTTTATTTTTCACTTGTAGAAATTGCAGCACTGGGGCTTCTTTTAAAATGCTATTCAAGCCAATGATTAGGAAAAATTAACTGTTGAAGGCAACAGCGTAAAAATCGAAAGCAAAGTTGGTTTAAAAATTTCTCAGTTGCAACTTGTTTGCTCGTTGACCCAAGTTGATAACTTGAGTCATTTGAGTTAAATTATTCAACTTCAAAAGGGCAGTATCCATAATTTCTTTGGCAAGTTTGTCCATGTCAATTTAAGACCGTTGGGAGAAAAAAATAGCTGATCGACTTTAAACCCTTGGAACTATAATGACCCTACCTATATTTTTTCTTTGAGGCATACTCGCTAGATGCAAAACGACGAAGGACAATCAGGTCAATCCATTCATAATATTGTGTACTGTAGCCAAGCTGCTCAGCACATGGACAAAGACTCGATTGATCACATAATTGCCACCGCCAAACACAACAACCCCAGATTCGGTATCACTGGGTTATTGGTTTTTGGTAGTGGTTTTTTCTTCCAATGGTTGGAAGGCCCCAAAGACAACTTAACCAATTTGTTCGAAATTATTTCCGCAGATCCTCGTCACACTAATATAGTGTTACTCACTAAAGAAGATGAGTTTCGTGAAAGGCTATTTCCAAATTGGGACATGGAGCTAGTGAAATCTGAAGACATCAGCACCGTTTTGGAGGACGCTATGCGTGAGGCTTTTGATCCAAAGAAAAAAAATGCTTTGTTTCAAATGTTGCAGGAACTTAACAAGAGCCCGCTTGGGAAATGAAAACTGGATTGACATCAATTTCATGTGTCAAATCTATCAGGTGACTTTGCTCAAGACCTGTTATCAGCCTCTTTTTGCCCTTGCACTGCGCCACCCTTTACCTGACACTTGCTTACCGGCATACAAGTGACAGGCACCCCATAAATCACTGGCTTTTAATTCATAAACCGCACAGTTTCTACAAACCTGACCAGCAGCATATTTGGGCAACTTCTCGGTGTCAGTCTTGGTTGAATCTGCAAATTAGCCGAGGGCCACCGCTTGTGGATCTTTCTCGTCTAATTTAGCCTGGATTCTTGCTGCTGTTGATATCACCGTCACTCAAGCAGCAAGGGCGAGGAAAAATGTGGGTCATGTATTGTTCATTAAGAACACGAACAATCAGCGTCTGTGGCTCACACACCCAGCAGCTTCTTCGCTTCCACCAGCGCTTTCATTGAATCGGTGTGTTTGCCTTCCTTGTGCAATTTTTCGCCCTCTTCGCGTAAGGCTTTGACTTTGGACATTTCTGCTGCAGGCAAATTCGCAGTGGGCATTTTTGCGTCGATGGCACGCATCTCACCAGGGCAACCATGCGCTGATGCTGCTGCTGCAAAAAATACAATAAGTGAACCAATGAGAAGTTGTTTCATGGAGGTCTCCAAAAGTTGAAATTCGATCATATTCAAGAATCCACAAAGCAGGCATTTGCGGCTGAATTTGTCCCCAGCCAGGGGTGGGGAATTGGCTTCCGGGGGGCATCGGCTACAAATTGACGTTGTTTGTAATGACCGCAAGGTTTAAGCTAATGGAATGACCAATCTCAAACACACCACCACCTACGCACTGACTGGCCTGCATTGCGGCGCCTGTGTTAACAAAGTAACTCAGGCGTTAGCGCATCTGGCGGCTGGGGTTGAGGTGAGCCTGCGGCCCATGCAAGTAGCCCTGATAGAGGCAACAGCGGATTTTGAAACTTTGAAAGCAGCGGTAGAGAACGCTGGAACGTATGTCCTGATGCCTCATTCAGAGCCGATTCAGTTGTCGAATATGGCGCCAGACCAATCAGTACGGGCGCAAAAGGCTTCTCCTCACACAGCAGATGAAAACTCTGCATCGAGCTGGCTGACCACCTACAGCCCGCTGCTATTGATAGTAGCCTACATACTCGGGGCGAGCTTGCTGGTGCAAATTGGAATAGACGGTATGGCTGGCGTTACAACTGCGGACACCATGCGCTACTTTATGGCGGGCTTTTTTTTGGTGTTCTCATTTTTCAAACTTCTGGATATCGGTGCTTTTGCCGACGCCTACTCAGCCTACGACCTGCTGGCGCGCCGCTGGCATGGCTGGGGTTTGTTGTATCCGTTTGTAGAGCTGGCGTTGGGGATGGCGTATTTGGCGCACTTCAACCCGCTACTGACGCATTGGGTCACCATCATCGTTATGGGGTTCTCGGCGATTGGTGTGATTCGCGCTGTGGCTAGCAAAACGCAAATTCAGTGTGCCTGCCTGGGCACCGTGTTCAAACTCCCCATGAGCACGGTGACGATTGTCGAAGATGTGGGTATGGTGGCGATGGCGGCGATGATGCTGTTTTTTTCAAGCTGGACTTGAACTTTTTCAGCAGGCCGATGTAGTTAATCTTTGCACTTGGCAGGATCGCTAACTTGCAAACGACAGCTGATATTGGATGTTGCGCGAGGCTTGATGCACCTTTGTCAAGCATCAGCTTGCAGGAACCTTGGGTGCCAAGCCCCTCGCCGTCGTTAGAAATTCCAATCGCGTTCCCGCATGGCGGTGCGCAAAAAACGATTCCGAACAGATGGCAGTTTGATTGAATGTACCAGCGCTTTGTATGTCCTTGGCAAAACGGATCAAGGCTGAAAGATCCGTGCGTTTTCTGAGATGGATTTTCCTGCAAATGCAGCTTGATTTGAAACAGGTGTAACCAGGTTTTGAAACTTCTCCTTGCCCCCAAAAGCCGCACCGGCCGCACTGTAAGGCGCTCAGATCCAAATTACCCCTGTGTTTCTCGGCGGGATGCACAAGTTGACAGGCAAGGCGCCACCCTTCATCCGCAATGCCGACGTGGAAGGTAAGAACGCATAAACCGACTTGGAGATGCGACGTTTCATTGGAAAGCAGGGCTTCACCGATTCAAGATGAACCCCAAATTACCTTTCAATTCGATAAATCTGTTGCGGATGCCGATATCGCTGGGAAGCGATGACCAGACCAAACTGATCGAGGCGATGACGCCTGCGATCTGGGAAGAGGGGCTCGACGTCAGGGATGCCACCAAGGTTCTAATGTTACTGACAAAGGCCGGTTTCGATGCTGAATCTCTGGCTGCAAAAGCGCAAGAACCAGCGATCAAACAGGCCGTGATCGACAGCACCAAAAAGGCCTTTGAACGCGGTGTCTTAGGCATTCCGACGTTCTTCATCGGCGAGCAGATGTTCTTTGTTAAAGAACTCCTTGGGCAGATAGAAGAGATGCTTGAAAACAGTTGATTTCGCACCAATTCAAGCATCTAATGTAATTTTAAATGACTTATAAAAGTTTTTACATTTAATTTTTTAATCTTCTATGATGTGACCAACCCGGAAAAATTATGACAACCGAAAGTGCGATTAACTTGTCCCAAGGCTTCGCGAATTCGCCCAACACCAGCACATCGGTCGATTCCTTAACGAAAAGCCGACTTGACACTGTTCGCTTGCAGAACATCGCGCTTGCTTATTGGCATTCGGCCGCGCTCATGACTGCCGTCGAATTGGGGTTATTTACCGCTGTTTCGAAAGGTGCCTGCAACAACGTGGAAGTTGCCTCGGCCATTGGAATTTCGGTCACCAATGCAGAACGACTCACCACCGTGTGCGTTGCGCTCGACTTGCTTAAGTCGAACGAACATGGATTTTTCAATGCGCCAGATGTAGAGCGTTTTCTGGTTGAAGGTGCCCCAGGCTACGCTGGTCAGTGGATGTTGTTCACCAAGCCGCAATGGAACGATTGGGGCCGACTCACCGAATTGATAAAGAACGGCAAGGAGACGGTCCTAGGCTCTTACGAGAATTTCACAGTCGAAGATGCGCGTCGCTATCATGACTCCACTTACAGCATCGGATTAGGCGCTGGTCGCCGCTTCGTGCGCCATGTGGATATGTCCTCGCGACTGAAACTGCTTGATATTGGTGGCGGTTCTGGTTGCTACAGCATCGTAGCGGCGCAGGCTCATCCACTGTTACATGCAACAGTTTTCGACTTGCCACCGGTTGCGCAAGTGGCACGCGGGTTCATCGCCCGCCACGGCGTCTCCGAGCGTGTCACCACCGTAGGTGGCGACTTCACACGTGACCCATTCCCGCAGGGCAACGACATCGCCATCATGGCCAGCAACTTGCCACAATACAGCCGTGAAATTATTGCGCAAGTTATTCGAAAGGCCTTTGAATCGTTGACGCCCGGCGGAGAGTTTCATCTGCTGGGTGAGATGCTGACCGATGACCGCAAGGGGCCCTCAAGTCCAGCCTTGTGGGGGTTGAACGAGGCCATAGCTGGCAGCACAGGCGTAGCGCACACAGAGCAGGAATGCATCGATTACCTTTGCGCGGCAGGATTCACAGACGTCGCAGTGCACTCTTTCATCGAAGGAACATTGTCGCGTGTGTGTGGAATTCGTTCGAAAAAGGATTGAACCGTGGTGAACTACAGAACGGTATTTCGCCCTGACCTCTTTGCAGGCAAGGTTGTCATTGTGACGGGTGGCGGGAGCGGCATCGGAAGATGCATGGCACATGAATTGGTTTCCCTTGGCGCTCGGGTCGCGCTCGTTGGTCGCACCATAGCCAAGCTTGAATCCGTGCGAGCCGAACTGGGCGGTGACGCTATTGCAAAAATCTATTCCTGCGACATTCGCGATGCGACGCAGGTTCGCGCAACGGTGGGCGCAATACTCGCCGATTTTGGCCATGCAGAGGGATTGATTAACTGCGCCGGAGGCCAGTTTCCAGCGCCTCTTCGCGACATCAGCGAGAACGGCTGGAACGCAGTGGTGCGCAACAATCTCACCGGTTGCTTCCTGTTCATGCGTGAAGTCTATGTGGCCTGGATGGAAGCCCACGGCGGCGCCATAGTGAATATTGGCGCAGATTTTCAGGGTGGCATGCCGGGCATGGGCCACAGCGGCGCAGCACGAAGCGGGCAAGCAAGCTTAACCTTCGCAGCTTCTGTCGAGTGGGCGCATGCAGGCGTTCGCGTGAACATGGTCCAACCCGGCTTCATCGCCTCTTCAGGTCTTGACCACTACCCCTCAAGCGCAGCCGGAACACTACGCAACGTCGCCAATCATGTACCGATGAAGCGCCACGGTACCGAATCTGAAATTTCGGCGGCAGCCGTGTTTCTGTTATCGGAAGCTGCATCCTATACCAATGGTGCCGTTTTACGGATTGATGGCGGTTTACATCACAACACAAACACCAGTTTCTATCCGCTGCCAGAAAAGGCTCAGTCGGCGCCTTATATAGGTTTTCCTCTTTACAAGCGGCCTGCAGTTCTAGATGAATAGAAATGATATTTAAGGAAATACCATGAATAGATTTTGCTCCTTCATTGCATTGGCAATCGCTTTTTTGACCGTCTTCTCGGTTCAGGTAAAGGCGCAAAGTGTGGCCGACTTTCCAAGCAAGCCCATACGTATTGTTGTACCTTTTACTGCGGGTGGGCCTGCCGATTCGGTCACCCGCTTTGTAGGCCAGTGGCTTGCCGATGCGTGGAAACAAAGCGTGGTGGTAGAAAATCGACCTGGAGCCGGCGGCATGATCGGCGCCGACATTGTGGCCAAGGCGCCACCTGACGGCTATACCCTGGTATTACTTGTGACAGGGCACACCATCCTACCTGCCATGCGCACCAAGCCGCCTTACGATGTGATGCGCGATTTTTCGCCAATCACCATCATCAATCGCGCCCCCAAGGTGGTGGTGGTTAATCCAGCGGTGCCTGCAAGGTCGTTGAAGGAACTGATCGACCTTCAAAAACGTGAGCCGGCAAAATACAGTGCCTATGGAACTTCCGGTGTGGCCTCGATGGCAAACCTGTCGATGGAACTTGTTAACCAATTGGCCGGCACTCAATTTCAGCATGTGGCATATAAAGGGGGCGCAGCAACAATTACTGATCTTTTAGGTGGCCAATTGCCCTTTGGCGTACTTGATCTTGGCTCGGTGCTTGCGCAGGTCAATGCTGGCAAACTGCGCGTGCTTGCGATCACCTCTAAGAACCGAGCCCCTGTTCTGCCAGATGTGGCAACCATTTCAGAGACCTTGGGTACATTCGAAGCAGCAGAATGGTTTGGTTTAGTGGCTCCGCGTGGTGTGCCACGCGAGATCATTACTAAGTACGAACAGGAAATTCGACGCGCTCTGCAATCCCCTGCAGCCAAGGCGAAGTATGCCGATCCTTTAGGTTGGGAAATGGTGGCAAGCACTCCTGAGGAAATGGAGGCGGTGATCGATTCCCAAACTCGCAAGTGGGGTGACTTGGTGCGCACCCTTGGCTTAAAGCTTGACTAAGCAAAGCTCAGCTAATGGACTTTAGCTTAGGGGTCAATAGTGAATCGGCGCCAACAAAATTTTTGACTCCTAGCCCCGACATCGAACAGCGCCCATAGCAAGTGAGGGAATTCATCTGCGTCCGCGGCGAGGTGCCTTGTTCATCGAAGTGCCGCGAACAGGCTGTGGCGCCTTGATTGTGGTGCCAAAGGCATGCAGCCCATTTTCCAAGATCGAAAAGATTTGAGCCGGCAGGTCTTCAGGAGACAAGCCCTCCTCCAGATACCAGGAAGTCATCCAGTGCAGGGTTCCGAACAGCGCAAAACTGGCGATCTATGGCTCGCAAGGGCAGATGAAGCCGTTGGCAAGGTGTAGTCAAGTTAACCCCCATTGATCGTCTAGAGCCTGGCTGATGAACACACCGCCACCATCTCCTATAAGCGCCATCGCTAACCAGCGGCAATCAGCCAATGCGTGTGGCTTTACTTTCGTTTTGCCTGGAGATTTAGGCATGTGTCACTCACAATGGCTGAGCGAGGCGTCGTTGTTACCTATGAAAGTGTTCGAGCCTGGTGTAAAAACTTTGGTCGCCCGTACGCCCAAAAGATCCGACGCCAACGTGGACGCATGGGTGACGTCTGGCATTTGGATCAAGTCTATTTGAAGATCAACAGATCTGTGCCAGTAACTGTGGCGTGTAGTTGACCAAGAGGGGCAGGTGCTGGACATCTTGGTTCAGCCCAAACGGGACAAATTTGCTGCTGAGCGGTTCGTCAAGTTGTTGCATGGCACACACCAAGCACCAAGACAAGTGCTCACAGACAGGCTGGCTTCCTACGCGCAGACCTGTGCTGAGATCTTGCCCGATGCAGCCCATATCAGGGACAAAGGAGCAAACAATCGAGCAGAGATCTCACATCAGTCAAACCGACTCAGACAGTGCCGGATGGAACGCTTCAAGTCAGCACACCAAGCACAGCGGGTTGTGCCTACCTTCAGCAAAAATCGGAAACTTGTTTGCATTGTCATGTCATTCAGTCTCAGCGGCTAATTATCGAGAATTGCTGAACCGAAGTTTGGGGATTTGGGCATCAGTAACTCAAGCAGCAGCGGTTCGATGAATGGTATGTACTCTTCAAATATTCGACTTTGGTGGTGAACTTGACGACACCCCGCCTAGGGCCTGGATACAGCAAAAAACCACGCTTTGCAACATGCATTCTTGGAAGTGAACGCAGGTCAGTGCGGCTATTGCCTGAGTGGCATCTTGATCAGCGCAAACGCTTTGTTACAACACACCCCAGATCCAACGTGGGCGCAGATTTGTCACCCGAGTTCACAGGAATTTAAGGACACAGGGTTAAACTTAATTGAAATTTATTGCCATTTGAGGTTCACTACATGGAATAAAGAATGCAGTTTGTGTATCTCTTTAGAATTAAGCTTGCCGACAATTTTAAAATGGAGTAGATGTGATCAAAATCAGTCACAAAAGGATTTTTCTTTTTTTCATATTTGTTTTGTTTGCCCCATTATCTTGGGGGCAGACTCAAGCATGGCCTACTAAACCAGTTAAGTTGGTGGTTGCATTTGCGCCTGGTGGTCCTGCAGACATCATTGCCAGACTCCTAGCGCAAGCTATGCAAGAAAAATTAGGCCAATCAGTCATTGTTGAAAATCGCGCGGGTGCTGGTGGAAATATCGCAGCTCGATTTGTTTCAAAAGAATCGCCCGATGGGTATGTATTGCTTGTTACAACCAGTTCATTGGCTGTTAATCAAACTCTTTACAAAGAGCCAGGATATGACGCACTCAAGGATTTTTCGCATATTGGGTTGATTGCTATCAGTCCAAATATCATTGTTAGCCATCCGAGTGAACCCTCTGCTGATTTGAAAGAATTTATTCGAAATTACAAAGGAAAAAATGTTTCTTATGGCTCTGCAGGCATTGGCAGTACACCTCATTTGACAGGTGACCATGTATTGCGTGTTCTAGGTAAACTTGATGCAATTCACATACCATTTCAAGGTGCAGCACCCGCTTTAAATGCAACCATGGCAAACCAAGTGCAGTTAGCAAGTGTTGCATTGCCACCGGCTGTGCCACTGATTAAAAGCGGTAAATTAAAAGCCTTAGCAGTGACAAGTCTGAAGAGACTAGATACCTTACCAAACGTTCCTACTGTCTCCGAATCTGGCTTCTCTGACTTTGAAGACTATACGTGGGTCGGCTTGTTTGCGCCTGCGAAATTACCGAATGAACTTATTAATCGATTGAATGGTCTCATCAATGAAACAGTACGTCAACCCGATTTTCGCGATAAATTGAATGCTGCAGGATTCGAGGCTCAGACGGGAAGTCCACAGTATTTCAATGACTATTTAAAAATTGAACTCACAAAGTGGGGAAAGATTGTGAAGGAAACTGGAGTGTCACCGCAATGAGCGACAAAAGCCCAAGAACATACATTCGCAGGATCGTGACTGGTCACGATCAACAGGGACGTTCTATTGTGACCGAGGACCAACTTGCGCCTTCAGTCCATACAAATCCTAAGAGAGTAGGGTACCACCTCACTCAATTGTGGATGACAGACCAAACACCTGCTTTCGTGGGCAATGAGCCCGATCCCACTTCCCGGCCTTTAAAGCTTGAGCCGCCTAAAAATGGATCAGTTGTGCGAATTATTGAATTTGGCCCCGAAGGTGATTGGCTTGACAAAATAGATGCACAAGATACCAAACTTGCATGGAGTGCCTTAGGTACACAAACAGCCTCTACAAATCAAACAGGAAAAGCCAAGCACCCATTTATGCATCGAACGCAATCGGTGGACTATGCATTAATTTTAGAAGGCGAAATTACATTACTACTGGACAATGAGGAAGTCCTCATGAAGACGGGTGACTTTTTGGTAGAGCGTGGGACGAATCACGCTTGGGCAAACCGATCTGAAGCAATATGCAGAATTTTATTCGTGCTGATAGATGGCCAATTTGATCCTGAAATTTCAAATCAATTTGTCTGATTGTATTAATTAATAAGTTAAAAATCTGAATGCTTTTTCATTTGAAAAATAAATATCTGTTGAAAGTTAATTTCATTAAACAACGTATCTAATTTGGACAACTCATGTTTAAATTTTTAAAAATAAATATTTCGTCAATTTTTCAATTACAGCAAACAATCAGAGCTCTGCTGAGACTCCTGTTTAAGTTGAAAGACCATAAGCTCAAATCGTTGCTAAGTTCAATAATATTGAATTCTACTTTGGTAATTTCAGCGCAAGCACAAGTCGCAACAGCGCTTCACCCACCACTTCAAAACCAAGAATTTCGTGTCACATTGTTGGGAACTGGATCGCCGCCGCCAACGATGAGGCGATTCGGCCCAGCTGTTTTAGTGCAGGCTGGCGGTCAAAATTTGTTAATCGACAGTGGGCGCGGCGTTACACAACGCTTATTTCAACTGGGGATCAAACTAGGCGCCATTGATGCAGTATTCATCACGCATTTACATTCCGATCACATCGTTGGCATTCCTGATCTTTGGCTAACCGGATGGTTGGAGGCTGCTTATGCGCAGCGCAAGGGTCCCTTTCGTATTTGGGGACCTGCGGGTACGCGCTCTATGATGGGGTACTTGGAGAAAGCCTACGTGTGGGACATCACGCAACGAATTGCCGATCAAGGCCTCAAAGCCGAGAATGTTGCCGTTCAGGCTAACGAAGTTGCCGACGCAGCCGTGGTCTATCAAAGCAATGGGCTGAAGGTGACAGCCATAGAAGTTGATCACGGTGATTTGCTGAAACCGGCCTTTGGTTATCGCATCGACTACGACGGACGATCTGTTGTGGTGTCTGGTGACACTAAGCCCAGCGAAAATCTGATTAAACGTTCTGCCGGAGTCGATCTGCTGATTCATCAAGTAGCCGCAGTGCAGCCAGAATTACTGAAGGACCCTGTTTATCAAGTGATCCTAGACCATCACACCAAACCTGAAGAGGCAGGTCAAGTATTCACCAGGGTGCAACCTAAATTGGCAGTGTTTTACCACTTCGTCTTGCTTGGGACAGCCAAGATACCGCCTGTGAGCGAAAAGGATGTCTTGGAAATGACGCGTCGCACCTACGCAGGCCCGCTGGTCTTGGGTGAGGACTTAATGGCTTTTCGAATAGGGCGCGATGCTGTTGAGCAAATTCAGCCCATTGCTAAATAAGGGATGAACAAACTATCGCCCTTTAGTAACCGGCTGGGCACGGCACAACGGTCAATGTGCCGTGCCCAGCCGATTACCTAGATTTTGCTTAATCTCAGCTCAAGCAATAAGCTTGAAACAAATTCCGAACCAACTTAGCGCTGCCATCTGCTTCGATACATTTATAGGCAGGCACCATTTGTTGCTAGCTCATCCAGATGACAGGCAGCCCAATGTCCATCGGTGCGTTGACGTAAAAGAGGTTCCTCGTGCTTGCAGCGATCGAAAGCAAACTGACATCGGGTATGAAAGCGACAGCCACTGGGTGGGTTGATGGGACTTGGCACATCCCCCCTTAAGATGATACGGTTTCGGGCTAATCCAGGTTGCACTGACGGCACTGCCGACAGAAGTGCGCGTGTGTAGGGGTGAGTGGGGGCACCAAATATGACAGCCTTAGGCCCAATCTCGACGATCTGGCCTAGATACATCACTGCTACACGGTGGGTCATGTGTTCAACGATGGCAAGATCATGGCTGATAAAAAGAAGCGCCAGTCCAAAGTCGCGCTGAAGATCCTGAAGGAGGTTGACTATCTGAGCTTTTACAGAAACGTCGAGTGCTGAAACTGCTTCGTCGCAAACCAACAATTCAGGCTCGGCAGCTAGAGCACGTGCAATGGCAATTCGCTGTCGTTGACCGCCAGAGAACTCGTGTGGGTAGCGACCGCCAGCATCTTTGGGGAGTCGGACAACATCAATTAGACGCTCGATGCGAGCGTTTACCTCGCTGCTCATGCTGGCAAGGCCAAAATTGCGCATGGGTTCGGCCAGCAAATCGTTCACCTTCATCCTGGGATTAAGGCTGGAGTAGGGGTCCTGGAATACGACCTGGATTTGACGACGTATAAGATGTAAATCCACGCTCGGCAAATTATCAATGCGGTTCCCATTGAGCATCACCTTACCTTCAGTGAGACTGATAAGGCGTAATATTGCTCGACCGACTGTCGACTTGCCACACCCTGACTCGCCAACGAGAGCAAGTGTTTCTGCACGATCGACATGGAACGACACGCCATCGACGGCATGGATCCAGTCAGTTGGCTTGCCCATTAGCCCTCTAGCGACGGCAAAGTGCTTCTTTATATCTATAACCTGAAGCAATGGGGTGTTCATCACTTACCCGTTTCCCGTGGTGCATGGTGGCAAGCTGCTAAATGACCCTGTGCCTTGAGTTCAAGTCCCGGCGAAACCTGCCGACAGATATCAGTTGCTGCATAGCATCGATCAGCAAAGATACAACCTTCGATCCGCTCAGTTAACTGAGGTACCAACCCAGGAATCTCAACCAGTCGGCCACCTACACCACCATTTCCCCGACCGAGGCGTGGAACTGCATCAATTAAGCCCCGAGTGTACGGATGGCGAGGTAGGCGGAACAAATTTGCAACTGAGGCCTCCTCAACCTTGCGACCTGCATACATTACTACCACTCGCTCCGCGACCTCTGCCACAACACCGAGATCATGGGAGATGAGAATAATTGCAGCTCCCGTTCGGCGTTTTAATTCGAGCATCAGATCTAATATCTGCGCTTGAATAGTCACATCGAGCGCCGTTGTCGGCTCGTCAGCGATCAGAAGCTTCGGATTGCTAGCGAGTGCCATGGCGATCATTACGCGCTGACGCATACCGCCGGACATTTGATGAGGATAGTCCCGTAGACGCCGACGAGATTCTGGAATTCCGACCAGAGAGAGCATTTCCTCCGCTCTCTTTTCAGCAGCTTTACGGTCTAGGCCCTGATGTAACCTCAGTGTCTCTCGAACTTGCCAGCCAATGGTCAGTACTGGGTTAAGGCTTGACATGGGCTCTTGGAAGATCATCGAGATTTCGTTGCCTCGAATTGCACGCATTTCTCGATCGCGTAGACTCAGTAATTCTCGACCCTGAAAGCGAATCGAGCCAGCAATTCTGCCTGGTGGATCGGGAATAAGCCGCAGTATTGATAGTGAGGTCACTGACTTGCCGCAACCGGATTCCCCAACTATCGCAAGTGTCTCACCCTCATCAACATGGAACGACACGCCGTCTACAGCGCGATTAATTCCGCGTGGTGTTCGGAAGTGAATTTGAAGACGATCTACCTCAAGCAGAGCCATATTTATATCCTCTTCGCCATGCGGGGATCAAGGGCATCGCGAAGACCGTCGCCAAGCATGTTGACTGCAAGAACCGTAACTGACAGGAATACTGCTGGAAAAAAAACGATGTATGGTTTTACCTGCCACAAGGCCCTTCCATCTGACATGATGTTTCCCCATGATGGAATGTGTGAGGGCGTGCCGGCGCCTATGAAAGACAGGATCGACTCCACAATCATGGCACTGGCACAAATGAAGGTTGCTTGAACGGTCAGAGGCGCCAAAGTGTTGGGCAGAATGTGCCGCAGGATGATCATTGGCGTTCGTGTGCCGGAGACGATGGCGCCGTCAATGAAAGGCTGCTCACGCAACGTGAGTACGATACCGCGCACAAGTCGAGAAACACGTGGAATTTCGGCGATCGTGATTGCAATGACAACGTTGCTGACACTGCCGCGTGTAACAGCCATCAAGGCAATCGCAACTAAGATTGGCGGGATAGACATCATGCCGTCCATGATGCGCATGATGGTATTGTCGATCCATTGTACAAATCCAGCAATGAGACCAATTGCAAGGCCTATAAAAGAAGCGAGAGTTGCGACACAGAAGCCGACTGTTAGGGAAACGCGAGCACCATAAAGGACTCGGGAGTAGAGGTCTCGGCCCAGTGGGTCCGTACCGAACCAATTTTGTACAGATGGCGCTCGGGTGCGTTTCGCTGGTGCTACAGCCGTTGGATCAAGTGTGCCAAGGTACGGAGCAAAAGCTGCCATCAGTACGAGTACCAGTAGCAATCCGCCACCAATCACAATCGTTGGATTATTCAGAATGAAGGTGATAAAGCGACCATGCGCCTTATGTTGTTTTAGCACGTCCGTTAGCATCGGTGCGGCAACAATGCCTGTCGATCCGATACCTGAATTTCTATGTTGGTTGTTCAATAGCGAATCCTCGGGTCAATCAATATATACAAAATATCGATTCCAAGGTTGACCAGCACATATGCAAAGCTGAACATCAACACAACGCCCTGAATGACAGGGAAATCGCGCCGAAGTATCGCTTCGACTGTTAGCCTGCCGAGGCCGGGGACTGCAAAAACACTCTCTGTAACCACAGCGCCGCCTATGAGCAGCGCAAACCCAATTCCGATGACTGTGACGATTGGAACTGCGGCATTCTTGAGTGCGTGAATGAAAAGGATGCTGCCGAGACCAAGTCCTTTGGCTTTAGCCGTCCTCACATAGTCTTGCTGCAGTACTTCGAGCATTGAAGCACGAGTGATTCGTGTGATGAGGGCAATATAGACGAATCCAAGAGACACAGTTGGCAGTATGAGGTTTTTGAACCAAGGCCAAATACCAGTTGAAAGAGACGAATAGCCCTGAACAGGCAGCCAGTCGAGCTCTAAAGCAAAAATATATGCTAAGGCATAACCAACAACGAAACCTGGCACGGAAAAACCGAAAACAGCGATCACCATTATCAGCCTGTCGATCCAAGTTCCAACTTGCCAAGCTGCAATCACACCGAGTGGTACAGCAGTTAAAACAGCAAGAGTTAGGGTGAGCGTCATAAGCGACAAAGTCGGTTCTATGCGCTGCGCAATCATTTCTCTTACCGGTAGACTTGTGAATAATGAATTACCGAGATCGCCATGAGCTAAACGCCATAGCCAATCTCCGAATTGCGTAAAAAATGATCTGTCGAGACCAAGACGGGTGCGGACCCGCTCGATATCGTCCGGTGTGGCCTGGTCACCAGCGATAAGAGCGGCTGGATCGCCGGGCGCAAAAAATAACAGGCTGAATACGAACAGAGAAACTACCGCCATCACTGGGATTGCAGCAAGGACTCGGCGCAAAATGTATTTCAGCAATCCGATGGCCCTGAAGGGCGTACCATTTTTGGCCATCGCTCGTTCCAGCAATGAATGGATTCAAGTTCAGCCGCAACTTTCAAAATACGATTTTCGGCAAACCAAGGTCCTATAATCTGTAGTCCCACGGGCAACCCGCTCTGAGTAAAGCCGGCTGGCACGGATGCCGCTGGATGACCAGTTAAATTAAAAGGGTACAGAGGTGCCGCTTGCTCTGCGTACATTTCAGACTCAACTGAGCCGTCTGCATCTATCTTGGCGGGTGGGGCAGTCATTGTTGGCGTAAGCAATAAATCATAACGATCGAATAGCCGCTGTACCGACCGGAAAAGCACCGTGCGACTGTCCTGTGCTCTTTGTAAGTCAACAGCAGAATAGCGCGCTCCTCGTTCGATACTCTTTCTCATCGAAGTGGTCATCTTGTCACCCCACTTCTCTGCAAGTAATGACAATCGCGTGGCGTGTGCGGTTGTAGCGATAACAACGTATGTTTCAAAGATATCATTGAAACAAGGAGGAGAAATGGGTTCGATATGATGCCCTTCGCGCTGCAGTGAAGCTACCATTTCCCCAGTCAATTGAGCCACTTCTGGGTCAGTACGATAGCGCCCGAAATGTTCGACCCATCCAATACGATACTTAGACTTGGGTGCGCTTGCGGACAGGTCAAGGGGCACACCCAGAGTGTAGGGGTCATCTGAATGTGGCCCTGCCAAAACAGAAAGTAACAGTGCGACATCTGCAGTAGTGCGGGCCATTGGACCGACGAAAGCATAGTTTCCAAATCCGTCTGGAAATGTTTCGAAAGGAATCCTACCGAGTGTCGCCTTGATACCAGTGACACCCGTATTGGATGCAGGGGCGCGGATTGAGCCACCGCCGTCGGTGCCAATAGCAAGGGGTGCAACTCCGGCTGCTAGTGCCGCACTTGCACCACCACTGGAACCACCAGGTGTATGCGCAAGATTCCATGGATTTCGAGTAATACCATAAGTTGGACTGTCGGTTAAAACTCGGTGTGCAAATTCAGGAAGCGTAGTTTTTCCAATGATGACAGCCCCAGCGGCCTTGACTCGTTGAACCACTACGGCATCCGTGTTTGCCACAAAATCCTTCATGACAAAAGACCCGTTTCCAAGGGGTATTCCAGCGATAGAGACATTATCTTTGACTGTAATTGGGACTCCGTGCAATGGACCGAGTTCTGCTCCAGACATTACTGCAGCTTCAGCAGATCGTGCAGCATCACGCGCCAAAGATGCCATTGAACAGGCAACAAAGTTGAGAGTCAGATTGAGCTTTTCGGCATGAGCTAGAACAGCTTCTGTGACATCAACAGGAGAGATCTTGCGGTTTCTAATCAGATTAGCCAATTCCGTGGCTGACAGGAAACAGATTTCATTGATTGTCATGAAGGGTGGGCCGTAAGTTTGTTATCTTGCCATCCTCGTTAAATCCAAACCCCTTTTTTTGTACGGCACTTAAGACATCACCAGTCCATTCGACTTGCCCTGGATCTGTACCTCCCACCACCACGAGGAGTAGGCCTTCCTCGTCGCTTATATTTCGGAACCCGCGCATCACAGAAATAGGCACAGAGGCGACATCATAAGGTCCAAGTATGACCTCATTTTCCGCATTGGAACCCCAATGAATCGACCAGCGTCCAGTGAGTGGAATGAAGACTTCTACTGTTCGATGATTGTGCAAACCAGTTCCCTTGCCGGCACCACACTTCACAATCGAAAGATGGAATCCTTCAACAGCAGTAATCGGCGGGACGACCTGGGCATCTTCCATCACACCGCCACCAATAATGCTGAAAATTTCGCGCTGGAACTCTGGAAGAACCGCATCAATGAGTGGTATCTTGCTTGGCACTAAGTCTTTGAAGATGGCTACGCGCTTTAACATCTCCTCTTTGGTGACTTCACGGATCGGTAGTGCCATTGCGATATCTCCTTTGGTTAATTGGCCAATTCACAATTAGAATTTTTATGCGAATAAGCCACTGATGAAAAACTATCTGAATTGAAAACCAAGTTAGTTAATTGAAAAATCTAACGCTTCTCTATATTCCAATAGTTCAAAAATAGATCATCTGTCACACCTTGTACGTTGCTGCGATATGCATTGGATACATCGAACTGTCCTGCAGGAACATAGGGCAGGAATGCCCACAGTCGTTTATGGAACTCATCAAAAGCGGTCTTTCTTGCAAGATCGGTTGGTGCTGCCAGAAATTTTTGACGCAAGCTCTCACCAGCAGGGTCGCAGGGAAAACCTGGCCAACTGCGACCTTCGCAATTAAGGTCCACAGAGACGTTTGTCAGCGGATGGAACCAAGAAGCACCAATCGCGTAGTAGGCAAATAGATGGTAGCCGCCGTCACCAACAGCTTTGTTGCGCTGGTTAATGCGCTGAAGCATCCCAGGAAAGTCAGTCATCTGAATTTCCACTTTAACGCCTGCGTCCTCTAAACGGCGTGCAAGGATCTGCGTCATTGTATTGATCGGTGCTAACTGCGGCGTACCGAGAATAATCAGTGTTTCTCCCTTGTAGCCTGCTTGGGCAAGAAGCGCCTTAGCTTTTGCCACGTCGACCTTGCGATAAGGCTCAGAACCGACCTCGGTACCATAGACAGTCCCGCAGACACTGTATGAAAAACAGACGGACCATTTTCCATCATCACCTGCGACAGCAGGCATCATGTCTTTCTGGTCAATCAGAAGGGCCAGAGCCTGGCGGGCGCGTACGTCATTGAACGGGGGTAATTGAAAGTTGAATCGCACGAATGCAGTGGTCGGTAGAGCTCTTGCTTGTACAGTAATACCTCGCTTTTTAAGGAATGGGATGAGGTCTGCGCCAACAGTATCCAAGAAATCAATTTCACCAGTAGCCAATGCATTGGCGGCAGTCGTTGCATCCGGCATGATCGTCCATTCGACACGGTCAAACTTAACAACACGTGCACCAGCAAGCCCGTTAGCAGGCTCAGTGCGTGATGGATAGTCTGGATTACGTTCAAACACAACCTTTGACCCTGCACGGCGTTCTGCCGCCACATAACGGAAGGGACCGGATCCTATTGGATTGGTTAGTGGCACGTTGTCTGGTCGCGTTGCATCTTCCTCGCGCATAATCGCTGCAATTGGCGCACCAGGTCCGGCAAGCATGAACTCGACCAGACCAAATTTTTCTTTCAATACCAATTTGAATGTCAGGTTGTCCACGGCCGCTAATGAGGAGGTCCTCTGGTTAAGCGCCCCCCCAATTGAAGTACCCTTCATCCAGCGGTTGATTGACGCTACAACGTCTTTAGACGAGACCGGAGAGCCGTCGTGAAACTTTAGCCCAGAACGCAAAGTAAATGTGTAGGTTAAACCGTCACTGCTCAGTGTTCTCTTTTCCAACATCATGGGCTGCGGTGCCAGGTTCTTGTCAAGCGCATAAAGAGTGTCAAAGACCATATGCGAATAAATACGGGAAATTAGATTGGCGCCACGGGTCGGGTCTAGCTCCGATATATCCGCACTCGGAACAACACGAAGTATCTTTTTGGAGTCTTGGGCTGCGACTGTCAGTGCAAGTAGCAAGAAAAATAGTGCGGAAACCAAGTCACGAAATGATTTCATCTTGACCACCAAAATTGTTAAAAATTATAATTTACATGATTTAAAACTTTGTGTCAATTTTTAAAAATTTATTGCACATTTTATTGACGAGTGTCCGGTTAAAAAGTGAATAAATTCAACTGGTTACCGTCGGATGCACTTTCGATCGTGTCGCCATCGAGCTGCAAGGCGCTAGAAACCTGGGTTTTCTCGAATACCGAGACCGACAAAATCTGTAGCAAAGTTTAGAGCGAGGCGTTCAATTGAAGTTCCTTCTTAACAATGGCAATAAGTACATAGGTGGATATGGCGCACCAGATTTGCGTCTTTACTGCGTTCTCGCTGTGGCCCAGAAACTTCTTGATGCGCAGGTGCTGTTTGATCCATTTGAAGAACAATTCCACCTGCCAGCGACTCTTGTACAAAGCTGCAATGGTTGAGGGCGGCAAGGCCGTGTTGTTGGTCAAGAAGATCAAGGTCTTTTGGGTTTGGGGGTCTTTGA
>CAMDKK010000009.1 GCA_945901045.1 Limnohabitans sp. Rim8
ACCTGAGCACTCGTTAAAGGGCAGGCTGATTGACTTGCACGCACGGAAATCCGTTTCAAACACTCTTCATTGACGGCAGGCTTTTTTGCTGGTGGAGGAGACTGGATTCGAACCAGTGTAGGCGTAAGCCAACAGATTTACAGTCTGCCCCCTTTAGCCACTCGGGCACCCCTCCTCAGCGAATCCAAGATTATGCCACCTTTTAGAAGGACGGCCAAGCGTTCACTTTGGTTTTTTCACCATATGATGTTTGTTTGTGCATTTTTCAGCAGAAATGCATTGGCGGCGCTGAAGTGTCCGCAGCCCATAAAAGGCAAAGGAGGCCGCAAAGCAGACAAAGGGGAAGGGTGATTGCACTGCAAGACCAAGTGATGCGCCATTGGATCGGCCATGGCTATCAATTTATTTTTGGTTTGCGCGTGCGCGCCCCAAAGCATGAAAACCAATGGTATTTCTCGCTGCGCAAGTGCTTGTATCAAGCTGTCCGTGAAAGTTTCCCAACCCCAATTGGCGTGACTGGCTGGCAATCCTTGCTCTACAGTCAAGGTCGTGTTGAGCAATAAAACCCCTTGCTGAACCCACCTGTCCAATTGACCATCTGATGGCATCGGTTTCTGGGTTTCTTGCTGTACCTCTTTGAAAATATTGCGCAAACTGGGGGGGAGCTTGACGCCCTTGGGTACGGAGAATGCCAGTCCCTCGGCTTGACCAGGTCCATGGTATGGGTCCTGACCCAAAATCACAACGCGAACGGCATCCAAAGGCAATGCGCTCAAGGCACGCAATGGGTCGGGGGGATAAATGCAGACACCCAAAGACAAGCGGGAGGCGATACGGTCTGTCAAATTGTGTCCGACCTGACTTAAAACGAAATGTGACCACAGCCCAGCCCAGGATGGTGCGAGTCCTTGCGCATCAGGAGGCCAGAAGTTCAAGCTTGAGACCGCCCTCTGACCCAACGCCGTGCTGTCGTTTTGCGCAAAATCAAAGGAGGATTGCATTCAGAACCGCGCGATGCGATCAGGCAAACAAGGTCGACAGCGCAATGCCTGGGTCGGCGGCACGCATGAATGCCTCACCGACCAGAAAGGCATGAACCTGCGCATCCCGCATGCGTTTGACATCTTCAGGTGACACGATGCCACTTTCCGTCACCAGCAAACGGTCCGCGGGGACAGCATGGACCAAGTCCAGGGTCGTTTCCAAGGACACTTCGAAGGTACGCAGGTTTCGATTGTTGATGCCCACCAAAGGCGTCTTGAGTTTCAAAGCCCTGTCGAGCTCTGCGCGGTCATGCACTTCCACCAACACAGCCATGTCCAAGCTACGGGCAATGGCTTCAAGGTCGGCCATCTGGGCATCGTCCAGACAGGCTGCAATGAGCAAAACGCAGTCAGCCCCGATCACACGGGACTCATAGACTTGGTAAGCATCCACCATGAAATCTTTGCGCAAGGCTGGCAAATCACAACTGGCACGGGCTTGCTTGAGGAAATCGTTGCTGCCTTGAAAAAATTGCCGATCGGTCAACACGGACAAGCATGCAGCCCCTTCTTGGGCATAGCTTTGGGCAATGTCAGCGGGGATGAACTCTGGCCGCAAAACACCTTTGGAAGGGCTGGCTTTCTTGATCTCGGCAATCACCGCCGATTGCCCTGTGGCGATCTTGGCGCGCATGGCCCCCAAAAAGTCACGCGTCAAGACGCGGCTTTCTGCATCGGCGCGCATGGCTTGTAAGCTTTTACGCTTCAAGCCTTCGGCGACTTCTTCGCGCTTGACCGCTACGATCTTGTTCAGAATATCGCTCATGATGCAGAACTTTCCATTTGGGTGAAGGCAATAAATTGCGCGAGCTTGCTTTTAGCCGCGCCCGAAGCAATGACCGAACGGGCCAGTTCAACACCTGACTTGATGGAAGGTGTGACGTTCGCGGCATACAGTGCGGCCCCGGCATTCAGAATCACAATGTCTCTGGCAGCGCCTGGCTCGTTGTCGAGTACGGCTTTGAGCATGGCCATGGACTGTTCAGGTGTTTCCACTTTCAGCGCACGATTACTGGCCATGGGCATGTCAAAGTCTTCTGGGTGAATTTCATATTCGCTGATATGACCATTTTTCAACTCACCCACCAAGGTTGCAGCGCCCAAACTGACCTCGTCCATGCCATCGCGACCATAAACCACCAAGGCATGATCAGCACCCAAACGCTGCAGCGCGCGAATCTGAATACCCACCAAGTCGGGATGGAAGACGCCCATCAAAATATGGGGCGCACCCGCGGGGTTGGTCAAAGGGCCCAGAATATTAAAGATGGTTCTGACGCCCAGTTCTTTGCGAACTGGCGCCACATTTTTCATGGCAGGGTGATGGTTCGGTGCAAACATGAAACCGATCCCTGTTTCTTGGATGGACTGCGCAATGCGTTCGGGTGACAAATTGATATTGACGCCCAGACTCTCAAGGACATCGGCACTGCCAGATTTACTGCTCACACTGCGGCCCCCGTGCTTGGCTGTTTTGGCGCCCGCGGCGGCGGCCACAAACATCGAGCAGGTAGATATGTTGAAGGTGTGAGATCCATCACCACCGGTGCCCACGATGTCCACCAAATTCTGCGGGTTAGCGACTGTCACTTTCATTGAAAATTCCCGCATCACTTGGGCAGCCGCAGTGATTTCACCAATGGTTTCTTTTTTCACCCGCAGGCCCGTGATCAAGGCGGCCGTCATCACGGGAGAGAGTTCGCCATTCATGATCATGCGCATGATTTTGAGCATTTCATCATGAAAAATTTCGCGGTGCTCGATGGTGCGCTGCAGCGCTTCTTGGGGCGTAATAGGCATGAGAGTTTCCTTGAAAATAGAGGATGTATTGGCGGTTAATTTGGGGCAGCTTCTGTCAAAGCGAGCTCAAGGCCTGGTGAGACGAAATACAACACGTCGGGGCCAGGAGTCAGGTTCAAAAGAATGCCTGCCAACACAAAGCGTCCCAAATGGTCGATGTTGTTCACGGGCGCAGCAAGAAATTTTGAAGCATCGCATGGCCATGTTCGGTCAAAATGGACTCCGGATGAAATTGCACGCCTTCAATGTCCAGCTCGGTATGTCGAACCCCCATGATTTCACCATCTTCGGTCCACGCCGTCACCTTCAAGCTGGTCGGGCAGTTGGTGCGATCAATGGCCAAGGAGTGGTATCGGTTGACTGTGAATTGCGAAGGCAGTCCTGCAAATAAACCTTCTTGCGTGGTCGTTATGACGCTGGTTTTACCGTGCATCAGCGCTTGCGCGCGCACAATGCTGCCGCCAAATGCAGCGCCAATACTCTGGTGCCCAAGGCAAACACCAAGAATGGGCAATTTGCCTGCAAAGTGTTGAATAGCCGCGACCGAAATTCCCGCCTCTGCGGGTGAGCAAGGGCCAGGAGAGATCACCAAGCGATCGGGCTTGCGTGCGGTAATGCCTTCCAGCGTGATGTCGTCATTTCGAAAGACTTCTACGTCCGCACCCAACTCTCCGAAATACTGAACAATGTTGAAGGTGAACGAATCGTAGTTATCGACCACCAGCAGTTTGATTTTTGTAGCCATGCTCACTCCAAGCCTTCCTCGACCAACTCACTGGCGCGCAACAAGGCACGGGCTTTGTGTTCGGTTTCCTTCCATTCCATTTCCGGAACCGAATCGGCTACAACACCCGCTGCGGCCTGCACGTAAAGCATTTGGTCTTTGATGATGGCGGTTCGAATCGCAATCGCCACATCCATATCACCTGCATAGCTTAAATAGCCGCAGGCGCCGCCATACACACCTCGCTTGATGGGTTCGAGCTGATCGATCAACTCCATTGCATGTACTTTGGGCGCGCCGCTCAGTGTGCCTGCTGGAAAAGTAGCTTTGAGCACATCCATATTGGTCATGCCTTCGTTCAAGATGCCTTCTACGTTGCTCACGATGTGCATCACGTGGCTGTAGCGCTCGACCACAAAAGCCTCTGTCACTTTGACAGAACCGAACTTGGCGATGCGACCGATGTCGTTGCGCGCCAAATCAATCAGCATCACATGCTCTGCACGCTCTTTCGGATCGTTGATCAACTCTAATTCTGCGGCTGTGTCTTTTTCGGGTGTTGAGCCCCGGGGACGTGTTCCTGCCAGAGGTCGGATAGTGACCTTAATGCCTTCATCGGTGCGTTCTTGTCGGACCAAAATTTCGGGGCTTGCGCCCACGACATGGAAATCGCCAAAGTTGTAGAAGTACATGTAGGGACTTGGATTCAGTGAACGCAAGGCACGGTAAAGCGACAAAGGACTTTCGGTGTAGCGTTTCTTGATGCGCTGGCCGACTTGAACTTGCATGAAGTCGCCAGCAGCAATCAACTCTTTGGCGTGCACAACAGCCGCCAAATAGTCTTCTTTCGAAAAATCTCGCTCTGCAGGATAAGACTGACTCGCCTTGACCACTGGGGCGCTGACTGAATACTTGAGTTGCTCCTTCAGTTCGCGAAGCCGTTTTTTGGCATTGGCATAGGCTTCGGGTGCTTGAGGGTCGGCATACACGATGAGATACAGCTTGCCTGACAGGTTGTCGATGACGGCCAGTTCTTCACACTGCAAAAGCAGAATATCGGGTGTGCCCAAGCTGTCAGGCGGGCATGAGTTTTCGAGCTTTTTCTCAATGTAACGCACGGCATCGTATCCAAAATAGCCCGCCAAGCCGCCACAAAACCGTGGCAATCCGGGGCGTAAGGCCACCTTGAATCGCTGTTGGTATTGCTCAATGAAATCCAAGGGGTTTCCCGCCACAGTCTCGACCACCAGACCATCGCAAACGACCTCAGATTGCGCCTTGAGTCCAAAACCTGAAGCACGTATGAAAGTGCGTGCGGGCAAGCCAATAAAGCTGTAACGGCCAAAGCGCTCTCCTCCCACTACGGACTCCAGCAAGAAGCTGTACTTTCCGCCGCCTTGGCTGTGGGCCAGTTTGAGGTACAAAGACAAGGGGGTTTCCAAATCTGCAAACGCCTCAAGCATGAGTGGGATGCGGTTGTAACCTTGGCTGGTCAGGCTTTTGAATTCAAGTTCGGTGATCACGGCGATGTCTTCCAGTGTGCTGCGCATTGGCCTTCAAGGTTTGCTGCGGCGGTCATTCGATTCAATTGCCCTGCCGGTTGGCGGGCGCTGACTGCGACCAAAGGGCCGCATGCATGGGAATTTCAGTCTGGCTTACGCCAGGGCCAGGCTCCCCGACCCGATGGGTCTGGCTGGCTCAGAATTCGCATGGATGAATGTTGGAACATAGGCCTTGAGTGTATCAAACCCAAACTGAGCCTCCTTGGCACATGATCGTCACCTAAATTGACGATGCCATGCAGTGAAAGCCCTGAAGTCATCCCAATGACCATCTGCGTCCACTGTATCCACTGGCTGTCCATGGTTATAGCCATAGCGAACCAGCACCACGGGGCACCCTGCCGCGCGTGCGGCTTGTGCGTCGTTACTGGAGTCGCCCACCATCAAGGTTTGCGCAGGCAAGGTCCCTAGGGCCTCGCAGGTTTTCAACAAGGGCAAAGGGTCGGGCTTCTTACGCTCAAAACTGTCGCCCCCAAAGGTCAGGGCAAAAAATCCTAAAAGGTCCTTGTCTGACAATAATTTTGCAGCGAATGCAAGCGGTTTGTTGGTTAAACAGGCCAAGGTCAATCCATCGGCCTGCATTTGTCGCAAACCTTCCACGACACCGGGGTAGACGTTGGCAAATTGACCATTGATCGCCAAGTAATGGTGTTGGTAACGTGTCCATGCCGTTTCGTACAAAGTTTCTGCGCTGCGCTTTTCGCAGACCTTGACTTCTGGCAAGGCCAACTGGTGCCTGAGCACCGAGAGGATCAAATGCTCTGAGCCTTTGCCCACCGTTCGCTCGACCACGTCTGTACTGACTTTGGGCAGCTCCAAATCCATCAGCGTCCGGTTCAAGGCAACCTCAAAGTCACCCAGGGTATCGACCATCGTACCGTCCAAATCAACAATCGCTGCTTTCATCTGTCAATCTTTTAGAGGCATTAAACCAAGGCCGAGCGCATCTGATCAAACACGACTTTGTAATCGCTTTGTCCGAAAATAGCACTGCCTGCAACAAAGGTGTCCGCACCCGCATCGGCCACGCGACGAATATTGTCGACTTTGATGCCACCGTCCACTTCAAGCCTGATGTCACGACCACTGGCATCTATGAGCTTACGGGCTTGCTCAACTTTGCGCAGCGCTGAGTCAATGAAGCTTTGCCCCCCAAAACCCGGGTTAACGCTCATGATGAGAATGAGGTCTATGTCGTCCAGGGTCCAATTCAACACATCCAAGGATTCAGCCGGGTTGAAGACCAGCCCCGCCTTGACACCTTTGCTCTTGATGGCTTGCAAGCTGCGGTGCACATGCGCACTGGCATCGGGATGAAAGCTGATCAGATCGGCGCCCGCTTCAGCGAACGAGGCCGCCAGTGCATCCACTGGCGAAATCATCAAATGCACATCGATGGGCACAGCCACACCTTCAGGCGTTTGTGCATGGGGTTTCAAGGCTTGGCAAACCATAGGGCCAAAGGTGAGGTTGGGTACGTAATGGTTGTCCATCACGTCAAAGTGAATCCAGTCCGCGCCAGCGGCAATGACGGCACGAACTTCTTCACCCAAACGGGCAAAATCAGCCGACAAAATGGAAGGGGCTATTCTGTAAGTTGTAATCATCCCTTTATTGTCGCAGTTACGATACGTGGATGCCTAATTACAAATTCAAAATTGAAACTGCTCCAAGCTTCCATTCATTTTCCAATGAATCAGGTCAGGAATTCTTTCAATTCACCTACGCCATTACTTTCACCAATACAGGCTCCATCCCGGCGCAATTGATTTCCAGACATTGGGTCATTACCGATGCAAAAGGGCATGCCGAAGACGTTAAGGGACTCGGTGTGATTGGCCAGCAACCTCTCTTGAATCCTGGTGAGTCTTTTCAATACGCCAGCGGCTGCCGCTTGCGTACTTCAAATGGCACGATGCACGGTAGTTTCTTTTTTGTCGCTGTCGATGGCCACCGTTTTGATGTTCCTGTTCCTTTGTTCGTACTTGAATCGCAAGGACAATCTGCGGCTTCGCGTACCTTGCATTGAAACAGTACGCTTTCAACTGGTTTACGGTTAAGCTTAAATGATGGGTGAGTTTGACTTAATTGAGCGCTATTTCACACGTCCCGCACGTCACGCCGTGTTGGGTGTGGGTGACGATTGTGCTTTGCTTGCGCCGGCTTCTGGCATGCAATTGGCGCTTTCTACCGATATGTTGGTTGAAGGTCGGCATTTTTTATCGACCGTCAACCCCGTTCACTTGGGCCACAAAGCTTTGGCTGTTAATTTAAGTGATCTTGCCGCATGTGGTGCACGGCCTCGTGCGTTTTTGTTGTCACTTGCATTACCCCGAATAGATGAAGTTTGGCTGGCCGGTTTTGCCCAAGGTCTTTGGGCCTTAGCGGATGCCTTCGGTTGTGAATTGATTGGCGGAGACACCACCCAAGGACCTCTGAACATCAGTATCACTGTTGTTGGAGAAACGCCTCAAGGCCAAGCATTGCTGAGGTCTGGGGCGCAGGCGGGGGATGATATTTATGTCAGCGGCCATCTGGGCGATGCACGTGTCGCGCTTGAAGTTTTTCGAGGTTCACTTTCTGTACCTTCTTCTGTATTCAATGCGGCTCGCATCCGGATGGAGCAACCGACACCGCGTGTTGCATTGGGCCTCGCCCTGCGCGGCATAGCCACTGCAGCGGCTGACATCAGCGACGGATTGTTGGGTGATCTTTCGCATATTCTCAAAGCCAGCCAAGTCGGCGCCACACTGGACTCCGCAGCGGCACTTTCGTTGCTTGCCTGTGCGACAGAATTTGAATTGCCGCCATCGAAACACTTGCAGTTTGTTTTAACGGGTGGGGATGACTATGAGTTGGTGTTTACAGCGCCAGCAAGCAAGCGGGCCGAAGTTCATGCGGCAGGTCTGATCGCGCTGACCCGATTAACCCGAATTGGTCAAATTTGCGCAGAGCCTGGCTTGACTTTGCTGGATACCGATGGCCAACCCATGGCCCACAACTTTGTATCTTTTGACCACTTTGCTTGACTGCAGCATGCATTTTGATTCGTCCATGACTCCAAAGATCAACGTCAAATTTTTGCTTTCACATCCAGCACACTTTATTTCGCTGGGGCTGGGTACAGGCCTTTCGCCTAAAGCGCCAGGCACGGTGGGTACCCTGTGGGCATGGGTTTCTTGGTTGCTTGTGCACGATCACCTCACTTCTGCCGAGCAGGGACTGCTGATCTTTTTGGCCACTCTGATAGGCTGCTGGTCAGCCAAAATCACGACCGAACATTTGGGCATTGCGGATCCGGGTGCTGTTGTTTGGGACGAAGTGGTTGCCTTTTGGGCCGTGCTTTGGCTGTTGATGCCTTCCAGCTTTAGCGCTCAGCTGGTCGCGTTTTTGTTATTCCGTTTTTTTGATGCAGTCAAACCTCCACCCGTAGGGTGGGCAGATCAAGTCTTCAAAGGCTTCGGTTGGCGCGGTGCATGGGGCATTTATTTTGATGATTTTGTCGCTGCCTTTTGTACACTTTTTGTCATGGCGTTAGGAATCAGGATTTTTTGATGCAACTTACAACATCCCTTTGCGAGAAAATCAGCCTTCTTTTGCAGTCTAAGAAGTGGATGCTTGCCACGGCAGAAAGTTGTACAGGTGGTTTAATCGCTGCAGCCTGTACAGAATTAGCAGGCTCCAGTCTCTGGTTTGAACGGGGTTTTGTCACCTATTCCAACGCATCCAAATCAGAGTTACTGTCTATTCCCAAGCATGTGATTGACCTGAACGGCGCTGTCAGTGAGACCGTTGTTCGCGCCATGGCCGCTGGCGCACTGGCGAATTCAAATGCACAAGTGTCCCTTTCTGTGACAGGTATAGCGGGGCCGGGCGGCGGCACAGCGGACAAGCCGGTAGGCACTGTTTGGTTCGGCTGGTGTGTTCAAGGCAAAACCTATGTGGAATGTCTTCAGATATCGGGGGACAGAACACAAGTCAGAGAATCTACTGCTGTGCATTCTTTAAGCCGTTTGGCAACTTTTCTTCAGGCTTGAACGACTTCATTGCACTGCGTTATGGCTATTTTTAAACAAAAAAAAGTCCACGAATGTGGACTTTTTATCAATCGGCATTAACTGCCTGATTTGGTTGCGGGGGCCGGATTTGAACCAACGACCTTTGGGTTATGAGCCCAACGAGCTACCAGACTGCTCCACCCCGCGGTAAAACATTATTATACCTTATTACGCAGCTGTTGGCGAAGAAACTTCAGAGCGATCGACTAATTCGACCAAGGCCATAGGTGCATTGTCACCCACACGGAAACCCATTTTCAGGATACGTGTGTAGCCACCAGGACGCTTGTTGAAACGAGGTCCCAGATCAGTGAACAATTTGGTCACGCTGTCGCGATCCCGCAAGCGGTTGAATGCAAGCCGCCTGTTGGACAAGGAGTCCACTTTGGCCAATGTAATCATCGGCTCGATCACGCGGCGCAATTCTTTGGCCTTGGGTACTGTGGTTTTGATGACTTCATGCTCAATGAGTGAATTCATCATGTTTTGCAACATCGCCAGGCGGTGTGAGCTGGTGCGATTGAGTTTACGTAATCCGTGTCCGTGACGCATAGTGCTTTCCTTTCTTTATTAAACAAACAGCCGTGTCAGGTACTGCCCGTGCACTCCCACCCCAAGGTGGGGCATTTTTTTAGCGCTTTTCCAAACCGGCCGGTGGCCAGCTTTCCAGCTTCATACCCAATGTCAAACCGCGGGAAGCCAAAACTTCTTTGATTTCGTTGAGTGATTTACGGCCCAAGTTCGGGGTCTTGAGCAATTCATTTTCAGAACGCTGTATCAAATCGCCAATATAGTAAATATTTTCTGCTTTGAGACAGTTTGCAGAACGAACAGTGAGTTCAAGTTCGTCAACTGGGCGCAGTAAAATAGGATCGAAGCTGCCTGCGCCACCACGTTGCGATGGAGCATCAAAGGCGGACAATTCACTGCCTTCGAGTTGCGCGAATACAGCCAATTGCTCGACCAGGATTTTAGCCGAGGCGCGTACAGCATCTTCAGCTGTAATAGCACCATTGGTTTCAATCTCAATGACCAATTTATCCAAGTCAGTGCGTTGTTCCACACGGGCGCTCTCAACTGTATAGCTCACGCGCTTCACAGGGGAGAATGAAGCATCTAATACGATGCGTCCCAAGGACTTGGTCGGTTCGTCTGCAAAGCGGCGCATGGTACCAGGCACATAGCCACGGCCCTTTTCCACCTTGATTTGCATATCGAGTTTGCCACCGTGAGACAAGTTCGCGATCACATGCTCAGGGTTGACGATTTCAACGTCGTGCGGTGTTTGAATATCCGCTGCAGTGACAGGGCCTTCGCCGTCTTTGCGCAGACTCAAAGTAACTTCGTCGCGGTTGTGCAACTTAAACACAACTCCTTTGAGGTTCAGTAAAATGTTGACGACATCTTCCTGAACGCCATCAATGGAAGAGTATTCATGCACAACGCCAGCGATCGTGACCTCGGTGGCGGAATAACCGACCATAGAAGACAAAAGGACACGACGCAAGGCATTGCCCAGAGTGTGGCCATAACCACGCTCAAAAGGCTCCAGAGTTACTTTGGCGCGGTTTGCGGCCAATTGTTCAACTTGGATGGCTTTAGGTTTCAACAGATTGGTTTGCATTCAGACTTCCTCTCAATACCCTCGGTACGTTACACCGGTAAGGCTGATGAAGCACCCGGCCCTGCGATGCACCACAGGTCGGGAACGATTGAAACGATAACGAGATTAACGTGAATACAATTCAACGATCAGCGATTCGTTGATGTCAGCACCGAACTCGTCACGGTCAGGAACTTTCTTGAAAATGCCTTCGGCTTTTTCGATGTTCACTTCGACCCAAGCAGGCATGCCTACTTGTTGAGCCAATTGCAAGGCTTCAACCACACGGTTTTGTTTCTTGGACTTTTCGCGCACGGCCACAACGTCACCGGCTTTCACCAAGTACGAAGGGATATTCACCGGTTGACCATTCACAGTCAAAGCTTTATGAGATACCAACTGACGCGACTCAGCCCGCGTGGATCCAAAACCCATGCGGTAGGTCACATTGTCCAGACGGCACTCCAGCAAGGCCAACAGGTTGGAGCCTGTATTGCCCTTACGGCGATCGGCTTCGGCAAAGTAGCGGCGGAATTGTTTTTCCAAAATCCCGTACATGCGTTTGACTTTTTGCTTTTCACGCAATTGCAAACCGAAGTCAGAGGTGCGCTGGCCTGAGGTACGGCCGTGTTGACCTGGCTTGGTATCAAATTTGGATTTGTCAGCAATCGAGCGACGTGCGCTCTTTAAAAACAGATCGGTGCCTTCACGGCGGGAGAGTTTGGCCTTGGGGCCGAGGTAACGTGCCACTTGAGCTTCCTTTTATGTCATCTGCTGCACTAACGTACAGGAGCCATTGCCGATGAGGCAATGGCGGTGGGCTTGGTTAAATTAGATACGGCGACGCTTTTGTGGGCGGCAACCGTTGTGCGGCATGGGTGTCACATCGGCAATCGATGTAATACGTATACCCAATGCACCCAACGCTCGGACCGAAGATTCACGGCCAGGACCTGGGCCTTTGATTTCGACGTCAAGATTCTTGATGCCTTGTTCAATGGCTGCACGACCAGCGACCTCAGAAGCTACCTGGGCTGCAAAAGGTGTCGACTTGCGAGAACCTTTGAACCCTTGGCCACCCGAGGAAGCCCAAGACAAAGCATTGCCCTGGCGATCGGTGATCGTGATGATGGTGTTGTTGAACGATGCATGCACGTGTGCAATACCGTCAGCAACGTTTTTACGGACTTTTTTGCGAACGCGTTGTGCGGCGTTATTCGAGGGGGCTTTTGCCATAGTGGTCTCTCAATCCCTTTTATTTCTTCAAAGCGGCAGCACCTTTGCGCGGACCCTTGCGGGTACGTGCATTGGTACGAGTACGCTGACCACGCATGGGCAGGCCACGACGATGGCGAAAGCCACGGTAGCAACCAATGTCCATCAAACGTTTGATGTTCATGGTTGTTTCGCGACGCAGGTCACCTTCTATGGTGAACACTGCGATGTGATCGCGAATTTTTTCCAAGTCGCCGTCCGTCAGATCTTTGATCTTCTTGGAATAAGCAATGCCGCAAGCTTCGCAGATTTGACGTGCGCGCGTGCGACCGATGCCGAAAATGGCGGTCAAGCCAATCTCTGCATGCTTGTGCGGCGGAATGTTGATGCCAGCAATACGTGCCATTTTCTTCCTCTATAACTCTTGCAATCAGCCTTGACGCTGTTTATGACGCGGGTCCGTGCAAATCACACGAACAACACCTTTACGGCGAATGATCTTGCAGTTGCGGCAAATTTTCTTCACCGAAGCCGAGACTTTCATTTTTATCTCCTAAAACACAGTTCAATGTTTTGATTCAATCTGACTCAAAACTCAATTTTGGATCCTGCTTAATCGGCAGGAAACTCTTTTAATCTTTGTCTGTCTTTGCCATCATCAGTTGCCCAATGAGGTTTTGAAATTCGCCTTTTTCAAGAGCGATTCGTATTGCTGAGACATCAGGTAATTCTGCACTTGCGCCATAAAGTCCATGGTCACAACCACAATGATCAGAAGTGAAGTACCACCGAAATAGAAGGGGACGTTGTACTTGAGAATCAAAAACTCTGGCAGTAAACACACGAAAGTGATGTAGACAGCGCCAACCAAGGTCAAACGAAGCAAGATTTTATCAATGAAGCGGGCCGTTTGATCACCTGGGCGAATGCCCGGAATGAACGCGCCACTCTTTTTGAGGTTGTCAGCAGTTTCGCGGCTGTTGAAGACAAGCGCCGTGTAGAAAAAGCAGAAAAACACAATCGCTGAGGCATAGAACATCACATAAACAGGTTGACCGGGAGTCAAACCGGTGGCAATGTCCTTCAAGAACCGCACGAATGCACTGTTGGTATCACCGGAGCTGAACCAATTGATCACAGTAGCAGGCAAGAGAATGATCGAGGATGCAAAGATGGGAGGAATAACACCCGCCATGTTCAGCTTCAAAGGAAGGTGAGAAGACTGTCCACCGTAGACTTTGTTGCCGACTTGACGCCGTGCATAGTTCACCAAAATCTTACGTTGACCCCGCTCAACAAATACCACGCCAAAAGTCACCAGAGCCACAACCACCACAATCAGTATGGAAATCAGCGGATTCATGGCACCGGTTCGTACCAACTCCAACAAGCCCCCAACAGCACCTGGTAAGCCTGCTGCAATACCGGCGAAGATCAATATGGAAATACCGTTACCCAAGCCGCGCTCGGTGATCTGCTCACCCAGCCACATTAGGAAAATTGTGCCTGCCGTCAAACTGACCACAGCCGTCATGCGGAAACCAAAACCGGGATTGATCACCAGACCCGCAGAGGCCTCCAAAGCCACGGCAATGCCAAGCGACTGAAACAAGGCAAGCCCCAATGCACCGAAACGAGTGTACTGTGTGATCTTTCGACGGCCAGATTCGCCTTCTTTTTTCAACTGTTCAAACGCCGGCAACACATAGCCCAGCAGTTGCATGATGATCGATGCCGAAATGTACGGCATGATGCCCAAGGCAAATACCGTAAAACGGGACAAAGCGCCACCTGAGAACATGTTGAACAAGCTCAAAATGCCGCCCTGCTGCCCTTTGAACAACTGCTGCAATTGCGCAGGATCAATACCAGGGACAGGAATGTGCGCACCAACGCGATAGACCACCAACGCCAGCAATAAAAAGACGAGCCGACGACGCAAGTCACCGTACTGACCTGTTTTGGCTGTTGTTTGAGCGCTGGTTACCACTTCAGGCTTTCAAATTAAGCGATGGAGCCGCCGACCGCTTCGATGGCTGCCTTGGCACCAGCAGTTGCACCGATACCGGTCAACTTCACAGCTTTGGTCAGTTCACCTGTTTTGATGACTTTCACGACCTTGACCATCTCGCCGACCAAACCAGCTTGCTTCAGGGTCAGCATGTCCACTTCTGCAGCGCCCAACTTCTCCAAAGCAGTCAATGTCACTTCGGCGTTGAATTGCAACAGATGAGATTTAAAACCACGCTTGGGCAAACGACGTTGCAAAGGCATTTGACCGCCTTCAAAACCGACTTTGTGGTACCCACCCGAGCGGGATTTTTGACCTTTATGACCTCGACCGGCGGTTTTACCCAGACCCGAACCGATACCACGGCCAACGCGACGTTTAGCGTGTTTAGCGCCGTCTGCAGATTTAATGCTATTGAGTTGCATCAGATTTCTCTCAGAGAACCTTGACCAGGTAGCTGATCTTGTTGATCATGCCGCGAACAGCAGGTGTATCCTGCAATTCGCTGACGCTATTGAGCTTGCGCAAACCCAGACCACGCACAGTGTCGCGGTGTGATTGCTTGGTACCAATGGGGCTACGCACCAATTGAACCTTGACTGTTGCTGCTTGTGTTGTCATTTTCTAACTCCAGATCAAGCGAAGATGTCTTCAACGCTCTTGCCGCGCTTGGCAGCAATTTCGGAAGCTGTCGTGCAGTTGGACAAAGCGTCCAACGTGGCGCGAACCATGTTGTAAGGGTTGGAAGAACCATGGCTCTTGGCCACAATGTCCGTGATTCCGACCACTTCAAAAACTGCACGCATAGGGCCGCCAGCAATGATGCCGGTACCTTTTGGCGCTGGAGCCATCATCACGCGGGCGGCACCATGATGACCCAACACTGCATGATGGATCGTGCCATTTTTAAGCGGCACTTTGTTCAAGTTTCGGCGGGCTTCTTCCATCGCTTTTTGCACAGCAGCAGGCACTTCTTTCGACTTGCCCTTGCCCATGCCGACTTTACCGTCGCCGTCACCCACCACCGTCAATGCGGCGAAACCCAAAATACGACCACCCTTGACCACTTTGGTCACGCGGTTGACCGCAATCATCTTTTCGCGCAGACCGTCTTCAGGACCGTCACCTTGCGGTTTTGCTGTAAATTTAGCCATTTATAACTCCGATCCGATTAGAACTGCAGACCTGCTTCGCGGGCTGCGTCGGCCAAAGCCTTGACACGACCGTGATAGGCGAAACCTGCGCGATCAAAAGCCACTTTTTCGACACCAGCGGCTTTGGCTTTTTCAGCAATGCGCTTGCCAATGATTTGTGCTGCATGCGCGTTGCCGCCCTTACCGGCTGCACCAAGTTCCTTGCGGATGTCGGCTTCGGATGTCGATGCAGTTGCCAAAACTTTGGTACCACAACCAGAGATAATGCTGGCATAGATGTGTAAATTGGTGCGGTTCACCGTCAAACGCGCTACGCCTTGTTGTGCAATGCGGATACGGGTTTGACGCGAACGACGCAGACGCTGCTCTTTTTTGGTCAACATGATGCAGCTCCTTATTTCTTCTTAGTCTCTTTGATCGTGATCTTCTCATCCGAATAACGGATGCCCTTGCCCTTGTAAGGCTCAGGAGGACGAACAGCGCGAATCTCAGCAGCAATTTGGCCAACACGTTGACGGTCGGCACCTTTGATCACAACTTCCGTCGGGGTCGGGGTGGCCACCGTGATACCCGCAGGCATTTCGATGTTGACGGGGTGTGAATAACCAACAGCCAGGTTCAGCTTTTCGCCTGAAGCTGCCGCTTTGTAACCCACACCAACCAGTAACAGCTTTTTCTCGAAGCCTTTGGTGACTCCGGTCACCATGTTGTTAACCAACTGGCGCAAGGTACCGCTCATCGCATTGGCTTCGCGAGAGTCATTGGCGGGTGCAAAACTCAGTTTGCCCGCATCGTTTGTGATCGTTACCAACATGCTGGCTGCCACTGTCAAGGCGCCACCGGCACCCTTGACATTGACTTGATCCTGTTTTATCGACACATCCACGCCAGCGGGGATGGTGATTGGCATTTTTCCTATTCGGGACATTTTGTCTCTCCTGCGATTAAGCGACGTAGCAAAGTACTTCGCCACCGACACCGGTTGCGCGCGCTTTGCGGTCGGTCATCACACCTTGTGGTGTGGTGACAATCGCCACGCCAAGTCCGTTTTGAACTTGTGGAATGGCGTCACGGCCTTTGTACACTCGCAAGCCTGGGCGGCTCACGCGCTCGATGCGCTCGATTACCGGGCGACCTGCGTAGTACTTCAGGGCAATTTCAAGCTCAGATTTGCCGTCAGCGGTCTTGACTTGGAAGCCGTCGATGTAACCTTCATCTTTCAGCACCTGTGCAATCGCCACTTTCACTTTTGAAGATGGGATGGACACGGTGGCTTTGGCCACCATTTGTGCGTTGCGGATGCGGGTCAGCAAATCGGCAATGGGATCACTCATGCTCATGTTGTTCTCTCCTGCCGTATTACCAGCTGGCCTTGGTCATGCCGGGAATGTTGCCCTGGAAGGCCAATTCTCGAATCTTGGCGCGGCCCAGGCCGAATTGACGGAACGTACCACGTGGACGACCGGTGATTTCACAACGGTTGCGTTGACGCGTGGGATTGGCGTTACGTGGAAGCTTTTGCAGACCCAAACGGGCTGCTGCACGCTCTTCGTCAGTGCGCTTGGCACTGTTGGCAATGGCTTTCAATTCCGCATGCTTTGCTGCGTACTTGGCCACCAACCGGTCTCGTTTGAGCTCGCGCTCGATCAATGCTTGTTTAGCCACGTGCCACCTCAGTTCTTGAAAGGGAAACGGAAGCCAGCGAGGAGCGCCTTGCACTCGTCGTCGGTCTTAGCCGTCGTGGTGATGCTGATGTTGAGGCCACGCAAGGCATCCACCTTGTCGTACTCAATCTCAGGGAAAATGATCTGCTCTTTAACGCCAACGTTGTAGTTGCCGCGACCATCAAAAGCACGACCCGAAATACCGCGGAAGTCACGCACACGGGGCAAAGCCACGGTCACGAAACGATCTAGGAATTCATACATTTGCACGCCACGCAGCGTGACCATGCAGCCAATGGGTTGGAGTTCACGGATTTTAAAACCCGCAATCGCTTTTTTGGCCTTGGTCACCACGGGGCGCTGACCCGCGATCTTTGTCATGTCACTGACGGCGTGGTCCATGACCTTTTTGTCAGCCACCGCCTCAGACACACCCATGTTCAAGGTGATCTTGGTGATGCGGGGCACCTGCATAGGAGACTTGTAGCCAAATTTGGCCATCATCTCTGGGGCAACTTTTTCGCGATAGTGTTGTTGGAGTCGTGCCATGGTCATGCCACCTTGATTTCTTCGCCGCTCGACTTGTAAACGCGTACGCGCTTGCCGTCAGCCTGCTGCTTGATACCCACTCGATCAGCCTTGCCAGAGACGACATTGAAAATCGCCAGGTTGGATTGGTGAATCGGCATGGTTTTTTCGATGATGCCGCCAGTTGTACCCTTCATAGGGTTTGGCTTGGCATGCTTTTTCACGAGGTTGATACCCTCGACAACCAAATGTGCGTCATCGGTACGCTGGGAAACTTTTCCGCGCTTACCTTTGTCGCGACCTGTGATGACGATCACGTCATCGCCTTTGCGAATCTTGTTCATGGGGCGCGTCCTTACAACACTTCAGGGGCCAATGACACGATCTTCATGAACTTTTCGGTACGCAATTCACGCGTCACGGGTCCAAAGATACGGGTGCCGATAGGCTCGAGTTTGTTATTCAGCAACACTGCGGCGTTGCCATCGAACTTGACAAGCGAGCCATCACTACGGCGAATACCCTTGGCCGTACGAACCACCACCGCGCTGTAGATCTCGCCTTTTTTGACGCGACCACGCGGAGCTGCTTCCTTGATGCTCACCTTAATAATGTCGCCAACACTGGCGTAGCGACGCCTGGACCCGCCGAGCACTTTGATGCACAGCACGGACTTTGCGCCGGTGTTGTCGGCAACGTCCAACCGAGATTCTGTCTGGATCATTTCTATATTCCCAACTTGCACCCTTGAAGTTTGATTTTTCAATCAATCCTCATAAGATCAGTCTTGGGCCCGTCATCCACATCGCGAACCACTCGCAGTGCTTTGATTGGGCAGATAACCACGCTTTTTCACAAGCGAAGCCCACTAGTATGCCATCAAAAATAGGGCTCGTCAACACCTTGCTGAGTTTTTTTCTTTTGTACACCCGATTTCAAATATGTGCGGTCGCATTTTTTTGACTACCAACGACAATGCCACGTCATACGCCCTGAATTACTTCTTTTTGCCTTTTGAAAATCATCATTTTTTATTCATCCCACCATGATCTCAGCAATAGACTCACTACATATAGCCTTCATTGGCGGTGGCAACATGGCCAGCGCCATCATTGGCGGATTGCTTAAGCAAGGCCTTCGCCCGCACCAAATTCAGGTGGTGGAGCCTTTTGCCGAAACAGCGCTGAAACTCAGGGAACAATTTGGCATTACCGTTTTACCGGACGCCAGCAAGGCACTTGCGCAGGTTGATTTGATGGTCTGGGCCGTCAAACCTCAGGTCTTTAAAGAAGCTGCTGAACCGGTCCTGCCTTTTGCCTCCAAGGCACTGCATTTGTCAGTCGCAGCAGGCATTCGCACGGACAGCATTGCGGCCTGGCTGCGAACGACCCGGGTCGTGCGTTGCATGCCCAACACACCTGCATTGGTCGGCAAAGGCATGACCGCTTTGTTTGCGCTTGCGCAGGTCTCCGACCCAGAAAAGTCCTTGGTTGAACACATCATCCGCACCACTGGGGAATTCATGTGGGTAAACGCAGAAAAGCAACTTGACGCTGTGACCGCCTTGTCTGGCTCGGGTCCTGCCTATGTGTTTTATTTCCTCGAAGCCATGACCCAGGCAGGCGTGGTCATGGGTCTGAGTTCAGAGCAGGCTTACCGCTTGGCTGTGGCCACCTTTGCCGGGGCTTCTGAGCTGGCCCGGGCTTCCGACGAGTCCGCTGAAGTGCTGCGTCAACGCGTCACGTCCAAAGGCGGCACCACTTACGCCGCCATCACCTCGATGGAAACTGCAGGCGTCAAATCGGCTTTTATCACAGCCATGCAGGCAGCCGAACAACGTGCACACGAATTGGGCGACGAGTTCGGCAAGGTTTGATTTAACACCCCCTGGCTCACGGCGCCAAACCCAGCACGACCCCCACAAAAACCGTCAAGCCCAGCCAGTGGTTCATTCGGAAAGCTTTGAAACAGGCTTCTCGGGTACGGTGGCGAATCAGGCTGAAGTGCCAGACCACTTGAAGCAGCGCGATCGCGCCAGCCACAGCAGCCGCAACACCTTGGATGCGGTCGCCCAACGCCCAGGCCCATATCCCCAAATAAGCCATGTAAAAGCCCATGATGGCGGGGATGTCCTTGTCACCCAAGGTGATGGCTGAGGTCTTCATGCCGATGCGCAGATCGTCGTCTCGGTCCACCATCGCGTACTCCGTGTCATAGGCCATGACCCAAAACAAGTTCCCCAGCAACAGAATCCACGCCAGCAAGGGCACCTCGCTTTGCACCGCCGCAAAGGCCATGGGAATGCCAAAACTGAAGGCGACGCCTAAGACGGCTTGGGGCATCGAAACAACCCGCTTGGCATAGGGATAAACCACCGCCGTCGCCAGCGCCGCAAATGACCACATCACTGCCGTGCGGTTGATCGTCAGGACCAAGCAAAAAGCCAGCATCGCCAAGACGGCCCCCAAAACCAAGGCCTCCTTGACCGCCAAACGCCCGCTGGTAACGGGTCGATCGGCGGTGCGTTTAACGTGCTTGTCAAAGTTGCGGTCGGCCACATCGTTCAAGCAACATCCTGCGCTGCGCATCAAGACAGTTCCCAAGCTGAATACCATGACCAAATGCCACCCCGGAAAGCCGTCCGCAGCCACCCACAAGGCGGCCAAAGAGGGCCACAGCAGCAGCAGCCACCCCGCAGGGCGATTCCAGCGAATCAGATCCAGATACAGCTGAATTTTTTCTCGCAACAATGCAGTCCTCATGACAGCCGCGTAACACCTGGTAACGGACAGGCATAAATGGCGTTGCGCAAGGCGGCTACGGCTTCATAACGGGTGAAACTGCGTCGCCACGCCAGAACCACTCTGCGTGATGGCGCTGCCCCGCCCGCCGCATCCGTGATGGGCAAGTATTTGACATGCGCATCCTCGTTTTGATGCTGCGGTTTGTCTTGCAAAGCGGCTTGCGGCACCGACAATCTTGGCACCAGGGTCACCCCCATACCTGCAGCCACCATGTGGCGAATGGTCTCCAATGAAGAGCCTTCAAAACTTTTTCGGATGCCTTCGGCATGGCTGGAAAAACGTGCAAACTCAGGGCAAACTTCCAGCACATGATCGCGGAAACAATGTCCGGTTCCCAATAGCAACATGGTCTCGTTCTTCAATTGTTCTGCCGTCACAGAACTTTGCTTAGCCAAAGGATGCCCCATCGGTACAGCGGCCATAAAAGGTTCATCATACAAAGGCGCAATCGCCAAGCCGGTCTCAGGAAAAGGTTCAGCCAATACCGCGCAATCGGTCTCGCCCGTGCGCAGCATTTCAAGCAATTTGACAGTGAAGTTTTCTTGCAGCATCAAAGGCATTTGGGGGGCCTGCGCAATCACTTGTCTGACCAGGCTGGGCAAGAGATAGGGGCCAATGGTGTAGATCAATCCCAAACGCAAAGCGCCGGCCAACGGGTCTTTGCCGCGTTTGGCAATTTCCCTGATCTGCGCTGCTTGCTCCAACACACTTTGCGCTTGCTCGATGATCTCTTGGCCCAAAGGCGTTGCCGTCACTTCGTTGGCGCTGCGCTCGAAAATCTTGAGCTCCAGTTCTTCTTCGAGTTTTTTGATGGCCACCGACAAAGTAGGCTGTGACACGAAACACGCTTCAGCCGCTTTGCCGAAGTGTTTTTCGCGGGCGACTGCCACGATGTATTTGAGTTCAGTCAGGGTCACGTTGCGGGCTCTCGTTCAGGCTTTCAGATATTCCGATTTTCCACCTAACCAGCGGGCGATGTGTCGGATAGCCAAATGGGGGTGTCGGTCCAACATGTTTGGGGCCCATGCTTTGGCCCATTCCAGCAAATGCGTGTCGGTGCTCAGGTCGGCGAATCGCAGCAAGGGAGCGCCGGATTGGCGGGCCCCCAGAAACTCGCCCGGCCCCCGGATTTCCAGATCCCGCCGGGCAATTTCAAAGCCATCGTTGGTCTCCACCATGGCCCGCAGGCGCTCGCGCGCGGTCTCGCTCAGGCGACCGCCATCGGGTGTGCCATACAACAGCACACAAGCTGAAGCCGCCGCACCTCGCCCGACCCGGCCGCGCAACTGGTGCAACTGGCTCAAACCAAAGCGCTCGGCATGTTCGATCACCATCAGGGACGCATTCGGTACGTCCACGCCCACTTCGATCACCGTGGTGCTGACCAGCACGCCCATCACGCCGCTGGTGAACAAGTCCATCACCGCTTTTTTCTCGGCCACCGGCATGCGGGAATGCAGCAAGCCCACCATCACGCCGGGCAAGGCGTCGCTCAAGTCGGCATGGGTTTGGGTGGCGTTGGTCAGGTCCAGCGCTTCGCTTTCTTCAATCAAGGGGCACACCCAATACACCTGACGGCCTTGGGACAATTGGGCGCCGATGCGCTCGACGACTTCGTCCCGGCGGCTGTCAGACACCACCTTGGTCACCACGGGTGTGCGTCCAGGCGGCAGCTCGTCGAGCACCGACACGTCCAGGTCCGCGTAGTAACTCATGGCCAAGGTGCGGGGGATAGGCGTGGCGGTCATCATCAGCATGTGCGGCTCCATCCCGTCTTCTTGCATCTTGCCGCGCAATGCCAGGCGCTGCGCGACGCCAAAGCGGTGCTGCTCGTCAATCACTGCCAACCCCAGGTTTTTGAATTGCACATGCTCTTGGATGATGGCGTGCGTGCCCACCACCAAGGCCGCCTCCCCACTGGCCACCAGGGCCAGCATGGTCGTGCGTTCTTTTTTCTTTTGGCTGCCGGTCAACCAGGCCACTTTGATGCCCAGGGGCTCGAGCCAGCCGACCAATTTGCTAAAGTGCTGGCTGGCCAAAATTTCAGTTGGTGCCATCAAGGCGCATTGCCAGCCTGCATCGATACCCACCATCGCCGCCAGCGCGGCGACCACGGTTTTACCCGCCCCCACATCGCCTTGCAGCAAGCGGTGCATGGGCGCGGCGCGGGCCAGATCGGCTGCAATTTCTTCGCCCACGCGCTGCTGCGCTGCGGTCAGGGTAAAGGGCAGGGCCGCCAGCAACTGCGCGTGCAAGCCTTCGGGGCGAGGCACCAGACGAGGCGCGCGCAGCCGATCGCGTTCGCGTTTGGCGGTGAGCTGCGAGAGCTGCTGGGCCAGCAGTTCCTCTAGCTTCAGGCGGATCCAGGCGGGGTGACTGCGGTCTTCCAGCGCGGCCATCGACACATCAGGGGTCGGGTGGTGCAAGAACTGCAAACTGGCACGCAAGTCCCAGGCACCACGGGGGTCGGGCCAGGGCAAGCCCAAGGGCAAGGCGGGCGGCAAGGTTTCAGTCAAATCGGCATGATTCAAGCCCGTGATCACCGCGCGGCGCAAGTAGGTTTGGGGCAAGCCGGCCACCGTCGGGTAAACAGGCGTCAGCGCCCCCGGCAGCTCGCCGCCCGCCGCTTTGAATGTGGGGTGCATCATGGTCAAGCCCCCGAAACCGCCGCGCACCTCGCCGCGCAAACGCAGCCGGTTGCCCACGGCCAGGGCTTTTTGATGGGCGGGGTAGAAACTGAAGAACCGCAAAACACAGGTGTCCGAAGCATCGTCCACCGTCACCAACAACTGCCTGCGCGGCTTGAAGGTGATGTCACACGACGTGACCGTGGCCTCAACCTGCACCGTGTCACCTTCTCGCGCATCGCGCAGTTTGACAATCCGCGTTTCATCTTCGTAGCGCAACGGCAAGTGCAGCGCCAGATCGATGTCACGGTCCAAGCCCAGCTTGCGCAACGCCTTTTGCGGTGCTGACAAGGCTTTGGAGGGGGTCGGGGTCACGGGGGGCAGGGGCATGAAGTGATTGTGCACGCAGGGGCAGGGACAGAAACTGCGACTGCCCCTTAAAATGAGATGATTTTTTTTAGAAAAACCGTTTTGCACCTTTTGCTCTGGCCAAAGTTTATTACCCGTTCTGCTCTGTTCGATGACCCTTTGTCATGGTTGCGCTGCAGTCTGCTCAGCAGCCTGTACTTTGCCATCTTGTTCAGTCTTCCCGTTGAAGCGGCAGTGTCGAGCTCAAGCCCCCCCCCAAGCTCAGCCACTGCAACGCGCAAAGACAACGTCTGTGACGTTCTGGTGCCGCGCTTGCCCAATGTCAAAACCCGGCTGTGCTTGAACGCTGAATTGCAGCCCACACAGGGCAAGTCGGTTCAGGGGCGCGTCATTTTTTCCCGCGATATCACGGCCGCAAATCCGCAATTGCGCATACTGGTCGTCGGCGGCATCCATGGGGATGAAAAGTCCTCAGGGTCGTTGGTGTTGCATTGGATTCAACATGCCAATGAAACCCCCTCCAATGCCCTTTGGCGCTTCATCCCGGTGCTCAATCCAGACGGCTTGCTGGCCAAGCCGGCGCGAAGAATGAACGCCAATGGCGTAGACTTGAATCGCAACTTCCCAACACCCCAATGGGCCAAAGAAGCCAAGTTTTACTGGGAAACCCGCACCCGTCGCGACCCCCGGCGCTGGCCAGGCCCCAAACCTTTATCAGAACCTGAATCGCGTTTTTTGCACAACGAACTGGACAGCTTCAAACCTGATTTGATTGTCAGTATCCATGCGCCTTATGGGCTTCTGGACTACGATGGACCCAGTGCGCCGCCGCCTAAATTGGGGCGTTTGTTTTTGGACCAAGTGGGTATTTTTCCAGGCAGTTTGGGCAACTACGCCGGCGTTAACAGAGGTGTTCCCGTGGTGACCATCGAATTGCCCAACGCCTTGCTCACCCCTACCGATGCCGAAATGCGGCAAATGTGGCTTGATTTGCTGCGCTGGGTGAACGAGCGGGTCAAACCCAGCGCAGCCACCACCCAGCCATCGCGCATTGAATAAGGCCTCCACTGGCACTCTGCGAAAATAGCCTTTTCAACTTGGCACGGGTCCGTCCGACCCTCAAGAACTATGCATTCACCCGAAACACCCGCACGCTCATTCACGCTCAGCGACTTCGACTTTGAACTGCCCCCGGAACTGATCGCGCAGCATCCTGCCACTGAGCGCAGCGGTTCCCGCTTGCTAGACGGCTCATCGCCCTTGGTGGTGGACCGCATCTTTCACGAACTGCCCCACCTTCTCCATCCGGGCGACTTGCTGGTCTTCAACGACACCCAGGTCATCAAAGCAAGGATTTTTGGTGAAAAGGATTCCGGCGGCAAACTGGAGTTGCTGATTGAACGGGTATTGCCCGGCCACCAGGTGGTAGCGCACATGAAAGTAAGCAAAAAACCGCTGGTGGGGGGGCGCATGTTCATAGCGGGGGGTGCCCTCAATGGTGGGTGTGATGCCGTTCTGATCGGCCGCTGGCCTGATGAAAACGGCCAACTTTTTCATCTGCAACTGAGCGAAGAACCCCACGCACTGATGGAAAAGCATGGCGTGATGCCTCTGCCGCCGTATATTGAGCGCCCTGCAGGCGCAATACAACACGCGGACACAGCAGAAGACGCGCAGCGCTACCAGACCGTGTTCGCGCGGGTCCCCGGCGCCGTGGCCGCACCCACCGCAGCGCTGCATTTTGACGACACCTTATTGGCCCAACTGGAGGCACGAGGCGTCCAAAGCGCCAGCGTGACATTGCATGTGGGTGCGGGCACTTTTCAACCTGTCAAGACCGAAAGCATTGCCGATCACACCATGCACAGCGAATGGTACGAAGTGCCCGAGACCACACAGCAAGCGATTGCGGCCTGCAAAGCGCGCGGCTGCAACGTGGTGGCGGTCGGCACGACCACGGTTCGGACGCTGGAATCATGGGCCCAATCGGATCAAGCCAGCGGCGATACGCAGATATTCATCACGCCAGGGTTTGCGTTCAAGGTGGTCGATCGCCTGATCACCAACTTCCATCTGCCCAAAAGCACCTTGATGATGCTGGTCAGCGCGTTTGCGGGCTACGAGCACATCATGGGCTTGTACCGGCATGCGATTGCCAACAAGTACAGATTCTTCAGCTATGGGGATGCGATGCTGCTGACACCAAGACCACCTGAATTGAAGACCACTGTTCAGGCAAGCTGAAGTAACACCCGTCCGCCTTCGATCTTGACCGGCCAAGACTTGACGGGCTCAGTGGCCGGGCCGCAGCCCACCGAGCCATCCCGCAAGCTGAACTGCGCTTGATGAAACGGGCATTCCACATTGTGGCCCTCCACGAAGCCATCACATAGTTTGGCGTTGCCATGGGTGCACAGGTTGTCAATGGCAAACACTTCGCCTTCTACGATAAAGAGGGCAATGTCATGGCCCGCAGGGGCCACGGCGATGCCTGCGCCTTCAAACAAATCGGCCTCGGTGGCCACTTCAATCCAGTTGCTCATTGCGTTCTTTCGCTGTGTTTTTTGTAAGAACTCGCTTAGTGGCGATGTCATCAAGGCGATCTGCAAGAAAATCGCCAGCAGGGCTGGCTCCTACACATGTTGATTCGGGTCAGATCGGGTAGATGATGGAGTTAGGGATCATTTCGCTGTCAAAGATGCACAGGCGTTCGGCAAATTTAAGGCCTTCAGGCGTTTGAACGATGGTGTCGATGTAGCGGCCCACATTGAAAACCATGCTGGCCTTGTCGAGTTTGGTGCGAAACACCGCGTAGTTGGCTTCGGCGTGGATGCGGCCGTCCTCCACCTTGCGCACCACGGGCGCACCCACCACATGCCGCTGGTAATACGGGTCATGGTAAAGCGTTTCCTGGATGCCATACACGCGGTCTTTGAGCATGCCTTTGCTGGTGAATGACAGGGTGCAGAGGGGGAATCCACGCTCAAAGTTTTCACGCGGCTGCAGTTTGTAGACGCACTGCTCAGTGAAAAAATCGGGCCACAGATTCCAGTTGCCGCTGTCTACGGCCGAGGCGTAGTCGGCGTACAACTGAGTCAAGGCCAGATGGCTTTCAAAGTTCACCATGGTCATCTTGTTCATGCCTCCATCACTTTTCGCCAGTAGGAATACATGCCGCGAATCAGCGTCTCGGTCACCATGTGGTCCGTCTCGCCCACGTCGCGCCCGCCCAATTCGACCAGCATGCGGTGCTCGGGTTTGGACTCGAATGCCTGTTGCGAGAACTCGATCACCTCGCCATCATCGGCGCTCACAAAACCGGCCGGGCCAAACAGATTGGACTGGCGCAGGCGGCGCTCGCGCATCTCGGGCGTGTCGTCTTCAAAGCCAAAGTGCGTCCAAACAAAATCAAAAGCGCCATGTCCGTCGGGCTGGATGTGCCGCGTCGACACGCTGTTGACCTGCTGCTGCAAAATCACGCTCGGGAACAGCGTCATCATCACCGCCGTGGGCATGGATGTGGCCCCCACGCTTGGCACTTTGTGTCCTTCGCTGCCCCCCGCAGGGGCTTCCAGAGCCTTGAGGCGGCCCGGCGTCGCTGGATCCTCCATCTGCCACCAGTCTTCGGGCACGATGTCCAGAAAGCTCGGGTCGTGCAGTTGCATGCTTTCTTTGAAACTGCTCACCTGCGTGACCTGCGACGCCGCGCCGGTGGCCTGGCCTGCGCTGCCGCGGGTCGAGATCATGGCCGCGTGACGGTGGTGTGCGTCCATGCGCAGTTCGGATTTGTTGTCGGCACGCCAAAGGCCAAAGGTGACAAACCAAGTGTGCAGCAATCCGGGGTGGTAGGGGTCCTTGATGTTTTCTTGCATCAGCTTCCAGTTGCCCGGAATGCGCTGGCGGTTGTAGCCCAACACCACCAACTTGCGGCCATTGAACAGGCGGTCAAAGTAGGTGAGGATGGTCGGGCCCATGAAGTCTTCAAGCGACTCCACGTTGGGGTCAAACGAAGCGAACACCACGCCGCCGCGCGTCGCCACTTTCAGGGGCGTGAGGCCGTGGTCTTTGGGGTCAAAGTCGGCGGGCATGCCACCGTTGACTTTGCCGTTTTGCCGCACGCCACGACGAAACGGCACGCCCTGCAGGTCGCCCTTGAGCGTGTAGCTCCACTGGTGGTAAGGACAGACAAACTCTTTTTTGTTGCCATGGCGCTCGCGGCAAAACTGCATGCCCCGATGCGCACAGACATTTTCTACCACATGAATTTGAGCGTCGCTTGCGCGCGTCATGATGACCGAGCGCTCACCCACCACGGTGCGCTTAAAATCGCCTGCGTTCGGGACCTCGGCCTCCAAGCCCACATAGCTCCAATGGCTTTTATAAAAGAAGCGCTCCAGCTCTTTTTTGTGCCTGTCTTCGTCGGTGTACACGGCAAACGGAATGCGGCTGGTGCCGTCCGTTTCCCAGTGGATCGGTTGTTCGGTCATGGTGTCTTCTCAAATTCAGGGCTGATGCAGGAGCCTGCCTGCAGGCGATTCTGCAGCGATGGTCAGACCAAAATCGCCTGCATGCAGGATCCAACAGGAGGTCTTATTGTGGATCATGCGCAAACCAATTCGATCCGTAAATCGACATTCAAGGGCAATTAAAATTTGATTTTTTAAATCATACATATCCGCAAGTTGGAACTCGGGCTGAGCTGGCGTTTCAACTTTATGGGCCGGATCCATCATCAGCGGCGTGGATCGCCGCTGGGGCCCCAGATGCTGGCGGGGCGGGTTTCAACTGGGCGAACAAAGTTTTTGCCCTGCTCAACCTGTGCCAGAAAGTCGGCCAGCATTTGATTGAACAACTGCGGCTCTTCCAGGTTGATGGCGTGTCCGCTGCCCGGCAACATGGCCAGCACCGAGGTGCTGATGGCGCGCTTGAGCATCAATGAAGGCTCCAGGCAAGGCTCGTCTTCATCGCCCGTCATGATGAGGGTGGGCACATTGACCTGGGCAATCTGGTCCGTCAAGGCATACAGGCTCGGGCGCTCGCCCTGGTAGCCACGCGAAGTGCGGGCTGACCCCAGCACGGAATGCTCGGCCAAGTTTCGGTTGAATTCGGTGTAGCCGCGCGGGTCCTTGGCTTTGAATTGCAAGCGCGAAGGCCCCATGCCATACGTATTGGCCAAATGTTCGGCGCCCAAGGTCTCAATGTCATGCGCCAACACCTTGGATTGGACCTTGAATTCTGCATGCACCGCAGGATGAGATCCTGTGCCGCAGCCGGCCAAGGTGAGCGACAATGCACGTGATGCTTGGCCTTGCGTGCCGTGATGCAAACCAAAGTGCAGGCAAGCAAAAGCGCCCATGGACAGGCCCACCAAGTGGGCTTGTTGAATCTGCAGCCCATCCATCACACAGCGCAGGTCTTGCCAAACGCGCTCTTGCGAATAGTTGGCCCCTTGTGCAGGCACATCCGACGGCGGATAACCGCGTGCACTGTACACAATGCAGCGGTAGCGGCGCGAGAAGAACCGGATTTGCGGCTCCCAACTGCGGTGATCCCCCGCAAACTCGTGCACAAATATCAGGGGGGTGCCGCTGCCGGCTTCTTCGTAATGCAGTTGAACGCCATCGTCCGTGGTCACTAAAGGCATGGAGTCTCCAAGTCAGGGTGGGGAGATTCAAGTATAGGCACGGGGGGCGACGGGCGGTGTCACTTCTGGGTAAAGCTCTCGAACAGCCAGCGCTGGGCAGCTTGCCAGCCTGACATCTTGACAAGCTTCGCTCGCCCTTTGTTGGCGCCAGCCCTGCTGGCGATTGGGCACTTGCACCAGCTCTCTATCGCTTGCAAGGCAAGCTACATTTCAGGCCTATCGCTTGCAGGGCAAGCTCCTGCATTTCAGGCCCATCGCCTGCAGGCCAAGCTCTACAATTCAGGCCTCTGCTTCAAGCCCACACCATGCTCAAATTTGATTTGCTCGCAACCGACCCCTCTAGCCACGCCCGACGCGGCACGCTGACCCTGAACCACGGCGTGGTGCAAACGCCGATCTTCATGCCCGTCGGGACGTACGGCACGGTCAAGGGTGTGATGCCGCGAAGCCTGCACGAGATGGGCGCGCAGATCATTTTGGGCAACACTTTTCACCTGTGGATGCGACCAGGCCTGGACGTGATGCAAGGCTTTGGCGGCCTGCACCAGTTTGAAAAGTGGGACAAACCCATCCTGACCGACTCCGGCGGTTTTCAGGTCTGGTCGCTGGGCCAGATGCGCAAGATCACCGAAGAGGGCGTGACCTTTGCCTCGCCCGTGAACGGCGACAAGCTGTTCATGTCGCCCGAGGTCAGCATGCAGATCCAGACCATCCTGAACTCGGACATCGTGATGCAGCTTGACGAGTGCACGCCTTACGAGACCAAGGGCCACCTGACGACCGAGGCCGAAGCCCGCAAGTCAATGGAGATGAGCCGCCGCTGGGCCGTTCGCTCCAAAGACGAATTTGCACGATTGGAAAACCCCAACGCGCTGTTTGGCATCGTGCAAGGCGGCATGTTTGAAAACCTGCGCCAGGAATCGCTGGACGCGCTGGTGGCGATGGACTTTCCGGGCTACGCCGTGGGCGGCGTGAGCGTGGGCGAGCCCAAAGACCTGATGCTGCAAATCATGGCACACACGCCGCACCGCCTGCCGGCTCACAAGCCACGCTATTTGATGGGGGTGGGCACACCCGAAGACCTGGTGCAAGGCGTGGCCGATGGTGTGGACATGTTCGACTGCGTGATGCCCACCCGCAACGCCCGCAACGGAACGGTGTTTACCCGCTTTGGCGACCTGAAACTGCGCAATGCGCGCCACAAAAACGACCCGCAGCCCTTGGACACAACATGCACCTGCTACGCCTGCGCCGGCCATCCTTTTGACGCAGCCCCAGGCTCCGGTGGCGTGTCGTGGGACCAAGGCGGGCGCGGCGGCTTCAGCCGCGCTTACCTGCACCACCTGGACCGCTGCGGCGAAATGCTCGGTCCGATGCTGAGCACCATCCACAACCTGCATTACTACCTGAACCTGATGCGCGAAGTGCGCGCGTCGCTGGACGCGGGGCAGTTCAGCGTATTCCGAGCGCAGTTCAAGACCGACCGCGTTCGCGGCGTTTGATCCCTCTTTGTAGGAGCCAGCCTGCTGGCGATCTTGTGCTTGCAAGTCACAGCCTATCGCTTGCATCCATAGCATCTCCTACGGACAATCCATAGCTTGCAGGCAAGCTCTTACAAAAAAAATCAATCGCCCTGCGTTGTGAACACCGTCAAAACCCCGGTGTAGCCGTACAAGCGGTTGCGGGCGATTTCACCGCCGGCAAAAAATCCGACCAAGGGCACATCGCCCAAAGCGTGTCGGATGATTTGCATCTCAGCGCTCGGCCCACCAAAATGCGGCCCGCCACGCCCCGTGCAGCTGACGTACACCGCCCCCGCCATGCGCCGCGCAGGATGCGGCGCAGCTTGCGCATCGCTGGCCGCAAAATCATGGGCCATGTCCAGCGAGAGCATCTCGGGCTCCAAGGCTTCGCGGATTTCAGCGCAAATGCGCATCAAATCGGCTTTGGCTGCTTGCGCATTGCGCTGACAAAAAGTGATTTTTTCGCCCACCTTTAAATGGTCTGCAATCGCCACACCTTGGCGGGCCGGGTCCAGTCCCACAATATGGCGCACGACAACGTCTTCGCCAAAACTGCCCGTCTTGCCAACGCCTGCGCCCACCGCAGAACTGATGCCCGCCAAAGTCGAACGCACCGCCTGCAAGGCGTGTTGCGGCTTTGCGAGTGACACCTTCAAATCGTCCAGCAAAACCTGCAGTGCAGGCTGCCCATCCAACTGGTACATCACATGCCCTTCGGCCTCGGTCACCACCCGCTCGGCGGAGATGGGGCGACACCCTTGCGTCACGCGGGACACCAAAGCCACTTGCGGCCCAAAGGCAACGCCGCTCAACCCGCCTTGAAACACGCCCCGTTGATTGGCGACAGACTGCGTTAGATGGCTTTGCGCAAACTGCACAGTGTGTTGTCGACTGGAGGCCAAGCCCCCAAACAGATAAGCGCTTGCGGTGCGCTCAGCCAACTCGGCAATCAACTCGGTGATGTCTGGCGTTTGTCCACCGGCATGCACCAAAGCCGCTTGCACTTGAAAATCTGAAGGCCAAGGTGCCACGCCGGAAAATACCCGGTACTGATTGGCGGGCACATCACACAGCATAAGCGCCATGGCCGGCTCGTCAAAATACTCGGCGTTGTTGACGGCGATGCCCAGACCCACCGTGCCCGACCAGTCCTGCACCTGAGGAAGTTCTTGACGCAAATGGTCCAAGATGGCTTGGGCCTGCGGGGCGTAGTGGTCGGTGATGTACAGCAAACCCAAGCGCGGCGCGCTGGCGTAGCCGGACAGCGTCATTTGTGCACGCAGTTGCGCCAGTACCAAACCCGCCGCCATGGGCCACTGCGGGTGGGTGGCGTGCCCGTAGGGAAACAGGCTCATGCGCGTTGGCGTGGTGCCGTGGCTTTTTGGGCCGCGGTGTTTTTGCCAGCGGTCTTGGCGGGTGTTTTACGCGCAGTGGTTTTTTTCGAGGCCCCGGGCGCACCGGCCTTGGACGCGGTTTTGGCAGAAGCTGCAGAGGCAGCCTTTTTGCTCGCCTTCTTCGGTCCGTTTTTGAGGGCTTGCGCGGCCACATCTTTCAGAGCGGCAGCCGCAATGTTCTGGAACTGCTCCGTCAACGAGCCCCACCACTGCATGGGGTCCACCGCAGGCTTGGCAGCAGCCTCAGAGGCCGTTGCATCAGCTTTTGCGGCATGCGCGGCTTCAGTGGGCGCAGGCTCAGGTGTGTGCACTGGCGCAGCAGGCTCGGCAGGGGTGGCCGCCATCGCGTAAGGTACGTTGGCGGTAAAAGCTTTGGCCAGATCGGCCATGTTCACATTCATGCCCTGCAGCGTTGACAAAGTCATTTTTTGCACTTCCATCGCTTGGATGGTGGCCTTGAGTGCGGTGGCGTTTTGGTCCAGCCAAAACTGCACGGCCTTGAGTTCTTGAATGCGCTTGTCCAGCTCTTCAATGCTCAAGGTCGGCGCCACCCAACTGCCCATATTGGGCATGGCCGAAGTCGCACCGGCGTTGGCCTGTTGCGACGACTGCGCGAGGTTCTTCAAGAAGTCAAAACCGGGAACGAATTGGCCGAAACCGAAAGCCGATGTATCGCTCATGATGTGTCCTGTGGCGGTGGGTGAAAGCCAAAGCTTAAACCAATCCGCTGGCCTCAAGATCATTGGCTTTTTTTCTGGCGCAAACTGTCAATGCTTGTGATCGGCATGACCGGGCATTTGCTTGGCGGGAGCGCCTGCTGTCACGGGCACGCTGATTTGCTGTTGGGTCTCCTTGCCTTTCGCGTCTTTGAAAGTCAAGGTCAGCGCCACGCTGCTGTCTTTCATCAGCGGTGCTTTCAAGTCCATCAGCATCAGGTGGTAACTGCCGGGCTTGAGCTCCACAGACTTGTTGGCCGGCAAATCCAGCCCTTCCGGCAGCGCACGCATTTTCATCACACCGTTGTCCCTCTTCATTTCCTGGATTTCGGCCACACCCGCCACGGGTGTGACGACAGTAATCAAACGGGTCGTTTGAGGCGCTGTGATCTTCATGAAAGCGCCTGTCGCCTTTTGACCCTGCACAGTGGCACGGGCCCAAGCATCCTCTACTTTCACTTGGGCCCAAGCGGCTCCCGTTGCGATCCATCCTGCCAGCAACCATGCGGCGTGTTTGTTGGGGGTTTTCATCTTCAATTCCTTGATTCTGGGGTTGTAACGATCAATGCTGGTGCGCTGCAGCGCCTGCGCTGGGCATGATTTCCAGCAGCGCAGCAGGCGACTTCAAATCAAACAGCTTCTGTCCTGGTTTAGGCACTTCAGTCCAATCCAAGCGCCCTTGCTCGCACACCTGCTGCACGGGCCAGTACATCATGCCAGCCTGTGCGGGCAGGGTGCCCACAAGAACGAACTCATCGTAATGCCCATTGGGCAGCATGTCTTCAGCGGTCTTGGCGGTCCAGCTGATGCGGGTCACGTCTTCGGTGATGGCGCGTCCGTGGCTGGTGTAAGGCTGCGCCAGCTTCGCACGGGTCACCTCCGTCCGCCAGCCCGACTTGGGCATGGGCTTGGCCCCTTGCACACCGGCAGGGATATCGACCACGATTTGCCGCGTGGGCGAGGCGCCGCAGCCGTGGCCCACCTTGAACGTGGCCTTGTAGCTTTGCCCTGCGCTGGCCACCTGGTATTCGAGCACGGTGTGGGCCGAGGCCGCCAAGCCCAAGGCGGCAAGCCAAGCGCACAACAGAGTAGGTAAATGTTTCATGGTCTGCATCCTTTAAAAGTGGGCCTTCAGTTCAGCCGTGTGGCTGCGCTGTGGGTAGGAGTGGAAGTTGCTGAACTTGTCGTTCTTCGGGCATGAACATGCCCAAAGAAAAGCGGCAAAGCGGCATCCACCGCGGCGGCGACAAGGAGAAGGTTCAGGAAAGTGCAGGCGGGCCGCGAGGCGGCAGGGGAGCGCCGGTCAGCCAAGCAATGCGGGCTGACGGAATGGAGCGAAGGGCATAGGCCAGTGCGTTGGTGGCGTCCAAGTGATGGGTGGCCGATGGCGTCGGCAACGTCACCTGGACGCACAAGGGGCAATCTGGGCTGTTGACAGCTTGGGCGGTGTCTCCCAAGCCATCGTCTGTGTCCACCATTTTCAGACCACCCATGACCGAGCAGACCATTTGGATGCCTTGTGGATTCACCAAGGGCGAAGCCACCGAAACACCGACGAACAGCACAAACCACACCAGCACGAAGCGGGCGAGGAGATGGGCGTTGCGCAGGGATTGCATGGTTTGATTATCCTCCACGACTCACCCGCCGGTTGAGGACCTTGAAAGAAGACGTCATATGGGTGACCTGGATTCCGCAGGTTTTCCAGTAATCTGGGTGTCTCGTGTCCAACCCACAGTTACAGGAACCCCCATGCTCAAACTCTGCGGCTTTGCAGCCAGCAACTACCACAACAAAGTCAAATTCGCCCTGCTCGAAAAAGGCGTGCCTTTTGAAGAAGAAATCGCCTGGGTAGGCGAGACCGACCCTGCGGCCAGCCCCTTAGGCAAAGTGCCGTATTTGAAAACCGAAAACGGCGTCATGTGCGAGTCGGCCGTAATGCTCGAATACATCGAACAGCGCTACCCACAAAACCCACTGCTGCCGGCAGACCCTTTTGCCGCGAGCAAAGTTCGCGAGCTGGCCTTGTTTCTGGACTTGCACCTGGAGTTGGTGGCCCGCAACCTTTACCCTGAAGCTTTTTTTGGCGGCAAGGTGAGCGACTCGGTGAAAGAAAAAGTCGGCGCCCAATTAGAGAAAAACGTCGCCGCCTTTGCCAAGCTGGTCAAGTTTGCGCCCTTCGTGGCGGGTGATACCCTCACCTTGGCCGACTGCGCTGCTGTGACGCATTTGCCCTTGGTCTCGAGTGCTACCAAAATCATTTATGGCAAAGATGTAATGGCCGACTTGCCTGCCCGCGAGTACCTGAAGATGATGGGCGAGCGCCCACACATGCAAACCATCAGCGCCGACCGCAAGGCCAATCTGGCGTTGATGATGGCCCGCAGCAAAGCAAAATCCTGATCAAACGCGCAGTTGCGCAGTTGCGCAGCGAGCGCGAAGACCGCTTTGCCATGAACGAACACTTGAGTCACGCGCCTCATGGCTCTGCGCCAGCGACTGCTATGCTCGGCGCATGAAAAGCCTGTTCCACTTTGCCTTCAACGTCACCGACTTGGACCAAGCCCGCCGCTTTTACGGCGACGTGCTCGGCTGCCAAGAAGGCCGCAGTACCGACACCTGGGTTGACTATGATTTTGGGGGTCATCAGATTTCTATGCACCTGGGTACCCCCTTTGCAACCGCTGCCACCGGCCATGTGGGAGCGCATGTGGTGCCGATGCCGCATTTCGGCCTGGTCCTGCAAAGCGCCGACTGGCAAGCCTTGGCTGCGCGATTGAAACAAGCCCATACCGCCTTTGTGATCGAACCGCAACTGCGTTTTCCAGGCCAGCCCGGCGAGCAATGGACCATGTTCTTTCTTGACCCTTTTGGCAACCCGATCGAAGTCAAGGGCTTTGACTCACTGGACACCGTCTACGCCAGTTGAACCTCTGGTTCAGGCCAGTGGCACCACCTGTTGCTCAATCGCCCCAAACACGCTCTCGCCATTGAGCCCTTTCATCTCAATTCGGATGGTGTCGCCAAATTGCATGTATTCGGTGCGGGGTTGTCCGTCCAAAATGGTTTCGATGGCGCGTTTTTCAGCAATGCAGCTGTAGCCCTTGGGCCAGTCTTTTTGGCCGTTGACTTCCACGCCCTGGTTGCTCACAGTGCCGCTGCCCACGATGGTGCCCGCCCGCACATTGCGGGTTTTGCACATGTGCGCAATCAGTTGGCCAAAGTGAAACGTCATTTCCGGCCCGGCTTCGCACAGACCGACTTTGCGGCCGTTCCAAGTCGATTGCATGGTCAGGTGCAGGCGGCCTTTGTCCCAGGCGTCACCCAATTCGTTGAGCGTCACCGCCACGGGGCTGAAGGCGGTGGCCGGTTTGCTCTGAAAAAATCCAAAGCCTTTGGTCAGCTCGGCATGCACCAGGTTACGCAGACTCACGTCGTTGGCGATCATCACCAAGCGAATGCCTTCCAAAGCCTCGTCCGGCGTGGCGGCCATGGGCACGTCGGCGGTGATGACGGCCAGCTCGGCTTCAAAATCAATGCCAAAAGCCGCGTCGCGGCACACCACCGGATCGCAGGGCCCCAGAAAGTCGTCACTGCCGCCTTGGTAGATCAAGGGGTCTTGGTCAAAATTGGCCGGCACTTCGACCTTGCGCGCTTCGAGCACCAAGGCCACATGGTTCAGGTAAGCCGAACCATCGGCCCACTGGTAGGCGCGGGGGAGCGGCGCCATGCATTGCTGCGGATTGAACGGGAACGCGTGGCGGGCTTTGCCACTGTTGAGGGTGTGGAACAGGTCTTCGAGTTGCGGCGACATGAAATTCCAGTCGTCCAGCAGCTGCTGCATCCGGGTGGCGATGCCCGTCGCATAATGGGCGGTGGTCAAATCGCGAGAGACAACGACCAGCTGTCCGTCGCGCGACCCGTCTTTGTAGGTGGCTAATTTCATGGGCTTATTCTCGCTGGACTGGGCTATCCGCTACAGTGGGGCTGCATTGCGTATTACGCATTGTTGAATTCATTTTACTAAACGAAACAAATTTTAGCCGATATGGACGAGACCCCCAGCCCCCTCACTGACAAGGAAAGAGCAGGCATACAGTCGGTTGAAGTGGGCTTTGCCTTGCTTGATGTTTTGGCACATGCGCCTGCGCCCTTGATGTTGCGCGACCTGGCCGCTTCGGCCAAGATGAGCGCTGCCAAAGCCCATCGCTACTTGGTGAGTTTTCAGCGCTTGGGTTTGGTGGTGCAAGACACCGCCAACACGCGCTACGAATTAGGGCCCGCCACCTTGCGCTTAGGATTGTCCACCTTGTCACGTTTAGATGCCGTCAAAATGGCCCGCGAGCGTTTGCCGGCCTTGATGGAAGAGGTCGGCCATACCTTGGCGCTGGCGGTGTGGGGCAACCGTGGCCCCACCATCGTGCATTGGCAAGAATCCCCCTTGGCGGTGTCGGTCAATTTGCGCTTGGGTGATGTGATGCCCTTGCTGAGCTCGGCCACGGGCCGTTGCTTCACGGCCTTTTTAGCACCCGTTGGGCAACTGGACAAATTGACTCCTTTGCTCAAAGATGAATTGGCCTTGGCCCATAAATTAGGCCGCACCGATGTACCGGCCTCGTTGGCAGATGTTCACAGCTTGCAAACCGAAACGCGCCAACAAGGCTTGGGGCGGGTCAAAAACGTGTTGCTGCCGGGTATTTCTGGCCTGTGTGCGCCGGTTTTTGATGCCGATCAGCATTTGGCCTTGGGCGTGGTGGCCTTGGGTTCTTCGGCCAGTTTCGATACTGCGCTGGACGGGCCCTTGGCGCAAGCGCTGCTGCGCATGACGCGCCAGTTGTCGCAGGACCTGGGCCACTCTCTCTGCGCTTAAAAGCCATGACTTTGAGCGCATCCATGCCTTCTGGGCCTTCTCGCAAAACATTGCTGCTGACCATCGGTTTGGTCTTGCTGGTGCATCTCAGTTTGCTGCTGGGGGGCCCCGAGGCACTGCAGTTGTCGCTGCGCGCCGAGCCGGCCAAGACTTTGCCTTTTCAGACCCGCATGATGCAAGCCCAAGCCCCAAATCCTGTGGCGCTCAAGCCGTCTGTTGCCGCCAAACCACGACGCTCGGTAACTGCCCCATCGTCTTTACCTTCTCCTTCTCCTGCATCCACCACCGAACCCCTGGAGCCGCAATTCACGGCGCCCACCGACACGCTCACCACCGCGCCAACCGAAACCGCGACCACGCCGGCTTCAACCGACACGCCAACCCCAGCGCAAGCCGAAGTTGCGACCCCGGCCGTTGAGCCATTGCAGCCGATCACACCACCGCCTGTGCCTTTGGCGGTAGGCGCATTGCCACCTTCTACGTTGCTCCAATACAACCTGATTGGACAAGATCGCGGACTCACTTATTACGCCAATGGCGAGTTGCGCTGGCAACACAACCCGACAGACTATGAAGCCAGCCTGACCATCAAAGCGTTTTTGCTGGGCTCGCGCGTTTACAGCAGTGTCGGTAGCGTGGGTGCCAATGGTCTCATCCCCACGCGGTACGCCGACAAGTGGCGGGGCGAGAGGGCCACCCACTTTGATGCAGAAAACAAACGCATCGTCTTCAGCAACAACAAACCCTCGGCTGAGCTGCTGCTGGGCGCGCAAGACCAGGTCAGCCTGTTTGTGCAATTGGCCGCGGCCATGACAGGCGACCCCGAGCGTTACAAACCGGACACCAGCGTGAGCATCCAGACGGCAACAGTGAACGAGGCGGTGCCATGGACCTTGACGATGCAAGCCGAAGAAACGCTTCAAATTGATGAAAAACCTGTCCCCACCTCTAAATGGGTCTGCCTGCCGCGCGGCAAATACGACACCAAAGTGGAGTTGTGGCTGTCACGCCACCACGCTTGGATGCCGGTGCGCATCCGCATTACCCAAGTCAGCGGCAGCTTCATCGACATGAGCTTGGACAAGCTGCAACCCCTAGCGCCTTTGCCCGCCAAACGCACGGAGAACAATTAAAAACCCTGTTCTCTTGCAATTTTCTTTATCGGACGCAACTGCAAGCCCCTAGTTGAGTGAGAATGACACCATGAACCTGCTTTACGAATCTGATTCTTTTTCCGTGATGCACATGCTGGCCAATCCAGACAATGAGGCCGCGACTGTCAAAGGTCCTGTGCTGGAACGCCATGGTTTTGAGATCGTGGACAAACGCTCTGGCAAAGAGGTTTACCTCGATGGCTCATGGGCAGAGATGTTCCAACAGCACATTCATGCTTGGCAACTGCAAACACCCACCCAAGAAGAGGTAGAAGACACCTTGGAAAGCTACGCGGGTTTGGCGCAGCAACCGGTGCTGGTGCACTGAGCTTTCAGGGCGAGGCGGCCGGGGCTTGAAACCATTTGTACATGGGCGCAACAAGCAGCAAGACAGCCACCAAACGACAGACTTGAAACGCCGTTACCACCGGCACACCCAGCTCCAATACTTTGGCGGTGATCGCCATCTCGGCAATGCCACCTGGCGCAGTGCCCAAGATCAAGGTAGCGGGGTTCAGCCCCGTAGCCCAAGCCATGGCCCAGCCCATAGCGGCCGAAGCGAACATCATCACCAATGTGCCCAACATGACCGAGACCATCCACCGTGGAGCGGTGTGAACGAACTTTTTTTCGAATCGCACACCCAGACTGACACCAATCACCAACTGCGCCGCGTTGGACAGTTCGGTGGGCACAGCGGACCAATGCTGACCTGAAAGAGTCAACGCAATGGAAGCCAACATAGCGCCTATGAACCACGGGTTGGCCCGCTTGAATCGGGTCATGAGCCATGCCCCCGCCCCCGATGCCAACGCCAAGTAAAGCAGACCGGGCCATTGCGCCACGCGGGGTCCAGGCAGGAGCATGGTATCTACATGCAAATCCCAGTGCAGCTGAAACCAAGTCATGCCAAAGGGCAACAACACAACCACCAGCAGCAAACGCAAACTGTGTGCGGCTGCCACCAAGTCGGTCCGAGCACCTGCACGCTCCGCGAGCAAGGTCATTTCAGCAGCGCCGCCAATGGCGCCCGAAAAATAACTCGTCGCCCGTGCTTCTTGTGCGCAATGGGCGGACTCCCCTTGGGTCAACAAGCTGGCATGTTGCCGGTGCAGCCAAGCTCCAAAAAGAAAGCCCAAGGCCAAGGCCCAAACGATGCCCACACCAATGGCCCACCACAAGCTCACCACCAAGGCACCCACCTGCGGTGTGAAGTACAAACCCAGCGTGGTGCCAATGATCCACTGCCCCCCGTTGCGCAAACTGTTCGCGCTGCGAGTGGGCAGGCCGGACAAAGAGCCCGCCGCAGTCACCAACAAGGGGCCGAGCATCCAGGGAATGGGCGTGTGCATCCACTGGCACAGCAGTGCCGCGCACAGGGCAAAAAACAAAGTGACTGCGATTTGCAGCAGCTTGCGCAAGGTCAGGCCAGACCTCTCAAGCGTGACGACGGATGCTGTCGGCCAGGGTCCCGACGATTTGATCAATCTGTGACTTGTCGACGGTGAAGGCCGGACAAATGACCAAGTTATCTCCGGCGGCACGCACCAGCACACCCTTGTGATAACAGTCTAGGAAAATATCAAAGGCGCGCTTGCCGGGCGCACCGGCCATGGGCGCCAGTTCCACCGCACCGGCCAAACCCAAAGTGCGAATGCCGATCACGTTGGGCAAGCCCTTGAACGCTGCATGCATGGCATCGCCCAGCACCGGACCCATGGCAGCGGCCCGCGCAAAAAGGTCTTCTTCTTTGAAAAGGTTCAAGGTGGCAATCGCCGCTGCGCATGCGACGGGGTGGCCCGAATAGGTGTAGCCATGAAAAAACTCGATCACATGTTCGGGTGAGCCCGCATTCATCATGGCGTTGTAAATATGGTCGCGGCAGATCACGCCGCCCAAAGGAATCACGCCGTTCGTCACTCCTTTGGCAAAGTTCAGCATGTCGGGCACCACGCCGTAATAGTCGGCACCAAAGTTCGTGCCCATGCGGCCAAAGCCGGTGATCACTTCGTCAAAAATCAACAAAATGCCGTGCTTGTCGCAAATCTCGCGCAAGCGTTTCAAGTACCCCTTGGGCGGCAAGTACCATCCGGCCGAACCGGCGACAGGCTCGACCATGATCGCCGCCACGTTGCTGGGGTCGTGCAAGGCCAGAATGCGGGTCTCCAGCTCGACCAACGGGTCTTCTTGCCAAACCGGCTCCTGGTTATGGATGTAGGCGTTGTGCACCGGATCGTGAATGAAACGCATGTGGTCCACACGCGGGAGCAATTGCGCGCCATACACCTTGCGGTTGGCAGGCAGACCGCCCACGCTCATACCGCCAAAGTTCACCCCGTGATAGCCTTTTTCACGGCCAATAAAAATGTTGCGATGGCCCTCGCCCCGGGCGCGGTGGTAAGCCAGCGCCACCTTCAGCGCGGTGTCGGCGGCTTCCGAGCCGGAGCTGCAAAACAAAACTTTGTTCAAATCCCCCGGCGCCAACTCGGCGATCATGTGCGCTGCCTCAAAAGCTTTGTCGTTGCTGACTGAAAACGCGGTGGCGTAGTCCAATGTGTCCAACTGCTTTTTGATGGCTTCGTTGATGGGTTTGCGGTTGTGACCGGCCGTGACACACCACAGGCTGGAAATGCCGTCCAGGATTTTTTGTTCGTCATGCGTGGTGAAGTGCAAGCCGTCAGCGGCCACAACCACGCGAGGATCGGTGCGAAAGTGCCGGTTCGGTGTGAACGGCAACCATTGATGGTCCATGTTGAAGTGGTGTGCGCTCATAGGTGCTTCTCCTGCCGAAGTTTCAATTGCGTATGCGGTACAACTTTCAGTGTAAGTCCTTGGCTGTCCTGGGGCAAATGCCGACCCACCGCCGGGGTCGCATGACTGACAGCACGTCCCCTAGAATCCAAATGAATTCACTTCATGCCGCCCAGCTGCGCTCGCCCCTGCGACAATCTGCCTCCATGATCAACGCCTATATCCTGACCCTTTCCTGCCCGGACCGCACCGGCATCGTGCACGCTGTTTCCGGTTTTTTGCTGGAGCGAGGTGGCAACATCCAAGAGGCTGCCCAGTACAGCGACCACGACACCGGTCTGTTCTTCATGCGGGTGCAGTTTGCCTGTGACCAAGTCAGTCAGGACGACCTGCGCAGCCAACTCACCGGCTTTTCGGAGTCCTTCCAAATTTCTTGGCATTTACATGCCACCACCCAACCCATGCGCACCGTGATCATGGTCAGCAAGGAAGGCCATTGTCTGAATGATTTGCTGTTCCGCTGGAAGAGCGGCCTCTTGCCTTTGGACATCCGTGCCATTGTGAGCAACCACCGTGATTTTTACCAACTCGCGGCCAGTTACAACGTACCGTTTCACCACATTTCAGTAACCGCCGCGACCAAAGCGCAGGCCGAGGCCAAACAATACGAGATCATCCAATCAGAAGGCGCTGAACTGGTCGTGCTGGCACGCTACATGCAAATTTTGAGCGACGATCTGTGCCGCAAACTGGCGGGTCGGGCCATCAACATCCACCACTCATTCTTGCCCAGTTTCAAGGGGGCAAAACCTTATCACCAGGCCCACGAACGGGGCGTTAAATTGATCGGTGCTACCGCCCATTACGTAACGGCCGACCTGGACGAGGGGCCCATCATTGAACAAGATGTGGCGCGCGTGGACCACAGCAAAACAGTCGACGACTTGACCACCCAAGGCCGCGACACCGAAAGCCAGGTGCTGGCCCGCGCCGTCAAATGGCATGGTGAGCACCGCGTACTGATCAACGGACACAAGACAGTTATTTTCAAATAAAATGCTCCATGGGCACCAAGCTGTTTGGCCGGGCTGACTTTTCGCTCACCACGGAAGGCAACGTCTACCTGGCGCATGGGCGTGAGGGCTTGGCTTCGTAAAAAAAATTCTCGGCACCCGCTTTTTCACCGCACATCGGCGCGAATGCACGTACAGTCTTTTTTTGACAACGCTATTCCGTCATGGCCCTTTTGACAAGGCGAACCTCCTATGAACGCAATGACCACTCCAGAATTGAACCCACCCGCCTCAAGTTCAGTTACAGACCGTGCGGGCCTGCAAAAAAAGGTGGTTCAAGCCTTGCGTCAGGTCTTACCCGAACACGCGATCTTATTCACCCCCGAAGACACCACGCCTTATGAGTGCGATGGCCTGACGGCCTACCGCGAACGTCCTTTGGTGGTGGCCTTGCCAGAAACCACCGCACAAGTTCAAGCCGTGCTGCAAACTTGCAATCGCTTAGCCGTGCCCGTGGTCGCAAGGGGCGCAGGCACGGGCTTGTCCGGAGGTGCCATGCCCCACAAAATGGGCGTGACCCTGTCCATGGCCAAGTTCAACCATATTTTGAAAATGGACCCCATCAGTCGCACGGCGGTGGTGCAATGCGGCGTGCGCAATCTCGCGATCTCAGAAGCGGCTGCCCAGCATGGCCTGTATTACGCGCCCGATCCCTCCAGCCAAATCGCTTGCACCATCGGTGGCAACGTGGCCGAAAATTCGGGTGGTGTGCATTGCCTGAAATACGGCCTGACCGGGCAAAACGTGCTCAAAGTCAAAGGCTTCACCATTGAAGGTGATGCCATCGAGTTCGGCAGCGAAGCGCTCGACGCCCCCGGCTACGACTTGCTGGCGGTGCTGGTCGGCAGCGAAGGCATGCTGGCGGTGACCACCGAAGTCACCGTCAAACTGGTGCCCAAACCGCAACTTGCGCGCTGCATCATGGCCAGCTTTGACGACGTGCGCAAAGCCGGTGAGGCTGTGGCCGCCGTGATCGCGGCGGGCATCATTCCGGCCGGGTTGGAAATGATGGACGGCCCGATGACCGCCGCCGTAGAAGACTATGTCCACGCCGACTACGACCTGAGCGCCGCCGCCATTCTGTTGTGCGAGAGCGATGGCACACCCGAAGAAGTTGAAGAAGAGATTGGCCGCATGAGCGAGGTCTTGCGCAATTGCGGCGCGAGCGCCATCACGGTGAGCCGTGACGAAGCTCAGCGCCTGAAATTTTGGAGTGGTCGCAAAAACGCCTTTCCTGCGTCAGGCCGTATCAGTCCTGACTACATGTGCATGGACTCGACCATTCCGCGCAAGCGCTTGGCCGACATTTTGGAAGCCATTTCAGCAATGGAAGAGAAATACGCGCTGCGCTGCCTGAATGTGTTCCACGCCGGCGATGGCAACCTGCACCCACTGATCTTGTTCGATTCGAATGATGCCGACCAACTGCGACGCTGCGAGTTGTTTGGCGCTGAGATACTAGAAACCAGCGTCGCCATGGGCGGCACGGTGACGGGTGAACATGGCGTAGGCATCGAGAAAGTCAACAGCATGTGCGTGCAGTTTTCGGCTGAAGAGAACGAGCAGATGTTCAGCATCAAACGCGCTTTTGACCCGCTCGGTTTACTCAACCCCGGCAAGGTGATCCCCACACTGAACCGCTGCGCCGAATACGGCAAGATGCTGGTGCGGGCCGGGACGATCAAACATCCGGAGTTGGAGCGGTTTTAGGGTTCCGCAATGCCGACCCGGCTTATAGACTTGTGTTGGACCGAAAAAATGATGTTCATTACGGGTCGTCCGACCGCAGGCCTATGGCATCGCCACTGCCAGAACCCCGATTTCAAAACCCAGGTCATGGTTGTCAATTATTACGCCTAGCGCGATCGTCTGGCATCAGCCTCTGCCTGTCTGTGCCGACTTGTTCAGACCGCGTTTCGCCACGTCGCAATCGTGTTCCAGTTTGCAAATTGAGAAAATTCATTGCCGCACCGATTTTCCATGTGCAGGCAATTGACCGTCCCAAGTCCCCAAATGCCTTGGGACGTTTTCTGCCAAGAGCTGCCCCGCACACAGGAAAGCGCCGCACAGCGTCAGCGCTTGCGCTTGCGCTTGCGCTTGCGCTTGCACTTGCACTTGCACTTGCACTTGCACTTGCACTTGCACTTGCACTTGCACTTGCACTTGCACTTGCGCTTGCGCTTGCACTTGCACTTGCGCAAGGAAATGCTGCGCCACAAGAGGCAAGAGGTAGATAGCCATTTAGTATTTAATTTATTAACACATAAATAAAAAACAAGCTGTTTTTTGAGTTTTAGAAAAATTCAGCAAGGTGAGCACCCCACAAACAGACGGCAAGCATCCGGCATAGCCATTTCGGCCCAAATCAATTTTGGTTGCGCGCGCAACCAAATTAACTGACAATGCGCAGATCCCATTACAGCTATTGGCATGACGCAAAGCAAAGAATCCAGTGTTGCTCCCCTGGAGAGAACCCTCACTTACCGACTGCATCGCTTGCACAAATTAACCGATGCGGACAGTCAGCAGGCCTATCCCGCGCAGACGGGCCTGTCGCTCAGCGACGGTCGGTGTCTGGCCAGCATCGGTAATTTTGAGCCGCTGTCGGTGAAAGATTTAGCGCAGCGTGCCAACCTGAACAAAAGCCAGGCCAGTCGCGCCGCGCAATCTTTGGTTGCGCAAGGCTTGGTGCTGAAAGATGACCACCCTGGCGATGGGCGCGGTGTGGTGCTCAGCCTGACGGCGCAGGGCCGTGAAACTTTCAAACACACCATGACCTTGATCGAGCAGCGCAATGAGGCCATTTTTGGCTGCCTCACGCTACACGAACAGGCCCACCTGAGTCAGCTGTTTGACCGACTCATCGCGCACGCCGGCTAGACCCCCAGACAAACCAAGATTTCCATGCACCAACCCAGCACCCAAGCGCGCCCCTCCCTGTATTACCACTACCAGGTTTTTCAGCCTTGGCTGGCTTCTACGCATCCAGCACAAGAGCGCAAACAGGTGGTGATTGTGGGTGCCGGCCCGGCCGGCATGGTCACGGCGCTGGAGTTGGCACGCCATGGCGTGGCCAGTGTGGTGCTGAGCGCCGAGTTGCAGTTGTCGCAAGGCAGTCGGGCCATCTGTTTCACCCGCAGATCGATGGAAATCTTGCAGCAGGTGGGTGTGGCCGAGCGCATGACCGAAGGGGGTCTGCCCTGGCGGTTTGGCAATTCCTACTACCGTGGCCAGCGCGTGTTCCGCATGGAGGCGCCACACGATGAGGACGATCGGTTTTTCCCGATCCTCAATGTGCAGCAGCAGTTCATGGAAGAGTACCTGCATGACGCCTGTGTGGCCAATCCGCTGATTGACTTCCGATGGGGCAACAAAGTCAACACTGTGGTGCAAAAAGTTGGCTATGCCGAGGTAGAAGTCGACACCCCCGAAGGCACCTACACGCTGGAGGCAGACTGGCTGATCGCGGCTGACGGGGGCCGCTCTGGCATCCGCACGGCCATGAATTTGCCTATGGAAGGGGCATCCTACGAAGGCTTTTTTGTCATTGCCGATATACGCATCGATTTGCCCTTTCCAACCGAGCGCCGCGCCTATTTTGACCCCGAATGGAACCCCGGCAACACCATCTTGATGCACCGCGAACCGAAGGGCATCTGGCGTGTGGACTACCAGTTGCCCCCCGGCGAAACGCCCGAAGAGGCCCTGCGCCCCGAATCGCTTACAGCCCGCATCAACGCACAGTTGGCCATGATCGGCCATGCGGGCCTGCCTTGGGAGATGGACTGGTCTTCGGTCTACTCGGCCCGCACATTGACGCTGTCCGACTTTGTGCACGGCAGTGTCATCTTCACCGGCGACGCGGCGCACCTCTTGCCCATCTTTGGCGTGCGTGGGGCCAACACGGCTTTTCAGGATGCGCAGTCGCTGGGCTGGCACCTGGCCTATGTGGTCAAAGGCCTGGCTGGTCAGGCACTGCTGCGCAACCACAGCACCGAACGCGTGGGTGCGGCCCGCGAGATCATCGAAGAAGCCGGCAAGAGTACCCGCTTTATGGCGCCGCCCAGCCCGGGCTTTCGACTGTTGCGCGATGCGGTTTTGTCGCTCTCACTGACCCAAGATTTCGTGCGCCCCCTGTACCACTGGCGCACCTCAAGGCCGCATGAATACACCCACTCGGTGCTCAACAGCACGGGCGACGACAATGCTTTGTTCAAGGCCGGCCCTGCCAACGGCGCGCCACCGCAGAACGTGCGACTGGGCGTGAACGGTGGCGAAGGAGAGTTCTTGCTCGACCACTTGGGCGGCGGCTTTGACTTGCTGTATTTCACCGATGCGCCCGCTTTGCCCGAAGCACTGCACAACGCCATCCAAACAGCCCACGAAAAAGGCATCCCTCTCAAGGTGATTGCCGTTGGCGCAGCCTGTGCTGTGACGGGTGCCGACAAAACACTGCCCGATACCGAAGGGCACCTGCGCCAGCGCTATGGCGTGCCCGCCAATGGCGCGGCTTATTTGCTGCGTCCCGACCAACACATTTGCGCCCGCTGGCTGACGCTGGACGCCACAAGACTGCTCGCAGCCCTGCACACGGCCTTGCCGCAATAAGGAAAATGCAATGCTTTCCCCCACTCTCAGCTTGACCGGTCTGGAAACCGTTTACGATGCTCTGGCCACCGCGATCGACCAAGTGGACGCGAGCCAGCGAGAATTGTTTCTGGTGAAACTCGCTTTGCTCAATGCGCACGCTTTGGCCGATGACCAGGTGTTCCAAACACACCTGGATGCCGCACGACAAGACCTTTCATGACCTCTTAGAACACGACAACACCATGACCCTGCTGAATGAAACCCACAACCCCGCGCTGCGCAGCTGGGTGAGCTCTGCCCACACAGCCGGGACAGACTTTCCGATCCAGAACCTGCCCTTTGCGGCGTTTCGACGCCAAGGCGCCCGAGAATTTTTCCGCGGCGGCGTGGCCATTGGCGATCAGATTCTGGACTTGGCTGCGGTGGCCGCCAGCGGTGTGATCACCGGCGACGCCAGCACGGTGGTCCAAGCAGGCACACAAGACAAGCTCAATGCCCTGATGGCCATGGGCCCTTCTGCTTGGAGCGCCTTGCGCCTGGCCTTGTCCCGCGCATTGCGCGAAGGTGCACCCGAGCAAGCCGCCCTGCAAGCTTGCCTGGTCCCACAAGCCGAAGCCGAATACGACGTGCCCGCCCGCATTGGTGACTACACCGACTTCTTCACATCCATTTACCACGCCACCAACACCGGCAAGCAGTTCCGCCCTGACAACCCCCTGCTGCCCAATTACAAATGGGTACCGATTGGTTACCACGGCCGCGCCTCCAGCATTGGCGTGTCGGGTCAGCAGTTTCGCCGTCCCGTCGGCCAGACCATGCCCCCAGGAACAACAGCACCTACACTGACCACGTGCAAGCGCCTGGACATGGAGCTGGAGCTGGGCATCTTTGTAGGCACCGGCAACGACCTGGGCGAAGCGGTGGACATCACCCAAGCCGAAGAACACGTGTTTGGCATTTGCCTGCTCAACGACTGGTCGGCCCGCGACATCCAGGGTTGGGAATACCAACCCCTGGGGCCCTTTCTGGCCAAAAACTTCGCCACCACCATCTCGCCCTGGATCGTGACGCTGGAGGCTTTGGCCCCCTACCGGGTCGCCTTCTCGCGCCCAGCCGAAGACCCACAACCCTTGCCCTATCTGGACTCAGCGGCCAACCGGCAGGACGGCGCCTTTGACATCCAGTTGCAAGTGGGCATTCAAACACCCGCCATGCGAACCGCAGGCCTGGCTGACGCCAGCATCTGCCGCACCAGTTACCGCCACGCCTACTGGACCGTGGCGCAAATGCTCACCCACCATACGGTCACGGGTTGCAATTTGCAGCCCGGCGATTTGTTGGGCAGCGGCACTTTGTCAGGGCCGACGCTGGACCAGGCTGGCGCCTTGATCGAGCTGACCACCGGCGGCAAGAACCCGATTACCTTGCCCAATGGCGAGCAACGCACTTGGCTGGAAGACGGCGACAGTGTGGTACTGCGCGGTTGGTGCGAACAAGCCGGTGCGGCACGCATTGGCTTTGGCGAGTGTGTGGGCACGGTGCTGCCTGCCCGTGAAATCAAGGCCTAACGCCAACCAAGTCCTAAGGCCAACCAAGTCCTAAGGCCAAGCGGTATGCACTTTGAGCCCCTGATCGAGCTGACCCGCAATGGCGTGCAGGAATGTCTGCATTGGGGCGCCATGGCACTGACCGACACCGAAGGCCGTGTGTTGGCCCATGTCGGCAATCCGCACTGGCTGTGCTTTACCCGGTCTACCCTCAAGCCCTTGCAAGCCTTGCCGCTCGTGCACGCCGGGGGCGCGGCTCATTTTGGCTTGAACTCGCAAGAACTGGCCATGCTGTGCGCCAGCCACAATGGCGAGGACATGCACGTCGCACAAGTGGGTTCGATTTTGCGTAAGACTGGACTCACGCCGACGCAAATGCAATGTGGTTGCCATGTACCTTACCGTTTCAGCTTTTTAGACCAGCCCATGCCCGAGGGATTTGTCTACGACGAGCGGCACCACAATTGCAGCGGCAAGCACAGCGGCTTTATGGCGTATTGCGTTCAGCATGGCTTGCCCATCGACACCTACACCGAGCTTGACCATCCCTTGCAACAGGCGGTGCGCTTGGCGGTGGCTGATGTGGCAGGGTTCAGCAGCGAACAGTTGAGGCTGGGCATTGACGGCTGCTCTGCACCCAACTACGCCATGCCCCTGTCCAGACTGGCGCGTTGCTATGCCCGTTTGGCCCGGCCCCAGGCTGCAGGCCACTATGGTGAAAGCCTGCAAACCCTCTCAAACGCCATGACCGCTCACCCCGAATTGGTCTCGGGTACCGGTCGCAATGATGCAGACTTCATGCGCGCGGGCCAAGGCGACTGGGTGAGCAAGGTGGGCGCCGATGGTGTGCAGGTGGTGGGCAGTCGCTCCCGAGGCCAAGCCTTGGCCATCAAAATCATGGACGGCAACAAAGCAGCACTCTTTGCCGCGACCGTGGAGGCGCTGGACCAACTGGGTTGGCTAGACGTTGCGCAAAGGGCTGAACTCTCACCTTGGCGTGCACAGCTTCTGAGCAACGTGGCGGGCTTGGCGGTAGGCGAGCGACGCCCCGTCTTTCGGTTGACTCACGGCGACTCTGGCGCTCACTGAGCAGCCATCAGATCAGGCTTTGGGGCCGCTTTAGCGCTGTCCAAAAATGGCTGTCCCGATGCGCACCATGGTGCTGCCCTCGCTGACGGCCACATCCAGATCCGAGCTCATGCCCATGGACAAGGTGTCCAACTGCAGACCTGTTGACTTCAAGCGCAGCCACAAAGCATGCGCCTGTGCATGGACCGCACGGGTAGTTTCCTCGTCACCGGGCTCAGGGATGGTCATGATGCCGCGCAATTGCAAGTGCGGCAAAACTGCAACGGCCTCTGCCAGCGCCAGCGCTTGGTCGGGCGCCACGCCCGACTTGTTTTCGCCGCCATCCAAATTGACTTGAATGCAGACCTGCAAGGGTGGCAAAGAGGGCGGGCGCTGGGCCGACAAACGCTCGGCCGTCTTGAATCGGTCAATCGAATGCACCCAATCAAAATGCGCAGCAACCAAACGTGTTTTATTGCTCTGGACCGGTCCGATGCAATGCCACTCGAGGGCAAGATCCTGCAAAGCTTGGATTTTGTCCACGCCTTCCTGGATGTAGTTTTCACCAAAAGCGCGTTGCCCGGCCGCATGGGCAAGACGCACCTCTGGCGCGCCAAATGTTTTGGACACGGCAAGCAAGCGCACACTGGCTGGGTCGCGCCCTGCGGCCTGGCAAGCGGACGCAATGCGCGTTTCTACGCCTTGAAGATTCTGGGCAATGGTGGACATAATCGTGCCAAGGGTACCAAATTCACAGAGTACCTCTGACCATCAGGGAGGGTCTATGCAAATAGAACAATGGCTGCGCATGGCTTTGGCCTTGGGTGCATCGGACTTGCATCTGTCCGCCGGTCTGGCGCCGATGGTTCGGGTCCATGGCGAATTACGCACTTTGGACACGCAAGCGCCCGTTTGCACGGATACGCAAATCAGGCAAGTCCTGGCGCACATCATGCCGCCCGCACGTTGGGCGGTTTTTACCGATACTTTGGAAGATGACTTTGCCATTGAATGGGCTGATGGTGGGCGCTTCAGGGTGAACGCCTTTCATCACCAAAGAGGACCGGGCTTGGTCATGCGGGCCATTGCGCAACAGGTACCTCGACTGGGTGACCTGCATGCGCCAGAGCTGTTGAGTTCATTGGCCCTCAAGTCCAGCGGCTTGATTTTGGTCACAGGGCCTACGGGATGTGGCAAATCGACCCTGCTGGCAGCGCTTTTGGACCATGCCAACCGAAGCTTGAGGGGTCATTTGCTGACCATCGAGGACCCGATTGAATTCGTGCACACTCCGCTGCAATGCGCCGTTAACCAGCGCGAGGTGGGGCTGCATACCCACAGTTTTGAAGCCGCACTGCGCTCGGCTTTGCGCGAAGACCCCGATGTGATCCTGATCGGTGAGCTGCGGGACCTGGCAAGCATCCGCCTGGCCTTGACGGCCGCAGAAACCGGGCATTTGGTTCTGGCCTCATTGCACACGGCCAGCGCCCCCAGGGCCGTGGACCGGATCGTAGACGTCTTTCCTGCCGAAGAAAAAGACATGGTGCGAACCATGCTCTCGGAGTCCTTGTTGGCGGTCGTGGCGCAAACCTTGTGCAAGCGTGAAGACGGGCAAGGGCGCATCGCTGCACACGAGGTCATGCTGGCCACTCCCGCAATACGCAATTTGATTCGCGAGGGCAAGGTCGCGCAACTGTATTCAGCGCTGCAAACCGGAGGGCAAGCGGGTATGCAAACCCTGGACCAAAGTCTGCAGGCTTTGGCCAAAAAATCACTGATTTCGATGGCCACAGCCCGTGCATTGGCCCGTTTCCCTGAAAATTTCCCAGCTTGATCACCGCAATACGTCTTCGCACTGCCTCGCCACCTGCTAAATTACACGTTTTATTCTATGAGGTGAAAAACACCATGAGCAGCTTGAACCCTAAATCCTACGCTACCTCACCCGCCCGCCGTGTGGCCTTTTTGGGCCTGGGGGTGATGGGCTATCCGATGGCTGGCCACTTGGCACTGGCCGGTCACCATGTCACGGTCTACAACCGCACGCCCGCCAAAGCCCAAGCCTGGTGCGCGGAGTTTGCTGGCTCTCAGGGCATAGCGCAAGCGGCGACACCCCGTGAAGCGGCAGCCAACGCCGAGATCGTGTTTTGTTGCGTGGGCAACGACGATGACTTGCGCGGCGTGGTGCTGGGCGCAGACGGTGCTTTTGCGGGCATGCAAAAAGGCGCCATCTTTGTCGACCACACCACCGCATCCGCCAGTATTGCTCGCGAATTGAGCATCGAAGCCCACAAATTGGGACTGGCCTTTGTAGATGCGCCAGTCTCAGGGGGGCAAGCCGGCGCACAAAACGGCATGCTGACCGTCATGTGTGGCGGCAACGCGACTGACTTTGAAGAGGTCAAACCAGCAGGCATGGCTTTCTCCCGCGCCTTTACATTGCTCGGCGAGCCGGGCGCGGGGCAATTGGCCAAAATGGTCAACCAGATTTGCATTGCCGGCCTGGTACAAGGCCTGTCCGAAGCGATTGCCTTCGGTCAACACGCCGGTCTGGACATGAATGCAGTGCTGGAAGTGATCAGCAAAGGCGCCGCACAAAGCTGGCAGATGGAAAACCGCGGTAAAACCATGGTCGCCGACCAATTTGAGTTTGGCTTTGCCGTCGACTGGATGCGCAAAGACTTGGGACTGGTGCTGGACGAAGCGAAACGCAACGGTGCACGTTTGCCAGTGACGGCCTTGGTTGATCAGTTTTACGCCGATGTCCAACTGATGGGCGGACGCCGCTGGGACACCTCCAGCCTGATCAAGCGTTTGCGCTGACCAGGCAAGAGGGACTCGGCCCGACTTATTTGGCCGAGGTTTGAGCGCTCAGGCGCTTGAGCTCTTCTTCAGAGATGATGTCCAGCAAGCGCACCACCTTGGTGACGCCGCCAATGCTGCGCGCAATGTCGGTCGCACGCTGGGCTTCACGGCTGGTCACACGGCCCATCAAATACACCACACCGTATTCGGTCACGACTTTGAAAGCATTGGACTGCAGGTCTTTGGCGTCCACAAACAAGGCTTTGATCTGACCTGAAATGATGGCGTCTTTCGATCGCTGCGTCAGCGAGCTGACGGGTTGAACTGTCAACTCATTGGCCACGGCTTTGACATTTTCTTGGCTCTGAGCAATCTTGTTGGCCTTGTCTTTGTCGGCTGCGGTACTGACCTCGCCGGTCAACAGCACCTGGCGGTTGTAGCTGGTCACATTGATGTGTGCGCTATCGCCCAAGTTTTGTCGCATGCCATGCGCTGTGCGCAGCTCAATACTTTCATCTTCGAGTTGCATGCCCGAGGTTCGGCGATCGACCACCACCATGCCGGTCATTACCGCTCCGCCCACCATCAGCGGCGCGCAAGCAGACAAAGTCATGATCACAGCCGCAGCGGCCAAGCTTGAGATCACAATTTTTTGAAATGATTTGTTCATTCACTTAACTCCTGTTCGCCCAATAATTGGGCATCCACACCGTCGCACAAGCAGTGCAACACCAATTGTTGAACCTCGCGAATGCGCGCCACCCGGTCATGGGGCACGCAGACGTGCACATCTGTTTCACGCAGCAGTTTAGCCAATGCACCGCCCCCTTTGCCCGTCAAGGCTATGACCGTCATGTCGCGTTCATGTGCCGCGTGCACGGCCTGCTGCAACACGGGCTCTTCGCCTGCGGTGGTCAACACCATCAGCACATCGCCGGTATGGCCCAAAGCGCGCACTTGTCGCGCCAAAGCCTGGTCCTCGGGCGCAACCGCCAAGACTGCAAAATCGCCGCTCAGCGCCAAGGCGGCCAGTTCAGGTCGCTCGCGCTCAAATCCACCGACAAACAAGCTGGCGAAATACTGGGCCGAAGGCGCGGTACCGCCCCAACCTGCAACCAACACGGTTCCGCCACTGGTGACGCAGGCGAGCAAGGCTTGCACGCCCGACTCCACCGGTTTGGCCAAAGGTTCTGCCGCCTGGTACTGCAGGTCGGCACTGTCAATAAAATGTTGCTGGATGCGCAGGTCTAACATGAGCGGGATGATAACCCTTCGATGCGACCCTTCCAGCGAAAACTTCAGGCACCGTCACCGTCAAATGCCGATTGCAACCACTGCAAACCCTCGGCTTCGACCACCACCACGTCAAACCGAGAGGGGGGCAGTTGCCGATAACGCATCAAATAATGGCGGGCAGCAAACACGATGCGCCGTTGCTTAACCGCCCCCACACTGGCGGCGGCACCGCCAAAGGCGCGCGTCGCCCTGTGGCGCACCTCGACAAAGACCACTGTTGTATCGGGCAATTGCATGATCAAATCAATTTCGCCACCCCCTCGCCCAGGGGTCCGATAATTGCGCTGTAACAAACGCAAGCCTTTGTCTTGTAAATAGGCCAATGCGGCCTCTTCTGAGGCATCACCCCGGGACTTGGTGGTTTGATTTTTATTGAGGAATTCCATTGACTTTGCCTACCTTGACTGATGAACCCGCGGAGCACGCCACCCCGACTTCAACTCTGAGTTCGAATGCCTGGGCGCGGGCTTTGACGGCAGCGCATGACACCAGCGCCCATCAAAACCATCCAACACACACACTGTATGTCGTTGCCACCCCGATTGGCAACCTTTCTGACATCACTTTGCGAGCATTGCATTTGCTCAACCTGTGCGAGGTGATCGCCTGTGAAGACACGCGCCACACGCAGCAGTTACTGCGCGCCTATGGCATTGACAAAAGCGGTGCACAACTGATCGCACTGCACCAACACAATGAACACGAAGCTGCGCAAACCGTGATTTCACGCTTGGCACAAGGTCAGCGTGTCGCTTATGTGAGCGATGCAGGCACGCCGGCCATCAGTGACCCGGGTGCCCGCTTGGTCGACGCCACGCGCAACGCAGGTTTTCGCGTCTTGCCTTTGCCGGGCGCCAGCAGCGTCACCACGGTATTGAGTGCTGCAGGCATGACCGGGCAAGACGGGTTTGTGTTTGTCGGCTTCTTGCCCAGCAAAGCCACCGAAAGACAACACGCGGTTCAAAAATTGGCCAGTGAAACCCGCGCCATTGTGTTGCTTGAAGCACCGCACCGCATAGAAGCTTTGTGCCAAGCCCTCAGCGTGCTGGGCACACGACGGGTCACCATTGGGCGCGAATTAACCAAACAGTTTGAAAACATCGACACCCTGGCCGCGTGTGAACTGCCAGCGTGGTTGGCTGGCAAACCCGAGCGACAGCGCGGTGAGTTTGTGTTGGTGATCCATGATGCACCCGCAGCCCATGTTCAAGGCGATGGCCTGCGTGTCCTGCAGTTGCTGCTGCCAGAGCTGCCCCTCAAAACGGCCGTCAAGCTGGCCGCCGAAATCAGTGGCGAATCGAAAAATTTTTTATACGATCAGGCCTTGGTGCTGAAAAATGCTGCGGCCGAATAAGCCTGAACAAGACACACAATTTATCGTTTTCTCAACCCCAGCCACATCACAGCAGCGACCACCAGCAATGCGCCTGCAACCTGCATGGGCGCTATCGACTGGTCCAGCAAAGCCCAGGCCAAGACCAGCGCGCAGACCGGCTCAATGTTCATGATGGCCGAATTGCCCACCACCCCCAAGCGTGGCAATACGGTGAACATGATGGTGAAAGCGGTGCCATAAAAAAATGTCAGCATCGCCAAGCCCCACCAACCCGCCTGCGCCGTCGGCCAATGAAATCCTTCAAAAGACAACGCTCCTGAAATCGCCAACACCGCCACCAAGCCCATGGTGGAGAAGGTGCGCAAGCGACCATCCAGGCCGACCACCTCATGCTGCGTGAGCACCATGGCCAAACCAAAAGTCGCTGATGCGGCCAGCGCAAAAGCAATGCCAGCACCGATCTGACTCCAATGGGCAGCAGCGCCAAGCCCGGAAGCAGCGCCAAACACATCGAGCGCCATGGCCAAGCCGATCAACATCACAGGCATGGCCATCAACACCGCCCGTTCGGCTTTGTGTTGGTAGAGCACGCGGGCCCATACCGCCGTGGACAGCGGGTAGGTGTTGAATGCCAGCAATGCCAAAGCCACCGGCAAGCGCGCCACCGACGAATACAAACACATGCTTTGCACGGCAATCAGTCCGCCAATGATCAACAAGAATTTTTTATCTCTTGTCGTCGTCGCAAAAGACACTTTTTGCTGCCAGAGCAACAAGCCCACCACCAAAGCTGTGACGGCGCTGCGGCAACTGACCGCCGTCACAACATCGACCCCGTTGTTGAAGGCAAAACGGGCAGCCACATGGTTGGCCCCCATCATGAAGGCGAGCAGCAACAAAGTAGCGAATGCGGTACCCGTCAGGGCTTTGCGGTCAGAGGTCATTCTTTTATTCTGCGGGGTAGAGTCCCAGCCCTCTGGCATGCAAGCGACTCAAGCCCAGCAGCGCATCGGTGAACGGCGTGGCCACGTGCGTGAGTTGTCCCAACTCGCGCACGGCACTGACCAAGGCATCGAGCTCAATGGTTTTGCCTGCTTCCACATCCTGCAGCATCGAGGTTTTGAAAGCCCCCAATTTACGCGTGATGGCATGACGGTCATCGGGCTGCTGGTCAATGGGTATACCCAGTTGCTCGCCAATCGACTTGGCTTCAAGCATCACCGTTGAAATAAAGCCACGCACCAAGTCGTCGTTCAGGATCTTATCGGTGGTCGCACCGGTCATGCCGCTGATGGGGTTCACCGTCATGTTGCCCCACAGTTTGTACCAAATGTCTTTCTGAATCTGGGCTGACAGGCTTGCGTTGAAACCGGCCCGCACCAACTCATCAACCCAGCCCTGCGCACGTACTGTGGCTTGGCCCGAAGGCTCGCCCACAATCAGGCCGTTGCCAAAGTGATGACGGATGACGCCTGGGGCATCGACCGAACAACTGGAATGCACCACACCACCGAGCACATGCGCCGCTGGAATGCCTTGTGCGATGTCACCCCGAGGGTCGATGGTTTGCAAACGGGTGCCAGCCACTCGCTCCCCAAAGCCTTGCAAAAACCACCAAGGCACGCCATTCATGGCGGTAAACACAAGGGTTTGAGAGCCCAACAGTGGCCCGATTTGTGCGGCCACATCGGCCAAAGCAGGGGCTTTGACGGCGATGATCACGACATCTTGCACACCCAGCTCGGTGGGTTGGCTGCTGGCCCTTATTTGCACGTTGTGCACCACGCCTGCTTGGTGGAGCGTCAAGCCCGCGGTTTGCAAAGCCTTGAGCGTTGTTCCACGTGCCACGGCACTGACAGTGCAACCGGCTTGCGCCAGATGTACGCCGAGCCAGCCTCCAATGGCACCCACACCGTAAATACAAACGTTCATGTTGCGTAACTTTCATCGATTCGATTGACTTGACGCACCAAGGCATCCAACACGTCACGGCCCGCGCCGTGGTTGGGATTGAATTGCAAAGCATCTTGAGTGCACTTGGCGGCAATCGCCTCGCTGACGGGAATGGCGAGGCCCATGCTGAAGGTGGCCATCTGAATTTCGCAGGCACGTTGCAAAGTCCACAAAATGGCAAAGGTGTGCGACAAATTCTGGCCCCAAGCCAGCAGGCCGTGGTTACGCAAAATAACCGCAGGCTTGTTGCCAATGCTTTTCAACAGGCGCGGCGCTTCGTCTGCATGGATGGTGATGCCTTCAAAATCATGGTACGCCACCATGTCGTGCAGCTGTGCGGTGTAAAAATTGGTTTGCTGCAAGCCGCCTTGCAGGCACGCAACCGCCACGCCCGCGGTGGTGTGCGTGTGCATCACACAGTGGGCTCCGTCCAGACCCTCATGAATCGCAGCGTGGACCGTGAAACCTGCCGGATTGACCGGAAATTTTGAGCCGTCCAGCACTCGGCCTTGGGCGTTGATTTTGACCAGATTGCTGGCCGTGACTTCGCTGTAATGCAGGCCGAAAGGGTTGATCAGAAATTGTTTTTCTGAACCACTGACCGACGCGGGCAATCGCACCGTGATGTGGTTGTAGATCATCTCGGTCCAACCCAGCATGGCGAACACGCGGTAACAAGCCGCAAGCTCCAAGCGCGCGGTCCATTCATCGGGGTGCACTTGGCCGCGTAAAGAGGGCAACATTGGAAGTGACTGCGACATGTCAGTTCACCTTGCCCGTGAGGTCATTGACCACCTTGGCGCTAAAGAGACTGCTCAGGACCGGCCAAAATAAGCCTTGCTTTTTGCCAGCGTAGAGCATTTTTTTGAATGAATTTACGGGTGTTTTCATGGCAGCCTCGGGTTAAACAAATTGGAATTGCAAACGACCCAAAGGGCCATAGTCGGCGTCAAAGACATCACCCAGCTTGGCCAGCGCTGGTTTTGTGAACGAACCGGCCAGCACAATTTCGCCGGCCTGCAAGTGCTCTCCCCAAGGTGCGAGCTTATTGGCCAGCCAGGCTATGCCGACTGCGGGGTGGCCTTGAACACCGGCGGCCAGGCCCGTTTCTTCCACCACACCATTTTGTCGCAAGATGGCGCCGCACCAAGGCAAGTCGGTGGTGTGCGGGTCGACGTGCTTGGCGCCGAGCACAATGCCGGCGTTGGCGGCGTTGTCGCTGATGGTGTCGTAGACCTTGCGCATCACTTTGGTGTGGCGGTCAAACTGCTCGATGCGCGAGTCGATGATTTCGATCGCAGGCGTCACGTAGTCCGTGGCATCGAGCACCTGCTCCACCGTCACATGGGGGCCGCGCAGTTCCTTTTTGAGAATGAAAGCCAGCTCGACCTCGACCCGGGGGATGATGAAGTTGGTGAAAGGAATGTCCAGCACCTGACCAGGGCTACAGGTGTAACGCATGTCATCGAGCAGCGTGCCATAGTCCGGCTCGTCGATCTGGCTGGCCACCTGCATGGCGCGGCTGGTCAGGCCGATTTTGTGGCCGATCAGGGTGCGCCCTTCGGCGAACTTGATCTGCATCCAGGCGCGGTTGATGTGGTAACCGTCTTCGATCGTCATGCCCGCAAAGCGCTTGGAAAAGTGCTCGACCTGTACGCGAGATTTTTCGGATTGGTGCAGCTCAAGCGCGAGCTGCTGGATCAATGCGTCATCAAACATGTTTTCATTTCTCTCGTAGGCACCAGCCTGGCTGGCGATTGTTTGCGATTTCCGGAATTCGCCAGCAGGGCTGGCTGCTACCAGGCCACATTGTGCTCAGGCCTTGGTGAACAAGGGGTGGATGTTGCTGAGCTTGGCGTCGAACACTTCAGGGCCGACGTCGATTTGAAGCGTGACACCGATATGGCGCTGGGCCATCACGGGTGCAAAAAAAACCTTTGCGACTTCAAGCAAGGTCTGGCCGGCGCGTTGCTGCGTGGCTTCGCTGCGACCACGGCCCATGCGCACATTCAAGTACACAAAAGCGTAGTCGCCTGAACCGCCATGGGGGTTGGCATCAAACTGCGCTGCCGCCAAGCCAGCTGCGCCGCCATCCGCTACCGCGTGATGCGGCGCTGGATAAGCCAGCACACGTGTGCCGCCCGTGGGAAAGACCTGCTTGCCTTCTTCGTCCTTGACGGTGAGCATGGCATCCGCCATTTGGCGGCATAGGGTGGTCATGTGGACTTCGCCATCCAACTGCGCGGTGTAGAGAATCACAAGATGGGGCATGGGGTATCCTTAAAGCGGTTCATTTTTGGGCTTGACTCAAAGTCGTCATTCTTGGGCTTGACCCGAGGATCCATGGACGGTCAAAGGGGGGTCCCGGATCACGTCCGGGATGACAGAAAATTGCATGCATGTTCACAGCCTTGTGCTCACAGCGGTATAGCCTTGGGCCGCACTGGCTTGGGCTGGTGGAATGTGCTGACCACTCTGCGGCGTGACTTCAAACACGGCATTGAGTTGCCCTGTACCCGAAGCCCCGAAGTAAGGCGTGAGAATCTCCACGCCCCCGTCATAGTCCGTCCACCCCAAGGCACCCATCAGCATGGCGGTGTCGTGCATAAAGCCTTCACCGTGGCCTTTGCTGGCGTACTCGGGCAGCATCTCGCAAAATGTTTTCCACTCCCGCTGGTCCCACATGCGCAGCACTTGTTCGTCCAATTTTTCAAGGAAAGGGCTCCAGATTTTGTGGGCAAATTCGGGTGCGAGTCCGTTTTGTGCAAAACGGTGACTCAAGCTGCCGCTGGCCAAAAAGGCCACCTTGCCGTCGTAATGTTTCTCGACCGCTTCGCGCATGGCCCAGCCCAAGCGGGCGCTGTCGTTCAAATAATGCGAAGTGCACAGCGCTGACACCGACACCACCTTGAAATGCTGGTCTTGATTCATGTAGCGCAGAGGCACCAGGGTGCCGTATTCGGGCTGCAAGGTGGTAGCGTCATGCGCCAAGGTTTCCACGCCGTAATCGTTGCACACCTTGGCCAGCAAGTGCCCCAGCGCCGGGTTGCCGGGCGACTCGAACGCCATATTGCTGATGAAGTGCGGCAACTCGTTGCTGGTGTAAACACCCTTGAAATACGGCCCGCAGTTGATGTGGTAACCGGCATTGACCAGCCAATGCGTGTCAAACACCACCAAGGTGTCCACGCCCATGGCGCGGCAGCGGCGGCTGATTTCTTTGTGCCCATCGATGGCACTTTGGCGTGTGCCAAAACGCTCGCCCGGTATTTCGCTCAGGTACATGCTGGGCACGTGGGTGATTTTGGCGGTAAGAGCGAGTTGTCCCATGGTCTTGTTCCTGGTTATTTTGTGCGTGTGCGATGTGATCAAGGACAGATCAATTTGATCTTCGCAAAGTAGGTCTTGTAGCGCCCCGCGTCGCGGGTGAGCAGTTTGTGGCCATCGGCCTGCGCGTGTGCACCGATGAAAAAGTCGGGCAGTACGCCTGTTTTGGTGCCGCCGCGTTGGCGGTATTGCCGAAAGGCCAAGCCTGCAAGGCGGGCGGCGGGGCGTGACAGTTCGAGCATCTGCACGCCCAGCGTGTCCAGAAACGGGTCCAGGTGCGCTGGCTCGGCAGGGTGACCTGCCAGCTCGGCATAGACCACCATGTTGATGGCCAGTTGACCCGGTTTGGCTCCACGCAAATGCTTCAGAGACCAAGACATCCAGATCGGATCGGCCTTGTAAATGTCCAGCAGCACATTGGTGTCCACCAAGATCATGGTTTGTTCCAGCCTTCACCGCGTGTGATCGCCATCCACTCGTCGGTGCTAGGTCCATCCTTGGCAATGCCAATGAACTGGCGGATCGGGTCATCAGGGGCCAAAAAAGACAGGTCGGGCTCAGGTGCTGGCTTGTTTGGCGACGGTGCTTTGGCTGCCACCAAGTATTCGGCCAAAGCTTCTTGCACGACTTGCGATTTGGTCAGCTTGCGAACGGCGCAATACTGGGTCAAATCGCGCTCAATGGCTTCGGGCAGGCGAACAGACAACATGATGACTCCTTGTCATACGGGGTTGATAGACTTGTATGACATCAAGTATGACACGATTTTAAATTTTGTCATACGCCCCAATGCGGTATGTGATGCGAGCCCATGGACACCGCCACGTTTTTGGGTTCGCAAAAAACTTCGTAGCTCCAGGTGCCGCCTTCGCGCCCGGTGCCGCTGGCCTTGGTGCCGCCAAAGGGTTGACGCAGGTCACGCACGTTTTGGCTGTTGACAAAGCACATGCCCGCCTCCACTGCAGCGGCCACGCGGTGCGCTTTGCCAATGTTCTCGGTCCACACGTAGCTACTCAAACCGTACTGAATGTCGTTGGCCAACTCAATTGCGTGCGCTTCGTCTTTGAACGGGATCAGGCAAGCCACAGGGCCAAAAATTTCTTCTTGCGCGATCTTCATGCGGTTGTCCACGTCGGCAAACACGGTGGGCCACACGAAGTTGCCTTTTTGCAAGTCACCCGTCAATTCAGGCGCGTAGCTAGGGCGGTCAAGACCGCCGCACAATAGCGTCGCGCCTTCTTTCGGGCCGAGTTCGATGTAGCTGCGCACCTTGGCCAAGTGAGCCTGCGAGATCATCGGGCCGACGATGGTTTTTTCATCCAGTGGATCGCCGACCGCGATGCGCTTGGCGCGTTCGGTGAACTTGGCCACAAAATCGGCATAAATGCTTTGTTGCACCAGGATGCGACTGCCGGCGGTGCAGCGCTCGCCATTGTTGCTGAAGATCATGAACACGGCTGCGTCCAAGGCGCGGTCCAGGTCGGCGTCTTCAAAGATCACAAAAGGCGACTTACCGCCGAGTTCCATGCTGAATTTTTTGAGGCCTGCCGATTGCACAATCCGGTTGCCGGTGGCCGTTGAACCCGTGAAGCTGATGGCCCGCACATCAGGATGCGCCACCAAGGGCTCACCGGTTGTCTTGCCATAACCGTGCACCAGATTCAACACACCCGCAGGCACACCGGCTTCGAGCGCCAGCTCACCCAAACGGGCCGCACTCATGGGCGAGAGTTCACTCATCTTCAGCACAGCGGTATTGCCAAAGGCCAGGCAGGGCGCGACCTTCCAAGTGGCGGTCATGAAGGGCACGTTCCAAGGGCTGATCAATGCGCATACGCCCACCGGGTGGAACAAGGTGTAGTTCAGGTGCGTGGGCGTGGGGTAGGTGTGACCGTCCACGCGGGTGCACATTTCTGCAAAGTAATGAAAATTATCGGCCGCACGGGGCACCAATTGTTTGCCTGTTTGCGCAATCACCTGGCCACAATCCTTGGTTTCGGTTTCGGCAATCTCAGGCACATGCTGGGCGATCAATTCGCCCAACTTTCGCATGATTTTGGCGCGCTCCGGTGCGGGGGTGGCGGCCCACTTGGGAAAGGCAGCTTTGGCAGCCGCAACCGCGGCATTGACTTCCGGCAAGCCGCCTGAGGCGACTTCGGCCAACACCTCCTGTGTTGCGGGGTTGACGGTTTCAAAATAACCGCTGCCGGCGATACTTTGGCCATTGATGAGGTGGTTGATTTGTTGCATGTCTATTCCGTTTTTGTTTTTGCAGGATCCTGCCTGCAGGCGATTGATGGCTGTTCATGCAATCGCTTGCTGGGCAAGCTCCTACAAAGTGATGGTGTTGATGAGTTGGCCAATGCCTTCGATCTCGGTCACGATGACGTCACCCGGCTGGCAGTCCACAATGCCGTCGGGCGTGCCGGTGAGAATCACGTCGCCAGGCTGAAGTGTCATGAAGCTGCTGAAGTATTCGATCAGCGTGGACACATCAAAAATCATGTCGGCCGTTGTTCCGCTTTGCGTGACTTTGCCGTTCACCGTGGTTTGCAGCTTGAGCGCCATCGGTTGCGGTACATCGGCCGCGTCAACCAGCCAAGGCCCGATGGGCGTGCAGGTATCGCGGTTTTTAACGCGCAAATTGGGGCGGTACCAGTTTTCCAGATAGTCGCGTATGGCGTAGTCATTGGCGACGGTGTAGCCGCCCACGTAGTCGTAAGCATCAGCTTTTTTGACATGCCGTGCGGTACGCCCGATCACCACGGCCAACTCGCATTCATAGTGCATGTATTTCACCTCCGCAGGCCGTTTCGTCAAGGCTTTGTGGCCAATGAATGCGGCTTCACCCTTCATGAAAGCCAAAGGCTCTTCGGGCGCCTTGAACTCAAGTTCCCTGGCATGGTCGGCATAGTTCAAGCCCAAAGCGATCACGGTGCGTGCCTGGGCTACCGGTGGCAAGGGGGGTAGCCAGACCACGTCGTCAAAACTGACGAGATGACCTTTGTGCGGGCCTTGGGTGATGCGCAGCTGCCCTTCGGATTCGATGGCGTTCTGAACGGCGCCTGACCAAGCGATGCGTGCGTGCTTCATGCGGCACCCCCTGTTGTGACGTTTTGCACCACGGACTCCAAGCCCGCTGCCCGAATTTCGACTGTGTCACCCGCGCGTGCGCGGGGCCTGAGCCCTCCTTCAAGACAATCGGTGCCCACCATGAGCACATCGCCTGCTTGCAAAGTCATGAAATCGCTGACATCCGCCAGCAGCTGCGGTATCGATCGTTTGAGCGTTGAGAGCGCCACCCTCTGCACCACAAGGCCGTTGCACAGCACCTCAATATTCAATTGATCCCAATCAGACTGAAAAGGCGTCAACGCTTGCGGCAGGCCCAGGTAGCCATCTCGGCAACGGAACTTGATGGGCGGGCGAAAATAACTGGTGTGCGGTACCGACCAGTCCAACAACAAAGCGCCCGCCTGTATCTGTCCGTCGTGACCCATCACCAAACCCAAGGAGGCACCCACATCCACTTCGCTCACACCGTCCTGCAAGACCAAATCATGGCCCGCCGCGTTGAAGGTATTGGCACTCTTGACATACAGCACAGGTTTTTTGGGCGGCGCTTTGTGCGGTTCGTCGTGCATGCGCGGAGCCCACAGGTCCCACTCGCGTTGAAAGTTCAGCAAGGTGCCATACACCGTGCCCTGGGGTTGCCAAGGGTGCTGCGGGGTTCGGATGATTTGCATGTGTTACGCCTCTTATTTTCAGGGTGTGACGCTGGATTCGACCGCTTCAAGGGCGATCAAGCCGTCCAGCAATTCATACATGGCCTTCAATTTTGTTTTTCCCAACTCTTGCTCCATCCAAGCGTAGTGCGCCTCAATGGTTTGCGAGATCGCCTGGACCTTGGCCAGACCCTGCGCCGTGGCGCGCACCACAGTGCGGCGGGCATCCAAGGGGCATCGCTTGCGCTCAATCAAGCCATCACGCGCCATGCGTGTGAGAACCCCCGTGAGGCTGGGTCCGAGCAAATAAGCTTCGCTTGCCACGCGACCCGTCTCCACACCAGTGGCCTCATCGGCATGCTCTCCCAGCACCCGCAGCACGCGCCACTGCTGGTCCGACAACCCATGCGCTCGCAGACTTGGCCGCGTGTGCGCCATGACCGCCTCACGCGCTTCTAAAAGCAGGCGCGGCAAATTGCGATGGATAAAAGGGGTGCTGGTACTCATTTATTTAATATGTTAAATGATTTTTGCAATAAGCTTCTGGGGGACAACCCTGCCTTCAAGCATTACAGTGCTTTCATGTCTTCATTACTCGATGTCCTTGGATGGACCGCACCCATCATTCAAGCCCCCATGGCCGGCGTACAAAACCACCGCCTGACCGCTGCCGTTTGCCAGGCCGGGGGGCTGGGCTCTTTGCCAGCCGCCATGCTCAGCACCAGTGACTTGCTGGTTCAACTGCATGCCTTGCAACAAGCCACCGCCAAGGCCTACAACGTGAATTTCTTTTGTCACGCCGTACCCGCGCCTGATATGGCCAAGGAGACTGCGTGGCTGCAACATCTTCAACCTTACTACCAAGAGCTGGGGCTCGAGATTCAAAACATCCCGAGCGGCCCTGGCCGGGTGCCCTTCAACCATGAAGCTGCTGATGTGCTGCAAGCCTTTCGCCCCGCGGTGATCAGTTTCCATTTCGGATTGCCTTCAGCCGACCTGATGGCACGCGTGCGCAGTTGGGGTTCTTTGATTTTTTCTTCAGCCACCACGGTGGATGAGGCTCTTTGGCTGCAAGCACAAGGGGTCGATGCCATCATTGCCCAAGGCTTGGAAGCCGGTGGTCACCGCGGCATGTTCCTCACAGAGGATGTGTCATCCCAGGTGGAAACCTTCACGCTCTTGGCCGACATCGTGCACGCCGTGCGTCTGCCCGTGATTGCAGCTGGCGGTATTGCCAATGCGTCCAGCGTGCAACGCGCCAAGGCTGCAGGGGCTGCGGGCGTCCAAATCGGCACCGCCTATTTGTGCAGTGACGAGGCCACCACCAGTGTCTTGCACCGCGAGGCACTGCAAACACCGAACAGACAAACCGCCTTGACCCCTGTGTTCACAGGCCGCCCAGCACGCGGCATCATCAACCGGGCGATGCAAGCGTTGGAGCCGCTGAGCCACCTGGCCCCCGCTTTTCCTTTGGCTACCGCAGCCATGACCCCCCTGCGTACGGCAGCCGAGGCCAGGGGCCGCAGCGACTTCTCGCCTTTGTGGGCAGGTCAAAGCAATACCCCCATCGCCAATGGTCCCGCGTCGGAGATCACGCGCACCTTCATCGCCGCCTGGCAAGATTGATCAGGCACACTACAGCGTTCCTATGATGACCGCCCCTTGACTGCGCCATGGCCAAAGACAAATCGATTTACACCTGCACTGAATGCGGCGGCACTTGCGGACGCTGGATGGGCAAATGCCCCAGCTGCAACGCTTGGAACACCCTGATCGAAGGTGCCGCGGAACCCGCCGCTGCAAAAAACCGCTTTGGCTCTGTGCACGCCTCGCTGGCGCCCACCTCTGAAGTGCTGCCTTTGTCGCAAATTGAAGCGGCCGATTTTGAACGCCATCCCACCGGCATCGACGAGTTGGACCGGGTGCTGGGCGGCGGTATGGTGGAAGGCGGTGTGGTTTTGATAGGCGGGGACCCAGGCATCGGCAAATCCACCTTGCTGCTGCAAGCGGTGGATGCCTTGCAGCGCAGTGGCATGAACACCTTGTACGTGACAGGCGAAGAAAGTGGCGCTCAAGTCGCGATGCGTTCTCGCAGACTGGGCTTGGTGGCCTCGCAAGTGCCTGTTTTGCCCGAGATCCAGCTCGAAAAGATTTTGCACACCCTGCAATCGCGCCAGCCGAACATCGCCATCATCGACTCGATCCAGACCGTCTATTCAGACCAGCTCACCTCGGCCCCAGGCTCGGTGGCGCAGGTGCGTGAATGCGCGGCGCACCTGACGCGCACCGCCAAATCGACGGGGACTACCATCGTGTTGGTGGGCCATGTGACCAAAGAAGGTGCGCTGGCTGGGCCACGCGTGCTGGAACACATGGTCGACACGGTGCTGTACTTCGAAGGCGACACGCACTCGAACTTCAGGTTGATTCGCGCCATCAAGAACCGCTTTGGCGCGGTGAACGAAATTGGCGTGTTTGCCATGACCGAAAAAGGCCTCAAAGGCGTGAGCAACCCGAGTGCCATCTTTTTGTCGCAACATTCAGAACCCGTACCCGGCAGTTGTGTGATGGTCACGCTGGAAGGCACACGCCCCATGCTGGTCGAAATTCAGGCCTTGGTCGACAGTGGCGGCCCCAGTCCGCGCCGATTGAGCGTAGGCCTGGACCGCGACCGACTGGCCATGCTGCTGGCCGTGTTGCACCGCCATGCAGGCGTGGCCTGCATGGACCAGGATGTGTTTGTGAACGCGGTGGGCGGCGTGCGCATCAGCGAACCGGCTGCCGATTTGGCGGTGATGCTGGCCATCACCTCCAGCCTGCGCGGCAAGGCCTTGCCCAAAGGCTTTGTAGCCTTTGGCGAAGTCGGCCTGGCGGGCGAGGTGCGGCCTGCACCCCGCGGACAAGAGCGACTGAAAGAAGCGGCCAAACTGGGATTTCAAGTGGCCATCGTGCCCAAAGCCAACGCACCCAAAAAGAACGATAAATCGTTTGCAGGTTTGACCATCCATCCTGTCGAACGCATCGAAGAGGCGATGAATTTGGTGCGCAGCTTGGGTTGAGTTTTACAAAATACCGCACTTGCAAAGACCGCCCCAAAAAGACCGACAATCTCGCCATGAATTTCAACCGTATTTTGGTCCCTATCGGCTGCATCGTCCTGACTGTGGCCGCATGGCAGTCTTACCAATGGCCCGGCGTGGCCTTGGTAGTCAGCGGCATTGTGATGTGGATCTTGCTGCATTTCACCCGCATTCTCACCGTGCTCAAACGTGCCACTGACCGGCCCATCGGCTCTGTGGCCAGTGCCGTCATGCTGAACGCCAAGCTCAAAAAAGGCGTGAACTTGATGCACGTGATCGCCATGACGCGCTCTTTAGGCGCCCTGCAAAGCGAAAAAGACGTCCAGCCTGAAGTTTTCAGATGGACCGACAACGGTGACTCCCACGTGACATGCATCTTTACAGGCGGAAAGCTCACTGAATGGGTGCTGCACCGCCCTGAATGAGCCGGAGAATTTCAAGCCTTAAAATGCACCTAAACACCATTTCAGGCAACTCTTTTACAAGGACACACAATGAGCGTCGTAATTCCTTCAATGTCAGACCGTGACGGCAAAATCTGGATGGACGGCCAATTGGTCGATTGGCGCGATGCCAAGATCCACGTCTTGAGCCACACCCTGCACTACGGCTGCGGTGCCTTTGAAGGCGTGCGTGCTTATCAAACCGAGCAAGGCACGGCCATCTTCCGTTTGCATGAGCACACCGAACGCCTGTTCAACAGCGCCAAGATCCTGCGCATGCCGATCCCCTTCACCAAAGACCAAGTCAGCGAAGCCCAACGCACCGTGGTGCGAGAGAACAAATTGGAGTCCGGCTATATCCGTCCCCTGACTTGGATTGGCGACAAAAAACTGGGCGTCAGCCCGAAAGGCAACACCATCCATTTGATGGTCGCTGCTTGGACTTGGGGTGCCTACCTGGGTGAGGAAGGTCTGAAGCGCGGCATCCGTGTGAAGACCTCGAGCTACGCCCGCCACCACGTCAACATCACCATGACGCAAGCCAAGGCAGTGAGCAACTACACCAACTCGATTTTGGCCAACATGGAAGTCACCGACGAAGGTTACGACGAAGCCCTGCTGCTCGACACCTCGGGCTTTGTGTCTGAAGGTGCTGGTGAAAACATTTTTGTGGTGAAAGACAACGTCATTTACACCCCCGACATGTCGTCTGGCGCTTTGAACGGCATCACCCGCAATACCGTGTTCCACATCGCCAAAGACTTGGGGCTGGAGGTTGTGCAAAAGCGCATCACCCGCGACGAGGTGTACATCGCTGACGAAGCTTTCTTCACAGGGACAGCGGCTGAAGTCACGCCGATTCGGGAACTCGACCGCATCGAACTCGGGAAAGAGGGCTATGTCGGCAGCCGCGGCCCGATCACCGAAAAAATCCAATCGGGGTTCTTTGACATCGTGAACGGCCGCAATCCCAAGTACGCCCACTGGTTGACTTTGGTTTGAGGAGCGCCCCATGAGCAAGCCGATCGAACTGCTGGCCAAAGACCTGAACGCACAAGGCGGCGTGTTCTGCCCCAGCCCCCAAGCTGACATGAAGCTTTGGAACAATCACCCCAAGGTATATCTGGATGTGGCCAAAACCGGTCACGCCAAATGCCCTTATTGCGGCACGGGCTATGCACTCAAAGCGGGCGAGCACTTCGGCGGTGGGCATTGATCGGTTTGATTGCGCTGATCCGTTCGCGCACCGCCAGACTGGACCGCGTGGCATGGATGCGCAGTGACAGCCTGATCAGCCCGTGCATCGCCTCTGTCTTCATCTTCAAAATGATCAGCGTTCTGTGGTCAAAGACTCTCTATCTGGCCGTGCGCAATGCCCTGGGGCACACCCGCCTGCTGCTTTTGCCCTTGGTTGCGATTGGATTGAGCCGCTGCAAACCGCAAACCAGCAACATTGAAAAGTCGATGGCATGGGGTCTCATTGCCACGGCCGCGTGGTGTCTGCTTTGGGTGCGATCGTGATGGGCGTCATGGCTTACCTGGCAAAGCATTGGCTTACGTGGCAAAGCATTGGCTATTCAAGCCCACACAGCGCCAACGCGAAGTGGCGCTGCTGGCTGCTGTGGTCATGATGGCCAACGCCTTCGAGGGCTTGTTCAGTTCAGCCTGGGTCTATGGGCCATCGAATGGCCTGCTCGTCCTTTGCGCCGCTTGGATTTGGTGCCAATTGCGGCCCGATGGATCGCCATTGCGCACCACGGACCTCAAGACCTGAGCGACTCGGGCACACCCCATGCTACAAGCCAAACTGAAAGTTCTGCACTTTGTGACGGGTGGTTTTTCAGGTGCCACACAAGTGGCCGTCGATCTGTGCCTTGCTGCCCAAACGGCAGGCGACATGCATGTGAAACTGGTGCTTCGGCGCAAACGCAACACGGATGCTGCGCGCGTCCAAGCGCTCCAAAACAAAGGTCTGGATGTGCAGGTGGTCCCGGGTTGGTCGCATGTGGCCACCATCTGGCAACTGCGGCACATTTGCAAATCGTGGTCGCCTGACATTCTTGTAGCTCATGGTTACAGTGAACACCTGTGGGGCCGCCTGGCAGGACTGTGGGCCGGTGTCAAGAACTTGGTGCATGTAGAGCACAACTCACGCGAACGCTACACCTTCTTGCGCTTGGCCTTGGCGCGTTGGTTGGCCCACCGTACAGCCGCCATTGTCGGCGTCTCTGAAGGTGTGAAAATCCGCTTGCTCGCGCTGAAATTTCCACCCGAGAAATGCCTGGCTATTCCCAACGGTGTGAATATTTATCTGTTTGAGTCCATCGAACAGCTTGCCTGGTCTGCACGCGCACCGCACGTGATCATGGCTTCGCGGTTTGCCCGTCAAAAAGACCCGATGACGCTGATCCACGCCATGCAGATTTTGCACGACCAGCACAGCACCGCCCGACTGTCTTTTGCGGGTTTGGGCAAAGCACGGCTGATAGCGCAATGCAAGAAAGCCTGCGCAAACGCCAACCTGACAGAACAAATAGATTTTTTGGGCCAGGTCAGCCAACTGCCAACTTTGCTGGCCAAGCATCAGGTGTTTGTGCTGTCTACCCACTACGAGGGCATGCCACTGGCCTTGATCGAAGCCATGGCTATGGGCTGCGCTTGCATTGGCACCGATGTGGTCGGCGTGCGCGAAGTTATTGCACACGGTCAGACCGGTCTGCTGGTGCCTGAAGGGGATGCGCAAGCCTTGGCCGATGCGATTGCCCAATTGCTCGCCAAACCAGACTGGGCAGAGCAACTGGGATTGGCCGCCCGCGCCAGTGTCAAAGCGCAATTTGACATGGCCTTGATGCACCAGCGGTATGCCGCTTTGTTGAAATCGCTTCCCGTATGACTTGGCTGGTGCTCCTTACAATAACTGCAAGCCTAGTCGCCTTGTTGTGCTTGGGGCTGGCATGGGAAATTGTTCAGATTTTGCGAGCCCGAGTAGCAGCTTTTCCCCGCACCATTCATGTGGGCTCGACTGTCTTGGCCGATGACCTAGCGCCCACAATTCCCAAAATAATCTGGACTTATTGGCACCAAACACCTGCGCCTGAATTCATCAGACATTGTCACAACAATTGGCGGCATTTCGCTCCTGATCATGAGCTTCATGTGATCGACAAAAGTAGCATCACCGATTGGCTCGATGCACAATTGATCACAGACCAATTTGCGCAACTCACTCCTTTTCGCCAAGCCGATTGGCTGCGCTTGCAACTGTTGGCAAGGTATGGCGGCATTTGGATCGACGCCTCCACATTGCTCACCCAAAGTCTGGACTGGGTCCACCATCTTCAAGCCGAAAGGGGCAGCGAGTTTGTTGGCTTTTACATCGATCGATTCACGACATGCCAAGAAACGCCGATCGTGGAAAACTGGTTCATGGCCGCAACACCGCAAAGCCCCTTTGTTGTGGCTTTGGCTCAGGAGTTTGGCCTGGCCTTGCACCTGGGTGAATCCCATTACCTTGAAAAACTACAAGCCATAGGCCAGTTCGAACAAGCAGTTCAAGGCCTAGGACCCAAAGATCAGCTGTACCTGATCATGCATGTAGCTGCATCTGTCATTTTGAGCCATAACCCGTTGCACTTTCGACTTGCGCTGGTGAGGGCAGAAGATTCGGCATTGGGTTTCCATGCGGCATTGAAATGGCGTAAGCGCCATCTCTATGCGCGTCTGGCCTTGACGCCTTGCCCGAGAAACTTGCCTTGCATCATCAAATTGCGCGGTGGCGACAGACGCATCTTTGAACGCGGTTGGACTCGAAACTGGGTTTTAAAAACCAGTGCTTTAGCGCGATTGTTGGCCGCCCGGGAGTTGGATTCATGACATGGCATCACCCGATTTCGCAGCCCCATGCTTTGCCCTGGTTGAGCATTCTGGTGCCTGTTTACAAGGTCGAGGCTTATTTACAAGATTGTGCCCAATCCATTCTGGCCCAAGCAGACGCTGGTGTTGAAATTATTTTTCTGGATGACGCCTCACCCGATGGCTCAGCGGCCATACTGAAAGGCTTTCAGCATTCGCATCCCCAACAGGTCAGCCTGCTGCGACACGATTTCAACCAGGGTATCAGTGCGGCGCGCAATGCCTTATTGAAGGCTGCGCAAGGAGAACACATCTGGTTCATAGACGCTGACGACATCCTGGAGGCTGGGGCCTTGGCGAAGTTAAAGCACATCATTGACACCCACTCACCCGATTTGGTCTTGTGCGATTTCAGGCGTCTACAGGACCATGGTGATGGCCGTGCCAGATTTCTCGATGAACACATCGCCACTTTTCAAGGCCCATCGAACGAACGTCTGAAGGACCCCAACTTGCTGGTTACGGGATTGTTCCAAACAGGCCAATGGCACCCTTGGACCAAAATCGTTCGCCGCAGCGTTTGGCCTTTGGCGCTGACTTTTCCTGAGGGGCGGATCTTTGAAGACTTGGCTGTCTTTCCCAGATTGGTTTTGCGGGTTCAAAGTTTCTACCATGCGCAACAAGTGTGGATGGTCTACCGGCAACGACCCGGCAGTGCCTTATCGGGCCTGACCGAGGTCAGCTTGACGGAATGGATGCAAGCTTTAGCGGGCTATGCCAACGAGATTGAATTGGCGCCGGTCCAACTGAGTCAAAGCACCCGGTTTGAAATCGCACATTTTGGAGCGCGCACCTTCATTCGCGCCGCAAAAAAGCTGCACTATTTCAAAACACCTACTGCCGATAAAGCTTTGTCTCATTTTGCTACTTTGTGGCAGAGTGCCTCGCCCCTGTCGTCTTCGGAACTGATCCTGGCATACCTGGCGCGTGGCCGATTCCTAAGGGCTTTGCAGTTCATGTTTTGGATGCGACTGTCTCAAACTCACCTCAAAACACGACCCCCCGCCGTCCCGCCCCACACATGAAACCTGACCGCCATGCCGCTGTGCAATCGACTTGACCAGCGCCAGCCCCAAGCCCACCCCGCCGGTGCGTTCGCTGGCGCCTGGCAGTCGGTAAAAGGGCTGAAAAATGCGTTCGCGTAACTCGGTGGGCACGCCGGGACCGCGGTCACACACACGCAAAGTGGTGACAGCGTCTGCCTGCGACAAAGTCAAAGCAATCTCTTTCCCCGATTCGCCGCCATAGCGTTTGGCGTTCTCTAACAAGTTCCGCACCATGCGGCGCAGTAATTTAGCAACGCCTGGCACTTCAATGGACTGCACGCCTTCGGGCAGTTGCAAGCTGGCGCCCACGCGGGCGCACTCCTCTGCGCACAGGCCTATCAAGTCCACCGACTCGATGGGCCCCAGGTCAGACTCTTGGGCATCGAGTCGGCTGGCCAGCAAGATCTCGTCAACCAACTGGTCCAACTCGGCAATATTGCGGGTGATTTCGTCTTTGGCAGCGGGCGATGCCTCACCCAAGAACTCCAGTCCCATGCGAATGCGTGCCAAGGGCGAGCGCAACTCGTGCGAAGCATTGGCCAGCAATGACTTTTGCGAAGCCAGCAAGGCGCGTTGGGAGGCCAGCAAGTTTTCAATTTGTTGTGCCGCATCATTGAAGCGTTGCGACAAATCGGCCACCTCGTCTTGTCCGCTCACCGGCACGCGCACACTCAAGTCGCCATTGCCCCACTTTTGCACCCCTTGCTGCAAGGTTTCAAGCCGCTGCGTGACCCGACGCAAAATCGGATAGACCCCCAGCGCCACCGCCAGCCCCACCAAACCCAGCATCCACAAAAATCCATAGGGCGGCCTGGCCCACCAGGGCGGACTTCCATGGTGCGGAGGCGGCCCAGGTGGCCTGCCTTGATGCGTTTTTGATCCCGTGCCATCAGCCTCGGGCCTGTGCGATCTGCGGTTAGGCACTTGGATTTGCAAGGTCTCACCACTGGGCAAGGTCAATTCAAATTCAAGGCCTCGCCCGCGTTGAGCCAGGGCTTGGCCTGTCCCGATGGCATCGCCGGCGGCGTTGCGCACAATCACTTCTCGCGCCATGCCTTGCGGCCGATTGTGATCCTCTGCCATGCGCCAGATCCACCCCACCAGCAGCATCAAAACGGCCACGCCCAACACCACCGCCAACCAAATGCGCAGGTACAGGCGTTTTGAAAATGCGGTACGCAGCGACATGCGCTCAGTCTTGCTGTTTGGAAAACACATAGCCCACGCCACGCACCGTCAAAATGCGTTTGGGGTCTTTGGCGTCGACTTCGATGGCGGCGCGGATACGGCCCATGTGCACATCAATAGACCGGTCAAAGGCTTCCAGTTCACGGCCGCGCACCGCTTCCATGATTTGATCGCGCGTTAAGACGCGGCCTGCCCGCTCGGCCAAGGCCACCAGCAAGTCAAATTGATAAGAGGTTAAATCGCAGACTTGGCCGTGCACAGCAACACGCCGTGCATCGCGATCAATCTCCAAGCCACCCAAAATCATCAGCGACTTGGCATGCGCAAGAACACCCGTCTTGCGACGCAAAATAGCCTTGATGCGCGCTAACAATTCACGCGGCTCAAAGGGCTTGGGCAAATAATCATCAGCACCCAACTCCAACCCGATGATGCGGTCCATCGGATCGCCTTTGGCCGTCAGCATCAGAATGGGCACTTGACTCACATGGCCATGCAACCCCCGAATGCGTTGGCACACCTGCAAGCCATCCATGTCGGGCAGCATGAGATCCAGCACCACCAAGTCGATTTGCCCCTCTTGCACGCGGGACAAGCCTGTTTGCCCATCGCCAGCGTGTGTGCATTCGAACCCTTGTGGGCTCAAATAATCCGACACCATCTGGGCCAAGCGCGAATCGTCATCAATCAACAGCAATTTGCCACTCATGCGTGTGTCCTTTGGCTTGTCCACTCTGGGGGATTTGATCATGCACGGACCCAGGGCGCCAACCTATGCGGCAGACATAAAGCGCCCGTAAAGTTAGGTAAACCTGTTCAATCTGCTTGTGTCGATGCGGGCGCATTCAGGGGCTGAATCCCTTTTTCAGCCCCCTTGCGCGCGACCCTTCCAACCAGTGCAACCAGCAGCAACACCGGTACCCCCAACCAGGCGGTCGCCGTGAAAAAATCAGCGTAGCCGTGGGCATTGACATAGTCCCCCGAAAATCCGGCGATGAACTTAGGCAGTAACAGCATCATGGAGCTGAGCAAGGCGTATTGCGTGGCCGAATACGTCACATTGGTGAGTGACGACAAATACGCAATGAAGGCCGCAGATGCAATGCCACTGGCCAAATTGTCGGCAGACACGACCAAAACCAGGGCGGTGACGTCATGGCCCACGCCACTCAACCAAGCAAACAGCACATTGCTGGCGGCGCTGAGCACAGCACCCAGCATCAAAATACGCATCACACCAAATCGCATGGACAACACGCCGCCCACAAATGCGCCTGCCAGCGTCATGATCACGCCATAAACCTTGGTGACGGTGGCCACCTCTTCTTTGGTAAAGCCCATGTCTACGTAAAACGGATTGGCCATGATGCCCATGACCACGTCGCTGATGCGGTAAGTTGCGATCATCAACAACATCAGCACCGCATGCCAGCCATACCGGCGCACAAAGTCGACAAAGGGTTCAATCAATGCACCGCGCAACCACTCTCGCACATTGCGGGCGGGCGGCAGGGGCGCATGCACAGGCTCTGGCGACAACAAAACCGTCAGCATGCCGGTCAACATGCTCAAAGCCATGACCATGTAAGCGGCCTTCCAAGCGGCGTGCTGGTACCCAGCAACTTGCGGGCCTTGCACCCAGGCGGCCACCCACAGCACACCTGCACCCGCCCAGATCATGGCCAGACGGTAACCCGTTTGGTAACTGGCCGCCAAAGCCGCTTGCTGGTCTGCGTGGGCTGACTCGATGCGAAAAGCATCCAGCGCAATGTCTTGCGTGGCGGACGCCACCGCCACCGCCAATGCGAACCACACAATGGGCCCCAGCGTTTGACTCGGATCGCACCAGGCCATGCCCATCAATCCGCCCATGATCACGCCTTGCGACAGCAGCAACCAACTGCGTCTTCGACCCAAACTGGCCGTCAGCCAAGGCAAGGGCATGCGGTCCACCAGCGGCGCCCAAACCCATTTGAAGCCATAGGCCAAGCCCACCCAGCTCAAGTAGCCAATCGTGCTGCGGTCAATCCCCGCTTCGCGCAAGCGAAAGCTCAAGGTGCCCAGCACCAAGAGCAAGGGCAAGCCTGCAGAAAAGCCCAAGGACAGCATGCGCAAACTGTTCGGTTGCAAATACACACGCCAAGCAGCCCACCAACCGGGCGTTGGCTCGGGTTGTTGAACAGTCGTTGAAACAGGATTCGAAGAAGAAGGCGCAGACATGACGCCATTATCAAGGCGAGTACCTTTGGCCAGCCGCATGCTTTAGAGAAGGATGGAACGAGCCTCTATTTGATACACAAAAAAATACAACTTTGCGGCTATTATTAGCACACCATGTGTTTTCTTTGCGACCTCAAATCCTCCTCCAACACGGCGCAGTCCGACGCGGACAATGGCACCCGCTGGCACCCGCGTCGCGCCTTCTTGATGGCCGCGGGCATTGCTGTGACCGGCCCGGCGCTGGCGCAAGTGGACGTTGGCGGCCCCTCCAGCGTAAGGACCTTGGTCTCTGCGGAAGATCTTGAATCGTCTGCCAAACAACAATACAGCCAGGTGCTGGCCGACGCGAAATCCAAAAATGCGCTGGCCCCCAACGACCATCCGCAACTGCAGCGTCTGCACAGCATTGCCCGCCGCTTGATTCCATTCGCACCGAAATGGAATCCGCGCGTGTCCAACTGGCGCTGGGAAGTGAACCTGATCGGCAGCAAACAAATCAACGCCTGGTGCATGCCCGGCGGCAAGATCGCGTTTTACACCGGCATCTTGGACCAACTCAAACTCAACGACGACGAAGTCGCCATGATCATGGGCCACGAGATGGCGCATGCTCTGCGCGAGCATGCGCGTGAGCGGATGGCCAAATCCAAGGTGACCGGCATCGGCCTCTCGGTCGCGTCAGCCTTACTCGGCCTGGGGCAATTGGGCGATGTGGCTGCCAACTTGGGCACGCAATTGCTGTCGCTCAAATACAGTCGCGACGACGAGACCGAAGCCGATTTAGTGGGTCTTGAAATCGCAGCACGCGGCGGTTTTTTACCCGAAGCGAGTGTCAATTTGTGGCGAAAAATGTTGGGGGCCAATGGCAATGGGGGCCCGTCATTCCTGTCAACGCACCCCAGTGGCGGCAACCGCATTCAAGAGCTTGAAGCCAACCTGCCCAAAGTCCAGCACCTGTACCAAGAAGCCAAACGCGGCTGAACGCCTAAGCCAAAGGCCACTTCAGGTCCCCCCCACATACGGGTTGGACTGCCGCTCCCGGCCAAAAGTGCTCTCGGGCCCGTGGCCCGGAATGAACACGGTGTCGTTGCCCATCGGCCACAAGCGTTGGGTGATGCTGTCAATCAAATCCTGGTGATTGCCTTGCGGAAAATCGGTGCGGCCAATGCTGCCAGCAAACAGCACATCACCCACAAATGCGCGCTTGATTTCAGGCGAATAAAACACCACATGCCCTGGCGTGTGACCCGGGCAGTGGCGCACCTGCAAGGTGTGCGCGCCCAGCGTCACCGTGTCGCCATCCGCCAGCCAACGGGTCGGCTTGAAAGCCTGCGCTGGCGGAAAACCGTACATGGCCGCGGCTTGGGGTAGACCATCGATCCAAAACTGATCGGCAGGATGGGGGCCCACGATGGGCAACTGCAACCGCTCGGCCAGTTCCGCCGTGGCCGCGGCGTGATCCACATGCGCGTGGGTGATCCAAATTTGCTCTAGCTTCAAGCCCAGCTTTTGCACGGCGCCGAGCAAGAGATCGAGATCACCACCGGGGTCGATCACCGTCGCTTGTTTTGTGACGTCATCCCACACCAAGGAGGAATTTTGTTGGAACGGGGTCACGGGAATGGTTTGGTACTGAAGCATGAGGAGTCTGAAGGGGCTTGTTAACAATGTTTAGAACTTGAGGGCCTGGTTTAAAACTCCCCCAGAACAAACGCCAAACCACACATTATCAATGTGTTGAACCCGCTTGATTTGTGAGCACCACGTCGAGCCCCTACCAACATGGGCCATCCATGCGATGAAGATGACAGAAACGTGAAGCTCTTTTTGAGCTTTCACGTTCTGATTGAGATGCCCACTTTGCCACCCCAAAGTCTTCAAAAGCACCGCAGACGAAAAAAAATTCAAAAATTGATGGGCACGCACTGCTATCGATCGCCCAGGGCTTACCCGCTGATTCAAGGGAATATGGACACAGCCTCTCGCGTTATCGCTCATTTACAGCATTTATTTTCTGAATCGAAAGCGTAATCACACGGTAATTTTTATTCTCTAAAGCAATTAGGGGCTGACAAGGACGTTCTTTTTTCTGTCACCTTCCAACTCTGATATTAAAAAAATAGTTTTAAAGAATAAATATTATTTATTAAACAATAAATTATTAGCAATTGGATTTTACGGTCTGTGCGGATAGAGGCAACACCCAAGGCGATCAGGCTGAAGTTCGCAAAAGAACCGTCACCAGAGTGCTGATTTTCTCTAGTCCACCTTCAAACCCGCAGCAGTCGGGGAGTTAATTCAGCGAGTTGATGCAAAGCCCGATTTTCTTGAAATATCACGAAATATTTTCTCGTACCTGTGTCCTAAAGTGACTCATTAATGATCTGTGCGCTCAGTCACGGTTTGAACAATTGTCTCAGGCGATTGGCCGTAATTGAATAAGCGACAGATTTCACTGCGAACTGTTACGGGTTACGGACTATGAAAAAAAACACTCAGTATGAAATTGTCTTTCACAATGGACAGTCCGCGCAAACCCTGATACCCGGAAAGCCAAACACATTCAAAGCCAAGGCCGGGGAACATTACCGCATCCTAAAGCGTCAGGGTAATAAGGACCAGTTGCTCGACAACGTAATCGCCAAGCGCATCGGCGACAACCTGCTGCTCACCTACCAAGACGGAACCCAGGTTACGCTGGAGAACTACTACATTGAGTCCAAGGCCCTGGTGCCCTGTGATGTCACTTTGCCCGGGTCAGACGGAGTGCTTTACCGGCTTGGAGCCCACAACGCAGCAGGGGCGATGTTAGATGATGCCAGTTACCTCGTCTACGCTCATGGAGAACCCCATGTGCTGATGAGCATGGCACAGGGCAACGCCGCCTTGGTTTCGGAGCTCGCCGGTCTTCGTGGTGTCTTTATCACTTACCCATCCCCCGACTCTCTCTCCTTGAGCGGCTATGGGCTGACAGCGGCGACCATCCTCCCTCTTTTTTCCGCCGCTTTGCTTACGTCGAAGGCTCCGTCCAACGATACGGTTGCTCTTGCAGACGCACCGACCCTGCCAACCAGTCCTTGGACTGCCAGTGACGATGTGGGATCGGTCCCTGTAGAAATTGCAAATAAAGCTGTCACCAACGACGCTAGGCCGACCTTTGCAGGCCGAGGGGCCGAGCCCGGTGCCACCGTGTCGGTGATTGAGGGTGGCGTGGTATTGGGCACTGCGCTGGTTGCCGCTGACGGCAGCTGGCGCTTTACGCCAACGTCCGACTTGGCCGAGGGTGTGCACAGCATGAGCTACACACTCACCAATGCGGCCGGGAAAAAGAGTGTGGCTAGCGCCGCCATCGAATTTACCGTTGACACCATCGCGCCAAACGTATTGGCCATCGTGCTCGACCAATCTGACGACGGCAACCCCAGCAATGGTGTTGATTTGCGGATCACGATAGCGCCTGGCGCCAAGGCCGTAGACAGCATCACCACCAAGGTCTTGCGCGACAGCGTCTTGGTGGAGACCATAGTGTCCACCCTGACGCAGGCCAACATCGACGCCGGACACCTGGCTGTCCACGTGGATGCCGCCTCGGTCACGACTGACGGGCGATACAGCGTGACGACCCAGCTCACAGACCCTGCAGGCAACCAAGGCCTCGGCGTCACCAACACGACGGCCTTCACGGTATTCACCGGTCTGGTTCACGACGATTACCTGGCCAACGCCTTTGTCTTTGTTGACAGCAACCGCAATAACCGATGGGACGCCGGTGAGGCCACGACTCAGACCAATGCAAGCGGGTTTTTCAAGTTCGCGTTCGACCCCCAGGGCGCGCCGGTGCTGGCCATGGGCGGCGTCGATACAGCCTCTGGCTCGGCCAACAGCGGCGTCGTCTACAGGGCTTACCCAGGTTCGCTCGATGCATCGGACGCAGGGATAAATATCGTCCTGTCGCCACTGTCATCGCTGATTGCCGCGGTTGCAGACCAAGCAGCAGACAGCGGCCAAGGCATTGATAGCGTGGCTCTGCTGGCCGCGGCCACGGTCGTCAACACGGTGCTCAAACTCGGCAGCAGCGACCCGGCAAGTCTGCTCAATTTCGATCCGGTCGCAGCATCTTCAGCTGCTGATGCCAGCGCTGCCGCCCTGGGTTTGCTGTCGGCTAACCGCCAGCTAGGTCTGTTGTTTTCAGCCACTGCCGCGATGATAGATGGCGCCATGACCGCCGATGCGCCCACAGGAACCGGCAGCCAGCTAGGCATAGGGGCTCTGGCCGATCTGGTACTCACACGCAGCCAGGCAGAGACCACCGTCAGCCTGAGAAATACCGCTGATATCGAGGCCACCGTGCAGCGCTCCATGGATGCGTCCAATATCGGCGGCTTCACCCAAGACTTGCGGGCCAGCACACCGGCCGACCTGACCCTTCTCAGCAGCGTCATCGGCGGTTTTAACGCCAGCATCGACACCACCACCACTGGCACAGCCGGTGCCCAGTCCGTGAATGCGGTGGCCACACTGCGTGCAGCCAGCGATCAGTTGCTGCCCATGCTCAAGCAAAGCGGCAGCGAAGCGGCCACCGACCGAGGCGGCGATATCTCGCTGTCGGCCTCGCTCGCCGCACTCAACAACGGGGTCTCCGCTGAGGTCGACATCGCAGCCTATGTTCAGGCGCAGACCGACTCAGTCAGCCAGATCAAAGACGTCTTCGAGACCAACTCGGCAGTTGGCAAAGTGGGGCGACTGGTCCGTCTGGACATCCAATTGCCCTCCTTGGGCCTGGGTGATGCGGTCGACAGTCTGACGCTTTCGGGCCTGCCCGCTGGCGTTGAGTTGCTTCGTGTCGACCCGCTGACGGGCCTGGCGACCGCCCTGTCTAGTTCAACGGACGGCGCCTTCCAGATCGCGCCTCAAGATGTGGGCTACCTGGTGATCAGGTCTGCAGAAGTGGTCAGGGGCTCGCTGACGCTGGCTGCAACCAACCAAGTCGGCACGACCATCACCAACTACAGCGGCACGCTCGCCATCGACATTGGCGCCTTGCCCGCGATCGCTCGGGTCACGCTCGGTGCGGTGAGCGACGATGTTGGCGTTGTCACCGGTGAGCTGACCAACGGAGCGCGCACCGACGATGCGCGCCCAATGCTCAGCGGAGCACTCAGCCGAGAACTCCAAGCGGGCGAGGTAGTCAAGGTCTATGACGGCACCAATTACATTGGCAATGCCAGCATCACTGGCCTGGGCTGGACCTTGACGCTGGACGTGACCCAAACCCTGACCGAAGGCATGCATGAGCTGACGGCCCGCGTAGAGTCGGGCGGGCAAGTCCAGTCGGCATCCAGACTGTTCAAGCTGACCGTCGACACGCAGGCGCCGCCAGCACCAACCCTGCATCCCAGCGACGGCAGCAAGGTTTCGGGTACGAGCGAGCCGGGTGCGTGGGTCAGCGTCAGCAGTGGCGGCGCATTGATTGGCCGTGTCAAGGCAGACACCAGTGGGGCCTGGTCGATCATTCCCGTGCCGACTCTGGTCGATGGCGTGCTGCTTTCGGCCATTGCCGACGACGAGGCCGGATTCATCAGCCTGCCCAGCACCGGCGCCGTTGAATCGGGTGTCCCGACCCAGGTACCTTCCATCCTGTCGATGACCGACGATGTCGCGCGCTTACTCGGCGCTCTGTCTCCGGGCGCCTCGACCAACGACGCCACCCCCACCTTGCGCGGCACACTCAGTGCAGTGCTGGGTGCAGGCGAGAGCGTGCGCGTGTTTGATGGCAGCGTCGATATTGGCCAGGCAGTGGTCACTGGCACGGGCTGGAGCTTCACACCGGCACAAGCGATGGCGCAAGGGGCGCACGACTTCAAGGTACAGGTCGTCAGGGGCAGCCGCTTGGGCGCGGCATCCTCGGGCTTTGGCATTATTGTGGACACCATTTCACCAGATGCACCGGTGATGAATGCCCTGTCGACGGATGACTTGATCAACCCGACCGAGCAGCTCAGTCGCATCACGGGCAGCGCCGAGCCTGGCGCAACAGTGGCGCTTTCACTGGGCTCGGGCCAGGTGCGCAGCATCGTTGCCGACGCACAAGGCGCCTGGGACTACACCCTAAAGGCGAGCGATTGGGCTGTGATCGGCCAGGGCGGCTTGAAGCTCACCGCCATCGCCACCGATGCCGCCGGCAACATCAGTGCGGCTTCACCTGACCGCCTGATCACATTAGACAGCTTGGCGCCCGCCGCTGACACCCTGACCCTGGAGGGCCTGACCGACAGCGGCAGCAGTGCCCTTGATGGCCTCACGCAAGACGGCACCTTCAGCTTTGCGGTCAGCGGCAACGAGACGGACTCCACGCTGAGCTACGAAATCTCAACCGATGGCGGCACCACCTGGACAACCACCACCGCCAACCAGACGGCGCTGGCCGATGGCAACTACCAATTCCGCGCCACGGCTACCGATGTTGCAGGCAACCGCGCTACTGGCAACACCACCAGTGTGACCATTGACAACACTGCTCCGGCAGCCGGCACTTTATCGTTGAACGGGTTAACCGACACTGGTGCCAGCAACAGCGACAAAATCACCCAAAATGGCACTTTCAGCCTTGCCGTGGCCGGCAGCGAAACCGACGCTACGCTGAGCTACGAAGTATCCACCGATGGCGGCACCACTTGGGCATCCACCACCGCCAACCAGACGGCGCTGGCCGATGGCAGCTACCAATTCCGATCCACTGCTACCGATGCCGCAGGCAACCGCGCTACCAGCAACACCACCAGTATGACGGTGGATAACACCGCTCCGGTGACCGGAACATTAACCTTTGCCAACTTAACCGACACCGGCTCAAGTAACAACGACGGCATTACCCAAGGCAACACCTTTAACTTGGCCGTGGCCGGCATTGAAGCAGATGCTACGCTCAGCTACGAAATTTCCACAGATGGCGGCATCACCTGGAGTGCAACCACGGTTGCCCAAACCAACTTGCCCGACGGCACCTACAGCTACCGCGCCACCGTGACCGATGCCGCAGGCAACAGTGCCATTGGCAGTGTCGTTAATCTCACTTTAGATAACACTGCTCCAGCAGCCGGCACCTTGGCGTTGGTCGACCTGGCCGATACCGGTGCTAGCAACAGCGACGGCATTACCAAGGATGGCACTTTTAGCTTGGCCGTGACTGGCAGCGAACTAGATGCGACGCTGAGCTACGAAGTCTCGACCAACGGCGGCACCACGTGGACAACCACCACTGCCAACCAGACGGCGCTGGCCGATGGCAACTACCAATTCCGCGCCACGGCTACCGATGTTGCAGGCAACCGCGCTACTGGCAACACCACCAGTGTGACCATTGACAACACCGCTCCGGCGGCCGGCACCCTGTCGTTTGCTGAATTCACCGACAGTGGCGCAAGCACCAGCGACAAGATTACCAACGACGACAGCTTTAACCTGAGCTTGGCAGGGCAAGAAGCTAACAGCAGCGTGCTGTACGAAATATCGACCGATGGTGGCGATTCGTGGACCACCACCAGCGTCAGCCAGACGGCGCTGACCGATGGCACTTACAGCTACCGCGCTACTGTGACAGATGCAGCGGGTAACCGCACCACCGGCAGCACCATCAGCATGACCGTGGACAAAACCGCGCCAGAGCTGCCGGTAATTAACCCTGTGACCACCAACGATATTGTCAACATTGCCTCGCAAAATGCGGTGATGAGTGGCACTGCAGAAGCTGGCGCCACGGTTGCGCTCTTGTTTAACGGCACCGTGCGTAGCGTAACCGCCAATTTACTTGGCGCTTGGGCGTACACGCTCACTGCAGACGACATCACGGCAATGGGCCAAGGCAGCAAAACCGTGAGCGCAACCGCAACCGACGCTGCCGGCAACACCAGCGACCCTGCGACACGCACCCTTACGGTGGACACGATTGCGCCTGCTGCGCCGGTGATCAATATAGTTGCGGGTGACGACAAGATCAACTATGCCGAGCGCGGCGCGGCAATCATCGGTACGGCCGATGCGGGCACCACGGTTGCGCTAACGCTGGGTGGCAACACCTATACCGTAACGGTAGATGGCACGGGTGTCTGGACGTACCCGCTGACAGAAACCGACATCAACGCCATGGGGCAGGGCAGCAATAAAATTTTGAGTG
>CAMDKK010000010.1 GCA_945901045.1 Limnohabitans sp. Rim8
ATTGCCATTGTCAAGAAGGAGTTGCAATTGAAGGCCTCGCTCTACACTTTTCTACAGATTTTGTCGGTGTCTGTTTTCGAGAAAACGTCGATTTCATGCGCCTTGCAGACCGATGCTTACACAACCGAACCACCTGACTGCGCTAAGCAGTTGAATTTGTTCAATTTTTAACCGGACACTACTGGAAATGAATATGATGTTATCGATGCCTAGAACTAACTCTAGTGCTGTGAGTGTTGCAAACGCAATCCATGCTTCTGGTGAGGTAATGATTTCCATTTTCAATGACTTTTGGTGATTTGAGTGTGAACCTGTGAATTATGGATTACATACTTTTTTTGCCCACCCGGGCAGTCATGTTTGACCAAGCCGTGCTGACCGAAGGCGGCCTGCCGGCAGACCCTGCGGCTTATGTGAAACGGGTGAATGCGTTGTTAAGCTGATCGCGCCAGGTCATCCCGGACTCGATCCGGGATGTTTGTGCCATCAACCCGCGGCCTCGGACTCGTTCTTGCCTTCGGCGCGGTAACCCTCCAGCACGCCCTCCCACGGCACCACCCCCACACGGTCGGCCCAGGCCTGCCATTGCACCACCAGTTCGCGAACAATTCGGGGGCTCACCGCAGCAAGATCCTTCGTTTCGGCCCGATCGGTGTCCATGTCGTAAAGCTCCCAGGGCTTGGGGTATTCGCGCACCAGTTTCCAGCGACCCTGCCGGATGGCCGCGTTGCCTGTGTGCTCCCAAAACAAAGGATGGTCCGTTGGTTTGTCGCCGCGCAGCGCTGACAAAAGGCTGCAGCCTTCGTATTTCGGGATACCTCGGTCCTTGAAGTTTTCGGGATAGGGGACCTGCGTTGCCTCCAGGATCGTCGGCAACACGTCGGTAAGCTGGGATGGCGCACGGACAATCGAGCCGTTGTCCAGTTCCCCTGCAGGCCAATGCACGATCAAGGGTGTCGAAATACCGCCCTCATGCGTCCAGCGCTTATAAAGCCGAAAAGGAGTATTGGACAGGTTGGCCCAGGCACGGCCATAGCTTGCATAGGTGTCTTCCGGTCCCGGGACAATGGCGGGTTCGTTGCCGACTCGAAGATCGTGTCCATTGCGTGGTTTCAGGCGATCCAGGTCGGGTCTGCGTTGCTTGAATGCTTCGGCGCTGCCATCGAGCGGCAGGACTTCGGCACAGGCCCCGTTGTCCGACAAGAAAAACACCATCGTGTTCTCAAGTTGACTGGTCTCCTCCAGTGTGGCAAGAATGTCGCCAACGCCCTGATCCATCCGGTGCATCTGGGCTGCATAGACCTCCATGCGGCTGGCTTCCCAGGCTTTGTTTTCGGCATCTTCCCACGCCGGCTCATCTGGGTCGCGCTCGCACTCGTCCACCGCATTCGCCAGCAACCCGGATTCGCGCAGGCGCTGCATTCGTCGTTCACGCAGCACATCCCAGCCTTCGTCGTAGCGTCCACGGTATTTGGCAATGTCCTTTTCAGTCGCCTGCAGCGGCCAGTGCGGCGCGGTGTACGCGACATACATGAAGAAGGGCTGATGGACCTGTGATTTTTCACGCACAAAGGCGCAGGCTTCCTGCGTGATCGCGTCGGTGTAATAGTAGTTCGAATTGTCAGTGGCTTCAGCCTCTGCGTTGCGTTCCCCGCGGGTCAGCGATGCGGGCTGGAAGTAGGAGCAAGAACCCGCGAGCGTTCCGTAAAAGTGGTCAAACCCGCGTCGGGTGGGCCAGGCGTCGTTGGCCTGCCGGATGTTCGAGGCTAAATGCCACTTGCCAACCAGGGATGTCGCATAACCCGCTGCAGACAAAATTTCGGCAACGGTCACGCAGTCATGGTTGAGGGAGCCCGGGTAGCCATGTGGGCGATCGTCCTTCGTGAGAATGCCGATCCCCGTCTGGTGCGGATGCAGGCCTGTCAACATCGACGCCCGAGAGGGGCTGCAACGGGCCGTGTTGTAGAACTGTGAAAAGCGCACACCACCCGCAGCCAAGCGGTCGATGTTGGGCGTTTCTATCTCGCTGCCGTAACAACCGATGTCGGAAAACCCCATGTCATCGGCCAGGATCAGGAGTACGTTGGGTTTTCTTGCCATGGGTTTTAATGAAAGGGCACCGCTTGTTGTCAAGGATCAGTCGAAGGTGATCTTTGCTTTTTTAACGATTTGACCAATGTGCTCGTAGGACCTCTGCAGCGCTTGGCCATACTCAGCCGGTGTCGATGCAAGGGGGGCGAATCCCGAATTTTCCAGTTGTTGGCGGATGTCAGGCTGCTCCAGGAGTCGTTTGATTTCGGCGTTGATCCGGGTCACTGCGGCTTCCGGCGAGCCGATCGGCATCAGCAAGCCCCAGTAGTTGCCAAACGAGAAGCCCGGCACGCCCGATTCTGCGATGGTCGGCACATTCGGCAGCACCGGTATGCGTTCAGCAGTGACCGCCAGGGCTTTAAGTTTGCCGGCCTTGACCTGCGACAGGGCGCTGCCGTCGATCAACAAGTCGATATGCCCGCCCAGCAAGTCATTGAGCGCTGGTGCACCGCCACGGTAAGGGATGTGGGCGATATCGACTCCCGCCGCCGCCTGCAATGCCTCGAGGCACAGGTGTCCCATGGTGCCATTGCCTGCGGTGCCGCACTTGTATTTGCCTGGGTTTGCCTTGGCCAGTGCCAAAAACTCTTGGAACGACTTTGCCGGAAAAGCAGGCAGGGCGGTCACGACGATCGAGACTTTGGCCAGGGTTGAGACGGCGACAAAGTCCTTGGCGGGGTCGTAGGGTACGTTGGATTGCGCATACCGGCTGACCACAAGATCGCTCAGATTACCCAGTCCCAAGGTGTGGCCATCAGCGACTGCACGGGCAGCGGCTGTCATCCCGATCACGCCACCCGCACCGGCGCGATTTTCCACGACCACGGGCTGGCCGAGTGCCTTGGCCAGTGGCACAGAGAAAATGCGGGCCAGGATGTCCGTGTTGCCGCCCGGCGGGTTGGGGACAATCATGGTCACAGCCTTGCTCGGGTAGTTGGACTGCGCAAGCAGGGCTGAGGGCAAAACGACTGCAGCCGCACCTGCGGATGCCGCGCCGAGAAAGACGCGGCGTTTGTAAGGGGCTTCGGTCAAGCGCTTGCCCGATAGCAGTGACAGGCCAGTCATGAGTTTCACAAGATGTCTCCGGTTTTGATGTGCCGAACGGGCTCGACGGCGAGGGTTCCTTGTAATCTAATCCTTGGTGTCTGAATTCGGTATTACGCAGACAAGCAAGAGCCCCATGCCTTTGGAGATATACCACTTGACACCGATGTGTGAGTCCCTCATTCAGGCATCCCCCGGGGATCTATTGGGATAGAAGGGGGAAGCCCTCTTTCACATGGCGGCGCACGACGTCATGGACCACCCGGCAGGCTTGGGTCGGCGAGGTCTGCGATGAGAACCGAAGCACGATGTTGCGATCAAGGCTCGGCTGGACGATGCGGGAGGCTTGCAGCTCAAAGCGGGCAACATCCGCGCGCACGGCGCTCAATCCTACGATGGCATAAATACCACCTGCAGCGACCATTTTTTTCTGGAGATTCAGGCTGTCGCATTCGAGTCGGATGTTCAGATGGATGCCTCGCCGACTGGCCCAATGCTCCAGCACGTTATGGAAAGCATACGGTCGGCCTGGAACGACCAGGGGGATCTCGTGCAAAAGGTCGAAGGCAAGCGTCTCTGCCGCTGTCAACGGGTCTCCGGGCGCACTGATCAGGACATGCGACATTCTCGCAATTCCGTCTCCTCGGCCACTTCGTCCGCGTGTATTCTCAGTAAACAGAGCGATGTCAATCTCGCCACGTTCCAGGCACTCCGACACGCGCCCGCTCATGCCACTGATTAAATGCAGTCTGACCTTGGGGAACAGTCGCGCCAGCTCTTCATAGATCGGCCCACACAGAGAGTCGGCGAGAGAGTCGATAATCCCAATCCGAACGAGTCCGGTCGGTTCCCTGAGCATGCCGGTAGCGTCTTGCGTCAGGAGTTGTCCCGCCAGAACCCATGCCTCGACGCGCGGATAAAGGCGTTGGCCGATTTCGTTCAAGCGCACGCCACGAGCCGTTCGCTCGAAGAGCTTTCCGCCACAGGACCGCTCGATAGCCGCAAGTTGGCGACTGATCGCCGATTGGGCGACATCGCGTGCGGCAGCAGTGTCCGTCAAGCTGCCATACTGCGCGATCTGAAGAAACAATTGCCATTGGTCGACAGAGAGTGGCGAAGTCATTGCAGTGGAAGTTAGGGGTGAGCGCATAGGCGTTGAACTGCAGTGTTGGGTAAATCCTGCGGTTCTATTCTATTTGGCGATAACTATTTGGTGATAACTATTTGCCGGTAACTATTTGGCGGCGAATCCTTCTGGCTCGCATCTTATCTTCTTCATACTCACCGGCTTCTAAGGCAAGCTCTGGCTAGATTTCTTGACCTGCTTTGAAACTCAAAATTACAAGTAACCCAAAAGACAAGCCCACTCCCATTCATCCGCTAAATTGCCCCCATGAACACCCTCCCCGCCGACCCGTCGCTCATCGATTCCCGCCAAGCCGCCTGGCGCCTGCTTGTCACGCTGGGGCTGGTGGTACTGGGCAACAGCAGCATGTACATCGTCTCGGTGGTGCTGCCGGTGGTGCAGGCCGAGTTTGGTGTGGGCCGGGCCGATGCTTCCTTGCCTTACACGATGATGATGATCAGCTTGGGGCTGGGCGGTTTGCTGACCGGGCGCATGGCCGACCGGCATGGTCTGATGCCGGTGCTGTGGGTGGGTGCGTTGGCGGTGTGTGCCGGTTTTGTTTGGGCGGGCCTGTCGGGCAGCATTTGGGCCTTTGGCCTGGCGCATGCGCTGATGGGCTTTGTGGGCAGTTCGTCCACCTTTGCACCCCTGATGGCCGACACCGCTTTGTGGTGGAACCGGCGCCGGGGCATTGCCGTGGCCATTTGCGCCAGTGGCAACTACATCGCCGGTGCCTTCTGGCCGCCGCTGGTGCAGCGCGGCATCGAGACTTTGGGTTGGCGTCAGACCTACATCATGCTGGGCATCTTTTGTGGTGTGGGCATGTTTTTGCTGGCCCTTCTCATGCGCCAGCGGCCGCCATTGGTGACGCTGACACCGGCAAACGCCGCTGCGCCGGAACGGGACCACAGTCGCCCCTTTGGCCTGTCACCCTCGCACGCACAAGGCATGCTTTGCGTAGCGGCTGTGGCGTGCTGTGTGGCCATGTCCATGCCACAAGTACACATCGTGGCTTATTGCACCGACTTAGGATTTGGTGCGGCACGCGGGGCCGAGATGCTCTCGCTGATGCTGGCCAGCGGCATCGTCAGCCGCTTGGTGTTTGGTGTGATCAGTGACCGCATTGGCGGCATCCGCACTTTGCTGCTCGGCTCCATGTTGCAGGGTGTCGCGCTGCTGATGTTTTTGCCTTTTGACGGCATGGTGCCGCTGTACCTGGTGTCGGCCATGTTCGGGCTTTTTCAGGGCGGCATCGTGCCGGCCTACGCGATCATCATCCGCGAACATTTTGACCCCAAAGAAGCCGGCGCACGGGTGGGTGCCGTCATCATGGCCTCGCTGCTGGGCATGGCCTTGGGCGGCTGGATGTCGGGCTGGGTGTTTGACATGACGGGCAGTTACCACGCGGCCTTTTTGAATGGCATCGCCTGGAACCTGCTCAACCTGTGCATCGCCAGTTGGCTGTTCTGGCGGGTGCGTCAAGCAGTCTGAAACACGCAAGCACGTTGAGCCCTTCGAGGGCCGTGCCGTTGTTTGTCCTATTCGATGACGGTCAGCTGCGTGGTGTCAATTTCGATCCACACCGGCTCATTCACCTCGAAAACATCTTGGGGCCTCGCGGTAACCCGCAGGGCTTGCTCGATCCCCGGCACGGTCACGTGATAGTCCCAGTATTCGCCGAGGTAGGCGCGGCGCTGCACGCTGCCCTGTACGCAGCAAGCGGCGCTGTTCACGCCAGGATTCTGCTTGAGCAGGTGAATGCTTTGCGGTCGGATCGACACCAGCACGTCCTGCGGCAGGGGGGACTCGGTCTGCAATGACTGCTTGGACACCGAAAAGCCGCCAAAGTGGACTTCATCGCCGCTGGATTTCCCTTCGATAAAATTCGTGCGACCAATGAACCCGGCGACAAACCGCGTCTTCGGTCGGCCATAAAGCGCATAGGGCGCATCGATCTGTTCCAAGCGGCCTTTGTTCATCACGGCGATTCGATCTGAGGTCACCATCGCTTCGGCCTGGTCATGGGTCACGTACACCATGGTGATCTTGAACTCGTCGTGCAGCCGGCGGATCTCGAAGCGCATCTCCTCACGCAAGTTCGCATCCAGGTTGGACAGCGGTTCGTCCAACAGCAGCACAGAGGGCTTGACCACGATGGACCGCGCCAGGGCCACGCGCTGCTGCTGCCCGCCACTCAGTTCGGCCGGATAACGGTCGCGCAGATTGCCCATCTGCACCACCTCAAGGATCTCATCCACGCGCCGGCGGATCTCGTCGGCTTTGATATTGCGTATTTTCAGACCAAAGCCCACGTTCTCCGCCACAGTCATGTTGGGCCAGATGGCGTAGCTCTGAAAGATCATCGACATCTGCCTCTTTTCCGGCGGCAAGCTGGAGGCGGGTGAAGAAATCACCTGGCCATCCAACTCGATGGTGCCGGCCGTGGGCGTCATGAATCCCGCGATCATGCGCAGCGTCGTCGTCTTGCCACAGCCCGAAGGCCCCAGCAATGAAACAAGCTCGCCTTCCTTGAGTTCGAGATTGAAATTATCGACAGCGGTGAAGTCACCGAACGTGCGGGATACGTTGCGCAGCACCAGCTTGCTCATGTGGGGGCCCTCCGAAGCATGAAGTCACGACCCATCAGGCGAAAACCGATCAGGATAAAGACCACGGTAATGAACACCAGAATCAGCCCGATGGCCGCCAGCATCTCGAAATTTCCCTCGTCACTCTTGTCAAACAGCAGCACCGAGAGCACCTGCGTATTGATCGAATACAGGAAAATGGCGGTGCTCAACTCCCGTGTGGCCGGGATGAACACCAGAATGAACGCGCCGGCCAGACTGCGTTTGAGTAGCGGCATCACGACGCTGCGGATCGCGGTAAAGCGGGTGCCTCCCAGGATGCGAACCGCATCTTCAAGTTCAGGATTGATGCTGCGTATAGCCGAGCTGCAGTTGACGTAGGCAATCGGTAAAAAGCGCGTGGCAAAGGCCAGGATCAAGATCCACGCAGTGCCATACAACAACAAGGGGGGGTTGGTATAGGCGGCATAGAAGCCAATCGCCAGAACGATACCCGGAATGACGAACGGTGCCATCGTGAGAAACGACAGCAGACCGCCCACGTGCTTGCCGACCAATTGCCGGTTCACGATGTAGGCGACGCACAGCGCCAAGGTGATCGCGATGACTGACGCTGCGCCCGCATACATGAAGGTATTCAACGTTGCGTTGCGCGTCAGGTTGTTCTCGAACATGGTGAAGTAGAGGTTGTTCAGCGTCAGGTTGTCCAGCGTGAACCCGCGTCCCCAAGCCTTGGCCAAGGCAGCCTGGCAGATGACGACCATCGGCATGAAAAAAGACAGCGTGCAGACGCCCAGGCAATAGCCGAGCATCGGCCACTTCCAGCGGCCCAGTTGTATCAAGCGACGTTCGCCCCCCTTGCCCGATAGAACGGCGTAACCTTTGCGACTGGTGATGCGCCGCTGCAGCCAAAACAACAACACTGTGATGCCCAGCAGCGGCATCGCATAAGCCGCTGCGACACCCACCCGAGGCGGGTACTCGAAGAACTGCCACAACTGGGTCGTCACCACATGGAATCGGCCTGGCAGTGCCAGCAATGCGGGGGAACCGAACAGCGCAATGGCTTCGAGGAACACCAGGATGAAGGCCCCCAGAATCGCTGGCAGCACCAGCGGCAGTGTGATGGACAGGGACGTGCGCAAGCTGCCGGCGCCAAGGATGTTCGCTGCATCCTCCATTTCGGAGGAGACGAGATCGAGCGCTGACTTGGTGAACACGAATACGTAAGGAAAACTGTAGCAGGCGATGACAAAAATCAGCCCGGGCATGGAGTAAATGTTGAACGGTCCCTTTTCCATGCCGGTCAGTTCGACCACCAGTTGGTTCAACCACCCGGCATTGGGACCGGCCAGCAGAATCCAGCCCACGGCCCCCAAATAAGGCGGAATAATGAACGTGCCCAGGATGGCGACCCAGATCAGGCCTTTGGCGGGCATGTCGGTGCGGGAAAGCGCCCACGCCAGTGGTACGCCAAAGACAAGGCACAGGCTCGCAGCAGAAACGCCAAGGATGAGCGAATTCAGCAGGGCTTCGACATACCGCGCGCGACCGTAGGCGACAAAGTAGTTGGACAGGGTAAAGGCCCCATCCGGCTGCTGAAAGCTGACCACCAGCAGGCGCAGCAAGGGATTGACGACCAGGAACAGCAGCACGCCAATGGCCACCAACCACACCCAAGCCGACTTGTCCAGATGCCGCCACCATTGACCTAACAAAGAAGGACTGGCCGTTACCCTCGGGGAGCTCATATCAGGTCCCTCGCTTCACATCTAGACGCCGAAGGTATCACGGAACTTTTCCTTCACTTCCGGGATGCCCTTGGTGATTTCGTCCTCTGTGGGCCGAATGATCTTGACTTCTTCCAGTGGCTTGGCGCCAACAGCAGGTTTTATGCCTTTGATGACCGACAGCGAGTGGCTCTTGACCTGGGTCTCGGCCGCTTCCTTGTCCAGCAAGAACTCAATGAAAAGCTTACCGGCGTTCGGCGATGGTGCGTTCTTCGGAACGGCGCTTGGGGAAACCATGAGCAAGGCACCGTCCGTCGGATAAATGACGCTCAAAGGGTTTCCTTTGTCGCGGCTCAGCAGGGTCGTCGCCTCGGGGCCAGCGGCCACCCAGCGCTCCTTGGCGTTCAGCATGGTCACCGTGTCGTTGACCGAACGGCCGATCTGCGGCTGGTTCTTTTCCAGCTTCTCAAAGTAGTCCCAGCCGTACAGCTTGCGCATCTGCACCACCCAGGTTCCGACATAGCCACTGAACGCGGGATGCCCGATGGACACCTTGCCCTTCCATTTGGGGTCCAGCAGGTCAGGCCAGTTCTTCGGCGCGTCTTTCTCAGAGACCAGGCTGTTGTTGTAGGTGATCAGCATCAAGGCTGCGGCAGTGACCGAATAGTAATTTTCCGCGTCGTTGTACTGCTTGAGGGAATCCACCATCTTGCCAAGATTATTGGGCCGGTATTGCAGCAGCAGCCCCTTTTTCTTAAGGTCCGGATAGTGGCTCACATCGGTGCTGCTGAAGACCGATGCCACCGCGACGTTGGCCTGCAGGTCCTGCTGGAAGCGCTGTAAGGCGACCTGCGCCGTCGTGCGCACAAAGTTGCATTTAATGCCGGCATACTTTTTCTCAAATGCCGTGCACAGGCTGGCCGCCTCCTCGGTATTGTAGTGCGCGGTGTAGACGGTGAACTGCTTCTCTTTCTTCGCCGCCTCGTACAACTGCTGCTCCCACGCGGGCATCTGCGCCCGCAGCGGGACGGCGGCCAAGCTCAGTGCGGCGCCCAGAAGCGCCAGAAAAAAACGAATCATGTTGCGGCTCATGGAATCTCCTTCAGGGTGAACGTCTCTTACGGTTTTTAAAATTCAGCGTGCGTGCAATTTTTCTTGCGGCCTGTGGCGTTTGTGCGGATTTCGTGCCACTGAAAAAGCTCAGCGGCCCGTGAACATCGGCTTGCGTTTGGCCATGAAGGCCGAGCGCCCTTCCACATAGTCCTCGCTATTGAAACAGCGGTCGACAACCTGCTGGCACAGCGCCATGTCGCGTTCGGTCTCGTCCTTCAACACTTCACCGACAATGGTTTTGATCGACGCCACAGTGAGCGGGGCGTTGGCGGCGATGGTGCCCGCGCACTCCCGCACGTAGGTTTCCAATTGCGCATCCGGTACCAAGCGATTGACCAGTCCCATCGCCACCGCCTCTTGGGCAGTGAATTGGCGCGCGGTGAAGAAAATTTCTTTGGCGAAGGCCGGCCCCACCACGTCCATCAACTTGCGCACGCCCTCGGCCTCATAGCCCAGCCCCAGCTTGGCCGCCGGCACACCGAACTTCGCCCCCTCCGCCGCGATGCGCATGTCGCATGACAAGGCCACCGAGACGCCGCCGCCGATACAAAAGCCACGGATCATGGCGATGGTGGGTTTGCCCACACGCTTGAGCGCAACAGTCGCCTTGCCAGATGCCTCGTTGTAGATACGGGTCGTCTCGGGGGAAGAGCGCTTCGCCTCGAACTCCGAGATATCCGCGCCCGAAACGAAGGCAAGGTCTCCAGCCCCTTTCAGCACGATCACGCGGATGGCATTGTCGTTCTCGTAATCACGCACAATGTCAGCCAGTGCCTCCCACATGGCCATGGAGACGGCGTTGCGGCGCTCCGGATTGTTGAACGTGATCCAGCCGATCGGGCCGTCCTTCTCGGCGATCATCTTGTCGGTTTTGGAAATCGGCATCTAGAGCTCCTAAACAGTGGCCTCGTAGCTAACGGCGTCTTGTTGGCTAATTTAAAGCGGCGCGAGACGCATGCAATCAGTTCAAACCCTTGCAAAGGGACAAATTCACAACCAGGGCTTGGTGTTCAGGAGCGGGTTTTGCGCTGCGCGGCGTTCAGGGGCACGCGCGCCACGGACAGGTGTGGTGGCTGCGAGTCGACACCGATGTGATCCAGAATCCGGCTGCGCCGATGTTCCGCGCTGCTTTGTCCAGATTCGCAGCGCCATGCTCCTCGCTGCCCCATCGCCTTGTATGAAGTAGAACAACCGTTTAAGTACCGACAGTACCCAATGGCTTACCGGCAGGCGCGGGAACACTTAACCCGGAAAAAGGTCTGCCCGTGACCACGGCGCAGGTCGGTTAATGCGGGTCGCACGCTGGTCCAGTCGTTGCAAGCGAAGAAATGCGAAAATTTATGCTTTTGGTATTCAAAAAGGAGTCTTCATGCGCGCGCGCAATCATCTCGGTATCCTGACACTTTTCCTGTCCCTGGCTTGTTCCATCGTGCAAGCCCAATCCGCCCCGCTGAACCCAGTGCGACCCGTCAGCACAGGGCCAAGCGCCCACTTGAGTGCGTCGGCCACGGCGCAGGTCCAGCAAGACTGGTTGGTGATTCGCTTGACGGTGCAAAAGGAAGGCGCTAGCGCGTCGCTGGTGCAAACGCAGCTCAAAAATGTGATGGCTTCGGCATTAAGCCAGGCACAGGTGCCAGAGCGGGGGCAAAACGAGAACCCGAGTCAGGCCTTACAGATCAGCACAGGTCAGCTGCAAGTGTCTCCGCGTTACAGCAACGAGGGCAAAATGAGCGGCTGGGCCGGCGTGGCCGAGTTGATGGTGCAAGGGCGCGACCTTGAGCGCATCACCGCGCTGGCCGGCCGCTTGAGCGGGCTTAGCGTCAGCCAAATGGAATGGAAAATCAGCCCCGACCTGATGGCGCAAACCGAGGCCAAACTGCAAGGCCAAGCGGTGGCACAGTGGCGGGCCAAGGCCGATGCACTGACCCAGCAACTGGGTTTTAGCCGCTACACCATTGGCGAAGTGAGCCTGGGTTCCCCCGGCAGCGGCCAGAACTTCGCACCGCGCGCGATGGCCATGGCGATGATGGACGCGGGCCCTGAGACACGCGGTGCACCTATTCCGGTACAGGCAGGGCTGGCGCAGGTCACCGTGGTGGTCTCGGGATATGTCTTGCTGCAGTAAATTTTCGTGATGTTCCAACACAACTGTTGCTGATTCGTCATCAGCGGCTAGACAGGGCGCCGCGTGTTGCACAAAGGGAAGACTCAGGCGGCCGACTGGCCCAAGCCGTAGACAGGCGTGTCGATGCCCTCCATCCTGGCCTTGAGCTGCAGCGCGAGGTAGCGCGAGTAGTGGCGCGACTGGGCCAGGTTGCCGCCGTGGAACCACAGCCCGGTCTGGCGCGTCGGCTTCCACATGTTGCGCAGTTCGCCCTCCCAGGGGCCTGGGTCCTGGGTCGTGTCCGACCCCAGGCCCCAGCAGGGGCCGACCGCCTCGGCAACCTCGGGCGAGATCAGCGCCTCGGCCCAGCCGGTCATCGAGCCGTAGCCGGTGGCGTAGACGACCAGGTCGGCCGGCAGTTCGCTGCCGTCGCTCAACACCACCGTGTCTTCGGTCAGCCTGTCGATGCCGACGCCAGACTTCAACGCAATGCGGCCATCGGCGATCAGCTCGGACGCACCGACATCGATGTAGTAGCCCGAGCCGCGGCGCAGGTACATCGGCCCCAGACCTGATTCGTCCTGACCGAAGGTCAACTGGAAACCCACCGCGCGCAGTCGGTCGTAAAACAGCGCGTCGTCACGCTGGATCTGGGCGCAAACAGGGATCTGAAATTTCGGCACCAGCCGGTAAGGGATCGACGCAACCGTCAAGTCTGCCATGTCGGTGCTGATACCGGCCTTGAGCGCGGCCTCCGAGTACAACAGGCGGCCGTAGCGGCCTTGGGTCTCAGAACGCACCACCAGCGTAGGCGAGCGCTGCAGCATCGTCACCTCGGCACCGTACTCCCACAGATCTGCTGCAATGTCATGCGCCGAGTTGTTCGAGCCGACAACGACACAGCGCTTGCCGACAAAGTCTTCGCCGCCGCTGTGCTGGCTGGAATGGTGCTGGCGCCCTCGGAACAGCGCCGCGCCGGGCAAGTCCGGCACACGGGGCCGGCCGGACATGCCGGTGGCCAGCACCAGATGGCGTGGCCGCAGCGTGACCGGCTGACCCTCGCGCATGACCTGTACCGTCCATTGCTGAGATGCCTCGTCGAAGGACGCGCTCAGGCATTCGGTCGAAGGCCAGTAGTTCAGCTCCATCAGCCTGGCGTAGGCCTCGAGCCAGTCGCCCATCTTGTCCTTGGGCGTGTATACCGGCCAGTGGTCCGGGAAGGGCAGATAAGGCAGGTGGTCGTACCAGACCGGGTCGTGCAGACAGAGCGACTTGTAGCGCTTGCGCCAGGCGTCGCCGGCTTGGGCATGCTTGTCGACGATCAGCGTGGGCACGCCCAACTGCTTGAGCCTTGCACCCAGACCCAGCCCGCCCTGGCCACCGCCGACGATCAGGCAATAGGGCTGGCGCTGGTAACCCAACTCGGCAGCCTCGGCAGCCTGAGCGTCAAGCCAGTTGCGGCGGCCGCGGATCGCGCCGTGCTCAGCACCCAACTCACGGGTCTCACCGCGCTTTTCCTCGAAACCCTTGAGTTCCTGCAAGGTCGTGAACAACGTCCAGCAGCGGCCATCCTTGAGCCGGACGTGGCCCTTGCCTCGGCCCACTGAAGTCTCGAAGCTGAACCAGGCCTGAACCACACCTTCTGCCACGCCTTGGCCTTTGCTGGCCTCGCCGTCGAGCGCCCAGTTTCGGGGCTGCACCCGCGCCAGCGTATCCAAGAGCATCGCGGCGATGCCAGACTGTCCCTCGAGTGTGGCGATGTTCCAGGTGAAGGCGATCAGATCGCGCCAATAGGCCTCGTCGCCAAACAGTGCTGACGCGGCTGGGACATCGCCCCGGCCCAGTGCGGCTGAAAAATTCGCCAGCCAGTCGGCGACTTCGGCTGTGGAATCGTCGTGTGTCGTCATGCGATGTCCTCGGTTGCGCGTCGTGGCGAACCCACGGCTCACAAGAGAATATAGGATGTGAAAAAAATTGTCATTGGCGTCGGCGACACCCAACCCGCAGAGCCAGCCGGGATACCCGAGCCATGCGTGCAGATACATCAACACCAAGTTTTCAAATATTGAGGGGCTGATTGCCGCTCAGGCTAATGGGTGGCGCCTTCATCAGTGGGCGGCTGGCGTATTGCAGCCGGCGGCCACGGCGATACAGCGCAAACTAACGCCGACCCGCGCCCACAGCAATGGTCTTGAAGTGCAGAAGGCCCCAGCGAAGGAACAGAATGAAGGCACGCAGATATGCACGGCCACCTCGTGATTTACGGGCCCGGGTGAACCCAATTCTCCACTTGAAGCGCAGGCACACGTATGAACTCCGACATGTTGTTCGTCACCAGCACCAAGCCTTCGCTGCGTGCGTGACCTGCAATGTGCAGGTCATTCACACCACTGGGCTGACCCAGTTTTTCCAGGGCGGCACGAATGACGCCATAGTGCTGCGCGGCCTTGGCGCCATAGGGGAGAACTTCTAGGCGGCTGCAAAAGTCCTCGATGGCGGACAGGTTCTCGTTCACGCGCGTGCTTTTCTCAGCGCCGTGCAAAAGTTCGGCCAGGGTAATGGAGGAAACGGCCATGCGGCTGGCGTTGGCGTTGAAGTTAGAGAGCACCTCGACAGGTCGCCGCTTCAATACGTAGATGACGAAGTTGGTGTCCAGCAGGAAGCGCAGCATCAGAGCGCCTCCCGCTCCGTCTGGTGCTGGGTGGCGCGCTCGGGCAGAAAGTCGTCGCTCACTGTGGGGCCATCCAGAAAGAAGCTGTCCCAGGTTTGCCCGATGGGGGCGATGATGCGCTCCTTGCCCTTGATGCGAATATCTACCTTTTGGACACCCTCGGGTAGGCGCACGTCCAAAGGGAGGTGGACGACCTGGGTGCGATTGTTGACGAAAACAGTGCCGATGGACATGACAATCTCCTCAGATGAACGTATATAGCAAGTGTTTATTGCACCGTGAGGGCCGACAATTCAGCGCTTTCAAAAGGCTCTGTTCTCTCCTCAGCAATACGCTTGACAAACAGAGCCACTTGCTTGCTTGAAGGTTTGGGACAACTCCAAACAGCCGCTGTATCGCGATTTTCAACAGAATTGGTCTTTCAGAGCCATCCAACTGGACACAACATAGGCTCCCTGGTCTTAGCTCACAATGCTTGAATGCGCGCAAAGCACAACGTTTATGTCGTCGAATTGTCCAAGGAGGTCTTGGATGAGAAAAAGTTCCTCAAATCGAACCCAGGTTATATGAGGGGCATGCCCTGCGTGTATGTGGGCATGACAGGGCTGGACCCCGATGTGCGCTTTGACAACCACAAGGCTGGCATCCACGCCAACAAATACGTCACTCGCTTTGGGCTGCGCTTGATGACCGAGCTTTTTGAGCACTTGAACCCCATGCCCTATGGGGATGCGCAGTACATGGAAGTCGATCTGGGCATCCGCTTGCGTGAACAAGGGTACGGGGTTTGGCAGGCTTGAGTCACTCCGACTCGGGCGCCTTGATTTCGAGGTACTTGGCAGTCGCCCAGCCCATCGGCTTGCTGTTGTGAGGTTCACTAATTATCAGTTGATTAACGAAGTGACTGAACCTCGACATGCACCGCCACGATGCCAAGCTAAGTTAAAACCAATGCAGCCCCAAGGTGTCTATGTCACCGATCTTTGAACTGGAGCAAGAAACTCTGCGAGCAGCGCGTTGACTTGCGCATCGCGCTCCTGTTGAACCCAATGACCGGCGCCTTCAACCAAGTGAATGCCTCGGTGCTGAGTGCAGATCTCGCTCATGCGCTCCAGCGCACCGGGAGATTGGTAGGTTCCCCAATCTCGCGCGCCTGAGATGAACATCGCAGGAACGTCGAGGGTTAGCTCCGAAAAGGCCTTCAGCTCACCGCTGAAACGCGGATCGGTACCGATGCGATAGCCCTGCAGACCGCCCTGGAAACCGGTGCGTCGGTATTCAGCCGAATAAACAGCCAGTTCTTCGTCGCTCAGCCACGCGCATCCGGCGATCTCATCGGCTGAAGGCATTTCGAGGGCGACGGTTTGCGCCATGTCCCGGCCCAGCGCCATGACGTAGTACGTCGGCATTCGGGCCATTTCGCTGGCGGACCAAGAATCCAGCGGAAACGGATCGTTGCCAGGCCAGTCGCCGCTTTTGAAGTGGAAATATGCCCGCAGGAAGTCGTGGACGCCTTGCGGGCAGTTCCACATGTCCGCATTGGCTTTGCGTGTCGAGAAATACCACCGGTAGTGTTGGCGTGGCGTGGACAGGACGGCCAGCGCCTCAGGCAGACCCGTGAGGGGCAATGTGCCTTTCGGCGGGCTCTCACTGGTGCCCTTGGGCAGCACGGGTGCCCCGGGGAATGGGGCGCTCATCAGCACGACTGACTGGAAGACATCGGGGCGCAGCAGCGCACACCAGGCTGCAACTACCGAGCCGAAGTCGTGTCCCATCACAGCGGCCACGCTGTCATAGCCCAAAGCCTTGACCAGTCCCACGGTATCGCTCACCCGGTTGATCAGGGTGTAGGGCATCAGGTCGTCGTCGTACCCGACGACAGCACTGCTGCTGCGACCGTAGCCGCGCAAGTCGGGTGCGACAACGTGGTAGCCGGCCGCAACCAGGAAGGGGATCTGCTTGCGCCAACTGAAAGCGCACTCCGGAAAGCCATGCAGCAGAAGCACGCACGGCCGGCCGGGCTGCTCGAAACCTGCCTCGAGCACGTGCATGGTGCAGCCGTTGTTGTTGTCGATAAGCCGGGAACGAATGCCTTTCGGCAGAAGCTCCTGACCATACAGCACGTCAGAGTTCATTGGTTATACTTTTTGGCATCAACCGCAGCGCGCGCTCATGCAGGTACTTCTTCGGCATGCAGTGGCATGCCCAGTTCGCGCAGCGCCGCCTGCACCTTTGCGATCGAAACCTGGCGCACCGAAACACCCTCTTCCACCGCGATGGCCGCTGCGACACCAGCGGCCTGGCCGGTGGCCATGCAGGCCGGCATGTTGCGTGAACGTGCATGCGCCTCGTGGTCAGCCGAAATGCAGCGGCCCGCAACCAGGAGTTGTTCGACACCTTGCGGCAGCAGGCAACGGTACGGAATCTCGTACGGCGGCATGCTCTGGAAATCGACGTCGCCGCCCTTCGGGTCATGGATATCCAGCGCCGAATTGTCTGCGGCGATGGTGTCTTCGAAGCGGGTCTCGCCGCGCGAGTCCGGACCGGTCAGCGTGTATTCCCCCAGGATGTGGCGCGTCTCGCGCACGCCGAGAATGGGCGATACCTGCCCGAGACGGGCCGCCTCGAAGCCCGGGACGCGTTCCTTCAGGAAGCGGCATACGCCCTCGATCTGGCGGTAGCACTCCAGTATGGCGCCAGTGAACTCCTTGGGAGAAAACACATCCACGCCGAGCACGCGGGTGGCGTTCACGTACATCTGGCCATCGGCAGTCTTGAGGGTGATGTTGTCGCGTTGCAACTTCACGCCGGTCTCCTCCTGGAAGCGACGCAACATACCGTTGAAGCCCGTCAGCCAAAGTCCATAAGAGAGGCCGGCCTCGTCAGGAGGAATGGCGCGCGCCGGAATGTCATCGCAGGTACGAGCCCATTCGGCCAGCCGGTTCAGGTCGACGTTCTTCATGATGAAATACATCGACACAGGTTGCATCTTCGCATCGGCCCCGCCGGAGCCCATCACGAAGGGGGCCTTGGCCTTGGCCGCAATGTCGGCGTCGGCAGAGCAGTCGATCAGCACCTTGGCGCCGACGAACTGGCGTCCGCCTTTGCCTTCGATGATCACGCCGGTCACTGCACCATTCTCGACAACCGGTGCTGAAACGAAGGTCTCGAAAAGGATCTGCACGCCGGCCTCCACGCACAGGCGCGTGAGCAGCATCTTCATGATCTCCGGGTCGGTTGGCGACGCAATTTTGACGCCGCCGGTCTTGGTCGTCGCCATGTAGTCGGCACCGGCGCCGCCGACGCTGCGAGCGAGGTTCCAGATCTCCAGCGGTATGCCGCCGATGATGGCGCCTGAGGGCTTGGTGTTCAGCCCCAACGTGAGGATACCGCCGAGGGAGCCAAAGCGTTCGATGAGCACCACTTTGCTGCCACGCCGAGCCGCAGCGATGGCTGCGATGGGCCCGGTCGTGCCGCCTCCGACGACGACGAGATCGGCTTCCATCAGCACCGGGATCTCACGCGCTGGCTCATTGATTGTTGTTCTGGTCATTGTGTTTCCTTCTTTAATGTTCCGCCCGGACTCACTCTGCGCGTGCACCGGATTCCTTGATGGCTTTGGCCCACTTGGCAATTTCGCTGCGGTTCCACGCCGCGAACTGCTCTGGCGTATTACCAACCACCTCGGCGCCCAGTGCACCGAGCTTCTCCTTGATCTCCGGCATGCGCAGCACGGCGACCAGGTCGGTGTGAATCTTGTCGACAATGGGTTGCGGCGTGCCGGTCGGCACCAGCGCCCCGATCCAGGACACGGCCTCGAATCCTGGCAACCCAGATTCAGCCATGGTGGGCACGTCCGGCAGCGAGGCTGAACGCTTCGCGCTGGTGACCGCCAGGGGCTTGAGTCGCCCGGACTTGACGTGGTTGGTCACAGCCACGATGTTGTCCCACATCAGCGAGACCTGACCGCTGAACAGGTCGGTATAAGCGGCCGGCGTGCCCTTGTAAGCCACATGGATCAACTGGGTGCGGGTCTCGGCCTTGAACATCTCACCGGCCAGGTGGTTGGACGTTCCTACGCCTCCCGAGCCGAAGTTGAGCTTGTCGGGATTCGCCTTCGCGTAGTCGGTCAGCTCCTTGACGTTCTTTGCCGGGAGCGACGGGTTTGCCACCAGTACCAGCGGCGTCGTAGCCACAAGGGTGATCGGTGTGAAGTCCTTCAGGTAGTCATAGTTCAGCTTGCTGTAAAGGGTTGTGCTGATCGCATTGGCCACGGTTCCGAAGAAGATGGTGTAGCCGTCGTTCGGGGCCCGCGCCGCGGCTTCAGTGCCGAGATTGCCACCGGCTCCGGGCCTGTTCTCGATCACCACCGACTGGCCCCATTTCTCCGACAGCTTCTGGCCGACAGCGCGGGCGACCACGTCCGTAGCGCTTGCCGCCGGAAAGCCAAAGGTGATTTTCACCGGTTTCGTAGGCCACTGCACTGGGTCAGCGGCAAGGGCGGTGAACGCAGCCGACGCGGCGACGATCGAAAAGATCAATTTCTTCACTGTCATGAGGGTTTCCTTAGGTGAGCTGTTCACGGTGTTGATGCTGAAATACTACAGTGCTATAGAGCACATGTCAAACATGCAACCGTGGTACGATACATTTCGATGTCGGCCTGAGATGAACCAGAACAGCGTTACCAACCAATTAATCGACCAGTACGCCCGTGCAGTTGTACCCGGCTTGGCGAAGTATGCACAGCTGCGGGAAACGCTATCGGCGGCTATTCGCGGCGGTCACTGGAAACCCGGCAGCCAGCTGCCTCCCGAGCGTGAACTGGCTCGCCTCACGCGGTTCAGCCTTGGCACCGTGCAGCGCGCTCTGCGCGACTTGGCCGACGAAGGCCTCCTCGTTCGCACCCAGGGCAGCGGCACCTATGTCGCCGAGGGTCGTGCCTCTATCGATGCGCCTATCTACCTGCGTTTCTTGGGCAAGGAAGGAGAGCCAAGGTTTCTACCCCTGTTCCCCAAAGTGCTTACGCGCGAGCGCATCGACGAGCGTGGACCATGGTCGGAATGGCTGCATCCGTCTGGCGGTGCGGTTGTGTGCATCGCGCGGCGGATCAGCGTCAACGCGGAGTTCAACCTCTTCAATCGCTTTTACTTCCGCGCGGACGCTTTCCCGGGCATCGCAGCGGCGCCCCTAGAGACGCTCGACGGTGCCAACCTCAAGCAACTGCTCAGTGGGGAAAGCAACATGCTGGTGACCGAAATGCGTCAGCGCATCTCCTTTGTCAAGTTCTCCCAGGTCGCTGCGGGCGCTGCGGGCGTCAAGTCAGGCACGGGTGGTATGTTGCTGCAAAGCGCGGCGTTCGCGGGCCGTGAACCGCTCTACTACCTCGAGTCGTTCATCCCACCAAACAATCGGCGCTTAGACGTGTCCGCATCCTGACGTCGTTAAAGGGCTTGGGAAACTTTTTCGTGCGAGGCCCACGTCCCTCATTACGATCACCGTGACTTAGCGGTCAATGACGATCGACAGCTACTCGATTGTGAACGCACGCAGAATCGTTTCCGTCCCTTACATCAACAGTAACGTGCATTTCTCGCCAGAAATGAGGAGCCCCGGCAGGCTTGACAGCCGCCGTTTCATAACAACTAACTCGCTGCTGCACTGCGCGCCGCTGCTCAGTCCAGCGACATCCTGGCACGGCTGATCGGTTAATTTTTGGCGTGGCAATGGGGTCAACCGCTGATCGTCAACAACTCAAACTTCTCAAAATTTCGTGACTCGTCAATTCAATGCGCGATTAACAGTTAGATCCATAGTCAAAATCATAGCTATTGCCAAGTGCAGCTGCTCGAAAAGCCTTGGTTATGCGTTCGGTTTTGTGCCTACGTTGCTCATTATTTAAGGCAAACACGGCCTCAGTTTGACTCGCTAATCAACGCTCACCGGACAATCGGCGCAATGCTGCTGAACTGGTCCGTCCACAATCTCAAACCCGGTTGGTCGTAAGGCTCGGATCTGAGCAAAAGACCCTGCTCGTCCTGGACTTCGCGATTGACCGATGGGTACGCCTTCAGGTAGGCTTGGTCCTTCGTCATGATGAAATGCAAATTCCTTCTTACGTTGCGCACCTCATCCAAGGCCTGGTATTTATGCCGGTAGGCGATACCCAAAACCTCGGCTTGGGCTTTCACAATGGGGTACAGGTTCAAATAAGCATTGGTGATGTTGATCGCGATGTGACCATCGGGCTTCAGATGATCGCGGTAAATCTGAAATGCCTCACGGGTCAACAAGTGGATGGGCACCGATCCGCCTGTGAAAGCGTCCAGCACAATCACGTCGTACAACTTGTCTTTGGGCAATTGCTCCATGCGCAACCGGGCATCACCCAACACAATATTTTGCTCACCCGCTTTACAGGTCGACAAGTTGTCAAACCACCCCTGCGCAATCCGCACGGCCGCAGGGTTGATTTCATAAAAGTCATAGGCATCGGCTTGGCGTGCATAGTTGGCCAAGGTGCCAGCACCCAAACCAATCAAGGCTACCGAAAGCGACGGTTTTTGGTCCATGGCCCACAGCAAAGTCTCTCCGATACCACTGTCTCGTGCATAGTAGGTGGTCGGCACATGACGCAGCGCGTCAGAAAGAAACTGCTGACCATGGGTCACATTGCCGCTGAAAAAAATCCGGTCATTGCGCTCGGGCTCCAATACAAACCGCCGCTCCTTCACGGACACAGTGCCATAAAAATTTCGGACTTGTTCGAGCACAACTTCGGTTCGGTCGTCCATTCGGACATCACGCCAAGACCACGGGTTTTGCATGGCGTACAACAAAGCCACCATGACCACTGCCGTCAAAGCACCCGCGGCATGACGTACACGACCACGGGATTGCCCCTCAAAGCGAAACAAGACATGGCAAGCCAACAAGGCCACCAGGACCAAGGCCATCAACCACTCGTGGTAATCGTCAAAAAATTGGGTGGCCACGAGGGTCACAAACAAGCCCCCGCATGCCCCCCCAATCGACATGCACAGGTAAAACTCGGTCAACCGACGCGTATCCACCGGCCTGCGGCGGTAAAGTTCGCCATGGCACAGCATGCACACCGCAAACAACAAAGCGTAATGCGACCAACGCACTTCATTGACGCCATAGTCCCACTCGATACCGAGCCAACTCGGTATGTCGCTCAAGCCTGAAGTCGCCAGCAACAAAACCAGCGTGAGGAACGCAAACAACTTGGGGCGGTACCACCGGGGGTGGTCAAAAGTCAGAATGAAAGTGACCAAATACAAGCCCAGCGTCGACACCCAAAGTCTTGGCTCGGGTGCCACATCGTGGCTGATCTGATCGGTGGCCGCAATGAAAACCAATGAGGCCAATGCCGGCAAGGCCACCCAGGATATGCGCTGGGCCCACGAAGGTTTCTGCACGCTGGCTGCTTCCCCTTGCAGGGGTGGCACACCATCTGCGTCATCTGGTTGAACTACGCCGACGGGAGAATTGTTTTGCCACGCGCCCAAAGCCAACGGCAAACACAGCAAGGCAAACACCCAAAATCCAGCGGTCCAAAGTCGCCCCATTTCCTGCTGCTCCAGCCAAGGCTCCAGCACGTACGGAAAAGACAAAAGAGCCAAGAAGGAACCCACATTGGACAAAGCGTACAAACGGAAAACCGATGAGGCGTGTGCCGTGCTGGTGAACCAGTGCTGAACCAAAGGCCCGGTGGTTGCCAAACAAAAATACGGCAAGCCCACACTGGCCCCCAAAATCAGCAGTACCTGAAAGACTGGAGAATCAGGTGAATCAGGCCGAAGTTCTGCCTCGGGCAGCACTCTGGCAGCCAACAAGGCCGCCAGCACCAGCAAGACCACATGGATTTGCGCCTGGGTTTTACGGGAGGGCAAGGCGGCCAAAGCATGCGCATACAGGTAGCCCAAGCACAACAGGGTTTGGAAAAACAGCATGGCCGTGGTCCAAACTGCGGGACTGCCGCCAAACCATGGCAGGATTTGTTTGCTCAGCAGGGGCTGAACCTGAAACAACAAAAAAGCGCTCGTGAATATCGTCAGTGCGAATGGCAAGAAACTCCACGGATTGGGAGATTGCTCTTTTGGGGGATGGGTCGTGATCACGCTTTGACTGGAGGCTCTGAATTAATGTGTGTAAGTTCTAGCGGCCCCCCTCTTGCTTGAGGAACCGTCTCTTGGGTGCTCAGTTGGATCGTACCAAACTTCAAACTCTTCTGAACTGCCGTTAATTAGGCGCTTGATAAATTTTGCTTCGTCCTTTCCAAAGGACACCTGTTCACAAACTGTGAAAAAACAAACTTTCATTAAAGGAAGATTACCGAAGACGCAGAAGGCCTGGCTTTTGAAAACGTGCCAGCAACTCTTGCTTCACGGAACACGTCAGTGCGATCTGTCACCGAATTGAAACTCGCCCCAATTACAGTGTCTATGAAACAGTGCGAACCACTGTCAATGAGGTTAGCAGCCTGTTGCATTTCACCCGTTGGTTGATGAAAGGCGTTTCCCAAATGAACATTCGGCCTGTCACCCTGGCAGCATCTGATGCTGTCCTGTTGAGCGCTTGGGGTGGCGATTCAGCCGTCACTGCAATGATTCCCCCCACCGCAGCTTACCCCTCCAACGATGGCAACACCCGCTTATGGGCAGTGGGAGGTTCTGGAACAGCGGGTTATTTGCATACGTATACCCTTGGCTGTTGAGCGCATGCTGTTGTTGGGCAAAGAGAGAAATTACAATGGTTTTTGGCGATCTGACCCTGCGCTCTTGCTTGTGAAAGCCGGGCGCTTAATCGATGCGCAAAATGAATTCAAAAAGGCATTGCGAGAAACCATGGACATTGAGACTGCGGCTGTATCTGAATTGAGCTTGAAAATCAATCGACAACTGGCGCCGTTGAAATAAGGCGTGTCGGGCATGACCAACCTACATTCACCCCACCCAGTGGCCTTGATCACCGGCGCCAACGTAGGCATTGGTCGGGTTACAGCCATAGCCTTGGCCACATCGGGCTACCAAGTGGTTATTGCGGGCAGATCGCTTGAGCGCACCCAAGCCGTGTTGAACGAAATTCAAGCGCTACCGAACAGCATACCCGCCATTTTTATCCCCTTGAACCTGGCGAGTTTGGCTTCTGTGCGCGAATGTGTGCGTCAATTTTTGGACTTGAATTTGCCGCTGCACCTGCTGATTAACAATGCAGGTGTTGCTGGCCTTCGAGGCCTGACTGAAGACGGCTTTGAAATGATGTTTGGCGTCAACCATCTGGGACATTTTTTACTCACTCAATTGCTTGAGCCACACCTGCATGCGAGCGGGCAGACAAGGGTCATCACGGTCTCAAGCCGGGCGCACAAGCGCACACCCGGCTGGGATTGGGCGGACTTGCAAAGACCTACGCGCAGTTGGACGGGGATTCGCGAATACGCCAATTCCAAATTGGCCAATTTACTCTTCAGCGCAGAACTGGCAAGACGCAACCAAGGCACAGGTTTATCTTGTTATTCACTGCATCCTGGCATTGTGGACACCGAAATTTGGCGGGCCCTGCCCTCTTGGGCCCGTCCCTTGTTGCGTTTGCGTGGCTTGATCTCAGCGCAAGAAGGCGCCCAAACCACTTTGCATTGCGCCCTGTATGCGCCGCATCATGAATCTGGTTTGTATTATTCGAACAGCACCCCTATACAACCCGCGTTGCTGGGGCAAAACGCTGAACTGGCCTCACAACTGTGGGCGCACAGCACCCAATGGGCAGGTCTTTGATTTGACGGACACCTTTTCGACCTTCTCGTCAAGCCAAGAAGGGGCCCCGATGGTTCAGAACAGCAACCCAAACCGCCCATCGGTTCAGGCATCCACCTGAACTTTGGCTTCTTTGACCACCTTGGCCCACTTTTGGGTCTCGCTGCGGATGAACTCTGCAAAGCGCTCGGGGGTTCCGCCGCCGTCTTCTGCGCCGTATTGGTCAAATTTTTCCATCACGTCAGACATGGCCATGACGCGGTTCATGTCTTCGTTGATGCGTTTGACAAAGGACGGGTTCAGTTTGGCGGGTCCAACAAGACCGTACCAGGTGGTGGCGTCAAAACCCGCAAAGCCTTGCTCGTCCATGGTGGGTACGTTCGGATGGCCTTTGGCCCGCTTGGTGCGGGTTTGCGCCAGCGCCACCGCCTTGCCACTTTTGACATGCGGGGTGGCCGAGGTCATGGTCTCAAAACAATATTGCACTTGGCCACCGATCAAATCGATCAACGCCGGACCTGAGCCTTTGTAGGGCACGTGCAGCGCATCGATGCCGGCACGCAGTTTGAACATTTCGAGTGCCAAATGTTGTGCAGAGCCACCACCAGCGGATGCAAAGCTGATTTGCCCCGGGCTGCGTTTGCACAAGGCCACCAAATCTTTGACCGTCTTGGCGGCTTGGTTTTCATTGCAAATCAGCAAATTGGGGGTCACGCCCACCAGGCCAATGGGCGTGAAGTCGCGCTCTACGTTGTAGCCCAATTTGGGCTGCAAGCTGGTGGCCAAGGCATGGCTGTTGATGTGGGCCATGAGCAAGGTGTTGCCATCTGCGGGTTGTTTGGCCACGTAGTCGGCCGCAATCACACCCGCTGCGCCGGCTTTGTTGTCGATCACGATGGTGAGGTTCCACATGGCTTGCAGTTTTTGCGCCAAGACCCGGGCCAGCGCGTCGGTGCCGCCCCCTGGCGGAAAGCCCACCACGATGCGAATCGGTCCGTTGGGCAAACTCTGCGCTTTGATCATGGGCGCCGCCAAAGTCACTGCGGTGGCTGCACTGGCTTGAAGAATCGTTCTGCGTTGCATGGTGGTATTTCCTTTAAATTGGAGACCGAGATTTGTCAATCATGACCGAATCAAAGCGGGGATGGGGTGTGCCGAAAAATAGTCCATCGCCGCCAGAACGCCCGAGCCTGCCAGCGAAACGCCGCTGAGCTTGAGGCCCATCTCGCATGCGGCCAAGGCGGCAATCAAGGTCAGGTCATTGCAGTCACCCAAATGCCCGATGCGAAACATGCGGCCTTTGACTTTGCCCAAGCCTGTGCCCAGTGAGCAATCAAAACGTTCGTAAATCAGCTTGCGAACGGCATCCGCATCTACGCCTTCGGGGGTCATCACACCGGTCAAGATGGGCGAATAGAGTGCCGGGTCGGCGCACTGAATCGGCAGGCCCCAAGCGTTGACCGCGGCGCAGGCGCCTTGAGACCAACGTTTGTGCCGGGCAAACACCACCTCGAGTCCTTCGCCCAGGATCATGTCGCAGGCCTCGCTCAGTCCGTACATCAGGTTGGTGTTGGGGGTGTACGGAAAGTAGCCTGTTTTGTTCATCTCCAACATTTCGTCCCACGCCCAGAACGACTTGGGCAAGGTCGCTGATTTGCTGGCCTCAATGGCCTTGGGTGACAAGGCGTTGAAGCTGATGCCGGGGGGCAGCATCAAGCCTTTTTGGGAGCCGCTGACTGTCACGTCAACGCCCCATTCATCATGGCGGTAGTCGGCCGAGGCCAGGCCGGATATGGTGTCGACCAACAACAGTGCGGGATGATTAGCGTTGTCCATGGCGCGGCGCACAGCGGCTATGTCGCTGGTCACGCCGGTGGATGTTTCGTTGTGCACCACGCAGACCGCTTTGATGGTGTGGCCGGTATCGGCTTTGAGGCGGGTTTCAATCATGTCCGCTTGGATGCCGTGGCGCCAGCCTTCGACACCGGGCAAACCCAAAAACTCGCTCTTGAGCCCTAAACGTGTGGCCAGTTTTTGCCAGAGTGCGGCGAAATGCCCGGTTTCAAACATCAGCACAGCGTCGCCCGCACTCAAGGTATTGACCAAGGCGGCTTCCCACGCGCCGGTGCCCGAGGCCGGGTAAATCATGACCGGGTGCTGGGTTTTGAAAATCTTTTGCATGTCGGCCAAAACCTTCCTGCCCAAAGCGCCAAATTCCGGTCCCCGATGGTCAATGGTGGGCAGACTCATGGCCCGCAGAACGCGGTCGGGCACGGGGGATGGCCCGGGGATTTGCAAAAAATGGCGGCCTGAGGGGTGAAAGTCTAGCTTGAGCATGTTGAGAAATCTCCAGAGATACCCTATTTTTTGCATACAAAAATAAAACGTCAACTATCGTTACCCCTAACAAGCCCGAGTTGACCTGTGAATTTTTTGCATACAAAATAGGCGACATGACTGCTGACATCTTGTCCCTGCCTCGTACCGCCTTGCACAGCCATGTGACCCACAGACTGCGCCAAATGCTGGTCGAAAACCAGATTGCGCCCGGCGCCAAGCTCAACGAGCGGGCGCTGTGCGAATCGCTGAGCGTCTCGCGCACGCCGCTGCGTGAGGCCATCAAGACGCTGGCCGCAGAAGGTTTGGTGGTCCTGCTGCCCAACCGAGGGGCTGTGGCGGTGTCGCTCAGCCTGGACGATGTTCGGCACACCTTTGAGGTGATGGCGGGCCTGGAAGGCCTCTCAGGCCAATTGGCGGCCGAGCGCATCACCGAAACCGAGTTGATGGAGATCCAAGCGCTGCATTTTGAAATGATGGCGGCCTTTACCCGGCGCGATCTGTCGAGTTACTATCGGCTCAATGCCCAGATCCACAGCGCCATCAACACTGCGGCCAAAAACCCGGTGCTCAGCAGCACCTATGAACAAGTCAATGCACGCTTGCAAGCGCTGCGTTTCAAATCGAACCAAGACGACGAAAAGTGGCACAGCGCGATGCAAGAGCATGCACGCATGATAGAAGCCTTGCAGGCACGCCAGCCTCAGGTCTTGCGCGATCTGCTGGTGCGTCACCTGGAACACAAACGCGACGTGGTACTGGCCCAGTTGCAAGCCAGCCCCAGCGACAACACCAGCCACAACACCAGCCACAGCGTCGCCCCCCTCAAAACAACCCGCAAAGCCTGACCATGAACGCCCCCTTGCCCCGCCAAGTCACCGAATCCGCCAGCCAACTCTACGAACGCGTGGCCAGTGCCAGCAACGAAGTGGCGGGCCGCTTGGCCGCTCGGCTGCGGGCCGAGACCGAGGGGGAGGTGTTGTTCTCTGCCGCCGACCGTGGCCGCTATGCAACGGATGCGTCGATCTACCAAGTCACGCCGGTGGGTGTTTTTGTGCCGCGCCATGACCACGAAGTGCCCACCGCCATGGCCATTTGCCGCGACTTGGGCGTGCCCCTCGTACCACGTGGCGGCGGCACCAGCCAGTGCGGTCAGACCACGGGCGCGGGCTTGGTGATTGACCACAGCAAACACATCCGCCACATCGTTCAACTTGACGTTGAACACCGCACGGTAGAGGTCCAGCCCGGCATGGTGTTGGACCACCTGAACGCCCAACTCAAAGCACATGGTTTGTGGTTTCCGGTCGATGTCTCCACCAGCGCCCAGGCCAGTTTGGGCGGTATGGCTGGCAACAACTCGTGCGGCAGTCGTTCCATTGCCTACGGCAACATGGTGCACAACGTCGAAGGCGCCAGGGCCTGGTTGAGTGATGGTGATCTGCTGCAATGGGGCCGCTATGACAGCGCAACTGGACGCGCCCGTCAGATTGGCGATTTTGTGAAACAACTGGCGGACGACTTGCGTCCGGAAATTCAAGTCCATTGGCCCAAAATCTTGCGCCGTGTGGCCGGTTACAACCTGGATATTTTTTGCAACCAGAATGAGCGCCCCTACACCAGCGATGGCGCCGTCAACCTGGCGCATTTGCTGGTGGGCAGTGAGGGCACCTTGGCCATGACGAAGTCCCTTACCCTTCGCTTGAGCGCACTCCCCCGTGCCAAGGTGTTGGGCGTGGTGAACTTCCCCAGCTTCTACAAAGCCATGGATGCTGCGCAGCACATCGTTCAGTTGGGTGATGGCACCCTGACAGCGGTGGAGTTGGTAGACCGCACCATGATTGATTTGTCGCTGCAAAATCCGGCCTTTGCACCCACCATACGCAGTGCGCTGATCGGCCAGCCTGAAGCCGTTTTGTTGGTGGAATTTGCGGGTACGGACAAAGAAAGCCTCCAACCCAAGATGCGCCAACTGGTGGAGCTGATGGGGGACCTGGGTTTGCCCGGCAGTGTGGTTGAAATGGTTGACGATGCACCGCAAAAAAATCTGTGGAATGTGCGTAAAGCTGGCTTGAACATTATGATGAGCCTGAAAGGTGACGGCAAACCGGTCAGCTTCATTGAAGACTGCGCTGTGCCCTTGGCCAATCTGGCCGAGTACACCGAGGCTTTGACAGGTGTCTTCAGAAAACACGGCACCAAAGGCACCTGGTACGCCCATGCGTCGGTGGGAACGCTGCATGTGCGCCCGATTCTCGATATGCGCCGTGATGGTGCGACCAAGATGCGCGCTATAGCCGAAGAGGCCAGCGCCTTGGTGCGGCAATACAAAGGCGCTTACAGCGGGGAACACGGAGACGGCTTGTGCCGCGGCGAATGGATATCATGGCAGTTTGGCCCCAAGATCACCGATGCACTGGGCCAGATCAAACAGGCCTTGGACCCCTTGCAGTTGTTGTCGCCTCAGCGCATGGTCAATCCCCCCAAGATGGACGACACAGGGCTGATGCGCTACGGCCATCCACAGGGCAAGGCCTACCAGATCATCCCCATCCAGACCGCACTCGACTGGAGCGTCTGGAACGTGCACAACGATCCGGCCACCGAACAAACCACAGCCCCGGGCACAGGCGGGGATCCGGCCTTGGGTTTTGCCAAGGCGGTGGAGATGTGCAACAACAACGGCACCTGCCGTCAATTTGATGTGGGCACCATGTGCCCGAGTTACCGCGTCACGCGTGATGAAAAGCACCTGACGCGCGGGCGCGCCAACACCTTGCGTTTGGCCCTGAGCGGTCAGCTCGGTGCCGATGCGCTGACCAGTGACGAGATGCTGGAAACCATGGACTTGTGCGTGGGCTGCAAGGGCTGCAAACGGGACTGCCCGACTGGTGTGGACATGGCGCGCATGAAAATAGAAACCTTGTACCACTACAAGCGCCGCCATGGTCACACACTGAAAGACCGGCTGATTGGCTACTTGCCCCGCTACGCGCCGCTTGCTGCGCGTTGGGCCGGTCTGCTCAACCTGCGCAATCGCATGCCCTTTTTGGCCAAACTGGCCGAGGCCGTGACCGGCTTGTCGGCCCAGCGCAGTTGGCCTGCGTGGCGACGCGACCACTTTTTCAACAGCACCACGGTAGGTGTTTCGGCACAGTCCGTGCTGACCGCCCTGAAACCGGTGGTGCTGTTTGTGGACACCTTCAACGGCTACTTTGAATCAGACAACGCACACGCCGCCATGCGCGTGCTGCAAGCGGCGGGCTACCAAGTGCATGTAGCCTCTAAAAGCCAGCAAGGGCACGGCAGCGGCCAAGGTCATTTGTGCTGTGGCCGCACGTTTTTGGCCCATGGCATGGTGGACCAGGCCCGCGAGCATGCGCAAGCGCTGCTCGAGGCGCTGCTGCCGTTTGCCGAACGCGGCATTCCGATTGTGGGCTTGGAGCCCTCGTGCTTGCTGACCCTGCGCGACGAAGCCTTGGTGCTGGGGCTGGGCGACATGGCGCACACGGTGAGCGCGCAGGCGGTGTTGTTTGAAGAATTTTTAGCCCGCGAGGCGCACGCCGGACAACTGGAACTTCTCAAGTCCAAACTGCAGGCTTCGCGCCATCCCATCTTGCTGCACGGCCATTGCCACCAAAAAGCTTTTGGCCTCATGCCTCCAGTGCTGGAGGTGATTCGCTTGATTCCGCACGCCAAGCCGCGCTTGATTGAAAGCAGCTGCTGCGGCATGGCGGGCAGCTTTGGTTACGAGGCCGCGCACCTGGACGTGTCCCAGCAAATGGCCGAGCTGAGTTTGTTGCCGGCCGTGCGTGCTGAACCCGACGCCCTGGTGGTGGCCGACGGCACCAGCTGCCGCCATCAAATTGCCGATGGTGCGCAGCGCCAAGCGGTGCATGTGGCGCAGTTGTTGAGCGATCATCTCAACACTTAAAGGACAACGATGAACACCACAATCTCACCCGCCATCGCGCCACGCCTGCTGGGTGATATCGGTGGCACCCACGCCCGTTTTGCCCTGGTGCATGGGGATGGCACACCGATCACACAAGAAGTCACTCTCTCCACTGGTCAGTACCCGGACTTGGCCACTGCCGCGCAAGCCTACTTGCAGCAAGCCGGTCATCCCGCAGTGCGCCAAGCCTGCATCGCGATCGCCAACCCCATCGACGGCGATGTGCTCAAGATGACCAACAACCACTGGCAATTCTCAATCGAGGCTACACGCAAGCAACTGGGTCTGGACAGTCTGCTGATGCTCAACGACTGGGAAGCCATGGCCATGGCCGCTTTAGCCTTGAAGGGCGCTGACCTGGAGCAGATCGGCTCGGGCGAAGCGGTGCCCGATGCGCCCAAAGGCCTGATCGGGCCCGGCACGGGGCTGGGCGTTTCTTCTTTGGTGCGATCACGCCGGGGCGATTGGGTGCCCATTGCGGGCGAGGGCGGGCACGTGAGCCTGTCGCCTACATGCGCACGCGAAGCAGACATCCTGCGGGTCTTGTGGCGCAGCCATCCGCATGTGTCGGCCGAACGGGCCATCTCGGGCATGGGGCTTGAAAACCTGTACCGCGCCATTTGCGAACTCAACGGCACAGAAGCCGAGCCCTTGGTGGCCGCCCAAGTGACCGCACGCGCCCTCGCGGGCCAAGATGTGGCCTGCGAAGAAGCGCTCGAATGCATGTGCCGCCTGTTGGGTAACGCGGCGGCCAACCTGGCCGTGACGCTGGGCGCACGGGGCGGCATTTACATTGGCGGCGGCATCATTGAGCGACTGGGCGACTACTTCGCACAGTCGGGTTTTCGCGCCGCGTTTGAAGCCAAAGGCCGCTTTGAAAACTACATGCAGCGCATCCCGACCTATGTGATTCGCGCCAAGCAACCGGCCCTGATGGGCTGCGCCATGGCTTTGGGCGTGCTGCATGGCCAGCCACAATGACGCCCTAGTTCATCGGCTTAAACGCTCAAGCAAGGCTCGCTCATCTGCTCCATTTGCTCTTGCAACATGAGCACCTGGCCACGCCAATAGTCCGGCGTGCCGAACCAGGGAAAGTTGATCGGAAAAATCGGATCGTCCCAGCGGCGTGCCAACCAAGCGCTGTAATGGACCAGGCGCAAAGTGCGCAGGGGCTCGATCCAGTTCAACTCCCGACGATCGAAGTCGCGCACCTGTTCGTAGCCGTCCAGCAGCGCAGACAATTGCAAGGACCGCTGCCTGCGGTCACCCGACAACAGCATCCACAGGTCTTGCACGGCAGGGCCCATGCGGGCGTCGTCCAGGTCCACAAAATGCGGACCAGCACCAGGGAGGTCGGTCGGCGTCCACAAGATGTTGCCGGGGTGGCAGTCACCGTGCAACCGAATCCGGCCTGCGGCCTCGGCTTGCGTCAGCACCGGGTGCGTACCGATCATTGCCAAGGCCTGGTCCAAGGTGTCAAACCATTCGCGCTCAACCTCGAGCGGAATCATGCGGTGCTGCGCTAACCATTGCCGGGGCTCCATGGCAAAACTGCCGAGATCCAGTGCGGGGCGCACCGCAAAGGGCTGGGCCGCGCCGACGGTATGAATGCGTGCCAGGAAACGGCCAATCCATTCCAGCACCTCCATGTCATCCAACTCGGGGGCACGCCCGCCCCGTCGGGGACTGACCGAAAAGGCGAAACCCTCGGCCTGGTGCAGCGTTGCACCCTGCAGCCGCAAAGGGGCCACCACCGGCACTTCGCCGAAAAGCAGCTCGGCAGCAAAATCATGTTCTTCTTGAATTTGCGCTGGGCTCCAGCGCTGCGGGCGGTAGAACTTGACGACCACGGCAGCATGGCCTTCGTGGGGGTCTTCCAGATGCACTTGGTAGACCCGGTTTTCATAAGAACTTAAAGCGGTCAGGCGGCCATCGCCATACAGTCCCACCGAGGCCAATGCATCCAGCACCACATCCGGCGTCAACTGGGCATAGGGGTGTCGGGCGATGTCGGGCGTTTCGTGCATGCATCGATTGTCGGCGAGTTCACTGCCGCATTCACCTGGCGATCGCCAAAGGTCTCGGAGATTCGATTGAGCCCCGAAGTCAGCGCCCAGTGAATCGCGCAGCGCGTTTTTCTACAAACGACTTCACACCTTCGGCTGCATCCTCGCTGTTGGACAGGTTTTGCTGCACGGGGATGAAGTCGAGCATGGCTACCACAGGGCCATATTCCACGGCCTTGAGCACATTCAGCCGAGTCGCCTCGATGGCCAAGGGCGCTTGCGCGGCAATGGTGTTGGCAATGCGCAAAGCTTCGGCCAGTTGTTGACCGGCAGGCACCACGCGCTGCACAAAGTTCAGGCGCAAAGCTTCGGTACTGCCAAATTCATCGCCGGTCAACAGGTGCAACAAGGCATTGCCCGAGCCGGCGCGCTCGGCCATGCGCAGCGTGGCACCGCCCGTGGCCATGATGCCGCGTTTGACTTCGAGTTGCGAGAACCGGCAGTCGTCAGCAGCCACCACAATGTCGGCCGCCAGCATCAACTCGATTCCCAGGGTGTAAGTGATGCCTTGCACCGCTACCACCATGGGTTTGCGGCGACGCCGGTAGCCTTCCATGCCGAGGTTGAGCGGGTCCACCAGGCCCAGGGGCACGGACTTTTCACCCCGTTTCATCATGGGGGCTATGGTGGGCAAATCCAGCCCGGCCGTGAAATGCTCACCCTCGGCGCACAGGACGCCAACGCGCAGTGCGGGCTCGTCATCCAGCCGGCAATAGGCCTCGCCCAATTCCCGAAACATTTTGGGTGTGAAACCGTTGCGCTTGGCAGGACGGTTGATGCTGATCTGAAGGATTGCGCCGAGCACGGTGCAGTCGATCTGGCCTTCGGGGTGCGTTGGGATGTTCATCTCCCCATGTTAGAGGCTCCGCTAGAGCCTGTGTTTCACCGAAGTGACAATCTGTGTAGGGCCAGGGATTGTGTAGAAGCCTGGAATTTTTAGGAGAGGCCTGCAAGCGACAGCTTTGTGAGTCCCAGCGCCCTGATCGCCAGCAGGTTGGCTTCTACAACAGTCCTCCAATCAATACGTATAAACACCCTGCTTGGTCTTACGACCCAAACGACCTGCGGCGACCATTTCTTTGAGCAAGGGGCAAGGGCGGTATTTGCTGTCGCCGAACTCCTTGAGGTAGACCTCCATCACAGCCAGACACACGTCAAGGCCAATCATGTCGGCCAGCGCCAGCGGGCCAATCGGCTGGTTGCAACCGAGCTTCATTCCGGCATCAATGGCTTCGGCTTCGGCCAGGCCCTCAGCCAAGACAAAGAAGGCTTCATTGATCATCGGCACCAAAATGCGGTTGACCACAAAGCCAGGGGCGTTCTTCACCGTGATGGGCGTTTTTCCAAGCGCCAGCGCCATGTCGTGCACCGCGTCATGTGTCGCGTCGCTGGTTTGCAGGCCGCGAATGATCTCCACCAAAGCCATCATCGGCACGGGGTTGAAAAAGTGCATGCCAATGAAACGGTCAGCGCGTTGCGTGGCGGCAGCCAGTTGCGTGATTGAAATCGAAGAAGTGTTGGAGGCGATGATCACATGCGGTGCCAGCAGCCCATCGAGTTGCTTCAGTATCTTGACCTTGAGATCCTGGTTCTCGGTGGCCGCTTCGATCACCAACTGGGTCGACTTCAGGTCCTCATAGCTGGAGCTGCCTTGGATGCGGGCCAGCGCTGCGGTTTTGTCGGCCCCGCTGATTTTTTCTTTCTTGACCAAACGGTCCAGACTGCTCTCGACGTTGGCAATGCCCTTGGCCACAGCCGCGTCCGAAATGTCCACCATCACGACGGAGATGCCGGAGACGGCGCATGCCTGTGCTATGCCATTGCCCATGGTGCCGGCGCCAATGATGCCTACGGATTGAATGCTCATCGCTGAAACTTCCTTAAAACGGTTGAAATCGGATCTGGCCTTATCTTAGCGGTGCCAGGTGCCTTAAGACGACTTTTTGCGCCTGCTGCAGGTGTCCACCGTACACGTGTTCCGGACCTACCCCTTTGTGCTCAGCTGGAGCCTGCTTGAAGCCCAAAGCGCGAGCTGCCTTTTGTGCCCAGCGACACCACGCCGGTGCGCGAAGACATTCGCCATGGAGAAACGGGTAAGTTGATGGACTTCTTTGGTCCTGCGGCTTTGGCGCAGCAAGTCATTGACCTGTGCAACAACCCCGCCAAACGGTCACGGCTCGGGGCCCGTGTCGGTACTGAATCAGTGGTGGAATGCGCCCATGCAATGCCAGACTTCATGACCTAAAACCGAAAGCCGTTTGTCGTCATCGAAATTAGCGGGTTGAACTGCATAGATAAGACAGTTGGTTTGGCGGGTCTCATTGTTGCGTTTGACCACAGCACAAGCGTTGTAAGGCTTGGTGGCGGTGCCAAAGCTGTCGCCATCGCTCATTTGTAAGCTTTGGCAAATTTCATTGACCCGTCTGGGGTGCATGAATCTGACCTCTACATTGGCCTTATTCCAGCCTTCAATGCGGGGATCCTGATAGCTTCCTGCAAAGCCCGCCTCAGTTAATAAAAATGACCCCAGCAGCAAAACAAGGCTATTTCCAACTGAATTAAAGCGTTCTTTTTTTGAGCCTTCCTTCGTTCTAAAAAAGTTCATTTAAGCACCGTTAAAGTAATAAATATTTTTAATATTAAAACTTTATAAGTGTTAAATTTGATTTTTTTCTATTTATTTTGTAACAATTTTACCCAAGCAACTGGGGAATTTAATGCAATCCGGTTCTGGCCGTCATTGCTGTGACTACGGCCTTGTGAAGTTTGAAGCCACCCCAATAAGGCTTCGCCGTCCACATCAGCAGACCCACAGCAACCTCAACTCCTGAACCGCTTGCGCGTCAGCGCCAAGGCCACCCAAAACGACATGCCCGCAAAAGCCGCGAGTACCAAGCTTTGCTGCAGCGCGTGCTCGGGCCAGCGGTCCAGAAACAGCGGCCGCACCAGATCCACCGAAACAGACAAAGGCAGCCAGTCGGCGATCGCGCGCACCAGCGTCGGCAATTGATCTCGCGGAAAGAAGATGCCTGACAAAAACATCATCGGCGTGAGAAACAGCGTGAAGTAGTAGGTGAAAAAGTCGTAACCCTTGGCCAGCGCGTTGAAGATCAGTGCCATGCAACTGAACGTGATGCCCACGCCCAGCAGCACAGGCCAGGCCACCAAGAGTTTCCAACTGTGGCTGATGCCCAGAGCCAGCATGACGCCCAGAATGGCCGTGACCGTGAACAGGGCCTTGAACGCGGCCCACAGCATTTCAGCCATCACGATATCGTCCAGGCGCACCGGGGCGTTCATGATGCCATCCCATGTTTTTTGCACATGCATGCGCGAAAACGCCGAATACAAGGCTTCAAAGGTGGCCGCGTTCATGGCGCTCATGCAGATGCTGCCACTGGCCAGAAACAAGATGTAGGGCACCTTCTCACCGTCCAATTCAATCTGGCCAATCAGCGAACCCATGCCATAGCCAAAGGCGACCAGCCACATCAGCGGCTCGGCAATATTGCCCACCAGGCTGGGGATGGCCAGCTTGCGCCACACCAAAAGATTGCGCAAAAACACGGGCCACCAGCGCATGGACAACTGCGGGGCTCGCCACACAGAGGGGGCGGTGTTGAAAGCGGGCGTCAAAGGTGTTTTTAAAGTGCTCATGCGTCTTCCCTGATTTGCCGACCGGTGAGTTTGAGGAACAGGTCTTCTAAATTCGCGGGACGGTGCAAGGTGCGCAGCTGCGGCCAAGGCTGCAGCGCCAGCAGCAAGGGCTGGGCTTGTGCGGTATAGAAAAACACGGTCTCGCCGCTGACCTCCACGCGCGCAGCCAAAGGCCTGAGCGCAACATCTTGCGCCAGCGCCAAAGCCCCCGCACCGTAGACCTCGACCACATCGGGCTCCAAGTGTTCGGCAATCAAATCACGGGGCTTGCCTTCGGCAATTTTGCGGCCATGGTCGAGCACCAAAAGGCGGTCGCACAAACGCTCGGCTTCGTCCATGAAGTGGGTGGTGAGCAAAATGGATTTGCCTTGCTGGAGCAGGTTTTGCAAGCGCTCCCACATCAGGTGCCGCGCTTGCGGGTCCAGGCCGGTGGTGGGCTCGTCAAGCATCAGCATGCTGGGATGGTTGATCAGCGCGCGCGACAAACTCAGGCGCCGTTTCATGCCGCCCGACAACTCGCCGGGCTTGGCGTTTGCTTTGCTGGTCAAGGCACCAAACTCGAGCAAAGGCGCAATCCGTTCGCGAATTTGTGAGTCTTTCAGGCCAAAGTAACGGCCATAGACCAACAAGTTCTCGGCACACGAAAAATCAGGGTCCAGCGTGTCCATTTGGCTGACCACGCCCAAACGGGTTTTGATGGCCAAAGCATCTTGCGGCATGTGCAGTCCGTCGAAATAATCGATCTGACCGCCGTCGGGCGAGGTCAAGCCCAGGCACATGCGCAAGGTGGTGGTTTTGCCTGCGCCGTTGGGGCCAATCACGCCCAGACATTCGCCGGGATCAATGTGAAATGACAGGTCGTTGACCACCGTAGCATCGCCGTAGCGCTTGACCAGGTGGCTGACCGATAACAGGGGTTTATTCATGTCCCCTATTGTGCCTTCGGTCTTTGCCTGCGGACTTTGCCTTCGGTCTTTCCATGTGGCCAGCGCAAGGCCTTACGCCCCTCGCTTCAAGCGTGCGAACCGATCCTTTTTCGAGATCGCCCGATACAATGCGCTGACTTTCTCTTTGGAGCCCGATTTGTCTGACCGTTTGGCCGTCTGGCCGCAATATGTGATGCCCAAACGCGCCTTGACCGTTTTGGCCGGGCGAATGGCCGGAGCCTCATTGGGCAAGTTGACACACTGGTTCATCAACTGGTTTGTGGCACGCTACCAAGTGGACATGTCGCAAGCCGCCGTGGCTGACACATCCACTTACGCCAGTTTCAATGAATTTTTTACACGACCGCTGCGCGAAGGCGCCCGTCCTTTGGCCGATGCGGCTTTTGTCAGTCCGGTGGACGGCGCCATCAGCCAATGCGGCCCCATTGACCGTGACCAAATTTTCCAGGCCAAGGGCCACCACTTTTCGAGTCGCGCCCTGGTGGGCGGCGACGCCCCACTGGCCGCTTTGTTCGAGAATGGCCAATTTGCCACGCTGTACCTGAGTCCGCGGGACTACCACCGCATCCACATGCCCTGCGATGGTCGCTTGTTGCGCATGATTTATGTGCCGGGTGATTTGTTTTCGGTCAATCCAACCACAGCGCGTGGGGTGCCAGGCCTGTTTGCGCGCAATGAAAGGGTGGTCTGTGTGTTTGAGGGCGCGCAAGGTCCGTTTGTGCTGACCTTGGTGGGGGCCACCATTGTGGGCAGCATGCAAACCGTGTGGCATGGCCTGGTCAACCCACCGCGCCCTGGGGTGATGCAAGAGTGGCGTTACGAAACGCAAAACATTCAACTGCAGCAAGGCCAGGAAATGGGACGATTCTTACTGGGCTCGACTGTAGTGATGCTGTTCCCGCAAGGGGTCATGCAGTTCAACCCAGATTGGACACCCTCACGCCCCATACTGATGGGCGAGGCGATGGGCAAGCGCATTTAATCGGGATCTGACCCCGATTAAACCGATTAAACGATTAACCCCGATCAACTAAATTTCAATCTTCGAGCCGAGTTCGACCACCGCGTTGGTTGGCAAGTTCAGGAACTCTGCTGCTGCGCTGGCGTTGTGGTGCATGGATGAAAACAGTTTTTCCCGCCAATTGGCCATCCCGCCGCCGATGGTCGGGATCACGATGTCACGCGACAAGAAGTAGCTGGTGCTCATGGGGTCCAACTCACAACCCTGGCCTTTGAGCTGCTCCAAGGCTTTGGGCAAATCCGGGTCGTTTTTAAAACCATAGTTCACAATCACTTGCCAGCAGTCATGGCCTAGGGCGTCAAACTCCAAACGCTTGTCCAGACCAATCCAGGGCACCTCGTGGGATCTGACGGTAACAAACAGGTTTTGTCGGTGCAGCACTTTGTTGTGCTTCAGGTTGTGCAACAAGGCATTGGGCACATTGCCGCTTTCCGCCGTCATGAAAACGGCCGTGCCTTCAACCCGTGCAGGAGGCGCCACAAAAACCGCTTCCAGAAAATCGGTCAGCTTGAAAGCGTCGATTTCGGCGGCCTGTTTCATCAGTTGACGCCCATCGTGCCATGTGATCATCAAAATAAATATGGCACCACCCAACAGCAAAGGGAACCAACCGCCGTCGAACAGTTTCATCAGGTTGGAGGCCCAAAACGCCAAGTCCACCAGAAAGAAAAAACCAGTCGCTCCAATACACAAGGCCAGAGGGTACTTCCAGCTGTAACGGATGACATAAAACGTCAGCACCGTGGTGATCAGCATGTCTGTGCACACCGCAATGCCATAGGCGCCGGCCAGGTTGCTGGAGGATCGGAACATGCCGACCGCCAAAACGATCAAGACAAACAAGCCCCAATTGACAAAAGGTATGTAAATCTGACCCGTGTCCCTGACACTGGTATGCAGCACCTGCAAGCGCGGCAAATAACCCAGTTGTATGACCTGCTTGGTGACGCTGAAAGCGCCTGAAATCAGTGCCTGCGAAGCAATCACTGTGGCCATGGTGGCTAGAATCACCAAAGGCAACAAGGCCCAATCCGGCGCCATCATGAAGAAGGGGTTTTTCACCGCCTCAGGATTCGCCAACAGCAAGGCCCCTTGCCCGAAATAGTTCAAGGTCAAAGAGGGCATGACCACTGAGAACCAGGCCACACGAATAGGTTTTTTGCCAAAGTGTCCCATGTCCGCGTAGAGTGCCTCTCCCCCAGTCACGCACAACACCACAGCGCCCAGAATGATGAAGGTAATGCCCGGATGGTCCCACATGAACATCACGGCATAGTGCGGGCTGATGGCCCACAAAATCGAAGGATTCTCTGCGATGTGGTAAAGGCCAAGCACCGCGATCACCGCAAACCAAACCACCGTGATGGGGCCGAAAAATTGACCAATGCCCGCCGTACCGCGTTTTTGAACTGCAAACAAACAGAACAAAATCACCAGCGTCAAGGGGATCACGTAGCCTTTGAATGCCGGCGAGATCACCTCCAGGCCCTCGACAGCCGAAAGCACGGATATGGCCGGTGTGATCACCCCATCCCCATAAAACAGGCAGGTGCCAAAAATACCCACCATCAACAAACGCCGACGCAGCACAGGCCGGTCTTTGACCGATTGCGAGGCCAGGGCCAGCATGGCCACCAAGCCGCCCTCGCCATGGTTATCGGCCCGAAGTACCAAGGTGACGTATTTCACAGATACGATGGTGGTCAGGGTCCAAAAGAAAATGGACAGAATGCCAAAAATGTTTTCAGGAGTAAAAGGAACGTGTCCGGAGCCAAAAACTTCTTTGACTGCATACAGGACACTGGTGCCGATGTCGCCGTAGACAACACCGATGGCGCCCAGGGTGAGCGCGGTGAGAGATGATTTTGTGGCTGACACAGATTCGTCAACCGCAAGGGTCGACTCCAAAACAGACAAGTTTCGTATTCTGCGCCTGTCTTAAGGCCTTCTCTGTGTTGCGATCACTCAAAAAATGCTGAATTTGTCAATTGTTGCATTGCAGCAACTGATCGCTTCAGTCGTAGACCTCGGCCAGGGGGTCCGTGGCTTCCAATTCGTAGCTGGCGGCCAGCATGGCCAGTCGGCCAATCACGCCGTACATGTAAAAACGGTTGGGCGCGCTGGCGCCGGGCTTGACACCAGGTTGTGGCAAATGCGGGCTGTCTGCAAACGCCAGCGGCACAAAACTCGCGCCGGGGGCGTTGAGGTTTTCGTCGATGCCCCGCTCGGCGTGCACACGGTAAAAGCCGCCGACCACATAGCGGTCCATCATGTAGACCACGGGTTCGGCCACCGCGTCGTTGATGCGTTCATGGGTGATGACACCCTCTTGGATGATCACATCACTGACGGTCTGCCCGTCCTTGATGACGCTCATTTTGTTGCGTGTTTTGCGGTTGAGCACGTCCAGGTCAGCCACATCGCGCACGGTCATGATGCCCATGCCGTAGGTGCCGTTGTCGGCCTTGACGATGACAAACGGTTTTTCGTTGATACCGTACTCTTTGTATTTGCGCTTGATCTTTGTCAGTAGCGCATCCACATTGCTTTGCAGGCATTCAATGCCCACGCCTTCGGAGAAGTTCACATCGCCACACTGGTTGAACATCGGATTGATCAGCCAAGGGTCGACCCCCAGCAATTTGCCAAAACGCTTGGTCACCTCTTCGTAACTCTGGAAGTGCTGGCTCTTGCGGCGCACACTCCAGCCCGCATGCAAGGGCGGCAGCACATACTGCTCGTGCAGTTCTTCAATGATGCCCGGGGCGCCAGCAGACAAATCGTTGTTCAGCAAGATGGTGCAGGGGTCAAAGTCTTTCAAACCCAAACGATGGCGGGTTCGGATCACGGGCTCCAAGGTGACCGATTCACCATTGGGCAGTTCGATGAGCGTCGTGTCCTTGATTTCGGGGTTGATTGAGCCTATCCGTACATTCAAACCCGCCATGTGAAAGATGCGCTGCAACTGCACCACATTGCTCAGGTAAAAAGGGTTTCGGGTGTGGTTCTCGGGAATGATCAGCAGGTTTTTGGCCTCGGGGCAGATCTTCTCAATGGCTGCCTGCGCGGCTTGCACCGCCAGAGGCAGCATTTCGGGCGTCAGGTTGTTCCAGCCACCGGGGTAAAGATTGGTGTCCACAGGCGCCAGTTTGAAACCGGCGTTGCGAATGTCCACCGACGAGTAAATGGGCGGCGTGTGCTCCATCCACTCTAAACGAAACCAGCGTTCAATGGCGGGCATCGAATCCAGAATGCGCTGCTCCAGCTCATTGATAGGGCCAGTCAGGGCAGTGACGAGATGGGGAACCATGGCGAGGACCTTTGAACAGGTGGTGTGAGAGATCAGAATGCCTTTATATGGGGAGCACACTGACAATTGCAAGCGCTGTTGCGACAGCGAATGATGAGGGGCGGGTGTGAATCTTCAGTGACGCACTTCGCCCTCGCCCAGCACCACGTACTTCAGCGAGGTCAGGCCTTCCATTCCGACGGGGCCACGGGCATGGAATTTGTCGGTGGAAATACCGATTTCAGCCCCCAAACCGAACTCAAAACCGTCGGCAAAGCGGGTGCTGGTGTTGACCATGACGCTGGCAGAGTCCACTTCGCGCAAAAAGCGCTGCGCATGCAGGTGGTCACGGGTCAAGATGGCATCGGTATGGTGGCTGGAGTAATGGTTGATGTGGGCAATCGCCGCATCCACCCCGTCCACCACCTTGATGCTGATGATTGGGGCCAGGTATTCTTCAAACCAGTCTTGCTCAGTGGCGTCAACCAACTTGGCGCCGGTCACATTGGCCAAAATAGCCTTGGATTCAGGGCAACAACGCATCTCAACGCCTTTGGCAGCATAGACCGCGCCAATGGCCGGCAAAAAGCTGGCCGCTGAAGCCCGCGCCACCAGCAAGCCTTCACTGGCATTACAAGGGCTGTATTTTTGGGTCTTGGCGTTGTCTGCCACCTTGACGGCCATGGCCAGGTCAAAGGGATCGTCGATGTACGTGTGGCAATTGCCGTCCAGGTGCTTGATCACCGGCACTTTGGCATCGCGGCTGATGCGCTCAATCAAACCCTTGCCGCCGCGCGGAATGATCACGTCCACATACGCGGGCATGGCAATCAAATGGCCCACCGCTTCGCGGTCGGTGGTTTGCACCAGTTGCACCGCCTCGGCAGGCAAACCGTTTTCGGTGAGCGCTTGTTGCACCAACAAGGCCAGCGCTTTGTTGGACTCGATGGCTTCCGAGCCACCGCGCAAAATACAGGCGTTGCCGCTCTTCAGGGACAGGCTGGCCGCCTCGATGGTCACGTTGGGGCGGCTTTCGAAAATCATGCCGAATACCCCGATCGGCACCCGCATCTGGCCCACGCGAATGCCGCTGGGCATCTGCTTCATGCCAATGATCTCGCCAATCAAATCAGGCATGGCGGCCAGTTGCTCACAGCCTTGCGCGCAAATTTCGAGCACCTGCGGACTGAGCTTGAGTCGGTCCACCATCGGGCCAGACAAGCCAGCCGCTTTGGCGCGGTCCAGGTCTTTGGCGTTGTCGATTTGCAAACGATCGGTGTTTTCTCGCAGCAAAGCCGCCAAGCGTTTGAGCGCTGCGCACTTGACCGCCACCGACGCCTTGGCCATCAAAGCCGAAGCGGCCTTGGCCTGCTGGCCAAGCATGTGCATCTGTGCTGCGACGCTGTCTGCAGCAGCTGGCTGGGAAGAGGGGGCAGTCAAAGGGACATTCATGGGCGTTATTTTCGCATTGTCTCGCCCTTCGGGGTCATTGCACAAAACGCCGGCTTGTTTTGCGCTCAGGCGATAAGCCCAAAGGGCTGGGTGTGAGCAGGTCTCACATCGCTGGCAAACAGCCCCGCTAACGGGCTGTGCAGGCTCGGCTCATGCGCATGGCCAAGCGCTGCAATGCCTGCCAACCGTCCGTTGGCCACTCGGGCACTTTCAGGCCTTTGACGATGCCATCGACTTGGTGCGCGGCCAAAAGCATGCGCGCCAGGTTGGCCTGCGACAAGCGGGGCAATATGCGCTCATAGAGCTTTTCTTTCGCACCCCAGATCCTGTTTTCTCGCAAAGCCATGGGCATCGGACGGCCTTGGGCGATGGCGTCTTTGACACGTTTGAGTGCGCGTATGTCTTCGGCCAAGGTGTAGTGGACCAAAACCGCTGCCTCGCCTTCAGCCTGCAATCCCTCGAGCATGCGCTGCACTCGGGCCACTTGACCCGACAGCACCGCCTCAGAGAGCTTGAAAACGTCATAGCGGGCCACATTGAGCACCGCGCCCTCCACCTGGGCATGACTCAACTCGCCTTGGGGGTAGAGCAAACCCAGTTTTTGAATTTCTTGATGCGCCGCCAGCAAATTGCCTTCCACCCGATCGGCAAAAAATTGCAAGCTGCGTTGACCTTCTTCGCCCCCTGCCACACGCTGACCCTGCAATTGCAAGCGCTGCGCAATCCACATCGGCAAAGCTTGCCGATCTACAGGTTCAACTTGAAGCATCACACCAAAGTTATCGAGCGCACCGAACCAGGCGCCTTTTTTGGTCGGGGCATCCACTCGCGGCAGCACCACCAAAGTCAAGGTGTCTTGATTGCCCTGCGCCGCTTCGGCCAATTGCTGAATCGCTGCGCTGCCCTCTTTGCCGGGCTTGCCTGTGGGGATTCGGATTTCAAGAATCTGGCGCTCAGCAAACAAACTGAGTGAGCTGCCACTGGCCAGCACTTCGCTCCAGTCGAAATGTGCACCCGACACCGTGTGCACTGAGCGTTCGGTATAGCCCTGGGCGCGGGCTGTGGCGCGGATCGCATCTGCCGCTTCTTGTGCCAACAAAGGCTCATCGCCATGCAAGGTATAAAGGCTGCGCAAGCCTTTTTGCAAATGTGCATCCAGCTGCGGCAGTCCCAGTTGCATGGTTTACAGCTCGCGCACTGCGCCCAAGCGACGCATGATTTGTTGCACGATGTCGGTTTGCATTTCTCGGTAAAGCGACGCTTCTTCAATTTCTTTGGACAGGGCCGCTGTCTCGGTGAAACTCAAGTCGCGCTGCTGGAAAATTTCCACATCCTGAATCAAGTTCTTGCCGGCAGGGGTGCGCAGCCTGAATTTGATACGCAAGCGCAGTTGTTGGTCACGCACCTGCCCCGACGCGTTCATGCCCACCACCACGCGTTCGCGCAGTTCAGAAAAGACATCCAGCACCACATCGGCCTTGAACAAGTCAGCTGCGTCCTTGAGAATCACCAACTGTCCACTGCCCAACAGGTAGCGACGCATCTCCACGCCCAACGCCGAATTGGCAGGCAAGGTCAGGTAAACCGTTTTGAATGCAAAGCGCTGGGGTTGGCGCAGCCCAAAACCGCAACCGCTCAAAGCCAACGCTCCGCTGCTCGAAAGCGCGAGGGCAAGGTGGCGCAAGAGGCTGCGGCGGTTCATCTTCAAATCACCAGGTTGACCAAGCGGCCCGGCACCACAATCACCTTTTTGGGTTCAACCCCAGCCGCTTGCTTTTGAAACTCTTCGCTGGCAATGGCGGCCTGTTCAATGAAGGCTTTGTCGGCCGTGGCAGGGACCACAATCGCGCCACGCAATTTGCCATTGATCTGCAACATGAGCTCTATCTCGTCGCGCACCAAAGCAGTCTCGTCCACATCAGCCCAAGCCACGTCGAGCAAATCACCACCGCACGCGGCATAACCCAAGTCTGCCCACAAAGTGAATGCAATGTGCGGACACACCGGGTAAAGCACGCGAAGCAGAACCGAGAAGCATTCGGCCAAGGCGGCCGCATCTTCGGCACTGCCTGTCAAGACCACATCTTCCAGCGTGTTGAGCATCTTCATCAGCGCCGAGACAACGGTGTTGTATTGCATCCGCTCGTAATCGTAATTGGCCTGCTTGAGCACCGTATGAATGTCTCGGCGCAAGTCTTTGGCGACCTTGCCAAACGCCAGCGGTTGACTGCGGTCCACAGCGATACCTGCCTGGATGACGGCTTCTTGCTTGACGGCAAAGTTCCACACCCGGCGCAAGAAACGGTAACTGCCTTCAACGCCTGCATCATTCCACTCCAGCGTCGCCTCGGGTGGCGCGGTGAACATGGTGTACAGGCGAGCGGTGTCGGCACCGTATTTTTCAATCAGGTCTTGCGGGTCCACGCCATTGCTTTTCGACTTGGACATGGTGCCCACGCCTTCGTAGTCGATGGCCGTGCCCACAGGCAACTCCCCATCCCCACTGCCAGCGGCTTTGATCAGCTTGGCGCCCACAATTTTTCCGGTGTCATCGAACACATGCTCCACATCGTGCGGCCAGAAGTAATCTTTGCCGCCTTTAGCCGCGCGGCGCGAATAAATGTGGTTGAGCACCATGCCTTGGGTGAGTAATTTAGTAAAGGGCTCATCGACCTTGACCAGACCCAAATCGCGCATCACCTTGGTCCAAAAGCGTGCATACAGCAGATGCAAGATGGCGTGCTCGATGCCCCCAATGTACTGGTCCATGCCGCTGCCGCCAGTGGCCTTGCTCTGGTCCCGCATCCAGTAATCTGTGCCACCCGCCACCATCGCCTCGGCGTTGGTCGGGTCGCAATAGCGCATGAAATACCAGGACGAATCCACGAAGGTGTCCATCGTGTCGGTCTCGCGGCGGGCAGGTTTGCCGCACACCGGGCAAGTCACGCCCGCATGAAAGCCTTCGTGCTTATGAAGCGGATTGCCCGAGCCGTCGGGAATGCAGTCTTGCGGCAACACCACCGGCAGGTCTTTTTCGGGCACCGGCACAGCGCCATGTTCATCGCAATGGATGATCGGGATCGGCGTACCCCAGTAGCGCTGACGGCTAACGCCCCAATCACGCAATCGCCAAGTGGTCTTTTTCTCGCCCAGGCCTTTGGACGCGAGCAGTTCGGCCACTTGGTGGGTGGCCTCTTTCTGGTTCAAACCGTCCAATGCACCGGAGTTCACACAGACGCAGTTTTGTTTGTCCGCATACCATTCGTGCCAGATCTTTTCGTCAAAATGTTGGCCCTTAACGGACACCACCTGCCGAATCGGCAAGTCATATTTCAGCGCAAATTCAAAATCGCGCTCGTCGTGCGCCGGCACACCCATGACCGCGCCGTCGCCATAAGACATCAGCACATAGTTGCCGACCCAAACCTCGACGTTCGCGCCCGTCAAGGGGTGCGTGACGAACAAACCCGTGGCCATACCCTTTTTCTCTTGCGTGGCCATCTCGGCTTCGGTGGTGCCACCGGTTTGACAGTCCTCAATGAATGACGCCAAAGCAGCATTGGTCCTTGCAGCGTGCGCAGCCAAGGGGTGCTCGGCCGCTACAGCGCAAAACGTCACTCCCATGAGGGTGTCGGCACGGGTGGTGAAGACATGCATCTTGCCATCACCAATCAAAGCGCCATCAGCACCTTGAATCGCATGCGGAAAGGCAAAGCGCACACCTTCGGATTTGCCGATCCAGTTCTCTTGCATCAAGCGCACTTTGTCGGGCCAGCCGTTCAAGGTGGCTTTGGCGTTACCGATCTGCACATGGTCCAGCAGCTCTTGTGCGTAGTGGGTGATGTTCAGGTAGTAGCCAGGGATTTCGCGCTTTTCAACCGGTGCCCCTGTGCGCCAGCCTTTGCCATCAATCACCTGCTCGTTGGCCAACACCGTTTGGTCCACCGGGTCCCAGTTCACCACCTGGGTCTTGCGGTAGGCGATGCCTTTTTCGAGCATCTTCAAGAACAACCACTGGTTCCACTTGTAATAGGTCGGATCGCAGGTGGCCACTTCGCGCGACCAATCGATGGCCAAGCCCATCGACTGCATCTGCTGCTTCATGTAAGCAATGTTCTCGTAAGTCCATTTGGCGGGGGGCACCCCATTTTTCAAAGCCGCATTCTCGGCGGGCAAACCAAATGCATCCCAGCCCATGGGCATCAACACATTGAAGCCCTTCATGCGCAGATGGCGCGTGAGCATGTCGTTGATGGTGTAGTTGCGCACATGACCCATGTGCAGCTTGCCGCTGGGGTAAGGCAGCATGGAACAGGCGTAATACTTCTTTTTGGAAGCGTCTTCGGTTACGCGGTAAACGTCACGCGCCGTCCATTGGCTTTGGGCCAACTGTTCAATTTCAATGTGCTTGTACTTGTCTTGCATGGGGCAAATTGTAGGGGCTAGCCTGCGCCTGCTCGGCGGGGGCTGCGGTTTTCAAGGGGTTTCAGCGTGCCGGCATCGCCACAGGCGCATCCGCGACAAAGCCGATGCGGGACAAACCGGCTTTTTGGGCCGCCCCCATGACCTCGACCACACGGCCATAGGGCACAGACTGATCCGCACGCAACTGCACTTCGGTGTCAGGTCTGTGTGAGGCGACAGCTTTCAATTGGGTGGCCAATTCGGGCAAGAGAATTGACTTGTCGTTTAAATAAATTTGGCCTTGCCCGTCCACCACCAAGGTGACCGCCAAAGGGGCTTCACCGGCTTGCGCGCTCTCCGCCTTGGGCAGATCCAGCCTGATGGCGCTGGTCAACAAAGGGGCAGTCAAAATGAAAATCACCAGCAAGACCAACATCACGTCCACCAAAGGGGTCACATTGATGTCGCTCATGGGCGCATCGGTCCGGGTGCGTTCGAGTCGGCCAAAGGCCATGTTCAGTCCTGGCCTGTCAGCAAGGCGCGCAGGTCGTGGGCAAAGCCTTCGAGTTGGACCTCGATGCGACCCACATACCGCCCCATCACGTTGTAGGCCAACACGGCCGGAATGGCCACAGCCAAACCCGCTGCCGTCATGATCAAGGCTTCGCCGACCGGTCCCGCCACTTTATCGATGGTGATTTGCCCCGCTTCGGCCATGCCGGTGAGTGCGTTGAAAATGCCCCAAACCGTGCCCAATAATCCGATAAACGGTGACACAGATCCGGCCGTGGCCAACAGCAGTTGTCCCCATTGCAAGCGCAACACCACGCCATTAAGCGCATCGCGTAACACACGGGTCAGCTGTGAAGATCGATCACCCGCGGCCCCCAATGTGCCGCCCAGTGGCAACAAAGTGGACGCCAACAAGGGGCTCACGCAGCCATCGCGGTCAAAATGCGCAACCTGTTGCGTGGCCTGCTCAAAATCAGGGGCTTGCCAGAATGCTGCAACGCTGCGACCCACATCGGTTTTGACACGCCGTAACAAGCGCCATTTCCAGACAATAACCACCCAGCAACTCACCGAAAGCGCCAGCAACAAACAGGCCAAGGTTTGGGTCAACGCATCCCCATGCACCACAGATTCAAGCCAGCTCACAGCGTGTTGTCCTGTGCGCGCTCAGCGCAAACTGAGCACGTCGAACATGTCGAACAACCCACGCTCTTGGGTGGCCAAAAAACGCGTCGCGCGCAGACTGCCTTGCACGTAAGTGGCGCGACTCGACGACTTGTGGGTCAGCTCGATGCGCTCGCCCGTCCCCGCAAACAACACCGTGTGGTCGCCTACAATATCGCCCCCGCGGATGGTGGCAAAGCCGATGCTGGAAGGATCGCGCTCGCCGGTCACGCCTTCACGGGCGTAGACGGCGCAATCCTTCAGATCACGCCCAAGCGCATGGGCAATCACTTCGCCCATTTTGAGGGCGGTGCCCGAAGGCGCATCCACCTTGTGGCGATGGTGCGCCTCAATGATTTCGATGTCGTATCCGGTCGACATGGCTTTGGCTGCCATTTCAAGCAATTTGAGCGTCACGTTCACGCCCACACTCATGTTGGGCGCCATCACGACGGCGATGTCTTTGGCAATCTCTGCGATTTCTGCTTTTTGCGTATCGCTGAAACCGGTGGTGCCAATGATCACTTTCACCCCTGAAGCGCGGCAAACATGCAAATGGGCCATGGTGCCTTCAGGGCGTGTGAAATCAATCAGGAACTGCGCGTTGTGCAGGCCTTGCTGGAGATCAGCCGTCACATTCACACCGCTGGTTTTGCCCAACCAGGCAGTGGCGTCGTGGCCCAGCGCGGGGCTTGTGGCCAAGTCCAGGGCACCGGTTAAGCGGTAATCGTCAGACTGCGTGATCGCCTCAATCAGCATATGACCCATGCGACCAGTGGCGCCCGCCACCGCTATGGCCAAGGGAGAAAGTGAGTGGGCTGCGTTCATGGTGTCAAAAAAGGAAAAACCAGAAGTTCACAGGCAAAAGCATCAGGCGCGAGCCCTGAACTTATCGACCGGCGGGCTCCAAGGGGGGGTAACTGGCGGGCAATGGCGCTTGAGGGGCGACTGAGGAGGAAGCCGAATTGCTTGCGGGGTATTTGCGCAGATCTTCTTCGCTGGCTTGCAAAAAGGGCGGTTGGAAAGTTTTCTTTTCGCCCACCAAACGTTTCACGAATTCGTTTTCACTCGGCAAATCATCACTTTCAATAGCTGAAAGTACATCGGCATTGAACTTTAGGCTCAATTTAAAGCTTTGGGGTGCCACACCTTGACGCCGAATGGTAAACACATAATCCCAACGATCGGCATGGAACACGCTGGCCATCAAAGGCGTCCCCAAAATGTCTTTGACTTGTGCACGGGGCATGCCCATTTTCAAAGCTTGGCGCTGCTCATTGGAAACAAAGTTGCCCTGGACAATTTCAGGCTTGTACAACAACCCGCCCGTCAGGTCAAAAGAAGCAAAAGGATTTGCACAGCCCGTCAGGCTGAAAGGTGCGCCAACAAGCAGCGCCAAGCCAAGTACGGAAGAAATGCGAAAAGACTGATAATCTGTCATGAGTGGGTGCGGGCCAAATGATCAGTTCATTGTAACGGCACACATGCCCTTGAACGACCACCTCCACAATTGCCTTATTCTCTATGGACCAATCAGACGAACTCAAAAGTACCGGTTTGAAGGTCACCTTGCCGCGCCTGAAAATCCTAGAGATTTTTCAAAAGGGCGTTCAGCGCCACATGACCGCGGAAGATGTGTTTCGCCATTTGCTGTCCGAGAACGCCGATATTGGCCTGGCCACTGTTTACCGGGTGCTGACCCAGTTCGAGCAAGCGGGCATTTTGAGCCGCAACCATTTTGAAAGCGGAAAAGCCGTCTACGAACTCAATGAGGGTAAGCACCACGATCACATGGTGTGCCTCGATTGCGGCAAAGTTGAAGAGTTCTACGATGCCGAAATTGAACAGCGCCAACAAGCTGTTGCCTTGGCTAAGGGCTTTGAGATCGCCGACCATGCCCTGAGTTTGTACGCCCACTGCACCCGCAACCCCTGCCCTCACCGCGTAGCGAGATAACTGAACAAGGCTTATTCCATGGCGCGGCGTTGCCGCACGATGAAGTCCTGGTAAGTGTCGATACCGCGCATTTGCAAGATGGTGTTGCGCACCGCGGCTTCAACCAACACAGCAATGTTGCGGCCCGCCACCACCTGAATCACCACCTTGCGCACCGGAATGTCCAACACATCCTGCATCAAAGGGTCTGAGGGCAGTCGCTCGTAATCGCGTTCAAAGTTTTCTTTGCGCACCAAGTGCACGATCAACTTCAAGCGCATTTTTCGGCGCACGGCGGTTTCGCCAAAAATGCCGCGAATATCAAGCAGGCCAATGCCCCGCACTTCCAACAAGTTTTGCAGCAAATCGGGGCACCGACCTTCAATGGTGGTTTGGTTGATGCGGAACAAATCGACGGCATCGTCAGCCACCAATCCGTTGCCACGCGAAATCAACTCCAGGCCCAATTCACTCTTGCCCAAACCCGACTCGCCGGTGATCAATACGCCCAGACCCAAAATGTCCATGAACACACCATGCATGGTCGTGCGGTCAGCGAAATGCTTGGACAAGTAAGCCCGCAACACATCGATCACAAAAGCCGAAGACTCTTTGGTAGAGAACATTGGCAGCTGCGCACGCTCGCACATCGAGAGCAAGGCGTCGGGTGCGGTTTGGCCATCGGCCAACACCAAAACGGGCGGCTCCAAAGTGACGATACGGGCAATGCGCCGGGCGCAATCTTCGGGCGTGGCGTTGGTCAGATACGTGATTTCGCGTTCACCCAAAATCTGTACACGATAAGGGTGGATGTAATTCAAATAACCCACCAAATCGGCGCCTGAGCGGGCGGCGCGAACCGCCACCTCATCGAATCGGCGCTCTGAGGCTCCAAGGCCTGCAATCCATTGCCACTTCAGTTTGCCCCGATGGTCTTCAAACAAGACGTCAGCGCTGACAACGGTAGGTTTCATGGCGAACCTGCGAAAAATTAAACGGTTTGAGACGACTGCCAGCGGGCAATCAGTTGATGCAGCGACTCTTGGCTGGCGCTGCATTTGATGTTTTCACGCAAAGCGGCGTCACTGAGCAATTCTGCGATTTCTGACAAAATTTCCAAATGCTTTTGGGTCGCCGTTTCGGGCACCAGTAAAAAGATCAGCAAGTTGACGGGTTGCTCATCCGGCGCGTCAAAGCCGATGGGGCTGGCCAGCTGAAAAACAGCTGCCATGGGGGATTTGAGTCCTTTGATCCGACCGTGCGGAATGGCCACGCCATGTCCCAGACCGGTAGAACCCAAGCGTTCCCGCGCAAACAGACTGTCGGTGACCAAAGCCCGAGACAAGCCATGCAGATTTTCAAACAAAAGCCCAGCCTCTTCAAAGGCTCTTTTTTTGCTCGTGGCTTCAAGTCCAACAAGGACTTGCGCAACAGGAAGGATGGAGGAGAGGCGGTTCATGCGAAGCGAATTATGCACCTACGAGGGTCTTCCCGCATATCAGAACAGTCTCTTTGCTGTCGCGCACATGAAAAAGCCGCTTGACAGCGGCCTTGGAGAGCTTAAAAAAACTTACACCATTCGTTTGGTCGCCTCATGGTGATGCTCAGTCAACTTGGTCTTGTGCCGAACCACTTGGCGGTCCAATTTGTCCATCAACTCGTCCACGGCGGCATACAGATCCTGATGGGCACTTTCGGCAAACAAATCATTGCCTTTGACGTGGATGTTGCATTCAGCTCGTTGTCGTTTTTCCTTCTCCTTTTGTTTTTCTACCGTCAACAGAACTTTGACATCCACCACTTGGTCAAAGTGTCGGGTGATGCGATCCAATTTGCCGGTCACGTAAGAACGTAATGCCGGGGTGACCTCAAGGTGGTGTCCACTGATCGTCAAATTCATATGCATAGCCTCCTGCTATCTACGGGTTGAAATACCCCCCTTGCGGAGGGCGGGGAAACACAGAAATTCAAACCATTGCGCTCACTATGCGCCCCCGTTTTGTGGAAAGCAACAGCCCCCAGCTTAACCTGCTAAAGCACTCATGAATCAAACTGAAAACAACAATTCAGTGCTAAGCTGTCGGGTGATGTTGGATTTGATCTTTTGGCGGGAGCAAGCACTGTGCATCTGGACGCTTTGACGGCACCCCGCTCACCCGACAGTCCGCCCCGCAGAGCCTTGGTGCTGATGGGTGGTGGTGCACGCACCGCTTACCAGGCGGGCGCACTGCAAGCCTTGGCCCAGTTGCTGCCCGATACAAAGGCCTTTCCTTTTGATATTTTGGTGGGCACTTCAGCCGGCGCGCTCAACGCCAGTTTTCTGGCGGGGCAAGCGAGCTATGGCCCGCAGGCCTTTCACCATCTGGCCGATTTTTGGTCACAGCTTCGCTCCCATGCCGTCTACCGCTTACCCCGCACCCCACTGAGCCAATGGAGCCGTTGGGCCACGGCATTGGGCGTGACCTTGTCGGCCCGGACCCAGGGCGCCGTGCTGGACAGCATGCCCTTGGTGGACACCTTGCACCGTGCAATCGACCTGACAGGCATCGACCGGGCCTTGTCCAGCGGTGCGCTTCATGCCTTGGCCATCACGGCGTCGAGTTACTCCAGCGGCGTGCATTGGACTTTTTGCCAATCTGCTGAGGACACGGGGGCCAGCCCCTGGAGCCGACCCGGACGCCGGGCCGAAATGCAACCCGTCACCATCGAACACCTGATGGCCTCAAGTGCTATTCCCTTCATTTTCCCGGCCACACCCTTGTGGGTGGATGGCCGGCTCGAGTATTTTGGCGACGGCTCGATGCGACAAACCTCCCCCTTGGCGCCTGCCGTCCACATGGGCGCCAGCCAAGTGCTGGCGATTGGCGTGGGGCAACCCCAGCGAGGGGCACTGACCCTCAATGCCGCGCCGCACCACCCGCCGTCGTTGGGCACCATCGCCGGGCACGCCATGGCCAGCGTTTTCCACGATACCTTGCAAGCCGATGTCGAACAGCTTGAACGCGTCAACGCCACCGTGGCGGCGCTGTCCAAAAGCGTGCGTGAAGCGCTGCCGTTCAAACAGGTCCAGGTGCTGTCATTGCAACCCAGCGCCTCTTTGGATGGGCTGGCCCAAGCCCATGTGCACGAATTGCCGTCCGACCTGTACCGGGTACTGGACGGGCTGGGGGCCTTGACGGGGGGCGGCGCGGCCTTGAGCAGTTATTTGCTGTTCGAGCCGGGCTTTGTGCAGGCCTTGATGCAATTGGGCGCAGCCGATGTGATGGCCCGTCGGAACGAGTTTTTGGCATTTTTCATCGCTAATCCGACATGAAGCGGTGCGATAATCCGGCCACATTGTTTGATGGAGACACCTTCCGTGGAAAGCTACCCCAGTTGGTAGCTTTCGGATGATTCAGGTTTGACCCGCGTCGTTCGAAAGCTGCCGTGCCCCTTTTGCCGCCTTTTTGAATCACTCGGGTCTTTGACCTTTGTTCATCTGCCATGCTCAATATTTTTACCTTGGCCAATGGCCGCCTCTTCCAAGAAGAGATCGAATCACTCGAAGAACTCTCCAAATTTCAACCCATCTGGGTGGACTTGGAGTCCCCTACGGTCGAAGAAAAACGCTGGATAAAACAGTACTACGGCTTGGCCATTCCCGAAGACGCGATGGACGAGGACATCGAAGAGTCGGCCCGCTTTTACGAAGAAGACAACGGCGAGTTGCACATTCGCAGTGACTTCTTGATTGCCGATGCGGACGCGCCCCGCACCGTGCGCTGCGCTTTTATTTTGAACCAGCACAACGATAACTTGCGCAGCAAAGGCGTGTTGTTTTCGATTCACGACGAAGACGTGCCGGTGTTTCGTCTGCTGCGCTTGCGTGCAAGACGCGCCCCTGGCTTGATCGAGGACGACAAAGACGTGCTGCTTAAACTCTTTGACGCCGATGCCGAATATTCCGCCGACACCCTCGAAGGCATTTACGACGAGCTGGAAATCTCTGGCAAACAAGTGCTCTCAGGGGATGTGACCGACGCCTTGGCCGGCGAGGTGCTGGGTGCGATTGCACGGCAAGAAGACTTGAATGGCCGCATCCGCCGCAACGTGATGGACACTCGCCGTGCGGTCAGCTTCATGATGCGCTCCAAAATGCTCAACGCCGAACAGTTTGAAGAAGCCCGTCAAATTTTGCGCGACATTGAATCATTGGACTCGCACACCGCGTTCTTGTTCGATAAGATCAACTTCTTGATGGACGCCACCGTCGGTTTCATCAACATCAACCAGAACAAGATCATCAAAATTTTCTCGGTGGCCAGCGTGGCTTTGCTGCCGCCCACCTTGATTGCCAGCATCTACGGCATGAACTTCCAGTACATGCCCGAACTGGCGCAAACCTGGGGCTACCCCTATGCTTTGGTGCTCATGGCCGCCAGCGCGGTGGTGCCCATGTGGTACTTCCGCAAGCGCGGTTGGCTGAAATAATCAGGCCCGCGCAGCAAAAAACCGGGCCAAAATGGCCGCACTGTAGCGGCTGGCCACGTGGGTAACGAACTTTAAAAAGTCGGCATGCGCATCGTCATCGGCGCGGTCCGATACCGTGCGCATGGCAGCAAAGGGCACGCCGTAATCGTGACAGACCTGGGCCACCGCTGCGCCCTCCATTTCAACGGCCAGTGCATCGGGCAAGGACTGCTGCAGCTGCTGACTCTCGCGGCGATTTGACACAAAACGGTCCCCGCTCACAATCAAACCTTGGTGCATCTGCGGCCGGGTGATGCCAAAGTCCTGCAATCTGGCAGCATCCAACACGCCCTGCTGCAACACCGATTGCGCCGCCAGCGCCAAGGCTGCGGTCAAGGCCGGATCGGTGCCAAAGCGTGCGCGGCCATAGAGCGGCACTTCGTAGGCCGGAAACAAAGGGGACGCGTCCATATCGTGTTGCAAAAATTCGGTCGCCACCACCACGTCGCCCACCCTTGCATCGCTTGCCAGCCCACCGGCCACGCCTGTGAACAAAACTTGCGCCACACCAAATCGCTCCATCAAAACCGTTGCCGTGGTGGCTGCAGCCACCTTGCCAATGCGCGACAGCACCACCACCACCTCGTGCCCGTTTAAATGGCCCAAAGCAAAGGAGCGACCTGCCACCATTTGCTTGTGCTCATCGGGCATCAAGGCCAGCACCGCCGCCAGCTCTTCGTGCATGGCGCTGACGATCGCGATGCGTCCCATCAGACTTTGTCGCGCAATTCCCGCCGCAAGATTTTGCCGACCGGTGTTTTGGGCAGGTCGGTGCGGAACTCGATCACGCGGGGTTGTTTGTAGCCGGTCAGGTTGGCGCGGCAGTAGTCTTGAATCTGCGCCTCGGTGAGTGACGGGTCTTTTTTGACCACCACCAGCTTGACGGCTTCGCCGGTTTTTTCATCCGGCACGCCAATCGCCGCGCACTCGAGTACGCCGGGGCAACTGGACACGACTTCTTCCACCTCGTTGGGGTAGACGTTGAAGCCGCTGACCAAAATCATGTCTTTCTTGCGGTCCACAATCTTGAAGAAACCGCGCTCGTCCACAATGCCGATGTCGCCCGACTTGAAGTACCCATCGGGCGTCATGACGCGGGCCGTTTCGTCCGGCCGCTGCCAGTAACCGGCCATCACCTGCGGGCCTTTGATGGCGATCTCACCGGGGGTGCCGAGCGCAGTGACATCGTGGCCTTCGTCGTCGATCAACTTCATCCAGGTGCTGGGAATCGGCACGCCAATGGTCCCCGAAAACTCGGTGCTGGTGGTTGGGTTGCAACTCGCCGAGGGGCTGGTTTCAGACAGACCATAGCCTTCGCAAATCGGGCAGCCGGTTTTGGCCAGCCACAACTCGGCCACCGCACGGGTCACGGCCATGCCGCCGCCGACCGAGGCTTTCAGGTTGCGCCAGTTGACGGTATCGAAATCGGGGTGGTTGGCCAAGCCATTGAACAAGGTGTTGACCGCCGGTAAGCTGTGAAACGTGTGTTTGGACAGCTCTTTGAGCACCGCCGGAATATCGCGCGGATTGGGAATCAAAATCGTCTTGGCACCGGTGCGCATGCTGAGCATCATGTTCACCGTGAAGGCAAAAATATGGTACAGCGGCAAGGCACACACCGAGGTCGGCTGCTCATTGGCAGGCACCCGTTTCATCACGGGTTGATTCCAGGCCTCAGACTGCAACACATTGGCCACCACATTGCGGTGCAACAACACGGCCCCCTTGGACACGCCCGTGGTGCCACCGGTGTACTGCAGCACGGCAATATCGTCAGGCCCGATGACCGGCGACGTAAAGGGCAAACCTTCACCCTGTGACAAAGCGCTGTTGAAGCGCACCGCTTGCGGCAAGTCGAAGGCAGGCACCATTTTTTTGACGTTGCGCACCACGTAATTGACCAAGCTGCCTTTGAGCAAACCCAATCGATCGCCCATGGCGCACATCACCACATGCTTGACCGCTGTTTGCGCGATGCATTTGTCCAGCGTGGAGGCAAAGTTCTCAATGATCACGATGGCCTGCGAGCCCGAGTCCTTGAGCTGATGCTCCAGCTCCCGCGGGGTGTACAAGGGATTCACGTTCACCACCACATAGCCTGCCCGCAAAATGGCCGCCACCGCAATCGGGTACTGCGGCACATTGGGCATCATGATGGCAATGCGGTCGCCCTTGGCCAAACCGAGCGACTGAAAATAAGCCGCCATGGCCTGACTCTGCGTGTCCAGGTCGGCGTAACTCAAGTCCTTGCCCATGAAGCTGAACGCCGTGCGATCAGCAAACTGGCTAAAGCCTTCTTGCATGAGCGTCACGAGCGAGCTGTAACGGCTGGCATCGATGTCCGAAGGCACACCTTCGGGATAACTGCTCAACCAAATGCGATCTGAGGTCATTGTTGGATCTCCTTTTCGGGGCAGTCTACAGCAACTCTGACGGGGAACTGACAGGGAAAACGTGAGGTCTCTCAGAGCGGTATTTGATGGGCATTTGCCGATTGAAGCCCAGTTTGATGTCCGGTCTTCATGCTTTGTTCAGCCCATGGGCTACGGCTTCGAACAGAGCCGCGTTGATGGGTCTTATAGGCCATCGGCAGCGGCATGTGCAATGGGCAGTTTTTGCGTGGCTTCACGTTGAACGCGTCAGACAATGAAAGCGCATTAACCGTTTGGCTGATCACCCTGCTGAAGCATTTGCCCATGCAATGTTCTAAGATCCGTGTTACCCAAACGCCCCCGTTGCCCATGTTCCACCGTTGGCTTTTCTTTTTGTTGATCGTTTTCAGTAGCGCCAGCTTCGCCCAGCCCAAAGAAAACCGGGTGGCGCTGGTTGTGGGCAACAGCGCCTACAAATCGGCCCCCTTGCGCAACCCCACCAATGACGCCCAGGACATGGCCGTCAAGCTCAAAGGCATGGGCTTCACGGTCATTGAGCGCAGCAACCTGACCGTCAAACAAATCGGCAGTACCCTGCGCGAGTTCCGCTCCAAGCTCACGCCGGGCAGCGTAGCGCTGGTGTTTTATGCTGGGCACGGGGTGCAGATCAAAGGCGAGAACTACCTGCCTGCGGTGGACGCAGACATCAGCAGTGAAGAAGACGTGCCCACCCAAAGTCTGGCCATGCGCCAGATCATGGACGTGCTGGGTGATGCCAAGACACGGCTGAACCTGGTGTTTTTGGACGCTTGCCGCAACAACCCCTACGCCCGCAGCTTCCGGTCGGCGTCGTATGGTTTGAATCGGGTCAATGCACCCTCAGGGACTTTGATCTCTTTTGCCACCCGCCCCGGGAGCGTGGCGGCCGATGGCACGGAGCGCAATGGCCTTTACACAGGCGCCCTGTTGGCGCAAATGAACAACCCTCACCAGCCGATTGAGCAGATTCTCAAGAAGGTGGTCAGCCAAGTCAAAGCCGGCTCCAACAGCCAGCAAGAGCCATGGATGGAGGGCAGCATTGAGGGTGAGTTTTGTTTTGGGGAATGCGGCAAGCAAATGGCGCAAAGTGGCGTGAGTGATGACCGCGCACTTTGGGATTCGGTCAAAGAAAGCCGAGATGCCAATGAAGTCAGGGCTTATTTAGAGCGGTTCCCGCGTGGATTGTTCTCAGGTGTTGCACGCGCAAGGGTGGCGGCCTTGGACAAAGCGGAACCTCAAATGGCCATGGCCAGGCCACCGCAAACCTCTGCACCCACACCCACACCACCGTCGTCTGCCTTCAAGGTGGGCAGCGTTTTCAAGGACTGCGAGGACTGCCCTGAGATGGTGGTTATTCCCGCTGGGACTTTCTGGATGGGTTCTAAAGCAAACCCCATTGCGGCAACGCAGCCCAGTCATGATGAGCAGCCTCAACACGCTGTGTCCATCCGGTCTTTTGCTTTGGGCAAGTTGGAAGTCACGCAAGAACAGTGGTACGCAATGATGGGTAACTTGCCCAGCAACTTCAAAGGTCGCACCTTGCCTGTGGAGCAGGTCTCTTGGCATGATGCACAAGAATTTATCAGGCGGTTGAACGCCAAGTCGGGTCAGAATTACAGACTACCCTCTGAGGCCGAATGGGAATATGCCGCCAGAGCAGGCAGCCCAGCAAACTATTCATTTGGCGATGACCCTAAGCAGTTGGGTCGGTTTGCTTGGTTTGCCGGTAACTCGGGCAATATGACACAGCCTGTTGGCGAGAAAATGGCCAACAATTTTGGCTTATATGACATGCACGGGAATGTCTGGGAGTGGACGCAGGATTGTTGGAATGACAACTATGCTGGCGCACCGGCAGACGGCAGTGCCTGGACTACAGGGGACTGTTCCACACGGGTTGCGCGGGGCGGTTCTTGGTTCGTCAATCCGCAAGACTTGCGTGTCACGAACCGCGGCAGATACGCATCTGCTTTCCGGCTCTTAAGCAGCGTCGGCTTGCGTGTTGCCAGAACGCTTTGAGTTTTGCATCTTGGCTACAACAGCGGTTTCCCTGTGACATCTCCCAAACTCAACCCCAAGCTCTGCCCACTTTGCGGCAAGTCCAACCTGTGCGCGATGGAGATTGCCAAAGCCACAGGCCAAGCGCTGGAACCTTGCTGGTGCGTGAATGCCTATTTCACGCCAGAACTTCTGGCCAAGTTGCCTGAAGAATCCAAGGGCCAAGCCTGCATCTGCGCTGGCTGTGCGGCCAAAGCCGCCTGGCAGCGCAACCCCCTCACTCAATCGCCTTGACCATGTCCTCCACGACCTTCTTGGCGTCGCCGAACACCATCATGGTTTTGTCCATGTAAAAGAGTTCGTTGTCCAGGCCGGCGTAACCCGCGGCCATAGAGCGTTTGTTGACGATGATGGTTTTGGCTTTGTAGGCTTCCAAGATCGGCATGCCGTAGATGGCGCTGCCCTTGATGTGCGCGGCGGGGTTGACCACGTCGTTGGCGCCCAGAATGATGGCCACGTCGGCCTGGCCGAATTCACCGTTGATGTCTTCCATCTCAAACACCTGGTCGTAGGGCACTTCGGCCTCGGCCAAGAGCACGTTCATGTGGCCGGGCATGCGGCCCGCCACGGGGTGGATGGCGTATTTGACGGTGATGCCTTTTTCGGTGAGCTTGGCGGCCAGTTCTTTGACCGCATGCTGTGCACGCGCCACCGCCAACCCGTAACCGGGCACGATGACCACGGTTTCGGCATTGCCCAGCACAAAGGCGGCGTCGTCGGCGCTGCCGGTTTTCACGGGGCGCTGCTCGGCACTGCCCACACTGGCCGTGGTGGCGTCGCCACCAAAGCCGCCCAAAATCACATTGAAAAAGCTGCGGTTCATGGCCTTGCACATGATGTAGCTCAATATGGCGCCCGAGCTGCCCACCAAGCTGCCCGCAATAATCAGCATGCTGTTGTTCAGGCTGAAGCCAATGCCAGCGGCGGCCCAACCCGAGTAGCTGTTGAGCATGGACACCACCACTGGCATGTCGGCCCCACCGATCGGGATGATGATCAACACGCCCATCACAAAGGCCAGCGCCAGCATGGCAAAGAAGGCGGTCCAGCTTTCAGTGGCCGTAAAGACCAGTCCCAGACCCAAGGTGGCCAAACCCAAAATCAAATTGAGTTTGTGCTGACCGGCAAACTGCACCGGCGCGCCTTGGAACAACCTGAACTTGTATTGGCCCGACAACTTGCCAAATGCAATCACCGAGCCACTGAAGGTGACCGCGCCAATGGCCGCGCCCAAGAACAGCTCCAAGCGGTTACCGGCCGGAATCGGTGGCACCGTGCCGTCGGCGGCTTTTTGCACAATCTGGAAGGCGTAGGGCTCGGCCACCGCCGCAATGCCAATAAACACCGCCGCCAAGCCGATCATGCTGTGCATAAAGGCCACCAACTCGGGCATCTTGGTCATCTCGACTTTGTTGGCCATGTAGGCGCCCATGCCGCCGCCCAGCACCAAGCCACCCAAGACCAAGACCATGCCCTGGGCTTTGCCGCCGGACAGCTCCACGATCAAGGCGGCGGTGGTCAAGGCGGCAATCGCCATGCCGACCATGCCAAACAGGTTGCCACGGATCGAGGTGGTCGGGTGCGACAGGCCTTTGAGGGCCTGAATAAAGCAAACGCTGGCAATCAAATACAGCAGCGTGACGAGGTTCATGCTCATGCTTTGTCTCCCTCAACAGCCACGGTTTTCTTCTCTTTTTTCCTGAACATCTCGAGCATGCGGCGGGTCACCAAAAAGCCGCCGAACACGTTCACTGCGGCCAAAGCCACGGCCAGAGTGCCCATGGTTTGACCCAAGGTGGTTTCGGTCAAGGCCGCAGCCAACATGGCACCGACGATGACGATGGCCGAGATCGCATTGGTCACCGCCATCAACGGCGTGTGCAAAGCGGGAGTCACTGTCCAGACCACATGGAAACCCACGTAAATGGCCAAGACAAAAATGATCAGATTCAGAAGGGTGGGGGATACGGCTTCCATGTTGTGTCCTTGTTTTTTTATGTTTGATGTGCGCTTTATTTGCGCTTGATTTCGCCAGCCTGCGTCATCAGGCAGGCGGCCACAATGTCGTCTTCCATGTCGACTTTGAATTCACCTTCTTTGGTGAATACCAGTTTCAAAAAGTCGAGCACGTTGCGGGCATACAGCGCAGAGGCATCGGCCGCCACCAAGGCGGGCAGGTTGGTCTCGCCAATGATGTTCACGCCATGCTTTTGCACGGTTTTACCAGCCTCGGTCAACACGCAATTGCCCGCCACGCCGTCGGCGGCTTTGCCCGCAGCAATGTCCACAATCACAGAGCCGGGCTTCATGCTTTGCACCATCTCGGCGGTGACCAGCACGGGGGCTGCACGGCCCGGAATCAAGGCGGTAGAAATGACCACGTCGGCCAGCGCCACGCGTTTGGCGACTTCGGTCTTTTGGCGGTCCAGCCAGCTTTGCGGCATCGGGCGGGCGTAACCGCCGACGCCTTCGGCGGCTTCTTTCTCTTCGGCGGTTTCGTAAGGCACGTCAATGAACTTGCCGCCCAAGGATTCGACTTGCTCTTTCACGCTGGGGCGCACGTCAGAGGCTTCGATCACCGCGCCCAAACGCTTGGCGGTGGCAATGGCTTGCAAGCCGGCCACACCCACACCCAAAATGACCACACGCGCCGCCTTGACGGTACCGGCAGCAGTCATCAGCATCGGGAAAAAGCGTTGGTACTGGTTGGCCGCCACCATCACCGCCTTGTAGCCGGCAATGTTGGCTTGCGATGACAACACGTCCATGCTTTGCGCACGGGTGGTGCGCGGGGCCGCCTCCAACGCAAAAGCGGTCAAACCTGCGCTGGCCATGCTTTGCAGACCAGCGGCATCAAAGGGGTTAAGCATGCCGACCAAGGCGGCGCCGGACTTCATCAGCGCCAACTCTGCAACGGTGGGGGCGCTGACTTTGAGCACCATGTCGCAGGCCAAAGCACTTGCGGCATCGGTCACTTCGGCGCCAGCGGCCAAGTAAGCCTCGTCGGTCACGCTGGCGGCCAAGCCTGCGCCTGACTGCACATGCAAGCTGTGCCCTTGGGCTTTGAGTTTTTTGGCCGTCTCGGGCGTTAAGGCCACACGGGTTTCACCAGGCCGAGTTTCGGCGGGGACTCCAATACGCATCTGCGCTCTCCATTTTTTTGAGAACTCACCCACGTGCCAAGACCCGCAAGCTTTGTCCAAACATCAACCTACCGCATTGTGCTTGAATTTTAAGACCATCCGCGAAGAAACTAATTGGCATTGATGTACAAGCGATTTGGCACGAATTACTGTGATAATTTCGAGCATGGACTTACGCTGGAAACCCAATGTGACTGTTGCAGCCATCATGGCGCAAGGCGGTCGTTACCTGTTGATTGAAGAGCACACGCCCGAGGGCTTGCGGCTGAACAACCCGGCAGGCCATTTGGACCCCGGTGAGTCCTTTGTAGAAGGCTGCGCCAGAGAAGCTTTGGAAGAAACGGCACACGCCTTCAAGCCCGAGGCCTTGGTGGGGGTGTATTTGTCGCGCTTTCAAAGAGCCGCAACGGGCGAAGACATTACCTATGTGCGCTTTGCCTTTTGTGGCGAAGTGGGTCAGGCTGATCCGGCCTTGCAACTCGACACCGGCATTGTGCGCACTCTGTGGATGACGCCCGAAGAAATTCGCGCCAGCGCAGACCGCCACCGCAGCCCGTTGGTGCTGCGCTGCATTGAAGACCATCTGGCGGGGCAGCGCTTCAGTCTGGACACGCTGTACACCGACCCTTCTGTCAAGGCTTGAGGTCCGGCAGCAACAGGCGGGCCTCCCAGCCCATGTCGTTGGCAAACTGCTGCGCCAATTGCTGGTAGCCGGGCACGGTGAAGTGGATCAAGTCACGCGCCATCAGTGGCGGGTTTTGTCGCACCCAGCGGTACGCCCCACCCTGCCCGCCCATGGCGTTGAGCATGCTCCAGACTTTGCACCCGTTTTCTTGCCCCACGGCGTTTTGAATCTGGCCGATTTCTTGATGAACAGCGGTGTACTGCAACAGGTTTTTAGCCATGCCGCCCACGTTGTCCTGACTCGGTTTGACGCTCACTTGGCGTGCGGGGGTTTTGCCTGCACTGGACTTTTTTGCATTGCCATGAGCCGGTGCGCGCGAGCCGTTTTTACGTGGGTTAACAGCAGGGGCTTGGCGCAGCTTTTCTGAACGTCTGACCAGCACCCCGCGGTCACCTGGGGCAATCAGCACACAGGCCGCATCCGGAAACACCGTCCGCATTTGTTTGAGTGAGGCACGCAAGCTGAGTTCGTAAGCCATCGCGTCAAAGGGTTTGACATTGCCTTCGTTGGTGCCAAACGCCATCATCACCAAGTTGTAGCGCGTCTGCGCAAACCATGCGGCCATGTAATCAGGCTGCGCGTTTTTCCAAGCTGCCACGGTGGCGCCCGGGTAGCCGAACACATCCATTTGCAACGCCGTTAAGGGGCCGACCGGCAAGGCCAGCCCATGCAAACGCATGTCGCCAGACACCAAGCGCACCCGAACCACCGAGAGGGGTGCATCGCCCAACAACTCCAGAACAGCAGGGCCCTCGGCAGCCGACAGCGTCACCTCCACCTCAGGGCCCCCGTCGACGCTGATGGCGAGTTGCAAAGGCCTGGCCGTTTGCTGATAAAGCACACGCACTTGGCGCAGCTCAGCAACACCTGAGGCATTGCGCAGATCCCACGCCAAGCTGGCACCGGATTGGGTGGTCAAAAGATTCACCAAACCTGGTCCTGGTGCCGCCGCGCCGGCCGCGAGGGCGTGCGCAGGCTCGTAACGCCAGTGCGGCGATATGCAGCTTTTACGCAAAGGCAGTCGCACCCCGGGGCGGTTCATGTTGGCTGGGATCAAGGCCGAGCGAACCTGGTCGGACTCGAGTTTGAGAATTTTGACCAACTCTTGCGTGAAAAAACCTGCAGCCAAATGGCTGTCACCCCAAACGGCGACGCGGTAAGGCTCGCCGGGCAAGGCTTGCCCCAAAAGCCCCACGCTGGGCTGATCTGCAGTGGCTTGCGGGGCGGCAACTTGACGCGCCGCATTCAATGCAGCTTGCACATCTTTATCATCCGGAATTTCACGCGGATCCATGTCCACAGGGGCCGTGGCTGCAGCAGTACGGGGGAATGCTGCGCATTGCAGATCTGGCACCGCGGGCTGTGCCACCACACGCAACACCGTAGGCACTGGCCCTTGGGCGAAAGCGCTCTGGACGGCCATGGCCAGGCCAAAAGACAAGACCGCGACCCGTGCAGCAAAGACGCTACGGATCAAAGACGGATTCAACTTCAACTTCAACTTCATTGTGGCTGAGCTTTCTCTATGTGTGCCACCAAGGCTTGTTTAATTCTGTGCTGACCTGAGGGTGTGAAATGGATCCCGTCTTCGGTGCGCAAATTGATGGGCAAGCCGTTTTCATCCGGCATGAATTTTTTGAAAGGCAATGAGACCCATCCGATCAAGGCTTCGGTCGCCAAGTAATCGGTCCCAAACGCTTGCGCCCGATCGTGAAAAACGTGGTTGGACACACTTGCACCGCGGTGCAAGAGCTCATCGCGCATAGCAGGCAAGCCCAGCCAGATCACGCGAACCTGGTTTTGTACGGCGTTGGCCAGGATTTCGTCGACACGCGCAGCGTAATTCTCAAGCCATTCCGGCTTGCCAAAAGACACCCTTTTATCGGGCAAGTACATGTCTCTCGGGTCGTTGGGGCCCAGAAAAATAACCACCAAGCTCAGGTTCTGGGCTTGAATTTCTTGTTGAATGGTGCGCGGCCAGTCAAAGAATTTTCTGGACGTCAAACCTGTGCTCTGCTTACTCAGGTCGGTCATTTGCCAATCCGGGTGCTTGAGGCTCAAGTCGCGGATCACCAAAGGGGCAATGCCTTGCATCATCGAGTCGCCGGCAAACATTATTCTTTGCGGGCCAGCGCTCAGTTGCTGAACCGCCAGGCTGGGCAAAAACCCGCCCGCTGGCAGCGCCCGAAAGGCCAATTGCATGGCCGACGGCGCAGGTTTTGCTGAAGGTGCAGGTATTTCTTGGCCCGTCTGGGTCCATTCTTTGGCGCGGCGACCGATTTGTGAAACCAAGTTGCCGGCCCCTTCGGCCAAGCGGCGAGACGGTTCAAACCAATCAGCAGGCCCATGGGACGACAGGCTCCACTGAAACCGGGCATCCAGGTAGTTGTCCAAAGCGTCCAACCACAGCAAGGTGTTGCTCAGACCCACAGCACACAGCATCCAGCCCAGTTGGCGCGCAGAAAAAGAAACTTTCATATCTTCAAAAACGGTAATAAATAAAACCAGGCACACCACTGGGGCCCAAGGCAATGACCAGATAAATCAGAACAGCCATCACAGGGGTCACCCGCCAAGGCGACATCGACTGTATCCGGGCTACCACCCGTGTTTGTAAGTCCACCGCGTGCCGACACAACACCAAAAAAACCCCCGTAAAGACCGCCAATAGCACCACTTGTCCGAAGTCAGCATGCCAAAACCCATGCGCGTTATGCCACAGACCTTGCAACAGGTTCAACGCGCCTGTGAGCGTGTCGGCCCTGAAAAACACCCAGGCCACAGTGACAAACAGCAGCGTCAGTGTGTGTGCCAACCAAGCAGGCAAAACAGGCCCGCGGGCTTGCCTGTAGAAATTGAGGCCCACCACCCCAAGTCCATGCAGCAAGCCCCAGACCACGAAGGTCCAATTCGGCCCGTGCCAGACACCACTGATCAGCATGCCCAGCATCACATTGCATTGCGTCCGGTTAAACCCCAAGCGGTTGCCACCCATGGGAATGTAAATATAGTCACGGATGAAACTGGACAGTGACACATGCCAACGGGTCCAGAAGTCCTGCAGGTTGCGAGCCACATAGGGCTGCCGGAAATTGACCGGTAATTCATAGCCCAGCAGGCGAGCCAAACCGGTGACGATCAACGTGTAACCTCCAAAGTCCAGCGCAATCTGCAAGCTGTAGCCCACCATGGCGGCCAACAAAGTCAGTCCACCCTGCTGTTCAGGGTATTTGAAAACCGGGTCCACAAAGGTATCGCCCAACCACGTGGCAAAGATCAGTTTTTGCGCGGCCCCCAACACGATCCAGTACAAGGCCAAGCTGACCTCCAAAGGTCGCCCTGTCGTTCCTGCGTCCAACTGGGCGAAGAACTTTTCTGCTCTCTCGATGGGGCCTGCAAACAAGCTGGGCCAGAAACACAAAAACAGCAACACGTCGGGCAAGACGCGCACCTGACCAGGCTGCTGTGCGGCCATCACCAAGTACGTGACCGCCTGGAAGGTGAAAAACGAAACGCCGACCGGGGTGACCAGGTCCATGAGCGGTAAAGACGTTTGAAAGCCCAAATGCACGAGTCCATCGGACAGGCTGGCGCGCAAAAATTCGTAGTATTTGAAGTACACCAAAAAGCTGGCGCACAGCACCAAAGCCAACACCGTCGGCAAGCGCTCTTTGGCATGACGCGACACCCACGCACCCAAGAGCCAAATACCCACGCTGTAGGCGAACAAGACGCCCGCAAAAGTCAAAGACCACGTGGCATACAGCCCATAACCAGACAGCAGCAGCAAAGCCCGTTGCAACTTGGGGCGGTCGACCAACTGCCAATACAAAGGGAAAAACAACAGGCACAGCAACGCGAACTCGGGCGAGACAAAACTCATGGCAAGCCGTCAGGGAACAGCAACCCATTGGCCTGCGGCGACAGCATCTATGTTGGTCTGCTCCGCTTTCACGCGGGCGATGTAGCCGTCCGCCCCGGCCGCTGCGCTGTCACCCCCCAAATAGAACCGCAAACCATCATCGACATTGCCGCCTTTGAGTTTGATGCAATCGACCAAGACACTCACGCCCACCCGCAGGTTGGTGATCGGATCAAAGGCGGCCAGCTTGCCGCCAAACTCTTCGTATCGTTTGGCATGCACCTTGGGCATCACCTGCATCAAACCCTGCGCACCCGCTTTACTTTGAACGTAGGGGTGAAAACTCGACTCAATGGCCATCACCGCCAAAATCAAATGCGCCGGCAATTTGGACGACACTGCCAACACATGCGCTTCGGCCACCAGTGCGCCCAGCGGCTCAGGCGCGACCCGGTATTTGCGGGCCAACCAAGTGGCCACATCGGCCTGCGACTTGGGCAGGATGGACAGGTCAGCGGCGGTGACCCTGTCCACCGCGTTATCGGGCATCCACCACAAGCTGACATGGCGCTCACGAAGCCAGTTGTAGACAAACGCCTCGCCTTCGACCAGGTAGTCGGGCCGCAAAGCCAACACCACCATACACACCGACACCGCAAGACCCACCATGGCCAAGCCGCTGTGCGTCACCGTCACAATGCCATTGCCCATGTCAGCCAAAAGCGTCTGGATGTTTTTGCGAAATAGAGCGAGTTGTTTCATAGGTGCCCTCGAATTTTAAGTCTTTCGCATAGCGCAAATGGATTCAATGATTGCTTAGGGATAATTGGGCTCATGACCCAACAACGTGTCGTCGTCGGACTCTCCGGCGGCGTGGACTCCGCAGTGACCGCTCATTTGCTCAAAGCGCAAGGCTATGAGGTGATCGGCATCTTCATGAAAAACTGGGAAGACGATGACGACAGCGCGTTCTGCGCGTCCAACATCGACTTCGTGGATGCCGCCGCCGTGGCCGATGTGCTGGGCATTGAAATCGAGCATGTCAACTTTGCGGCCGACTACAAAGACCGTGTGTTTGCCGAGTTTGTGCGCGAGTACCAAGCGGGACGCACACCCAATCCGGACATCTTGTGCAATGCCGAGATCAAGTTCAAATCTTTTCTCGACCATGCCATGCGCCTAGGTGCAGAAAAAATCGCCACAGGTCATTACGCCCGCGTCAGGCGCAATGCCGCGACCGGCTTGCATGAACTGCTCAAAGGCCTGGACGCGAGCAAAGATCAAAGCTATTTTTTGCACCGGCTGAATCAGGCGCAGCTCGCCAAAACCTTGTTTCCGGTCGGCGAGTTGCAAAAAACTGAAGTGCGCCGCATTGCACATGAGATCGGTCTGCCCAATGCCAAAAAGAAAGATTCGACCGGCATCTGCTTCATCGGGGAGCGGCCATTTCGCGAATTTTTGAACCGCTACATCTCCAAAGAGCCGGGTCCGATCAAAGACCCGACAGGGCGCACCATCGGTCAGCATGTGGGCTTGAGTTTCTACACCTTGGGACAGCGCCAAGGCTTGGGCATTGGGGGCATCAAGGCCAAAGGGGCTGACATGAAAGCGCTGCAAGCGCGGGGCTTGCGCGGCGCTGGCGAGCACACACCTTGGTTTGTGGCCCGCAAAGACATGGCCCGCAATATTTTGTGGGTGGTGCAAGGCCATGACCATCCTTGGCTGCTGTCACCGCAATTGTCTGCTGATGATGCCAGCTGGTGTTCAGGCCAAGCGCCCACACCGGGCAGCTACGCCGCCAAAACACGTTACCGCCAAGCCGATGCACCCTGCGCTCTGGGTGCTTCAGACGACCAGCATTTCAAGCTCGACTTTGTCGATGCGCAGTGGGCTGTCACGCCCGGTCAGAGCGCGGTGCTCTATGACGGCGAAGTGTGCTTGGGCGGTGGCGTGATTGCATCTGCCAGCGCCACCACCATGGCTTGAGCGGACTCAGTCGCTGCCCAAGGCCAATCGGCTGGGTTGGCGTTTTTCAACAGCGAAGCGCAACAGCGCAGCGGTCCTGAAAATGCCGTGCGCAAACTTGCCATAGGGCAGGGTCAAAAACAGCGCCATCACCGCGCCCAGATGCAAGGCGAGCAAAAGTGGCATGCCCACCGTAGCGCCCATCAGCCACAGCAACAAGCCCGTCAAACTGATGAAAAACAGCAAGGCGATGAAGCCCAGGTCCATCGGTTTTTGGGCGGCGTCGCCGTGCATGGGGTGTCGCTGCAGGTTCAAACGCCACAAACCCGCCGTGCCTATCAACAGGCTGACGCCGCCGACCGCGCCCAAAAGTTTGGGCACACTGGGCAAGGCATAGGGCGCTGACCAGCCGAAGGCATAGTGGTAAATCGTGGCCACGCTGGTGGCGGCAAAGCACAGCATAAAACCGTAGAAGGTCAGATGGTGGCAACGCTTGCGTGATTGCGTCCACGCATCGTCTTCGTTGTGACAGCCCTCGCCATGCCCGCCGTCGAGGTAGGTGAGTTTCAGCGCATGCTGCGCCGCCTCGGCAGCAGCCGGTGAGGTGAGGGGCGCACCACTGGTCGCGGGTGTCAGGTCTTGCCAAAATCGCCACACACCCAGCGACAGTGCCAACATCGAAAACACAAAGATCGGGGCAAACAGACTGACCATCAGGTTGTGCGGAAACAGGGCATAAAAACCACCCGCCACAGGACCTCCGAACAATGAGCCCTGCTGCAACATGACCAGCACGAGGAACAAGGCCAAACCTGCCGCCAGCGCCAAAGACACCGTCAGTCCGTTGCGTTTGTACAGCGCGCCCAAGGCGGGCGGCCAAGCGTAATCGGCATACGTCTGCCCCCGAACAACTGCCAGGGATTGCGGCACATTGACCGCAAACTCATGGGGCGGTGCGTACTGGCAGGCATGCAAACAAGCGCCACAGTTGTGGCACAGATTGGCCAGGTAATGGATGTCGGCTTTGCCAAAATCAAGGCGCCGGGTCATGGCTGGAAAAACCGCGCAAAAACCTTCGCAATAGCGACAAGCGTTGCAGATTTGCATTTGCCGCGCGACTTCGGATTCTGCTGCCGTCAAGGGCAAGGCGCCATTCGCCAAAGCGACGGCTTCGCGGGTCAAAGCGTCAAGCGATGTCATGCACGTCTCCTGCAAAGGCAACGCCCAAAGCCGCCTTGGCTGCATGGCGTCCGGCGATGCGGCCAAATGCGGTACCGATGGTCATGCCCACGCCGGCGGTGTAACCTTTGCCCAGCACGTTACCGGCCATCATTTCACCCGCCACAAAGAGGTTATCGCTCGGCTGCCCGCCAAAATGGACTGCGGTGGTTTCATTGGTTTTCATGCCCAGGTAAGTGAAGGTGATGCCTGGCTTGACGGCATAGCCGTAAAAAGGCGCCGTATCGATGAGCCTCGCCCAATGGGTTTTGACAGGATGCAGTCCCTCGGTATGACAGTCGTCCAGCCTTGTATGGTCGAAGGTGCCCACGCGGCACGCCTGATTGAAGTCGTTCAAGGTCTGCATGAAAGTCGGCTCATCGAGGCCCAGTTTATGTGCCAGTTCGGACAGGGTGTCGGCTTTGACGCCGGGGAACACTGGCGGCATGAATCGACCGATCGCTTTGGCATCGATGATGGAGTAGCCGATTTGCCCCGGCTGCATGGCCACGAGCCGGCCCCAGATCGCATAGCGCTTGGGCCAGAAGTCTTCGCCCTCGTCATAAAAGCGTTTCGCCTCTCGGTTGACCACCACGCCCAAAGACACGCAGTCGATGCGGGTGCAAATGCCCCCGTCGTACAGCGGGGCGCGGGCATCAATGGCCACCATGTGCGCTTGGGTCGGGTCGCCAATCGAGTCGGCACCGCGGTCCATCATGTGCTTGATGAGCGTGCCTTGGTTGTAGCGCGAACCCCGAATCAAAAAATTGTCCGCCGGCCATTCGCCCAAAGCGTTTTGCCCCCAAGCCTCGCGCAGCCAATCGATGTTCGACTCAAAGCCACCCGCCGCCAGCACACAAGCCTTGGCGGTGACGCGTTCGCGTCTTACCGCGCCATCGGCGCCTTTGTGCAAGACATGGGCAGCCACAAAATGGCCGTCGGTCATTTCAAGTTCTTGGACCTCGGCGTTGTATTGAATCTGAACCCCCAGGTTCTCGGCACTTCGGTAATACGCATTGACCAGGGCTTTGCCGCCGCCCATGAAGAAAGCATTGGTCCGAGCGGTATGCAAAGCGCCCGACAAGGAGGGCTGAAAGCGCACGCCGTGCTTGAACATCCAGGGCCGGCAAGTGGCAGAACGGCGGATGGCCAGGCGGGCCATGTGTTCATCGGTGATACCGCCCGTGACTTTGAGCAAGTCTTGCCAGAATTCTTCTTCCGGGTAGGACTCAACCAACACATCTTGCGGGGCATCATGCATGCAGCGCAAGTTGCGGGTGTGCATGGAGTTACCGCCGCGCCAATCGCGTGGGGCGGACTCCAAAACCTTGACCGAAGCGCCCGCTTCCCGAGCCATCAGCGCGGCGCACAGTGCGGCATTGCCGCCACCAATGATCAACACGTCTACGGTCATAAGGGTTTCTTTAATCTGGCTTGATCTGCGCACGTTTGACAATGTCACTCCATATGCGCTGTTCGTTCTTGATGAAATTGGCGAAGTCACTCGAAGGCCCGCCGCCGCCCACCGCGTTGTCGGTGGCAAACCGCTCGGTCACCGCGCTCGAGCGCAGGGCTTTGTAAGACTCTTCTTGCAAGCGTTTAACGATCTCAGGCGGGGTGCCCGCAGGCGTCAAAATGCCGTACCACTGAGCGGTTTCAAAATCCTTGAAACCCAACTCGGCAATGGTGGGGACATCGGGCAAGGCCGCAATGCGCTGGGTGGTGCCCACGGCGATGGCCCGCAATTTACCCGCCCTAATGTGCGCCCCCAACGCCGGCATGCCGGCAGACGACGCTTGCGTGCGACCGGCCAACAAGTCGGTCAATTGCGGACCGGTGCCCCGGTAAGGAATGTGCGTGATGTACATGCCCGTGACCAGCTTGAGGTATTCCATCGCCAGATGGCCCGCACTCGCGTTGCCTGCCGAGCCGTAGTTCAGTTGACCTGGGTTCTTTTTGGCATAGTCCACAAACTCCTTGAAATTTTTAGCGGGCACGTCGGGATGAATCACAAACACGTTGGGGACTTTGGCCAACAAGGTCACCGGCATGAAGTCTTTGTTCACATCGTAAGGCTGGTTCTTCAGCATGTAGGGGTTGACCGCCAAAGTGCCCACATGGCCCAGGATGATGGTGTGCCCATCCGGCGCGGCCTTGGCCACGTCCTGCATGGCCGTGACGCCTGCACCACCGGGTTTGTTTTCGACATACACGCTGACGCCCAATTGCTTGGTCAACTCGGCGGCCACAGAGCGAGCGACGATCTCGCTGGTCCCGCCGGGTGCAAAAGGGACTACAAAACGAATGGCTTTGGAAGGCCAAGTGACATCGGCATGGGCCAGCCCCATGAGAAAGCAGCCCCACAAGGCCATCCCCGCGATGAGCGTGTGGCGACGTATTAAAAAATTCATGCAGTGACTCCTAAAGTCGAAGCCCACAGTGTGGGGTTTAGAAAATTTTTTAGAATTGGTATTTACGCAAGCCACCATCGACCGGAATCACTGCGCCGGTGATGTAGCTGGCCAAGGGTGAGGCCAAAAAGCTCACCAGGTTGGCCATGTCTTCGGGCTCACCGTAGCGGCCCATTGGGATTTCATTTTCGCACTGCCACTGACGGTATTCCGGCGTGTAGTTGCGAAAGATTTGCTCCGAGTGAATGCGCCCGGGTGGTACGCAATTGACCGTGATGCCGTGCGGCCCAACCATGCGCGAAAGGCCTTTGGCCCAGCTGTGCAGGCCCGCCTTGGCACAAAACGCACCGTTGGTGTGCTCGGGCTCGCTCTTGCCGGTGATGTTGATGATGCGACCCCATCGGTTTGCGATCATCTGATCGATCAAAGCGTCGGCCACTTGGCGCGGGCGATGAAAGTTAAGCGTGATGGCTTCTTGCCAAGCCTCTTCGCTCACATGCAAATTCTTGAAACTGCGCGAACCGCCGGCGTTGTTGACCAGAATGTCCACCCGGCCCAAACCGGCCATGGCTGCGGCTGCCAGCTTTTGTGCGGCATCCTCGGGGTACAAGTCCGACTCGATGATGATGGGGCGGTGGCCGCCAGCGGCCACAATTTCATTCGCCAGTTCTTCCAGTTTGTCGACGCGACGGGCGGACACAGCCAAACGCACGCCTTCGGCGGCCAAGGCCTTGGCAATGCCGCGCCCAATGCCCACGCTGGCACCTGTCACGAGCGCTGTTTTGTTATTGAGTTGCAGGTCCATACAGGTCAGGTCTCCTTCAAAAAATGACATTCCAAATCATCTCATGCCTTCAAGGCCATTTATTACTAGAATCTCAGATCAAAGGTCATTTGGAGTTTCTATGTCGTGGGTGAAATTGCTGGCTGGATTTGCCCTTTGCGCCAACCTGCCCTGGGCCTTGGCGCAAAACAATGCCAGTCAACGCACGGCGCTGATTGTGGGCATTGGCCAATACGGTTCGCCCGACATCCCCTCACTCAGCGGCGTGGTGCATGACTTCGACAGCGCGCGCAAAATGGCTTTGGCCATGGGCATCGACGAAAAAAACATCACCGTGCTGCGCGACGCTGCAGCCACCAAGGCCAATATCCTGAGTCAATTCAAACGACTGAGCGACATCACACCCGAAGGCGCCCGTGCCTTCATTTACTTTTCGGGACACGGCACCCGCTGGCAAGATCCGCAAGCCGGTGGTTGCGTTGAAGGTTTACTTACCTACGATGGCCAGACTTTGACCCACAAAGAAATTGCCCAGGCGACCGATAAGCTCAGTCAAAAGGCAGATAAAGTCATTGCCCTGTTTGACGCCTGCCATTCGGGCGGCGTCACCAATGCAGGGACGCGGAGTATGACTGCACCCCTGAGTGCGCCCCTTTTTGCACCCAAATTTTTCCTCAAAGCGGGCGCGGGGCAAGACATGTGCAGTCAACCCTCCAACATGGTCTCGCGCAGCCTCTTCGGTGAGGCCACCCGACTCAATGCACTGGCCGAAAACTTTGTGCAGATCACTTCTTCAAGGCCCGATGAAGTGAGTTTCGACGAGCCCGGCAAAGGCGGATTGGCCACGCAAGGCATTCGCGACTGCCTGCTGGGTAAGGCCAAAGACCTGGACGGATCGGGTGCAGTGTCGATGACCGAAATTCAAATCTGCGCACAAAACACCATCAATGCCAAGTTGAAAAACGTGGCCGGTCTGACGCCACACCATGTCTCTGTGCGGGGTGCACGCAACTTGATTCCTGTGGCCGTGGTAAAGCCTCCGCCAGAACCCGAAAAACCCGTTGCGATTTCCTTGGCACTCGTGGCCCCGGCCGCGACCCCATTCACACCTGCACCCGCACCCTTACCCGCGCTCTCACCGGTCAAGCCTGCACCTTCGGCACAGCCCCCCAAACCGACTGCGCTCAAGCCACCGCCAGCGCCACCCGCACCGGTGGTCGCATGGGTGGACGAACCCCTGGAGGAGCCCCGCATGACCGAGACGGACGCGACACCTTGGTCGGTCTCGGTGGCCACTTTACGCGATGTAGAGCAGCAAAAAAATCCACGCCGCAAGCTGGATGTTCAACTGAGCAAAAGCAGGCTTCAAATTGGCAAAGATACACTGGACCTGAGCATTAAATCCAGTCACGACGGCTATGTCTACCTGGTCTTACTTGGCAGTGATGCGCAGAGTTTCTATGTGCTGTTCCCCAACGGTTTGGACAAAGCCAACCGGATCAAAGCCAACCAGACACTGCGCCTGCCCAAACCCGATTGGCAAGTCAAAGCCGCCGGTCCCGCAGGCACTGATCAGCTTTTGGTCATCGTCTCTGACACGCCGCGCCAGATGGACAGTTTGACCTTGGCCGAGCCCACCAGCGCTGCCCCTTTTACCTACTCACTCAACAATTTGCAAGGCCGCACGGCCTTGATCCGGTATTTAACGGGTGCCAACACCCGCGCCCGCTCTGAAAGCTTTGGCGCCAAGCTCTTGAGCATCCAAGAGGTCTTATGAGTAACCCCGCTTTATGGGCCAGCGTCATGATCTTTGCAAGCTTGCATCTGTCTTTGCTTGCACAGCCACTGAGCAAGGCCTCGGTGGCTGACATCGAGCAACAACTGGCCCCCAACGCACCCAACGCACCCAAGACTCGCAGCTTGAATGGCACGCGCAATTTGGTGCCTGAAGTGCGCAGCATCGATCTGGTGATTCAGTTCGATCTGGGCTCTGCTAAATTGCAAGAAGACAGCAAACCGCTGCTCGACAAACTGGCGCAGGCCATGAAAGGCGAGCGGCTGAAAGAGATGAAGTTCAAGATTGAAGGCCACACCGATGCCAAAGGCAGCGCCAGTTTCAACGACAAGTTGTCGCTTGAGCGTGCCCAAACGGTGGTGAAATTCATTCATGACAAGCAAATCACACCCGAACGCCTGGTGGCAGAAGGCAAAGGCTTTCGCGAATTGCTGATGCCCGACAAGCCGCAAGCGATGGAAAATCGGCGCGTGCGCATCACCACACTCCCATGAAAGCATGAACATGAAAATTGGACTCTGGGTTGCTCTGGCACTGACTTGCGGCGCAGCCTGCGCGCAAAACGCCTATTTGGTCACCCCTGCTGAAATGCAAGCCTCCATCGCCGCACCGCCCAGACTGAGCGCCAAAGCCGCAACCGTCAAAGACGCACCGGCCATCCAGGTGACAGCGCCGACGCTGACCGGACCCGTCAAATCACCCACACCCATCAGTGTGAAATTCCAGTCCACAGCGCCCAGCGCGATCAAACCTGAAAGTTTCAGGGTTCTGTATGGCAGCTTTGAAATCGACATCACCAAACGCTTGCTGAACGTGGCCAAAGTCACCGAGCAAGGCATGCAAGTCAGCGAAGCGAGCCTGCCCAATGGCAAACACAAACTGCTTCTGGAAGTCGAAGACACAGCGGGCCGCAAAGCCAGCAAGTTGCTTGAATTTGAGGTGAATTGAAATGACAAACATGCTCCCTGTTTCTCGTCGCCAGTGGATCACCTGCGCCTTCGCTGCAGGTGCACCCGCCCTGGCAGGTCTTGCGCTGGCGCAGGACGCGACTTACCCGTCTAAGCCGATCCAGCTTATCCACGGATTCGGTGCTGGCGGCAATGCCGATGTGGTCGCCCGACTGGTCGGACAACGCCTGCAGACACTGCTCAAGCAGCCCGTGGTGATCGACATCAAGAGCGGCGCGGGCGGCAGCATTGCCACCAACTTTGTGGCCAAGGCCAAGCCCGATGGTTACAGCCTCGTCATGCTGACGGGGGCGCACACCGTGTCGGCCGCGCTCACGCGCTCGCTGCCTTATGACCCGGTCAAGGACTTTGCCTTCATCTCCACCGTCTCATCCTTCCCGTTCGTGGTGGCCGTGCGCGCGGAACATCCAGCCAAGACACTGGCCGATCTGATGGCCATGGCCCGCCAAGAACCCGGCAAGATCACCTTCACCTCGGTGGGTGTGGGGTCGACTCAGCACATGGTCGGTGAGTTGCTGGGCGCCAGTGCCGGTGTGAAGCTGCTGCACGTGCCTTACCGAGGTGGCGGCGCGCCGGTGCAGTCGGTACTGGCTGGCGATGTCGACATCTTGGCCGACACGCTCACGGTGGCCACGGCGCACATCCGCTCAGGCCGTCTCAGGGCCTTGGGTGTCACCAGTGCCCAGGCCTGGCCGAGCTTGCCCGGCGTGCTGCCGGTCGCAGCCGCCTTGCCAGGATTTGAAGTCCTGTCCTGGTTGGGGCTGGCAGCGCCAGCAGGAACACCCGAGGCCGTCGTCAGGTTGCTCAATACTGAAACCCGTCGCGCTCTGCAGGACCCGGACCTGCTCAAGACTCTGGCAGACTTGGGCAGCCAGGCCGCACCGAACAGCTCGCTTGAAATGCGCAACACGGTCGAGCAAGACATCGTGCGCTGGCGCGGTGTCGTCGACAAAGCCGGCATTGTGCGGCAGTAGAGATTCTGCAACATTCGATCAAAGCGGAGAAACCATGGGCAGTCATATCAAAAGCAGTTGGGACGGAAAAGTCGCCACCCTGACCCTCAGCCGCGCCGATCAGGGCAACCGCCTGAGCAATGCCATGGCGTTGGACCTCATTGCCGCGCTGGACGCCGCGCAGGCTTGTCCGGTTGTTGTTTTACGCGCCGAAGGCAGTGACTTCTGCCTTGGCCGCGACATGCAGCCGCCACCGCCCGGCTCCAACGTCAGAGCCATCGATGTGTTGCGCGATGACGCTGCACCCATGATGGCTTTGTATGAAGCCTTTCGCAGACGCAAAGACCCTGTGATGGGCTTGGTCCAAGGCAAGGCCTGGGGTATCGGCATGGTGCTCTCTTCCCTTTGCGATCTGACCCTCGCAGAAGCGGGAAGCAGTTTTCGTCTGCGTGAACTCGAGCGCGGCATTCCGCCTTGCATCGCCATGGCGCCCCTGCTCGACAAGATGCCGTCCAAGGCACTCGGCTACCTGGTCTTGTCCGCCGAAGAAATGGATGCGCATACCGCCTTGATGTTTGGTGTCGTCAGCACCATCGTCCCCGCCGGTCATCTCGAAGCAAGTGCCGCCAACTTGGCGCAGCGTCTGTTGGCCTTTCCGCCCGAGGCGGTGGCCGCCGTCAAGCTGTACCTCGCTACTGCACCTCGGCAAAATTCAGTCAGCGCGGAGAACTACGGCGCCAGCTTGCTGGCGAATGTTCTGGCTTCTAGGGCAGCCAATTCGCCAACTTGATGCGCCGATGTGATTGACCAAACCAACGCGCAAGGCTACAACCTGCGTTGCAACCCGACTTAAGAATCCAAGGAAACCCCATGTTGTGCAAGAAACTTCACCACGCCGCCTTCCGCTGCCGCGACGCCGCCGAGACCACGGCCTTCTACACCGAGATGCTTGGCCTGACTTTTGCCCACGCCATGGGCGAAGACCATGTGCCCTCCACCGGCAAGTACAGCCCGCATGTGCATATCTTTTTTGAGATGGAAGATGGCAGCAACATCGCCTTCTTCGAATGCCCTAAGGACCCCGGCAACATGAAAGATCTGGCATCACCCGACTGGATCCAACACTTCGCCTTTGAGGTTGAAGACGTCGAGACCTTGCTCGCGGCCAAAGCCCGCCTGCAAGCCAAGGGCTTGGAGGTGGTCGGGCCGACCAACCACGACGACATCATGCTGTCGATCTACTTTTTTGACCCTTCCGGTCATCGGCTCGAGCTCACGGTGCGAACCTGCGAGCCAGAGCGTGCCAAACGCTTTGTTCAAGAGGCACACGGTGTACTGGACATCTGGAACAAGACGCACGACTGGTCACAGCGCGAACAGGCCTTCGGCTCGAAGACCGGCTACGCACACAAATAGACACAAATCAAAGTAAGTAAGAGCAAGCAAGAACAAACGCGACCACCCACCGGAGACCACCATGCATGCAAATCGTCGTCAAACCCTGGCCATGCTGACCGGTCTGGGCGTCGGGCACGCCTGGGCGCAAGCGGGCTATCCGAACAAGCCGGTGCGCGTGGTCATTGGTTTTCCGGCGGGAACCACCGGCGATGTGGTGATGCGGATCTTGGCGCCCTTGCTGGGCGATGTGATGGGGCAAGCCGTGATCGTTGAAAACAGGCCTGGCGCGGGCAGCAGCATTGCAGCCGAGGCCATAGCGCGTGCACGGCCCGATGGCTACACGCTCTTGCTCAGCACCACGGCGAACGTCATCAACCCCAGTTTGTACCCGGGTTTGAGCTTTGACTTTCTGCGCGATCTCACGCCTGTGACGATGCTGGGCGAAGCGCCTGCGCTGCTGGTCGGGCACCCCAGCTTGAATGCCAAGTCACTTACCGAACTCGTGGCACTGGCCAAGACCCGGCCAGACAGCATGAGTTTTGCCTCCTCTGGCAATGGCACCTTCACCCATCTTTATGGCGAACTGTTCAACCAAACCCAAGGGGTTCGCTTGACCCATATTCCCTACAAAGGCAGCTCGCAAGCACTGACCGACTTGTTGGCCGGTCGCGTCTCTCTGCTGTTCTCTCCGGCATCCACCGTGATGGCGCATGTAAAGGCAGGTACCCTCAAGGCCTTCGGGCTGATCGGTCGACAGCGCTTGGCGGCATTGCCCGATGTCCCATCATTTGCCGAAGTCGGCATCGCCGATTTCGAGTCTGCGCTCTGGTTTGGCCTGAATGCCCCGGCAGGTACGCCAGCCGATATCGTCGAGCGCCTTGGAAAGGACCTGGCCACGGTTCTGGCCAGGCCCGATGTGCGTGCACAACTGACCGCGCAAAGTTTCAACACGCTGCCCGGTGGTGTCGCCCCGTTTGCCGATCTGCTGAGCAAAGAGACCGGCAAATGGAGCCGTATCGTCAAGGCCGCCAACATCAAACCCGACTGAGGAAAGATCATGAAAATTGGACACAAACTGCTGGGTACGGGGCCGCACAAAGTCATGGTGCTGCATGGCTGGTTCGGTGACCACGCGGTGTGGGACCCTTGCATGCCATTTATGAACCTCACGCACTTTACCTACGCCTTCATGGACTACCGTGGCTATGGCAGCTCACGTGACATCAGCGGCGAACACACCATGAAGGAAATTTCAGCCGATGCGCTGGCCCTGGCTGCCGAGCTGGGCTGGACCGAATGGAGCGTAGTGGGCCACTCCATGGGCGGTATGGCCGCTCAGCGCGTGGCCATCGATGCCGGCCCCAAGGTGCGTGCGGTCGTGGGCGTGACGCCTGTACCGGCCAGCGGCGTGCCATTTCCACCCGAAGTGCGGCAACTGTTTGAAACCGCCTGTACCGACGACGCCGCAGCGCGCATGGTAATTGACAGCTCACTGGGCCAGCGGCACACCGCCGCCTTGGCAAGTTTCGTGCTGGCGCATGCCCGCAAGACAGCCGCGCCAGATGCCTTTGCCCACTACCTGCAGGCATTTTCGCGCAGCGACTTTTCAGGCGAGGCACCGGCCATGCAAGCGCCGATGCTGGTGCTGATCGGCCAGTACGACGGCGGCGTGAGCGAGGACTTTGTCCGCGCCACCTTCCCGAACCTGTACCCCTCAGTCCAGCTGGAAATCCTGCCCAATTCAGGCCATTACCCGATGCTCGAGACACCCGCATGGCTGGTCACAGTGACAGAGAAATTTCTTCAGCAGCACGGCTGAGAGGGTCGGAATTGAAGGGCTTTATGGGCCCTCAGAAGGGTCTAAAAGGGAATGTCATCGTCCATGTCGTCAAACCCGCTCGACGCGGCCGGCTTGCCGGCAGGGGCGGTGGCACGGGGTGCTGAGTCAGGACGCTGCGCAGGCCCAGCCTGGCGTGGGGCATAGCCAGCACCTTCATCGGACGGGGCGCCCATGCCCTGGCGACCGCCCAACATCTGCATGGTTTCGCCACGAATTTCAGTGGCAAATTTCTCGACACCATCTTTGTCGGTGTATTTGCGTGTGCGCAGGCTGCCTTCGACATAGACCTGCGAACCCTTTTTGAGATACTGACCTGCGATTTCGGCCAATTTGCCAAAAAAGCTGATCCGGTGCCATTCGGTGGCTTCCTTCATCTCGCCGGTCGCTTTGTCCTTGTAGCGATCGGTGGTGGCCACGTTGATGTTGCTCACGGCATCGCCAGAGGGCAAGTAGCGTGTTTCGGGGTCGCGGCCCAGATTGCCGACGATGATGACTTTGTTGACGGATGCCATGGAACGATTCCTCAGAATAAGATGCAATTATGGGGCTTTATGGGCAGAATTTTCAGGTACTTTCATGGGCCAGGCCAGCACCAGCCAAACCAGCATCGCACAAGCACAAGCCAAGAACAAGGCTGGGGTGCCGTAATTTTTGACCAACAGCCCGCCCGAGAGGCCGCCCGCAAAGAAACCCAGCGATTGCAAGGTGTTGTAAACACCCAAGGCGGTACCGCGCACAGCAGCAGGGGCCATGCGCGAAGCCATGCTGGGCTGTGAAGCCTCCAAAATATTGAAGCCGCAGAGAAAGACAAACAACAAAGCGCTCAAATTGACCCAGCTGGTGGTGCCCGAGGCTTGCATCAAAAAGCCGACTTGCACCAAGGCAATCAGGCCCACGGCCGATAAAAAGAGAGCGCGAAGACAGCCCCTGCGCTCCAGCTTAAACAAAGTGCCTCCCATCACAAAAAACGAGGCCAAAACGGCTGGTAAATAAACCCACCAATGGTGCTCCTTGGGCAGGCCAGACTGCACCAACAAGGCCGGCACCGCCACCCACATGGCCATTAGGACCGCATGCAGCACAAACACGCCCAGATTCAAGCGCATCAAACCCGCGTGAAGCAAAACTTCAGACAATGCGCCACGGGGCTGGTGTTTGTGCTGGGCAGGCTCAGGCGGTACGCGCCACAACACCACCGTTATACCGGTCAGGGCCAACAAGCCAGTCAAGGTAAACAAGCCCGAAAATCCGACCCTGTCCACCAGGATCGGCGCCAGCACCAAAGACAATGCAAACATCAAACCGGTGCTGGCGCCCACCTGCGCCATGGCTTTGGTACGAACCTCGTCACGCGTCAGGTCGGCCAAAAGGGCGGTCACCGCCGCAGACACCGCGCCCGCGCCTTGCAAGCTGCGCCCCATCAACAACCACTGCAAGCTCGGGGCGGCAGCCGCCACAAAACTGCCAGCGGCAAAAATCAACAAACCCAAAACGATGACCCGCTTGCGACCAAAACGGTCAGATGCCATGCCGAAAGGCAGCTGCAGAAGTCCTTGCGTCAAACCATAAATGCCCATGGCCAAACCCAGCATGACAGTGTCGTCGCCCCCGGGGTATTTGCCCGCCTCCAGCGCAAACACCGGCAAGACCAGAAACAGGCCCAGCATGCGCAGCGCAAAAATAGCGGCCAGCGAGGCACTTGCCCGCCGCTCGAGGGCGGTCATGGCCGCGGCGGCAAGGGCACGGGAGTCGGTCACAGAAGAATTCACGTGCGGGATTCAGTTCAGCAGTTCGATGGCTTAATTGTCCCCGATTGACAAAACGGGGCCATCTGGGAGATTGACATCTCATGCATAACAGTGCAAGGTACAACCGTCGATGCCCAATCAGAATTATTCGCAGAATTTTCTGTTTTAAGCAGCCAAGCACTCATATTCCGGTCTTTATGAGTGCCACCAGGGTTACTACGCCATTCGTTATCCCGTTTTGCACTTCGTGCTTGAATCCGCCATTATTTATAAAGCTTAGCAATGTCAAATCCTACAACGCCATATATTAGCACTTACGCTGCGCAGGTTTATCCAAGCTATAAATCTTCCTTGGATGAGAGCATTACGTCAATTAAAAGTAGTTTTACAATCAGCGGCGCATATGGCAGCGGGCGTATGTATATGTATATTGGTGAGGCTATTCTGTCTAGTGAAAAATCTTTCTATTCAGATATTTTGGGCGCAGTAAAATACTATTATTCTCAGTACGAGATCACCATATCCGAAGTTTATTCAATATACGGCTTGTATCAAAATAATTTTGCATCATACGCTGCAGGCTTGGGATCGCTGTCTGCAAATTACAACAATTTAATATTACAAACTTATATAGACCAAAAAGGGTATTTAATTGCCCTTACTACTCCCTGGGTGGTGATATCAAGTAGCCGAAATTCAATATCCACAGGCGAAACAGCTGATCTTGCCTTCAATCTGAGTGAGTCGTCAATAAGTTTTGATATTAGTGATATTTCAGTCTCTGGTGGTTTGATATCTGATTTTTATGGATCTGGCTATCTCTACCATGCAAAATTCGCTCCAAATAATAATTATTCTGGCATAGCAACAATTGGAGTTGCCAATGAGAAATTTACGGATTTAGTTGGTAACCCTAATTTAGATGAGGCGTACAACACAATCAATTTAACATTAAATACAACCAATGTTGTTCAAGACACCGCCGCACCAACGGTCACCACCTTCAGCCCCGCTAACGAGGCGCTTGGCGTCGCAATCGGCAGTAACATTGTTCTGAGCTTTAACGAAGCCATCGCCAAAGGCACTGGCAACATCGTTCTAAAGACCAGCGCAGGCCTGGTGGTGGCCACCTATGACGCAGCGACCAGCACCAACCTGAGCATCTCGGGCAGCACGCTGACGATCAACCCAACGGCTGATCTGGGCTACAGCACTG
>CAMDKK010000011.1 GCA_945901045.1 Limnohabitans sp. Rim8
TGCTGATGGCATGAGCCGCCGCCTGTCAGGACGAGAGACTTCGAGTCATCGAGGTGGATCCTCTGATGGATACGGCATCAAAGTGCCCATGGCGTGATAAACAGCAGTTTTCACTAACACCACAGAGGATCCGCTATGAATCGTAATACAGGAATGAGCGCAGGACAAATCATCGGCACCCTGAATGGCTTGCAGGTCATGGGGCTGGACATCGCCAAACACGTGTTTCAGCTGCACACGGTGGACATGGGCACGGGCGAGATCGTCAACGTGCAGGTCAAACGCGCCAAGGTGCTGGAATACTTTGTCAACAAACCCCACAGCCTGATCGCCATGGAGGCCTGCGGCGGCGCCCACCACTGGGCCCGCGAGCTGACGGCTTTGGGCCACAGCGTGCGGCTGCTGCACGCAAAAATAGTGCGCCCCTTTGTCTCAGGCAACAAGACCGACGCCACAGACGCCCGTGCGATCTGGCTGGCCGTGCAGCAGCCCGGCGTCAAGTTCGTCGGTATCAAGACCGCTGCCCAGCAAGCCACGCTGACCCTGCACCGCCAGCGCGAGCTCTTGATGAAGATGCGCACCATGCAGACCAACGCCCTGCGCGGCTTGCTCTATGAGTTTGGGGCCACCTTTGCCCAAGGGCGCAAAGCCTTGTTCAAGGACGTTGAGCGGGCGCTCGAAGAGCTGTCCACGCAGTTGCCTCAAATGGTCAGAGACAGTTTGCGCGAGCAAGTGGGGCGCATCAAAGAGATGGGTGACGCCATGCTGGCGATTGAGAAGCGGCTCGCACTGCAATTAAAGGCAGACCCCCACATGCAGCGCATTGCCCAGATTCCGGGGGTTGGCCTGCTGACAGCAACGGCGGCCATCGCCACCATGGGGGACGCCCGAGCGTTCAAGTCGGGCCGGGAGTTCTGTGCCTGGCTGGGATTGGTGCCCAAGCAAACGGGCACGGGCGGCAAAGTTCGCCTGGGCGGCATCTCCAAGCGGGGTGACACATACGTCAGAACCTTGCTGATTCACGGCGCCAGAAGCGTGCTGAGCCATGCCAAGGAGCCCGGTCCTTGGCTGGAGCAAATCAAACAGCGCCGACCGGCCAATGTGGTGATCGTGGCGCAGGCGGCCAAGATGGCCAGAACGATCTGGGCGGTGACGGCCAAAGAACAGAGTTACCAACGGGGCTTTCAGAGCGTCAGGCCGAGTGCAGCGATGCAAGCGGCCTGAGCCCAGAGAGTCAAACAATTTTTTTAACCAACTAGAAAAGGATATGGTTCAGTCTTCGTAGGGTAGTGAGGCAGTAAAGAGTGAAGTGATGTGAAACAGGTCAGACCGGGACAAGCTAAACCTGAAGGCAGGCTCGGACATCAAAAGTCCGTTCTAGGAGATGAGGCGCTTGTCAGCGGATATGCATCGGGGCCAGCGGGCGAGTTTGGGAAACCAGACGGACCACGCAATCAAGGCCGGATATAAGAGAGCAGCCGACTTCTTCGCAACACAACACAAATTTCTCTCGCTACCCGGGAGGCATCCATATAAGACCTGCCTGCGCAGGCCCAGGGTGGCTTGCTTCTCGATCAAGCGGGCGACCATTTTCAATTGCGCCGACAAGGTGTTGGTGCCTGAGCTTGGAAACAAGTTGCTCAAGGCTGTGCTGGCGCTGGCGCCAATCGCATTGGCCACAGTGTCGTAAGTGTTCAGGGCCCTTTGCGTGATTTGGCTGTGTGCATTGGCCAGCAAATGCGTGCCACTTTGGGTCATCAGGGTTTGCAAAGTCGTGGCACAGGCCGACGAGCCGAACAAGGACTTGCCTTTGATGGCGTTCACCGTGGTTGCGCCGGTGGTGCTCATTTGGTAAGAAATGGCTTGCTGCCCTGACAAATACAGCGCATTGCCATTGACCGAAATGCAGGTCAGTGCCGAGGCGTTGTTGCCGCTCAGCAGCAGATCAGCCGAGCGTCCGCCCCAGCCTGAGGCGCCGCCTTCGGTTTGGAAAGACGATTGCCAATATGCTTGCTGGTCATTGTGTGAAAACAGCTTGGGTGGCAAGGGCACGGATTTGTTCTCGTATTGAGTCCGTGTCGTGGGCACGATCAAGGGGCCTACATTCATCACAATGCCGGCCCGGCCTGCGTCAAACAAAGTTTTCATGCCGGTCATTTGCGGGTTCAAGGCCATTTGCCTGCCGCCCGACAAGGGCGCGTTCAAAGCGGTCGCAGCCAGGCTGGCGCGGGTCAAGGCAATGCCTTCGTAAGGTCCGGTGACGGTGGTGCCTTTACGGATTGCATAGTAGGCGTTGTAGTTGGTCAGGTCGTAAGGCAGCACGGTGTTGTAGTGGTCGTTGGCGCCATACAAAAATAGGCAGACCAAGGCCTTGTAGTCGGTGGCCGTTTGCGCGGCTGCATTGGCCATGGCCACCATGCTGGCCGCCACGGGCGTGGCGGTGCGGGCAAAGGCCAAGGCTGCGCCCTGTTTCAACAAGGTGCGGCGGGTTGTGTTGGATGGCAGGGTCATCTCAGCCTCATTGTTGAATCAAATAGTCGTTGCTGCTCATGACCAACACGATGGCGGCGTACACCCTGTTGAGCAGACCCGCATCTGTGGTGGCGGCGATGGTGGTCACGGCTTGCGTCATGAGTGTGCGGTTGGCTGCGCTGACGGCCCCGGCGGCCAAGTGCAAATTCAAGTGGTCAATCAAAATTGCAGGTGTGGCGGCTAAAGCCTTTTCGGTGCTGTAGTCCACCTTGACGACGCGGGCATTGTTCACTGTGCCTGCCATGTAGTTGACATAACCCACCACCGAAGGTTCATGGGCAATTTGCAACTCGGGCGCCACCAATTGGGTTGGGCTCAGAGCGGTGTTGGGTGGCGAGTAGCCCGGGCGGAAATAATTGAACACGCTGCTCGCATACAAAGGCATTTGGTTCAAGGTGGTTTCAGCGCTGGTGTTGCCTAAGGTCCATAAGCCATCGGCGTTGGTGGCGCCAAAGGTGCGCCCCCACTGCACCAGCCGCACCATGGGTTCGCGCAATTTGCCAAAGCTGGTGGAACTGCTGCTCGCGCGTGCTTGCGTGTCCATGAGCACGGCAGTCCACACCGCTTTCATGTCGCCGCGCACGCCACTGTCGTTGTTGATAAAGACCTTGGCCACCCGATCGATGTATGCAGCGCTGGGGTTGCTGGTCACCAGCCGCTGGATCAATTGCTTGGCAATGAAAGGGGCTGTGTTGGGGTGCATGAACAAAGCGTCCAGTGCGATGCGAAGGCTCTCTGTGCCGAGTGTGCCTGCAGGAATGACTGTGCCGAAGAAGCTCTTCGCTTCAGGGCTGTGCAAACTCGCGTTCAGGGCCATCGGCAAACCCTGGCGGTAAGCCGATGCGGCCAAGCTGCCGGTGGGGTCGGTGCCGGCCGCCAAGTCCCAACCGGTGAAGACTTTGGCCAAGCCCTGAATGTCATTGTTGTCGTAGGTCTCTATGGGCTGGCCCTGTGCGTTCAGTTGCAAGCTGCCGTCGGTGTTGAGTTTGTACAAACCGATGGTGAACAGCTGCAGCACCTCGCGGGCATAGTTTTCATCAGGGGCGCGGCCGGTGGCGGCATTGGCTTTCTGGTTGCCCTTCATGTTGAGGTAGGTTCCCATGGCCGAGCTTAAAGTCACGGCTTCGAGCAGGCTGCGAAAGTTGCCGAACACATTTTTTTCCAGATTTTCCCAGTAGTTGGCAATGGCGAAATTTTTCCAGCTGATGGGCAAGCCCAGTGTGGAGACCACAAACAATTCGCTCAAGGCGAGCACAGCGCGCTGGCGAAATGCATCGGGTGCTGTGAACAACTTGTTCCAGATGGCACCGGTCCAACCCCCGTCGCCATTGACGTTGCCGCTCACGGTGGTGTCGTTGTACCCCTTCTCAATCAGCCACGATGTCATGCTTTGCGACAGCGGCATGGCCATCTGTTGCGTCAGCCAAGTGTTCATGCCCTGCTCGGTCAAGGCCTTCAAGGTGGATGGGTTGGCCCCCCATGCGGCTTGCCCTAAAAAACGCGAGGCTTGCTCGGGCGTCAGACCTGCTGGCGTGGGTGCAGGGGGCAGCGCGGTGCTGTCGCTGCCGCTGCCGACTGCGCCGCAAGCAGCCAGTAATGCGGAAGGCGCGGCAGCCAAGAGCGCCAAATTCGAAGAGCCCAGTGTGGGGGCATCAGCAGACTGCAAGCTGGGTTGAACAGAATCGGTGGCGTCAAGTGGCATGGCGCGGCTCGCTTTTCCGTGTGAGATTTTGTGGTTTTCATGCGAGCGAAGCTTTGGGCATGGCCAAATCATTATGTTCAATTTCAATGACTTGTCTATGTAACTGCCCATCGTGTCTTACAAAGGCACCCAAGAGGCCGTGACCCATGTCACCGGTGGAAGGGGGTCTCGCCGTGATCGTGCCGCAAGCTGGCGCGGGCGTTTATCTGCAAGAGCCTGGCTTGCGCGTCATCGGTTTGAGCGCTCACTAACCCATCCACCCCGGCAGCCAGGTGGCGATGCTCGGCACAAAAAACACAGCTGTCAGCAACAGCAAGCTCATCACCACGTAGGGTGTCACGGCCAGGAAGATGTGGCCCATGGTGACCGATGGGGGCGCCACACCGCGCATGGTCATGAGCAACAAACCGTGGGGCGGCAAGAGCAGGCCTAACTGCATGCAAATCAAAAACAACACGCCAAACCACACCGTGTCGATGCCCAAGGAATTCACGATGGGCATGAAGATGGGCAGGGTGATCATCATCATGCTGACCTGATCGACAAAGATGCCCAGAAAAATGAGCATCAACAGCATGCCCACCAAAATCTGGTTGGCCGACAGGCCATGCCCAGTGATGAATTGCACCAGCCCCGAGCTGGCACCCGAAAAAGACAGAATTTGAGCAAAGGTCGTGGCCCCCAGAATGATGAACAAAATCATGCCGGAGATGCTGGCTGTGCCCTTGAGGGCCTTGAGCACCGCCTCCCAGCGCAGGACGCGGTAAAGCGCCGCCAAGAACATGGTTGCAAACGCGCCCAGTGCGGCGCATTCTGTGGGGGTGGCCCAGCCAGCGGCCAGGGCACCCACCACCACGCCAAAAATTGACAGGGTGGGCAGGACATAGGCCAACAGCAAATGCCAGCGGGCCCAGCCGTGGTGCTGCTCGGCCTCGGTGTCTGCCGGGGCCAAATGAGGGCTGATGCGCACCCGCACAATGATCCAGGCCACAAAGGCCACCGACAGCAACATGCCCGGTAGGATGCCGCCCAGCAGCAGCTTTGAAATCGATATGCCCGACAGCGAGCCCAACAACACCGTCAGCGCCGAGGGCGGAATCAGCATGTCCACCGCGCCAATGGCCATGATCGGGCCGGTGGCAATGGTCGGGTGGTAGCCGCGTGCCAGCATGACGGGCAGCATGAGCGAGCCCAGCATGGCGGTGGTGGCAATCGTGGAGCCCGAGATAGCCGAAAACACCGTGCCCGCCACCACCGCGACCACTGCCAGTCGCCCCGGAACGCGCACGATGAGCCGCTCAACCCCTTCAATCACTTTGAGGGCCAGGCCGGTGTGAAACAAAATTTCCCCCATCAGCACAAACAGCGGAATGGGCGTGAGCGCAAAGGCTGTGACCGAGCTGACACTGTTGCGCACCAGTTGAACGAGACCCGGCTCGCCGCCCATGTAAAGCACTGCACCAACGATGTTGATGCCCAAAAAAGTCAGCGCCACGGGCATACCCATGAACAGCAGCAAAGTTGAGCCGCCCAACATCAGCCAGGCGGCTATTTGCCAACTGCTCATGTGCAGGCTCCCGACGAGAAAAGTAAAAACAGTTGGAACACGTTCAAGCTGCGCTGACCGCATCCTGGCGTGGACCGCGCTCAGCATGCAGCAGGCGGTGCATTCGGAACACCATCTCGGTGGACAGCAGCCCAAACACAACAGGCAATGGGGCCAGAGACCACCACTCGGGCGTGACCAAGGTCTTGATGCTCAGCGAGCCTGCCGTATAACTGGCCCAAGTGGCCTGTGCGCCATACCAAGCAAGCACCAGGCAACACAGCAAACCCAGCACATCGCCGACCCATTCCAGCGCCCATGCCATGCGCGGTGGAATGGCCTGCAGAAAAATGTCCACCCGGATGTGCTGGCCTTGACGCAGCAGCCAAGGGGCCACGCACATGGTGATCAGGTAGAGCATGAGTTCAGACACTTCGTTGCTCCAGGACAGGCCCAGCGGCAAGCCTTCTATGGCCAGGTTGCGTAACGCTACATCGGCCACGATGATCAGCATCATGGCCAGCAGCAGCAGGCAGCCCAACAGGGCCAGCCCCGCCAGCCACCTGCCAAACTGATCCGACAGTGCCCGCATCATTTGACGAACAGGGCCTTGAATCGTGCTGCCACTTCAGGGCTTTGCTTGGCAGCGCCTGCCCAGCCGATGTCGTAGGCTTTCTCGCGAAAGGCTTTGCTGGTTGCGGCATCAAAAGTGATGGTTTGAATGCCAAATTTGGCCTGACGGTCGGTTTCTTCCGTGGCGTAGCGTGCCCAGAAGGTGTTTTCGGCTTCCAGCGCTAACAACTGTTTTTGCAGGTAGCTGCGCTGCGCATCGTTGAGCTTTTTGTAGACCGGCAAGTTCATGATCAGCGAGACCTCGGCGTCGTAAAAGCCAGGGTCGATGCGGAACTTGGTTTTCTCGTGCCAGTTCAGATCAAAAATGCCACCAATGGGCCAGCCATAACCGTCCACGACACCCCGCTCCAGCGCGGTGTAGACCTCGCCCGGCGGCGTGGTGATCACGCTGGCATTGAGGGACTGAAAGAAGTCGCGGTACACCGGAGAGATGCGGATCTTTTGACCCGTCAGATCGGGCTTGTCGACCTTTTTGTTGGTGTAAATGTGAAATGGCTGGTTTTCAACCATTCGGGCCAGGTATTGCATGTTGCCTTTTTCGTTCCAGACCTTGTTGATGGCATCAAAGGCACCGTTCTTGCGCTGCTCGGCCACAGGGATCTGGGTCAGCTTCAGGAAGTCGGCTTCGGGCATCACGTTGGTGTAGAACGCGCCGGTGTTCAGGGCAACATCGACCACACCCGTTTTGACCGCGTTGCCCAGCTCAAATGAGGGGATGGCACGAGGGCCGCCAATGAAGTTGATTTGCAACACCCCTTTGCCTTCGGCGTTGAACTTGTTGATCCAGGGCTGAAGTCTTTGCACGTAGATGCCGTTTTCGGCAAACCCGCTGACCATGCGCAGCGTGACTTCTTGGGCCCAGCTTGCAGTACCGGCGCCAAGCGCCAAAACCAGTGCCGTGGCCTGGGTGAGTAAACGTCTTTTCATGGGCTAGTCTCCTTTTGTGGTTGCGGGTCGATGGGGAATTTGAAGGGTAGTCGGGTGTGCCCCTGTGCAGGCGTCACGCAGGCGCCAAATGCTGCAAGGCCTGATCAAGCGCCTGGCCGCTGTCGTCGGCCAAAGCCGCCTTGCGCAAAGCACTCAAACGGTTGGCAGCATCGGGCAGCTGATGAAGACGTGGCAAAGTGGCCATGAGTTTTTCAAAGTGCAGCCAGCCCCGTGCATGGGTGTCGCCATACCCTTTCACCAGCTGCTGGCCGCGCAGCACCTCCAAGGCCAGATCTGCGTGCGCTGGTAACAAGTGAATGGCTTGCAACCACCAGGCATCGATCCGGTGTTGCTCGGTTTGGTAGCGCAGGGACACGGGGCGAATGCGGCGCAAGCTGGCCACAAAATACAGCAGCAAAAAGCCTCCCAAGGAACTGGTTTGCACCACGCGACCTTTCTGGGTGAAGTGGCCAACCAGGGCACGGGCTTTAGGCGAGGCCAGTAACCAGCGGCCAAGGCCTGCGGGCAAGGTGTCCGCAATCTCCTCCAGGCGCGGGTGCATGAATTCGTGGATGTCGAGCAGCTGGCTGGAGGTCAAATTCACTTCCTGGTTGACGCGCTCAAAGCGTGTGCGCCGTGTTTTCAGATCGGCCACGCGCACCGTGTCTTCGTAAGACATCCACAGCGCCAAGTGCCGTGCGCCTTCGCGCAGAATTTCTTCAGATAAGGCAGGAACCAGCGCCGACGAGGCCAAGGCAAGCGCCAAGTCTTGTAAACGCCGAGCATACAGTGCAGCGTAGTTCACATCCTGGTAATCGGCCAGGCGCGTCAAGCCCAAAGCAATGACTTCGTGCGACGAGGGGGTAAACGCGTCTTCCAAACTGCGGGCCAAGTCTTTCAGCTTTATGCCTACGGCCGCGTGCAAGGGCTTGGCGGCCTCGCTGGTGGTGGTGGGGGTTGTGTCGAGTGCGACGCTGGGGTGCAGCACTTGCATGGCCGCGTCAAACCCGGCGGCAAAAGCTTTCAGACTGGTTTTGACGCCCACACCGCTGCGCTCTATGGAGGCTTCGAATTGCGCCCGTGAAAAGGGCAAACGTTCGCAGGCCGCCAGCGCGCCATACAAGGCGGGGGCTATCAGGCTGCCCGCTTGCTCGGCCAGTTCGGAAAAGTCGGCACTGATGAATTGCCGCGCAGCCGCTTGCGCTCCTGCCAGCAATTTGGCTTCGTCCACCCGCCCGTCGCCCATGGCGGTGCGCTCGGTCATCGAATAGACCCGATGCGAGGATGCGATGAAGGTGGTCTTGTCGGCATCGACCAATCCGCGCTGCAAGGCGCGGCCTGCCTCCATCAGCTCAGAGGCCAGCACAATGTCGACCTCACCAGGAAAGGGGCTGAGCGCCATCACCGGCATTTGCCCAGAGGGCGATGACGCTTGCGGGTACATCTCGATGTAGTACACCGTGGCGCCGGTACGCTGCGCCACGCCGGGCACCGATGTGGTCTGTGCCCAGTGGCCGTTGTGCTCTGCCAGGTCGACCAGCCAGTCGGCCAGCACACCGCCGCCTTCACCGCCCATGGCCAGAATGGCCAGGCTGATGATGCCGTGGCTTGGGGCTGCATCTTTCATGCGCTGATGCCCTCCAGACGACGTTCAATGCGGTTTTGCAGCCAGCCAATCACGCGCAGGCGCAGGCCTTGTTTGAAGCGGTCCCAGGCGCTGGGGTTGTTGATGATCTCGGCCCGGTAAAACGACGGACACAGCACGGCGGCTTGCGAGACCTCACCGCACAGACCGCAGCCCACGCAGCTGTCGGAAACGGCCGCCACCGGGTCTTGGCGCAGTGGGTCGGGGTTGGGCTTGATGCTCAGCGAAGGGCAGCCCGACAGACGGATGCAAGAGTGATCGCCGGTGCAGGTGTCGGGGTCAATGCCAAAGCGCTCGCGCACCACGCGCTCGCCTTTTTGAATGCGCTGGCGAATCAGCGGTTTGACGCGGCGTTGGCGGTTCAACATGCACTCGCTTTGCGCCACGATGACTTTGGGGCCTTGCTGCTTCGTGGTCAGCGCTTCACGCAGTGCCTGGCGCATTTGGTCCAGGCTGTAGGTGTTGGTCACTGTTTTGACCCACTCGACGCCCACGCCGCGCACGGCTTTTTCAATCGGGTTGTTGGTGTTACGGATAGGGTTGATGGCTTTGGACGACAGCACGTCTTGTCCGCCCGTGGCGGCCGAATAACCGTTGTCCACCACCAGCAGCAAGTTATCGGACTGGTTGAACACGGCATTGCCCACGCCGCTGGTCAAGCCGTTGTGCCAGAACCCCCCATCGCCCATGATGGACACAGTGCGCTTGGAGGTTTCGCTGGTGTTGAAAGCCGCAGCACCCGCCCACCCCAGGCCATAGCCCATGGTGGTGGCGCCGATGTTGAAGGGCGGCAGGATCGAAAACAGGTGGCAGCCGATGTCGCAGCTCACATGGTGCTGGCCCAGTTCTTTTTCGATCATCTTGATGGCCGTGAAAATAGGCCGTTCGGGGCAACCCGTGCAAAACGAGGGTGGGCGCGGGTGCACTTGGGCCACCGCTTCGTTGATCAGCAACTGCTTGCTCGACTGCACGGCAGGCAGCGTGACCGCAAGCAGGTGTGCCGCGTATTGCCCGACGAACGCCCGAATGCCCTGCAACAAAACCCCACCGGTGTATTCGCCGCCCATGGGCAGCACGTCTTTGCCGTGGATTTGGGTGTTCAGACCTGCTTTGTGCAAGATGCTGTGGATGTTTTGCTCAATGAAGTCGGGCTGGCCTTCTTCCACCACCAGCAGGCCGTGCTTGCCCGTGCAAAAGCGCTTGAATTCATCGTCCACCAAAGGGTAGGTGATGTTCAGTACATACAGCGGGATGTCGGTCTTACCGAAGTCGTCGGCCAGGCCGAGCAGTTGCAGTGAACGCACCACGCCGTTGTACAGACCACCTTGCATGACGATGCCAAAGTTTTGCACGTCTTCGGAAAAAAACTCGTTGAGCTGGTGTTCCTGGATGAAATTCAGGGCCGCTGGCCAGCGGGTAAGGGTTTTTTCTTGCTCGTGCAGGTAGCTGGCAGGCGGCAGCACGATGCGGTTGACATCGCGCTTCGGGTTTTCGATGGCATCCTTCAGGGTGAAGCTGGGCCGCACGTTGTCGCGTGTGGGAAAGCGACCATGCACATGGCAGGCGCGGATGCGCAACTCCAGCATCACCGGTGTGTTGCTGGCCTCTGACAGCTCGAAACCTTTTTCTACCGCGTGCACGATGCTGGGCAGGTTCGGGCGTGGGTCGATCAGCCAGACCTGCGACTTCATGGCAAAAGCGTGCGAGCGCTCCTGCATGATGCTGGAACCCTCTCCGTAATCCTCACCCACGATCAGCATGGCGCCGCCGGTCACCCCGCCCGAGGCCAAATTGGCCAGCGCGTCAGACGCCACATTGGTGCCCACAGTGGATTTGAAAGTGACCGCGCCGCGCAGCGGGTAATTGACCGAGGCGGCCAAAGTGGCCGCCGCCGTGGCCTCCGAGGCACTGTGCTCGAAGTGCACGCCCAGCTCTTGCAATATGTCGTTGGCGTCGGTCAGCACATCCATCAGGTGCGAGATAGGCGCCCCTTGGTAGCCCGCCACATACGACACACCTGACTGAAGCAAAGCCTTGGTGACGGCAAGAATACCTTCGCCTTGGAATTCGTCGCCATCGCCTAAGCGCAGTTTTTGCACCTCTTGCACAAACGAGCGTTCAGCCATGCCTGAAACCTTTCAGGGGTTTTTTACCCCAAGTACCAATGGAATGCATATCAATGTAGGACAGTCGCTGCGGCGGTGCAAATGGATTCTTCCAATGAGTTACATTGACAGTGTGAATAATTGGTAGCAACCCTTATTCATTTAAACCATGGTCGAAACATGAATTTCCGACAACTTGACTTGAATTTATTGCGCGTATTGGTGGCCATCCATCGCACCCGTTCGGTCACCGAAGCAGGCAAGTCGCTGGCTTTGTCCCAGCCCGCCGCCAGCAATGCTTTGGCGCGCTTGCGCGATTTTTTCGGCGATGAGCTGTTCGTGCGTTCACCGGTCGGTTTGCAGCCTACACGGCTGTGCGAGCAACTGGCACCTGCCATCCAGGCGCAGTTGCTGGCCATGGAAAGTCTGGTACAGAACCACCAGCCCTTTGACGCCTTAAGCAGCCAGCGCCATTGGCGTTTGTCCTTGTCAGACTTGGGCGAGATCCTGTTTTTCCCACGTTTGGCTGCGGCACTGCGCAGTGAATCACCCCATGCCCGTTTGTCCAATGTTTCAGTGGACGCGTCTCAGGTTGCAACAGCGCTTGAGGCGCGTGATATTGACTTGGCCGTCGGTATTCTCAAGTCGCAACACCGAGGCATTCGCAGCCAATTGTTGTTCAGAGAGCGCTACATGGCCATTTCTTCAAAAGGCGGCCCTCCCACACGACGCGGCCTCAGCAAGACCCTCAGTCACGCGCAATTGGCGCAAGCCCGGTTTGTGGTGGTGGCGCCCACGGCCACCTTCCATGGCAGCGTTGAGAAAATGCTCACGGGCATGAAACTGCAAGACCGGATTTTGATCAGGCCCCGACATTTTGGTTCAATCGCCGAATTGGCCCAAAACACCGATTTGCTGTGCATAGTGCCCGAAATGTATGCCCGCGACCTGTGTCAGCGTCTGCAGTTGCAAATGTGGGCGATTGAAGACGCCCCAGTCTACGAGGTCAACATGGTATGGCACAGCAGTACCGACCAAGACGCCGACCAGCAGTGGATGCGTAGCGCAATCAAGCGTTTGTTCGCCAGGGTTTAAGACGCTTTATTCTTGAAGCCTGAACTTCAGCTGAAAGCTCACAGCCCCATACAGTCGGTCTTTGAGGGGCGGCACCAAAGCCACATTCAAGCCCCAACGCTGTCCTTCTAGGCTCGCGGTGGGGAATAAGGCAGGAAACCAGCCTCCGTTGAACGCTTTGGGGTACCCATTGAAGCCGCCGGCCACAACGCCCAGCTTGACTCCTGACACGGTCCAGGGCTGGTAAAAGGCCCCGATGTAGTTCGACTGGCCGTTGTCGCTGTTGGTGAAGCGTCCAGCGGTGGCGCTCCAGTCCTCGTTCACGCGGTACTCAAAACCAAGCCCCGGATTGGCATTGCGCAAGCCTTTGTCGGTTTCGAAATGAGCGGAGTAAAAGCCGGCATTGATCCACAATCGGTTTGTTTCAAAGCCAAGTCCTGATTCAGCCTGGGCCACATTGCACAGCATGATCAGACCGGGTAGAAAGGCGTGTTTCATGCTTCAGAGTGTTTTAAAAATCTCACGCGCGGCCGCTACAGTGGCGGCAATGTCGTCGTCAGTGTGGGCACCAGATACAAAGCCGGCTTCGTACAAGGCGGGGGCAATATAGACGCCGCGATCGAGCAAGCCGTGGAACAGGGTGTTGAATTTTGCACCCTCGGTTTTCATGACTTGGCCATAGTTGTGTGGCAACTCGGGCAGCAAGAAAAAGCCGAACATGCCGCCTTCGCAGTCGCCGACAAAGGGTACGCCTTCAGCGGCGGCGGCGGCGCTCAGGCCGTCGACCAGTTTGCGGGTTTGTGCGCTCAAGGCGTCAAAAAAGCCGGGGCGGCTGATTTCTTTCAAAGTGGCCAAACCGCAGGCAGTGGCCACCGGGTTGCCGCTCAAGGTGCCGGCTTGGTACACCGGTCCCAAAGGAGCCAACTGTTCCATGACGTCGCGCTTGCCGCCAAACGCGGCCAGCGGCATGCCGCCGCCAATCACTTTGCCCATCACCGTCATGTCGGGCTCAAAGCCCGGAATGGCTTTGGCATAAACGCTTTGCGCACTGCCCAGCGCCACGCGGCAGCCGGTCATGACTTCGTCAAACACAAACAAGGCGCCGTATTGTGTGCACAGCTCGCGGCAGCGTTTTATGAAAGGCACGCTTGCGCGCACAAAGTTCATGTTGCCCGCAATCGGCTCGATCATCACGCAGGCCAGCTCTTTGCCGTGCAGCGCAAAGGCTTCTTCGAGTTGCTCTACGTTGTTGTATTCAAGCACGTGGGTGTGTTGCACCACCTCAGGGGGAACCCCTGCGCTGGTGGGGTTACCAAAGGTGGCCAAGCCGGAGCCGGCCTTGACCAAGAGCGCGTCAGCATGCCCGTGGTAGCAGCCTTCAAATTTGATGATTTTGCTGCGTCCGGTGGCCCCGCGTGCCAGGCGCAGGGCGCTCATGCCCGCTTCGGTGCCCGAGCTGACGAGACGCACCATGTCCATGGAGGGCACCAGTTTCAAGATGGCTTCCACCAGATCGATTTCACGTTCGGTGGGGGCACCAAAAGAAAACCCATCTAGCGCTGCCTTTTGCACGGCTTCCAGGACAGCCGGATGGCCGTGGCCCAGGATCATCGGACCCCAAGAGCCGATGTAGTCGATGTATTTCTGTCCATTGGCATCCCAGAAATAAGCGCCTTGCGCACGTTGCACAAAGCGGGGCGTGCCGCCCACGGCGCGAAAGGCGCGTACCGGCGAGTTCACGCCGCCAGGGATGACGCGGCGTGCGCGCTCGAACAAGGTTTCGTTGAGGTCAGTGTTTGGTTTCATTGTGCGGAACTTCAAAAAAATCACCGGTGGGGTGCATGCCGTCTTCAGCGTCATCGGCTTCGTCGTCGGCTTCGGATTGTGCCCAGAATAGCCGGTCAGGAATAACCTGCCCCATGCCGGGCCTGAAGCCTTCGTCCAGGCTGCGGTCCAGGTAGTTGAGGGCTTCACTGAAGGCTTCGGGTAATTCAAGACCGGTGGCCAACAAGGCCGCCAGTGCTGCAGACAAGGTTTCACCAGCGCCGGCAAAAACGGCTTCAATGCGCTCAAATTTTTCGTGTGCAATTACCGTCTCGGGGGTGGCCAGCACGTTGTCGATATGTTGATCGGCCAGCGGCAATCCAGTGACCAAGGTGTAAGGCACACCCATCACTGCCGCGGCTTTGGCAATGTCGCGCGGGCCGGGGTTTTTTTCTCCCGACCATTCAGGTAACAACCAGCGCCGCAAGGTGCTGTGGTGGCCAATCAATATGCTGGTTTGTGGCAACAACAGTTCACGAAAAGCGTCCAGGTATTCGTCAATTTTTTCTTCCTGCCACCAAGACAGGTTGGGCATGTAGGCCACCAAAGGCACGCCATCGTAGTCACTGGCCAGTTCGGCGATCACGCCAATGTTTTCGGGACTGCCCGCAAAGCCCACTTTGATGACCTGCGGCGGAACGTCTTCCACGATGGCGCGGGCTTGGTCGCCCACGGCTTCTTCGTTCATTTCAAAAAAGTCCAGTATTTCGCGTGTATCCCTAGCGTAAGCGCCCGTTAAAACAGGCAGGGCATGTGCGCCCACAGAGGCTATAGCCAAGGCGTCACAACTGATGCCACCTGCACCACTGGGGTCGCAGGCATTAAAGACCAAAACGCAAGCCATGACCTCTTCGGGGCCGTCGGCTTCATCGTCGCTGAGTAAAGGGATGGGGGTGGAGGGGTTCATGCGCTGAACAGGCAGGTTATCAAGCGTCGATACAATATATTCATTCTATTCCACTCATGCGAGCAACTGTGACTGAACCTCAAACTTGGATGTGCCTGATTTGCGGCTGGATTTACGACGAGGCCTTGGGGGCGCCTGAAGAAGGCATTGCCCCTGGCACGGCTTGGGCCGATGTGCCCATGAATTGGGTCTGCCCTGAATGCAGCGCCCGCAAAGAAGACTTCGAAATGGTTGCCATCTGAGCAACTGATTGCCTGGGTCATTTACAGCGGTGCCTTTTTGACCACTGCGTACCTGGCCAATGTTTTCTCTCTCGCCTCGTCGTGCATGACGATCGGGCGGGGATAATCCCGCCCTGATTCAAATCCTGCGGCGGCCAACTCCATCGGCTTGACAGCCCACGGGGCGTGCAATGCCGCGTTGGGCAAAGCCGCCAGTTGCGGTAAGTAGCGACGTATGAATTTGCCTTCGGGGTCGAACTTTTCGCTTTGGCTGACCGGGTTGAAGATCCGGAAATACGGCTGTGCGTCACACCCGCTGGAACTGGCCCATTGCCAACCGCCATTGTTGGCTGACAAATCAAAATCGTTCAGATGCTGGGCAAAATAACGCTCGCCCCAACGCCAGTCAATGCCCAAATCTTTCACCAGAAAACTGGCCACCACCATGCGCAATCGGTTGTGCATGTAGCCGGTTTGGTTGATTTGCATCATGGCCGCGTCCACCAAAGGGTAGCCGGTGCGGCCTTGACACCAGGCGTCAAACAGCTTGTGGGCGTGGGGGCCATGCTCCCATTTGATGGCGTCGTAATCGGGCTTGAAACTGCGCGCCATCGCATGGGGAAAGTTGGCCATGATCTGTGCATAAAAATCCCGCCAGATCAGCTCCGACAACCACACCTGCGCCCCTTCATTGCCCGCTTGCGCGAGGTCATAAGCCTGTCGGGCCAAATGCCGGATCGACACTGTGCCAAACCGCAAATGCACACTCAAGTAGCTCGGCCCTTTGATGGCGGGGTAGTTGCGGGCGTGGTCGTATTTGGCAATCCGAGGCCAAAAGTCCTGCAGCAAGGCGGGTACAGCCGTGCTGCCCGCATGAATATGCAGGGCTTTCAGATTGGTGGTTTCAAAACCCAAGTCTGCCAAACTCGGCACTCCTTGGCGGTCGGCCACAGGCCGTGGGGCCAGTGCGCTCGTGCAAGGCTCCAGCGCATAAGGCTTGAGGTAAAAGTCGTCCACCTTTTTGAGCCAAGCGTTTTTGTAGGGCGTGAACACGCTGTAGGGCCGCCCCATTTGGGTCATGATCTCTTGCCGTTCAAAAATCACATGGTCTTTGTAGGTGTGCAGGGCAATGCCGACATCGGCCAAAGCCCCTCTCACTTTGGCGTCGCGTGTCAAAGAGGCCGGCTCGTCGTCGTGGTTGACAAACACCGATTGAACGCCCAGTTGATGGGCCAGCTTGGCCATTTCTTCCCGCGCTTTGCCGTGCCGAACGATCAAACCCGCGGTTTCCAGGCCTGCCAGAGCGCGCAGTTGCGAGTCCAGATCGACCAGCGACTCGCGGATGAATTCGACCCGGCGGTCAGCCCGAGGCAAGGGCTCCAGAATGTCGGTGTCAAAGACAAACACACAATGGACTTTGGCGCAGTTTTTCAGCGCATGGAAGAGGGCTGCATTGTCATTTGCTCTCAGATCGCGCCGAAACCAGACCAGTCCGGAGGAAAAAGCTTTGTTCATGGGCGGGTGTCCTCGTTATTCAATCTGCGCCAAGGGACTTCGCCCTTAAAATGACAGTATGTCGCCTGATTCTCCCTCTATCAACCTGACGCATCATTTTTTGATCGCCATGCCCGGTTTGGAGGATGAAACATTCTCCAGGAGCGTGGTCTACATGTGCGAGCACAACAAGAGTGGCGCCATGGGCTTGATCATCAACAAACCCGGCATGTTCAGTTTGCGACATTTGTTCGACAAAGTCGAACTCCCCCTGCGCCGCGACGACCTGATGCAAGCCCAGGTCTTGCATGGCGGGCCGGTGCAAACTGAGCGCGGTTTTGTGCTGCACGACCCGATGGTGCTCGACAACAAAGACAAAGGCGAGGCGGTGTATGCCGCCACACTGAGCGTGCCCGGCGGCTTGGAGATGACCACTTCGCGGGACGTTTTGGAAGCCTTGTCCCATGGCGCTGGCCCCCGTCGCGTCCTGGTGACCTTGGGTTACGCCTCGTGGGGAGAGGGTCAACTGGAGTCCGAAATTGGCGAAAACAGCTGGCTCACGGTCGAGGCCGACGCCAGCATCATTTTTGAAACCCCATTGGAGCAGCGTTACGAACGCGCGTTGAGCTTGCTGGGCCTGCAGCCCTGGATGCTTTCTCACGATGCGGGGCATGCATGAGCAATTTGGGCTTGGCTGCCATGGAGGTTTCAGCCGCGCACCAGACATTTTTGGCATTTGACTTCGGTCTCAAGCGAACCGGTGTGGCGGTGGGCAACCGCATGCTGCGCAGTGCCACCCCCCAAGGCACGATTGCCGCCGAGGGCGACGCCCGCTTTACCCATGTGCACAAACGCATTACCGAATGGCAGCCCGATGCGCTGGTGGTTGGCGTGCCGTTTCACCCTGACGGTGCAGCGCACGAAAACACCTTGCGTGCGAAAAAATTTGCGCGCCAATTGCGAGGCCGATTCGGCTTGTCGGTGTATGAAGTGGACGAACGTTACAGCACCACCGAGGCTTTGCAGGCCGGTGCACGAGACGCTGATGCGGCTGCAGCTTGCATCATTTTGGATCAGTTTTTAAGGAGTCTGCCTTGAGTGCATTGGCTTTGAATGCAGAAGCGCTGTACAGCGAATTGCTGTGCGGTGTGCAAGCCTTGGTCGGCCCCCAGACCCGCTTGGTGGGCATCACCTCGGGCGGCGCATGGTTGGCTGAGCGCTTGCAAAAAGACCTGGCATTGGCCGGTCAGCATGGCACCATCAGCTCGGCCATGCACCGCGATGATTTCGCCCAACGCGGTCTGTCGGCCGGTGGGCAAACCAGTCTGCCTTTTGGCATCCAAGGCGCAGACCTGTTGATCCTTGACGACGTGCTCTACACCGGCCGCACGATTCGCGCCGTCATCAACGAGCTGTTTGATTACGGCCGCCCTTCTAGCGTCAAGTTGGCCGTTCTGGTCGACCGCGGAGGCCGGCAGTTGCCCATACAAGCTGACTTTGCGGCGGCGCGAGTGGCTTTGCCTGACAGCCAGTCGCTGGCGCTGGTGCGTGATGCTTCGGGCACCTTCAGCTTCCAGGTCGAAACACCCGCGGAGTGAAAACGATGCTCTACAAACGCAACAACCCCCAGCTCAATCAAAACGGTGAACTGATCCACCTTCTGTCTACCGAGGGCCTGTCCAAAGACATCCTCACGCACATCTTGGACACTGCAGGCAACTTTGCCAGCGTCAACGACCGTGAGGTCAAAAAAGTTCCGCTTCTGCGCGGCAAGAGTGTGTTCAACCTGTTCTTTGAAAACAGCACCCGCACCCGCACCACCTTCGACATTGCGGCCACGCGACTCTCGGCCGATGTGTACACGCTCGACATTGCCCGCTCTTCGGCCAGCAAAGGCGAGTCCTTGCTCGACACCATCGCCAACCTGAGCGCCATGGCTGCCGATATTTTTGTGGTGCGCCACGGAGAGTCGGGCGCACCCTACCTGATCGCGCAACACGTTGCGCCCCATGTGCATGTGGTCAACGCCGGGGACGGGCGCCATGCCCACCCCACGCAGGCGCTGCTGGACATGTACACCATCCGGCACTACAAAAAAGATTTCTCTAACCTCACCGTCGCCATCGTTGGCGACGTGCTGCACTCGCGTGTGGCGCGCTCTGACATCCACGCGCTGACCACGCTGGGCTGCGCCGAAGTACGCGTGGTGGGCCCCAAAACCCTGGTGCCGGCCGACATGGCGCAAATGGGCGTGCGCGTCTTCAACAACCTGGCCGAAGGCATCAAAGGCTGCGACGTGGTCATCATGCTGCGCCTGCAAAACGAGCGCATGAGCGGCGCGCTCTTGCCGTCGAGCCAAGAATACTTTGAGAGCTTTGGCCTCACGCCCGAGAAACTGCAATTCGCCAAGCCTGACGCCATCGTCATGCACCCCGGCCCAATCAACCGTGGCGTCGAGATTGACTCCGCCGTGGTGGACGGTGCGCAAAGCGTGATCTTGCCGCAAGTGACCTTTGGCATCGCGGTGCGCATGGCGGTGATGAGCATCGTGGCCGGAAACGAGGCATGAAGGAGAGAACCATGAGCCCCCACATTCGTCACTTCGTGTTCTCACTGCCCCCCAAGGGGGCCCTGCTCTCCTTGGGGCGGCCCGGCGGAGAGCAACCATGAAAATCCTGATTCAAAACGGCCGCGTCATCGACCCCGCCAGTGGCTTGGACCACATTGCCGATGTGGCGATTGCCGCAGGACACATCGTAGCCATTGGCCAGGCTCCGCAAGATTTCGAGCCCAACAAAGTCATGGATGCCCAAGGCTGCATCGTGGCTCCCGGCCTGGTGGATTTGGCGGCGCGCTTGCGCGAGCCTGGTCAAGAACACGAGGGCATGCTCGCCTCCGAGCTCGCGGCCGCTGTGGCCGGCGGCGTGACGTGGTTGGTGTGTTCCCCCGATACCGATCCGGTGTTGGACGAACCCGGACTGGTCGAGAGGCTGCGCTACCGCGCCGAAAAATTACACCAATCCCGTGTGCTGCCCTTGGGCGCTTTGACCGTGGGCCTAAAGGGCGAGGTCTTGACTGAAATGGGCCAACTCACCGCCGCCGGCTGCGTGGGATTCAGTCAAGCTGAAGTCGCGTTGCCCAACACCCAAGTGGTGCAACGGGCTTTGCAATACGCCAGCTCCTTTGGCTACACCGTCTGGCTGCGCCCGCAAGATTTTTATTTGGGTCAGGGCGTTGCCGCCAGCGGTCCCTTGGCCACCCGCATGGGCTTGTCGAGCGTGCCAGTGGCCGCTGAAACCATTGCCCTGCACACTATTTTTGAACTGGTGCGCAGCACCCGTGCCCGTGTGCACCTGTGCCGAATCAGCAGCGCAGCGGGTGTGGCTTTGGTTCGCCAAGCCAAGGTCGAGGGCCTGCCAGTCACTGCCGATGTGAGCATCAACTCGTTGCACCTGACCGATGCCGACATGGGCTACTTTGACAGCCGCGCGCGGCTGACCCCTGTGCTGCGTCAGCAGCAAGACCGCGATGCGCTGCGCGCAGGACTGGCCGATGGCACCCTGGATGCCCTGGTGTCAGACCACACGCCGGTGGATGCCGACGCCAAGGCCTTGCCTTTTGCCGAAGCCGAACCCGGCGCCACGGGCCTTGAGTTGCTCTGGAGTTTGGCGCTCAAGTGGGGCCAGGCTGAAGGCTTGGACGTGTCCGCCGTCCTCTCGCGCATCACCAGCCAGCCTGCCCGCGTTCTGGGTGCCTCCTTGCGCGACTTGCAGTCTTCAGTGGGTCAGTTGCGTGTCGGTGGTGTGGCCGATGTGTGCGTGCTGTCCACCGAAGGCCATTGGCCCGTGAGTCCCTCAGCCTTGCGCAGCCAAGGCAAGAGTACGCCGTTTTCGGGTTACGAATTGCCCGGCCGGGTGCTGGCCACTGTGGTGGCAGGGCATGTGGCCTTTGAGGCGTGAAGACCCTCGTCGCCTTGTACAAACTGCTGCGCGGCTTGGGCCATATGCTCAAGGGCGTGTGGTGGGTGCATATGCACTTTCCAAAGCTTTCGCCTGAACACAGCGAAGCGTGGGTTCAAGCCTGGTCCCTGCAGTTGTTGGCTTTGTGGAACATCCGCTTGCATGTGCTGGGCCAGCCGGTCTTGAATGGTCCCATGTTGCTGGTGGCCAATCACATCTCTTGGCTGGACATTGTGGTCATGCATGCAGCGCGGCATTGCCGCTTTGTCTCCAAGTCCGACGTTCAAGGATGGCCCCTGATCGGCACCCTGGCCACGGGTTGCAGCACCTTGTTCATTCAGCGCACCAATCGGCGCGATGCGATGCGGGTGGTGCAAGAAATGACCCGTGCTTTGCAAGCGGGCGACGTGGTGGCCATCTTTCCGGAAGGCACCACCGGCGACGGCTTGCATCTGCTGCCCTTTCATGCCAATTTGATCCAAGCCGCGATTGCCGCCGATGCACCGGTGCAGCCTGTGGGCTTGAAGTTCTTAGACCGGCAAAGCGGGGCGATCAGTTTGGCTCCCGCCTACATTGGCGACGACTCGCTGCTGGACTCTGTCTGGCGCACATTGACGGCGGAAGGGATCGACGCCGTGGTGCATTTTAGTGAGCCGCAAACCGCGCAGGGGCGCGACCGCAGGGCATGGGCGCATGATTTGCGCGAAGAAGTGAATCGCTTGAATGCGACTGCGCAACGGGTACAGGTCATACCGACAGCACAAAGGTAGGCGAAGCTTTGGTTTTGACCCCTTACAAGTCGAGGATGTTTGCCGAAGGCTGAACGCCTCACAGGCAAGTCATTAAGATGCCTACATTCAAAAAGAGTCATGCTTTCAAATACCGAAAGGAAAAATTATGAAAAAAATCATCCCATGGCTGCTGTACTTCGGAATAGCCAGCACCCTTCAGGCGCAAGCCCAAACCGCACCGGATGCGCGCAGTTTGGCCGCCTCTTGCGCTGCCTGTCATGGCACCAACGGCAACGCCCAGGGCAGCATGGTGACTTTGGCTGGAACGCCTCAACAGGTGATTGCGCAAAAAATGCAAGACTACAAAGCGGGACGCGTGCCCACGGCCACGGTGATGCATCAGCTGGCCAAAGGCTACACCGATGACGAGATCAACGCCATCGCAGCTTACTTTGCTGCGCAAAAGAAATAAGGAGTTAGAACATGCAACGTCGTCATTTATTGCAAACCGGTTCTGCGTTGGGCGTCATGGGCTTGATGGCTGGCTGTGCCAGCCCCTCTGGCCAAGGCCCTAAGGTGGTGGTCATTGGTGCGGGCTACGCGGGTGCCACTGCGGCCAAATACATTCGCATGTGGTCGGACTATGGCATCCAGGTGACCTTGGTCGAACCGAATTCTGCATTTGTATCTTGCCCATTGTCCAACCTCGTGCTGGGCGGCAGCAAGCGCATGGCCGACATCACCTCGCCGTACGACAACCTGGTGCGTCGCCACGGCGTCAAATGGGTGCAGGACCGTGCCACAAGCATCGATGTGGACAAACGACTGGTGCAATTGGCCGGTGGCAGTGCCTTGCCTTATGACCGATTGATCGTCTCGCCCGGTGTCGACTTCATGTGGGACAGCTTGCCCGGCATGAAGCAGGCTGGTGCACAAGACAAAGTTTTGCATGCGTGGAAGGGGGGGCCGCAAACGCTGGCGCTGCGACAACAGCTCGAAGCCATGCCTGACGGCGGCGTATTTGCCATGTCGATTCCCCTGGGGCCTTACCGCTGCCCGCCTGGACCTTATGAGCGTGCGTGCCAGGTAGCGACGTATTTCAGCCAAAACAAACCCAAGAGCAAGGTGCTGATTTTGGATGCCAATGACGATGTCACCTCCAAAGGGGCCTTGTTCAAAAAGGCCTGGGCCGAGCGTTATGCCGGCATGATCGAATACCGTCCTAAACACCAACTGGTGGATGTGGATGCGGCCAGTGGCACTTTGAAATTTGAATTCAATGACGACCTGAAAGCCAATGTGGTCAACGTCATTCCACCCATGCGGGCGGGTGACATCGCTTTCAAGACCGGTCTGGCCACCGCCAATCAGCGCTGGTGCGAGGTCGACTTTTTGACCTTCGAGTCCAAGGCAGCCAAGAACGTGCACGTGTTGGGTGATGCCATTCAGATTGCACCGGCCATGCCCAAGTCAGGCCACATGGCCAACCAGCATGGCAAGACCTGCGCTGCGGCCGTGGTGGCATTGCTCACCGGCCAGAGCGTGAACCCGTCACCGGTCTACAACAACACCTGTTACAGCTTTGTCAGCGCCAAAGATGTTGTGCATGTGGCCAGCGTGCACCGCTACGATGCAGATAAAAAGACCATGCTCACGGTGCCCGGTTCCGGTGGCTTGTCTGCTGCGGCCAATGAACTCGAAGGCGTTTACGCTTTGGCTTGGGCGCAAAACATATGGGCCGATACCTTGGCTTGAAGCGGCTACACCGGCCAGCCCATGCGCTGGTGTACGCGCCAGGACAAGCAAGCGCCCAGCCAAATGGCCAGGAGGGTCAGCCACGCCGTCAATGAAAAGACCGACCCGCCCGTCATGCCGGCGCCAACGGTGCAGCCGCCGGCCATGACAGCGCCCAGACCCATCAGCACCGCACCGGTCAGGTAGTGGCCAAGTTTGTTTTCGGCTTGGAAGCTCTGCCACTTGAATTCGCGCCCCAGCAATGCGCCGGCCAGCGAGCCGACCAGTGTGGCCGGCAACAAGCCGGCGTCAAAAGCAAACCTTGGTGCCGTGCCCGTCGATAAAATGCGCATCAAAAATTCGGCCGTTGCACTGCTGAAACTGATGCTTTGAATTTGCACCGCTTCAAAAGACTGCCCCGCAATGGCCTGTGTCAGTCCCCAGCCTGCAGCCACAGCAAGGCCCACCGCGATCGATCCCAGCCCCAGGGCTGAACGCTGTGGGTGGGTCTTGACGAAGAAATACAAGCCACTGGTGAACGCCAACGCGGCCAGCAGGAGGCCGCCCATGGGGCCGATGCCGGTGATCTGCAGCAAGTCGCGACCGGGGCCGCCATCGATTTGCCACCATGACACCATGGCTTGACGAGAGGGCGCCAGCCATCCGGCAATGCTGGCTTGCACGGTGACTGCAAAGACCAGGGCTGCGACCACGGCCCGCAAATTACCGCTGGCTGACAAGACAAGCAAACGACCCGCACAGCCTCGGGTCATGATCATGCCCGCGCCAAAGAGCAGGCCGCCAATGACAGCGCCAGAAATACTGCCGATCGGTGCCATGAAACGCGAGGTCTGAGGCTGCAGCCCGCCCAGCATGACCAGGCTTTGCACCCCCAACAAGCAGGCACTGAAACCCAGCCACCACACGGCAAAGCGGGGGCCGAGTCGGCCTTGGCAGCTCTCGATCACTGCAGCACGTGTGCAAAACCGCGTCCGTTGAGCGGTCAGTCCAAACAGCAAGCCGACCAAAGCACCGGCAGCCGCGAGCACTTGGGTGTCTCCCCAAGTTTCTAATAAACTAGCAAGATTCAACGGTTGCTCCTCATTTGAAGTCTATTTTGCCATTCTTGCTGAAAAAATTTGATCTCAGTCCGCTGCCGCGGCGCGGCGTCTTGCGTCTGGCCGGTCTTGCGGCTTGGCCAACTTGGGCGGGCTCGCAAAACTTGGGGCCGGCGGTGCTGCCCGCGGCACATTCGTTGCGGGACGAGTTGGCTGTGGCTTTGAAGAAAAAACAAGCCTTGGTGGTAATGGTCAGTCTGGACGGCTGTCCGTATTGCCGCGTGGCACGGCAAAGTTATTTGTCACCGCTGCAAAAAAATGGCGCAGATATTGTCCAACTCGACATGAACAGTTTGCAGCCCGTGCAAAATTTCTCCGGGCAATTCACCACCCATGGTGAATTGATTCGGCGGTGGCAAATTTCGGTCACGCCGACGGTGCTTTTTTTCGGCCCCGGTGGCAAAGAAGTCGCAGAACGCCTCGAAGGGGCTTCATTGCCCGATTTTTACGGGGCTTATTTAGAGCAACGCCTGGAAAAAGCCCGTCTTGCGTTGTGAATCACCGGATTTTTTGGGCTTGCCCGTGCCACGGCCGGGGATATTCCCCTAAGGTCACCCACTTCATGAAGGAGATAACCGATGCAATCCCGTCGCCAGACACTACAACGCAGCGCAGCGGTCGCCGGCCTTTTGGCCAGCGCAGGCTTTCCTCAATTCGCCCATGCGGCATTCAACAAGAATGCTTTTGAAGCGAAGGCGATACAAGATGCGGTCAAGGCGGCCGGTGGTGCAAGCCTGATCGAAAGCAAAGATGTGACCTTGACGGCACCTGACATTGCCGAAAACGGGGCAGTGGTGCCCATGGGCATCAGCACCGCTTTGACTGGTGTGAAGCACTTGCTGCTGTTGGTGGAAAAGAACCCGCTGGCTTTGGTGGCCATTTTCCAAAGCAATGAAAGTCTGGAAAACAACTTTTTGACCCGTGCCAAGATGGGCCAGACCTCGGACGTTTATGCCGTCGCCATCATGGCCGATGGCAAGGCCTTGTGGGCCAAAAAAGAAGTCAAAGTGACCTTGGGTGGCTGCGGCGGTTGAGCCTCAACTTCAACCCCTGTTAACAATAAATTGAGGAGTTCAAAATGGCAGATCCCATGCGCATTCGCGCTCAAGCCGCTGGCGACAAGACCACCGTTCGTGTGTTGATGAGCCACGAGATGGAAACCGGGCAACGCAAAGACGCGGCCGGCAAAACCGTGCCCGCTTGGCACATCCAGGAAGTCACGGCCACACACAATGGCAAATCAGTGTTGTCGGCCGAATGGGGCACCGCAGTGTCCAAAAATCCGTTCATGCAGTTTGTGATCAAAGGCGCAAAAGTGGGCGACAAAATTGCGGTGACCTGGAAAGACAACAAAGGCGATACGCGCACTGACGAAGCCACCGTGACCTGAACGGTCTGAAAGTCTCCATGAATAAATTTGCAAAGTGGGCCGTGCCCCTGGCCCTGACGTTTTTGTCGGCCTTGTCTGCGATGGCGCAAAAAACAGCCAGTCAGGGCATTGACGAATACCGTGCCATGCTGGCCGACGGTAATCCCGCTGAGTTGTTTGAAGCCAAAGGCGAAGACCTGTGGAAAAAAACCCGTGGCCCCAAAAATGCAAGTCTCGAGAAATGCGATCTGGGCAAAGGACCGGGTGTTTCCAAGGGCGCCTTTGTCGAGCTGCCGCGTTTCTTTGCAGACACCCAGCGCGTGCAAGATCTGGAGTCGCGCTTGGTCACTTGCATGGAAGCACTGCAAGGTTTTGACGGCGCTGAAATTACCAAGACCCCGTTCGGTCGGGGCGAGCAAATCAACGTGACCGCTTTGGCCACCTGGATTGCTTCGGAGTCCAAAGGCCAGAGATTCAACTTGTCGCAAAACCATCAGCAGGAAAAAACATTTTACGAAGTGGGCAAACGTTTGTTTTACCAGCGCGGCGGCACACATGACTTTTCGTGTGCCTCGTGTCATGCCGAAGAAGGCAAGCGGATTCGTTTGCAGGATTTGCCCTTGCTGAGCAAGAGACCCGGTGATGGCGTCGGCTTTGCTGCCTGGCCCGCTTACCGTGTGTCCAATGGACAAATGTGGGGCATGCAGTTGCGCTTGAACGACTGCTACCGACAGCAGCGCTTTCCTTACCCCGGTTTTGGCAGCGACGCGACGATTGCCTTGTCCACCTATTTGGGTGTGAATGCCAAGGGTGCGGTCTCGGTGGCCCCGGCCCTCAAGCGTTGATCAAAGGGCACATGCACATGAAAAAAAAAACCCCCAACCTGGCGGCCTCGGCCGTCCTTGCTCTGATGGTTGCTCTGCTGCTTGCCGGCTGTGCCAGCGGGCCTACGGTGGCAGAACTCGATGCGCTGACGGATCGAATTGTCAAAGCCTCATTTCGCACGCAAGGCATCGCCAATGTCGAGCGCGTGACGGCTACCGATGAAACCAACCGTGCCTGCAGCGAAGCCGATGCCAGCGGGCAGCGGCTGGATGAAAAAAAAGCTAAAGCCATTGAGGAGGCTAATTTCAAAAGCATTCAATGGCCTTCCGACGGGAAGTTTGTTGGCGATTGGCGGCAGGGCGAAGCGATTGCCCAAAACGGTCGCGGCTTGACCTGGACCGACGACGCCAAAATGGCCAACGGTGGCAATTGTTACAACTGCCATCAGATGGACAAGAAAGAAATTTCGTACGGCACGATTGGCCCCAGTCTCTACAACTTCGGCAAGCTGCGCGGTGTGACCGATGTCAACAGCCCTGAGGCCAAAGCGATGCTTGAATACACGTGGGGCAAGGTCTGGAATGCCAAGGCCTACAACGCCTGCTCCAATATGCCGCGTGCAGGGCACATGGGGATACTGACCGAAGAGCAGGTTCGGCATGTGGTGGGCTTGTTGCTGGACCCCAAGTCGCCCGTCAATCAGTGAACCTGAGCAAGCGCGAGTTCATCCAGGTCATGGGGGCCGGCACCATGGCCGGTCTGGCCATGGGGCAATATGCCCAAGCCAGTGCGCCCACTGCGGCCAATGGACTTTACGACATCCCGGCCTTTGGGCAGGTCTCGTTTCTGCACATGACCGACTGCCATGCGCAGCTCAAACCTGTTCACTTTCGCGAGCCGCACATCAACCTGGGCGTGGGGGCGATGCAAGACCACTTGCCGCACCTGGTGGGCATGCATTTGCTGCAGGCTGCCCGGGTCCGACCGGATACGGCGCAAGCCCATGCCTTGACGCATTTGAACTTTGCAACCGCGGCCAAGCGCTTCGGCAAAGTCGGTGGTTTTGCCCATTTGGCGACCTTGGTGAAACGCATGAAGGCCAGTCGCCCTGGCGCTTTGCTGCTCGATGGTGGCGACACCTGGCAAGGCTCGGGCACCAGTTTGTGGACCCACGGGCAAGACATGGTGGAGGCCTGCAAATTGCTGGGCGTAGACATCATGACGGGGCACTGGGAGTTCACCTTGGGCATGGACAGGGTCAAGGAAATCATTGAAAAAGACTTTGCAGGCCAAATTGACTTTGTGGCTCAAAACGTGAAGACCACTGATTTTGGCGACCCCGTCTTCAAGCCCTATGTGTTTCGCGAAATCAATGGCGTGCGTTGCGCCATCATCGGCCAGGCTTTCCCCTACACGCCGATTGCCAACCCCCGTTACATGGTGGCCGACTGGACCTTTGGCATCCAGGACGAAAACATGCAAGCCATGGTCGACGAAACGCGTGGCAAAGGCGCACAGGTCGTGGTGCTGCTGAGTCACAACGGGATGGATGTGGACCTCAAAATGGCCAGCCGGGTGCGCGGCATTGACGCCATTCTGGGCGGCCATACGCATGACGGCATGCCGGTGGCCACGCTGGTCAGCAATCCGGGCGGCAAAACCATTGTCACCAACGCAGGCTCCAACGGCAAGTTTTTGGGGGTGCTTGATTTGGAAGTGAAAGACAAAAAAGTCAGCGACTTCCGTTACAAGCTCTTGCCTGTGTTTTCAAACATGTTGCCCGCAGACCAAGCCATGGACGCCCTGATCACGAAAGTGCGTGCGCCCTATGAGGCCCAACTTTCTGAGAAGCTGGGCGTCTCAGAAGGCTTGCTGTACCGCCGAGGCAATTTCAATGGCACAGGCGACCAGCTGCTGATTGACGCATTGCTGGATGTGCAAAATGCCGAGATCGCTTTGTCGCCAGGATTCCGATGGGGCACGACCCTGCTACCGGGCCAGGCCATCACCCGTGAGTGGCTGATGGACATGACTGCCACCACGTATTCGTATGCGACGGTGACCCAGATGAGCGGTCAAGCCCTCAAGACCATTCTGGAAGATGTGGCAGACAACCTGTTTAACCCCGATCCCTACTACCAACAAGGCGGCGATATGGTTCGCGTGGGGGGGTTGACTTACAGTTGCAACCCATTGGCCCGCATGGGCTCACGCATTGGCGACATGCGATTGAAGGGCCGCTTGATCGAGTCTGGCAAGACCTACAAAGTTGCGGGATGGGCGCCTGTGGCCGAAGAAGCCCGCCATCAAGGTCACCCGAAAGTGTGGGATGTGGTTGCGCAGTGGCTGGGGCATCAGCCGGGGGGTCGCGTCCCTGCACGCACACTCAACACGCCCAAGCTCACTGGGGCCTTGCCGAACAAGGGTTACGTCCCCGTTTAATCGGGATGGTCTGAAAGCTGAGTAACGCAAATTTCAATCTTTAGACCTGTGACATGACCACCTTTGCCAACCCCAAAGCCCGCTGGGACTACCGTTTTGCGAGACCCGACTATATTTTTGGCACCGAACCGAATGCCTTTCTGGCCAGTCAAAAAGACCGCTTGCCCCAAGGCAAGGCCTTGGCTGTAGCCGATGGCGAAGGACGCAACAGTGTTTGGCTGGCCCAGCAGGGCCTGCAAGTCGATGCCTTTGATTTTTCAGAACCGGCCGTGGCCAAGGCCCGCCATCTGGCCGAGCTTCGTCAGGTGAAAGTGGCGTTCCATTTGAGCGACTGGCAGTCTTTCGCCTGGCCCTCAGCGCACTACGATTGCGTGGTCGGCATCTTTTTTCAGTTTGTGGACACAGAAGATCGCGCGGTCCTTTTTAAATCCATGAGCGACAGCCTCAAGCCCGGCGGTCTGATGTTGATTCAAGGCTACAGTCCTGCGCAATTGAAGTTCAACACCGGTGGACCCGGCGAGTTGTCGCATCTTTATGACGAAGACCTGATGCATGCTTCTTTCCCCGGGTACCACGTTCTTGAACTGCGAACCTATGAAGCACAGGTTCAAGAAGGTGCTGCCCACCGGGGCATGTCAGGTTTGCTGGGCTTTGCTGCGACCAAACCTGCTTGAGGCGTTTTTTCAGACCGCCGGTTGCGCCTGAACGCCACTTACTTTATCGACGCCCCACGATGTCCAGTACATGGCCAAGCCGGTCACCACGCCATACACACCCATGGCTACACCGACCAAGGCAAACATGTCAGCGGCGCTGGCGCCGGTGCGCAGCATCCACAAGCCTCCTGCGGCGACCATCACCAAACGAACCGTGCCCGCCAGCACAGGCCCCAGTAATTTGCCCGACCCTTGTGATGCGAAATACAAGCACAAGCCGAATCCAAAGAGTGCGTACCAGGGTCCGACCCACTCAAAATAGCTTTGGGCATAAGACTGTACCGCCAGCGAGTCTGTGAACAGCTGGCTCCAGGCGTTGGGGTAGAAAGAAACGACGGCGCCCACCACGCCAATCATCAGGGCAGCCATGGTGGAGCCCGTCCAGGCCACGCGGCGGGCCCGCTGCACCATGCCCGCACCCATGGCCACGCCAACCATCGGGACGCAGGCGACCCCAATCGCAAAGGTGATCGGGATCAGTAAAAACTCCAGACGTGTGCCAATGCCGTAGCCGGCCAGGGCTTCGGTGCCGAATTGCGAGACCAGTCGCGTCAATATCAAGATGGTCACAACAGTCTGGATGGAGGAGATGCTGGCGAGGGCCCCGACTTTCAAAATGTCATGAAAGTCAGCCCAGCGCAGGGGTCCTTTGAAAACCAGTCGCACCCGACTGGCCGGCGATTGAAGGTAGATGCCAAGGTACAAGGCACCGCCGGTGAAGGCGATCAACTGCCCCATGGCGATACCCGCCATGCCGAAACCAGGCACAGGGCCCCAGCCCAGCCCCAAAATGCCGCCCAGAACCACCTGAAACAAAGACACAGTGAGCAAGACCGCAGAGGGTATTTTCATATTGCCCGAGCCACGGATAACCGAGGCAAAAGCATTGGTCAACCAAATACTCACCGAGCCCATGAATACCACGGCCGCATACAGTGAAGCCTGATTCAAGGCTTCGCCCGAGCCCCCGATGGTTTCCAGCAATTCCATGCGAAAGACGCCAAACAGGACGGTAAAAAGCAGGCCCATGCCCAAAGCAATGATGCTGGCGTGCAGGGCAAGGGACTGCGCCCTGTCCTCGCGCCCGGCGCCCAATGCACGGCTCACGGCAGACGAAATGCCGCCGCCCATCGAGCCGGAAGACAGCATTTGTTGCAACATGATCAAGGGAAAAACCAAGGCCATGCCCGCCAAAGGCACGGTACCCAATTGCCCCACGTAACTGGTTTCGGCGATGGTTACCAAGGCCGAGGCGATCATGGCCAACATATTGGGAAAACCCAAACGCCAGATTGTCGGGAGGATCGGGGCCATCAAAAGCGGGTGCGTGGATTGCATGCGGCAACTGTAGGCGGATGAGGCTGGGTGGGCTGTCACATCGGTAGCCAAAGGGGGAGGGCAAGTCAGAAGTTTCTTGGGTTTCATCTGCCCTCAAGTATTCCTATCTCGTACCGATAAATAGAAGGTTACAAATCCAATGACTTTGAGTGCGAGCGTTACCAAATTGAGTGCAAGCATTACCAAGTCCAATGCTTTAGAAGCCAGATTTGTCTTATATTTCTTCGCTCTCTCCTGCCAACTTTGCCAGCCTTTCGGCCGCAAGGATTTCTGCACTGTTGCCGCAGGACTTTAAGTCTCTCTCCAAACCCCAGCTTGGGGCCATGACGGCCACTCAAATCGGTGCCATTGAGTCAGTTGATATGGCGGCGTTGAACAAAAGCCAGATCGCTGCCTTCAACCCCCAAGCCCTTGCCAGTGGGCTGCCTACTTTCCTCACAAGCAATACTCTGACTGCTCTGCCCGCGAATGTCACTTCCGGTTTGACCATCCCCCAAATCGGTCAGTTCAGTACATCCTTGGTCAACGCCAGCATGGTGCAGATGAGCGCAGCCCAGATAGGTGGCATCAGCACTTCAGTGATCAGCACCATCGGCAACAATGTGTTGGGCGCCTTGAGCGGCATTCAACTCAATGCGCTGAAACCCCTACAGATAGCGCAACTCAGCACAGGCCAACTCAGCGGTCTCACGTCAGAGAAGGTCGGCACGCTCTCGGCGGCGTGGCTGAACAAACTCACGGAACCTCAGATTCAGAGCTTCGCCGCTTCATCTTTCACATTGACCCAACTCAAGGGCTTGGACACTGTCCATGTCAAGGCCTTGTCCGGTACGCAAGTTGCCGCCTTGGGTACAGCCCAGCTGGGGGTTTTGGCGGCCAAGCAGATTGCCGCCATCGATGCCGACGACGTAGGCATGATGACCGCAAACCAGTTCACCGTCTTGACACAACCGCAGTTAAAAGCGCTGACCACCGGGCAGGTTGACAAGCTCGACAGCGCCAAAGTCCTGACCATCACCGCCAAAAACATAGCCAGCCTGTCTTACCAACAAATTCAGCACTTCAGTGACGATGTGGTCACAAACTTGAGCGGACAACAACTCGGGGCACTGACCAAGCAGCAGATCGCCACAGGATTAGATGGTCGCAAGATTGGTTTGCTCAGCGCAGACCAGGTTAAGAGCTTTAGCAGAATCCAGATTCAGGCACTGACCAACCCTCAAGTTGCTGCACTCTCCGTTGATGACCTGACGGCGCTCACAAACACACAGTTGACCGCATTCAAGGTCGATCAACTGGGCAGCTTTACCAACGCGCAAATTACATGGGTTTATGACAACAAGCTCAATGCTGGATTTGCAAAAGGGCAGTTGAATAAGATCAATGAACTCTTTGCGGCCCTTCCGTGGACTCGGCTGGTGGGCGGCACGGGTTTCGATTATGCCTTTTCAGTCGCCGCCGCTGCAGATGGCTCGGTCTATGTTGCTGGAGGGACCGACGGCTCCATCGACGGCCAGGCCAGCGATGGCGGAGCTGACGGATTTGTCACCAAGTACGCGGCCGAAGGCACCAAGCAGTGGACCCAGTTGGTCGGCGGCAAATGGGGTTACGATCAGGGTCAATCAGTCGCCACTGCTGCTGATGGCTCCGTCTATGTTGCTGGAACCACCAGCGTTTCCATCGACGGCCAGGCTAACAATGGCGAACGGGACAGCTTTGTAATGAAGTTCGCGGCCGACGGTACCAAGCAGTGGACCCGACTGGGCGGTGGCGCGGGTGCCGATTATGGCCAATCAGTCGCCACCGCTGCCGATGGCTCGGTCTATGTTGCTGGAACCACCAACTCCGCATCTATCGACGGCCAGGCCAAACTTGGCGGCTCTGACGGCTTTGTCACCAGATATGCTGCCGACGGCACCAAGCAGTGGACCCGGATGGTTGGAGGTACAAGGTGGGGTATCGGAAATACAGGTTGGGATTCTGGCTTTTCAGTTGCCACCGCTCCCGATGGCTCGGTCTATGTGGCAGGATTCACCAACGGCTCCATCGACGGCCAGGCCAACCTTGGCAGCAATGACAGCTTTGTGACTAAATACGCGGCCAACGGCACCAGGCAGTGGACCCGGCTGGCTGGTGGCGAGGGTCAAGACTATGGCACTTCAGTCGCCACCGCTGCCGATGGCTCGGTCTATGTGGCTGGATACACCCTCAGCCCCATCGACGGCCAGGCCTACCTTGGTGGCAACTCAGACGGCTTTGTCATCAAATACGCGGCCGACGGCACCAAGCAGTGGACCCGGTTGGCGGGTGGTACGGGTACCGATCAGGGCAATTCAGTCGCAACTGCTGCCGATGGCTCGGTCTATGTTGCTGGAGTCACCTCCGGATCTATCGATGGCCAAGCCAACCTTGGCGGCAACTTCGACAGTTTTGTGATCAAGTTCGCGGCCAACGGCACAAAGCAGTGGACCCGGCTGGCCGGTGGCACGGGTCAAGATTCTGCCTTTTCGGTCGCTCCTGCTGCTGATGGCTCGGTCTATGTGGCTGGATCCACCAACGGCTCCATCGACGGCCAGGCCAACCATGGCCGCGTAGACGGGTTTGTCAGCAAGCTTGTCGTTACATAAGCAAGAGGTCATTGAGGAGGCGTCTTGGCAGGGCCGTATCTTGGCCTTTGGCCAATAGCGTGATCCATTAGGGCGTTCGATTGGGGCGCTCCATTAGGCCGCGCCATCAGTGCGCTCATCCCGCTTTCATGCTGCGCATCGAGCCCGCTTCGCGCTCTCGCCCCGTGCGGGTTTCAATCGGGGCGAGGCTCTTCAGGGACGTGCAAGCACACCCCTGGCCGCACGGCATACCCCACATACAGACGCACAACACATCGGCGTTATGCGTTGACACTTTTAAGCACAAGAGGCCAATTCGTTTTCAGCACATACGAGCCACCTGGTGGCTCTCAGCAGACATCTCGAACGTGGAGTTCCCTCGTTTTCCCGTAAAAATTACGATAGTGCAACATTCTTTCTCGCACACAACTGGTTGCGGGTTTTGCCTGTTCGGCAGATGTAGGATCGGCACATGGAACGCGACCGATCTATTCGGTGCCTAGAAGTGAGTGAGTGGCCGCGGTCGGGATCAGTTAGCGTCCGATCAACATAAAGACGGCGGATCGCGTCTTGTTGCCATGCATCTTGCAACTGCGACCATTTGTGTATTTCTTGAAGAATTGTTAAAAAAAGCTCACTTTTTGTGTTCATTATGCTTCTATCTAGACGCGTGGCGGCATTGGGGACGCTGTAGAAAACGGAATTTAAAGCACGTTAAGCCAATTGCCAATAAAACCAACTAGGTTAAAATTCACCCATGGAGAAACCAACACCACATTGCAAGCTGACCGAGGTCAAAGCCTTCGTTGAAGCAGGCAAAGTACGTGCGACCCATTCAGCCAGGCTTGGGGCCTCGGCATTGGGGTTGGATCTGACTGACATGCTGGCAGTGGTTATGGCGCTCACCACTGCTGACTTTTACAAGAGTATGACCACGTATGGCGATCACACGGTATGGCAAGACGTGTACCGCCCCAGCACGCAAGCTGGCGATGTGTATCTGAAATTGACGGTCATTGATGATGTGCTGATCGTGTCCTTTAAGGAGCTATGAACATGAAATGTCCTGTTTGCGGTGCGGCCCAATTGATCCACGATACCCGGGACTTGCTCTACACCTACAAAGGCGAGACCACCACCATTTCCGCGGTGACGGCTGACTTTTGCCCTGCCTGTGATGAATCCATCACCAACATGATGGAGACCGAACGCGTCATGCGTGAGATGCAAGCGTTCAACAAACAGGTGAACGCGGCCATTGTTGACCCTAGTTTCATCATCAATGTGCGCAAGAAACTAGACCTTGGGCAGCGCGAGGCCGCCGAAATCTTTGGCGGTGGCATCAATGCTTTTTCGCGCTATGAGAACGGCAAGACCAAGCCGCCGCTGGCCTTGGTTAAGCTGTTCAAGTTACTGGATCGTCACCCTGATCTGCTCACCGAGATCAGAAGCGCCTGACTTACTCAAAACGTGCCGTTCTGCCCCCTGCCGAGCGAAAACGATTTTCGAGATCGCTGCGTCCACATCGTCGCTACGCCGCGCCACCTTCTTAGCAAGCCTTTTCGCAAACCATTGTTTGCAAGAAGCAATCGCCAGACCTTAGCGTGTTTTAAATTCCGTTTTCTACGGCGTCACCTAGACCCTTCGTGTAAGGCAAGAAAGGATGGCTTCAACGCATAATCTAACTTAAAAAATTGAATTTTAACAATTTTTGTGTTACATTTATTTTAAATGTTACATGAAGCCCTTCCCCTGCAAACAATTCGCTATCTGAACCAAGTGTTCGGAGAGGGTGCTGTACGCATGGCGCCTAGTAAGCAATCGGCTCAATTGCCGTATTTCCTTCAGGATAGCTATGCGGTATTGCATGGCGAATTGCTGGGCCATACGGTCGCGATTGCTTGCGTCAAAGGTCAGCAGCCCCTTGGAGCCAAGCAGTTAATTCAGCATATTGAGCGCATGCGCGAGTTGTTGGATGCGCCCGTGATCATCGCCTTACCTCATGTCGCACCTGGCGAGCGAAAACAACTGATTCAGCATGGCATAGCTTTCGTGGTCCCTGACAGGCAACTGTTTGCCCCTCAGTTGGGTATGATTCTGAGCGAGCGATTTGGAGCAACGCCCCGTCCAGAGCAAGAGCTTGCCAGCCCCGCAACGCAGGCGCTGCTCATCTGGTTTCTTAACCACCACCCGATCAGTAAAACCTGGCATCCGTTTGTGGAAGCTGCCTCGCTGGGCTACGCCGGGATGACGGCGACGCGGGCGATTAGAGAGTTACTCAAATTCAACCTCTTTGAGCTGGAGACTCGTGGACGCGCCAAATTTCTCAACCTAGCGGGAACACGACGAGAGCTTTGGGAAAAGGCCAAGCCCTACCTGCGCACACCCGTTGTTCGAACCTTGTGGACCTACGACCAACGCATTCTTGAGGTGACTGACGCGCGCTGGGCCGGCGAGAGCGCGTTGGCGCGAATGACCATGCTCAACGAGCCGCAACAGCAGGTGATTGCAATGACGCCCGAAGCTGCGCAGCAGGCCAAACAAGATGGCATTTTTTTCGAGCCGCGAGAGCTTAAGGATGCACTGATCGTTCAAGTGTGGCGCTATTTACCCACCATGCAAGAGAAACAAAAAACAGTCGATCCTCTGTCCTTGTGGCTCAGCCTTCGGGACAACCGGGATGATCGAATTCAGTTGGCACTGGATGAAATTGAGGAGAAGTTTTTGTGGTGATTGGGCAGGCGATTTTTCAAGTATGGTTCAAGGGCTTTGAGGACCAGTACGTCCTGATTGGAGGCGCGGCCGCTTCGATCACCATGAACGAAGCGGGCCAGCCATTCAGAGGAACCAAGGATCTGGATATTGTTTTGCACGTAGAAGTGCTGACACCAGCATTTGGTCAAAGATTTTGGGAGTTCGTTCAAGCCGGTGGCTATCAGCAAAAGGAGGGCGATCCTTTGCAAAAGCCCTGCCTGTATCGGTTTCAAAAGCCATTGGATGAAGGGTTTCCGTACATGCTGGAATTGTTTTCGCGTGTTCCAGATGGTTTGAGGTTTGTCCCCCCGGGGCACCTCACGCCCATTCCGATGGATGAGCAGATCTCCAGCCTGTCGGCCATTTTGCTGGATTAAGACTATTACCAATTTGTGCTGAATGGACGCAAGAACAAACACGGTTTGCCTTCCTGGGTGGGAGAGGATCGACTGATCCCACTTAAAGCCTTGGCCTGGATGGAAATGAACGAGCGCGTCCAACGAGGCGAGACAATTGACTCAAAAAAAATCAACAAACATTTATCAGATGTCGTGCAGCTATCGGCCCTGTTACAGCCTAACCAAGTAATTGCACTGCCCAATAAAATTACAGCCAATTTGCAGATTTTTGTGCAGGCGGTGGCCGCATTGAATCGCCCTGAGCACACGCAAATTATTGCCAGGCTCGTTCAGGCTTACGCGCTGAACTAAACGGGGCTCGATCATGAGCACAAGTGATTACGACGTCTGTTGGCGCCGATTGAATCTTGACAGTGAGGGGTGTCATGGATCGCCATTATGTAGCCAGGCATGATCGCCATTTAGGAGCCACTTTTTTTGAGTAATTTAGGGCTTTTCGAATGGGTTAATTGACGGTTTATTTTGCCTTTTTTTTGGGCCGTTTGTAATGTGAATTTTGGCGCCACTTTGGGCGTCCTGTAAGACGGCCTCTGTAAAAATTTGTCAGTACGATGTCCGGACGTTATGATGGGTCACTTTTTAACTTAAAGGTCCACCATGACCGCAGTTGTTCATTCCAAGTCCGAGCGCATCGATGTGCGCGCCAGCACACCCGTGAAGCAGTTGCTTCAGGAAGCCGCGCGGGTAGCGCATAAAAATGTGAGCGAATTTTTGCTTGAGGCGGGCATCAACGCGGCCAACCAAACTTTGGCTGGCCGCAACCGGTTCGAGTTGAGCGACGAGAAGTGGCTGGCTTTTCAGGCGGCCCTTGATCAACCCGTTCGCGCCAAGCCCAAGCTCAAGAAGCTTTTGTCTGAGCCGGGGCTGCTGGATTGAGTTCGCTGTCCTACGAGCCAGTTCGCAAACTGGCCGCCTCAGACGCCGTCGAGTCCTTTGATTGTGGCCAGAGCGCGCTGAATCAGTTTTTGCAGCGCTTTGCGCTTGTCAACCAAAAATCCAACAGTGCACAGACTTACGTGAGCTGCCATTCGGGCTCGGTCCTTGGTTTCTACAGTTTGGCGGTGGGCAGCGTTGAGCCATCTCATGCGGCACCGCGTGTAACCAAAGGCATTCCACAGCACCCCGTGCCGGTGATGATTTTGGCCAGACTTGCTGTGGACCTTCAGCACCAAGGCGCAGGGCTTGGCAAAGCACTGCTTAAAGATGCGCTGCTGCGCACTGCACAGGCGGCGGACATTGCCGGGATTCGTGCACTGCTGGTGCACGCCAAGGACGAGCCTGCCAGACAGTGGTACCTCCATTGGGAGTTTGAACCCAGCCCATCTGATCCGTTCCACCTGTTCCTTTTGATGAAGGACATTAAGGCCATGGTGGTCAATGAATGAGGATGTGCGACTCATCCTTGCGGTCATCGTCGCCTTGAAATTTTTATTCTCGACATGAACGCGGCTCGGACATCGGTAGCCCTCAAGAATCCCCACCTCGTACCGATGAATAGAAGACCATTCATTCAATGATTTTGAGTAGAAGCATTGCCAAGCTCAACGCTGTAGAAGCCAGATTTGTCTTTTATTTCCTTGCTTTCGCCTGCCAACTTTGCCAGCCAACCGGCCGCAAGGATTGCTGCACTGTTGCCGCAAGACTTTGAGTCACTCTCCAAAGCCCAACTCGGGGCCATGACGGCCGAACAAATCGGTGCGATCGAGGCAGTCGACATGGCGGCGCTCAACAAAAGCCAGATCGCCGCCTTCAGCCCCCAAGCCCTTGCCAGGGGACTGCCCACATACCTCGCAAATAATCACCTGGCTGCACCACACACGAACGTCACATCCGGTTTGACCAGCACCCAAATCGGCCAGTTCAAGGCAGCCTTGGTCGACGTGATTTTGTCGCAGATGATCCCAGCCCAGATAGGTGCCATCAATCCTGCGGTGATCAGAAACATCGACAACGGTGTTTTGCGAAGCTTGAGCGGCATGCAACTGAATGCGCTGCAAGCCCTTCAAATAGCGCAACTCAGCCCAGACCAACTCAGCCACTTGAAGCCCGAGCAGGTCGGCACGCTCTCGGCGGCGTGGCTGAACAAACTGACGGATCCTCAAATTCAGAGCTTCGCCGCCTCATCCGTGAAACTGACCCAACTCCAGGGTCTGGACACCGCCCACGTCACGGCCTTGTCTGGACGTGCAGCGACGCTCAACATACAGGGCCCCTTACTGGCGATTGCCACCCCGGTCGCCAAAGAATTGAATCTGCAAGAAGGCCAGGTCATTCAAGCCGCATTTCGATGGACCGCGGGCCAACCCGAACTCGTCCTCAAAGGTCGGGTTATCAATCTGCCCCCCGCCAACCTGGGACAAATGGCGCCCATCCTGTGGTTGAAGGTGGTGCAAACCCCGCAAGGCGGATGGGCCCTGCAACCGACAGCGGCTCCGCCCACACCAGCAATACCGGGCGCGAAACCGGGCGCGACACCGGGCGCGACACCGGTCGCGACACCGACCGCGACAACGTCCGCGATAACGACCGCGATACCGACCGCGACACCGACCGCGACATCCTCCACACAAGCCCTGCAGTATGTGGCGCCATTGTCGATGCCCACCAAGGCCTCCGGCTCGCCAGTGGCCAGCCCCACACAGGCCGTTAACCCGGCGGTCTATTCGCGCACGGCCAATTTGCTTTTCCGGCCCCCTGGCACGTCAGACGTGTCTCAGCTTTTTCGTCCTGGCACCTTGGACGGCTTGCTCCAAACCTTGGCCCGGCCTGACCTGCAGTCCCAATGGCGGGGCATGCAACTGTCGATGGCACAACTCAGTCCGCAAGCCATCTCCAATGCCTTGACCAGCGCCGTAGGTGCCGAAGTTTGGTTGGCCCGGGGCATGGCCACCAGCCCATCGGATCCCAAGCAGTTTTTGCGGCGTGTGATTCAAGCCATTCAAAGCGCCGATAAAGGCGCCATCGGTGGGGTCCAGCGGAACGCATCGGACAACAATTTTGACCCCTTGGCATCCCTTGAAAAATCGACAGACTCCGCCCCGAAATTGGCCACCTTAGCCCAAATACAACATGCGGTCGAAGAGTTGGAATCGACCCAAGTGCAGGCGGTGCAAGCCCAGGCGCAAGGCGACGTTTTGTTTCGCATGACCTTGCCCTTTTTCGATGCCAACCCGGTGGAGCTGGTGTTTCGCAAAGAGCCACGCGGACCAGGGCAACCGCCTTTGCTCACTGTGAATGTCCATTCACGCAGCGACATTTTTGGCCCTGTTTGGCTGAAAACGCAAATTGAAGGCAGTCAGCACATTGACCTGACCATGTGGGCCGAGAAAAGCGATGTGGCCAGCGCCGCCCGTATGCGCGCCAGCGAACTGGGCAGCCAACTCCAAGGGGCGGGTTTGAGTATGCGCAGCTTCAAGATCGTGCACGGTGCACGCCCCGAATCGCCGCCCGACTTTGTCCCCACGGGCCGCGGCCGGGTGTTGGACATGTCGGCCTGAATGTGGACTCAAAAATCCCAACTGAACTTTATACGGCGGTGACGGTTATTTTTTTCTTGGGTGTTTGGGCTCAAAGGCATACGCCCTGGCGACGAGAAGAATTAGACTTCCGGAACACAAGTTGCCGCCTTAGTACAGCCCAGCAAGGGGTTTTGTCGGCCAAAAAGATGGACTTGAAGTCAAGCACCATTGCTTTTTTAAAGCTCTGTAGTGAACATTGCGTATATAACGCCTCGCGTTATACAATTGCATTCATGATTCAAAGCTTCAAGTGCAGCGATACACAAACCCTGTTCAGTGGTACATCGGTTGCCCGAATTATTAATTTCCAGGCGGTTGCAGAGCGAAAGTTGCAGATGCTCCACCGGGCTACCCGCTTAGATGACTTACGCATACCGCCCAACAACAAATTGGAAGCCTTGAAGCGAGACCGTAAAGGGCAGCACAGCATTCGCATCAATGACCAATGGCGCGTGCGCTTTGTTTGGACAGGTAGCAATGCCACCAAGGTTGAAATTGTGGATTACCACTGAAGGAGAATGAACATGGCGAACATCATCAATGGAATGCGTCCGATACACCCAGGCGAGGTGTTGCGCGAAGAGTTTTTACAACCTTTGGGCATGACTCCGCACGCACTGGCCATGGCTTTGCAAGTGCCGCCCCCACGCATCAATGACGTTGTGCGCGAGCGACGCGCCGTAACGGTGGATACGGCCTTACGCCTGTCCAAATACTATGGCACCAGTGCAGAGTTTTGGATGGGCCTGCAAACCGACTTTGACATGGCTAAGGCACGCGCCACGATGACCGATGCACTGTCGCGCATCGTCAGCCGAGATGCGATTTTGAATTGACGCAAGTGGAGGCTGAATTGAAGGCGAGTTGGGTGAATGTGGATGAGACTGACAGGGGCAAGATCAAACGGTCAAAATGCGCCGTGGTCATACGCGGGCCTAGATGGTGCCGCCGACAGGAATCGAACCTGTATTTAGCGCTTAGGAGGCACTCGTTCTATCCATTGAACTACGGCGACAGTGATCAATTATTTTACAGGGCGATCTTTGTCGCACTCAGCCGGCGCAAGAGATTAACCATCGTAGCCATCGAACAGCGCCAAGTGGCCTTCAGAATTGTTTTGTCGCAGGGGCAAAATGGCTTGGTATTCAGGGCTGTGGTACCAAGTCTCTGCCGACGCGCGGCTGGCGAATTCGATCACGACACGGCGAGTCCCTTGGGCTTTGCCTTCCAACTGGGTCGATGTCCCCCCACGAACCAGATATTTGCCGCCGTATTGCGCGATGGTGGCGGGCACCTTTTGCCCGTACAGTGCATACGCTTCGGGGTTGTGGACGGTGATTTCTCCAACGATGTAGGCTTTGGTCATGGTGGTCCTCAGGGGCTGACTTCACAAAGAAAGAGACATTTTTGAACAATGCCTCTGGCGTAAAACGTCTAATTGTGCACAATGGATCATTTTTGACCACAGAGGTGATTATGTCGGTTCATTCTTTGCATCCTGTCGGCTCTTCTGATCCCGTTCACCGCGCCAAAGTGCATTTGGCTGCTTCGCTGCGCATGGCGGTGAGCGATGAACTCGAAGAAGGCATCGACAACCATTTCACCGTGAAGGTGCCTGGCCGCGAGGGTCAGTATTTGGTCTTGCCTTTCGGTCTGCATTGGTCTGAAGCCCGCGCCAGCGACATGATCGTCTTTGACGAAGAGGGCCGCACCCTCGAAGGCCATGGCGTGGTGGAGTTGTCTGCGCAATGCATTCATGCGCCCTTGCACCGCATCAGCGGCGCTAACGTGGTCTTGCACACCCACCAGCATTGGGCCATGGCGCTGAACATGCTGCAAGACAACCGCTTGTTGTCGGCCAGCCAAACGGCGGCATTTTTTGACGGGCAAATTGCCTATGACGACCACTACCAGGGCTTGGCCAGTTCGGTCACAGAAGGCGAACGCTTGGCCGCGTGCTTGGGCGATAAGCCGATTTTGTTCATGAAAAACCATGGCGTGGTCGTGGTCGGTGAAACCGTGGCGCAAGCCTATCGCCGCATGTACAAACTCGAGCGGGTCTGCCGTGCGCAGGTGATGGCTTTGGCCACGGGGCAAGCCATTGAAGTGCTCAGTCCTGAAGTGATTGCACGAGTCAACACCCCATCGTCCCACGACCGCCACCCGCGTGCCGAGCGTGAGCGGATGTTCTTTGAAGCCCGTATGCGGGTGTTGGACCGCGATTTGCCAGGCTACGCGGATTGAAGGGGCGTGGTGAGCAGCTTCACTTGCTCATCATGCGCATCGCGTCTTCCAGCCCTTTGAGGGTCAGCGGGAACATACGCTGGCTCATCAACTGCTGAATGATGGCGATGCTCTGGCGGTACTGCCACACCCCTTGCGGCTCGGGGTTGATCCACGCAAACTTGGGGAAGGTGTGTGTCAGGCGTTGTAGCCATTCGGCACCGGCTTCTTCGTTGTTGTATTCCACGCTGCCGCCGGTTTGTAAAATTTCATAGGGGCTCATGGTCGCGTCGCCTATGAAAATGAGCTTGTAGTCTTTGTTGTATTTGCGCAGGATGTCCCAAGTCGGGAACTTTTCGGCGTAACGGCGCTTGTTGTTCTTCCACATGAAGTCGTACACACAGTTGTGGAAGTAGTAAAACTCCAGGTGCTTGAACTCGGCCTTGGCGGCTGAAAATAGCTCTTCCACCCGTGCAATGTGGTCGTCCATCGTGCCGCCCACATCCATAAGCAACAAGACTTTCACATTGTTGTGCCGCTCGGGCACCATTTTGATGTCCAGAAAACCGGCGTTGGCCGCGGTGGAGCGGATGGTGTCGGGCAAGTCCAGTTCTTCGGCCGAGCCTTCGCGGGCAAATTTGCGCAGGCGGCGCAACGCCACTTTGATGTTGCGGGTTCCCAGTTCTTGGGTGTCGTCATAGTCTTTGTAGGCGCGCTGTTCCCAAACCTTGATGGCGCTGCGGTTGCCGCCTTTGCCGCCAATGCGCACACCTTGCGGGTTGTAGCCGCTGTTGCCAAAGGGGGAGGTGCCGCCGGTGCCGATCCATTTGTTGCCGCCTTCGTGGCGTTCTTTTTGTTCTTCGAGTCGCTTTTTCAGCGTCTCCATCAACTCGTCCCAGCCCATTTTTTCGATGGCCGCTTTTTGTTCTGGCGTGAGTTCCTTTTCCAGAATTTTCTGCAACCAATCCAGCGGCACGTCTTTGGTGAAGTCGGTCAGCATTTCAACGCCTTTGAAGTAGGCGCCAAAGGCTTTGTCGAACTTGTCAAAGTGCTTTTCGTCCTTCACCATCACCGTGCGGCTGAGATGGTAAAAGTCGTCAATGCTGCAGGATTCTGTGGTCGGGCCCACCACATTGGCCTGCAAGGCTTCGAGCAGGGTCAGGTACTCGCGCACCGAGACGGGGACTTTGGCGGCGCGCAGGGTGTAGAAAAAGTCGATCAACATGGGGTGAACTTCTCAGGAGTTGCGGGGGCGTTGGAGTTGGTAGTCCAGATGCGTTTTGACACTGGGCCACTCACTGGCCAGGATGCTGTAGACGCAGGTGTCGCGCAGTGCGCCTTGGGCCAGGGGGTGGTTGTTGATCTGGTGGTTGCGCAGCACGCCGTCGAGCTTGGCGCCCAGTCGCTCGATCGCGCGGCGACTTTGCTGGTTGAAGAAATGGGTGCGAAATTCCACCGCAATGCAGTTCAGTTGCTCGAAAGCGTGGGCCAACAAGAGGCGTTTGGCTTCGGTGTTCAGCGGGCCGCGTTGCACGCTGCGGCGGTACCAGGTGGAGCCAATTTCGACACGGCGGTTGGCGGCGTCGATGTTCATGTAAGTGGTCATACCCACCGCACGGCCGCTGGCGGGGTCGATGACGGCAAAGGGCGTCATGCTGCCTTGGCTTTGCAAGCCCAGGCGGCGGGTGATTTCGGCCTGCATGCTGTCGGGTGCGGGGATCGCGGTGTACCAGTGCGTCCACAGTTCACCATCCTTGACGGCGTCAACTAAATCGTCATGGTGCGAGCCGCTCAGCGGCTGCAAATGAACGTGTTGGCCCTTGAGGGTCAGGGGGGCTGCAAAGGACGTCATGCGGGTTGGACCTTCTCAGGGTTTGTTTTTTTGCTTGGTGCCCCACCAGGCTTTGGCCGCCTGCAAGCCGATGCCGCCGCCCAGGCTGACCAGCAAGATAGCCACCAAAGTACCGGGCCCGTAACCGGCCGCAAAAATGTCCAAGCCCAGCCAGCGCCCGATCCAAAAACCGGCCACACTGCCGCCCAGAAACCCAATGGCATCTGCAAAGCCTTCTTTCAAAAGCGGTTGCCGTTGCATGACTTTAACGGTTGCGCTGGTTCATGAACACCAGCTTTTCAAACAAGCTAACGTCCTGCTCGTTTTTGAGCAAAGCGCCCACCAAGGGCGGTATCGAGACTTTTTGATCTGCACTTTGCAGGGCTTCAAGCGGAATGTCTTCGGCCACCAAGAGTTTGAGCCAGTCGAGCAATTCGCTGGTCGAAGGTTTCTTTTTGAGGCCGGGCAAGCCGCGTACATCATAAAAAGTTTTCAGTGCCACTGCCAACAACTCTTGTTTGAGCGTGGGGAAATGCACCGCCACGATTTGTTTCATTGTTTCCGCTTCGGGGAACTTGATGTAGTGGAAGAAGCAACGGCGCAAGAATGCGTCAGGCAGTTCTTTTTCGTTGTTGGAAGTGATGAAGATCACAGGGCGTGTTTTGGCTTTGATGAGCTGGCGCGTTTCGTAGCAGTAAAACTCCATCCGATCGATCTCACGCAGCAAGTCGTTCGGAAACTCGATGTCGGCCTTGTCGATCTCGTCGATCAAAATCGCCACCGGCTCGTCGGAAATAAAGGCTTCCCACAGCACCCCTTTGAGGATGTAGTTCTCGATGTTCTTGACCTTTTCTTCTCCCAATTGGCTGTCACGCAGCCGGCTCACTGCGTCGTATTCGTAGAGACCTTGCTGGGCTTTGGTGGTCGATTTGATGTGCCATTGCAGCAGTTTGAGGCCCAGGGCCTGGGCCACTTCTTCGGCCAGCATGGTCTTGCCCGTGCCGGGCTCCCCTTTGACCAGCAGGGGCCGTTTCAGGGTGATTGCCGCGTTCACGGCCAGGGTCAGGTCTTGGGTCGAGACGTAGTTGTCGGTGCCTTGAAATTTCATGATGAAGTGGGTTAATGGGTATCAAAAAGGAAGGTCTCAGGATAAACCGGATTCGGCCGATATAATTCGCAATTGATTTTTTTCAATCTACACGTGATTGTGTTCTCAAAATGCGTAAGTTGTTGTCCTCTCTGTTTGCCTTGGCTGTCGCTTCTGTGACGGCTGTTTCAGTTCATGCCCAAGAAGTCAAGGGGGATGCCAAAGCCGCTGAGCAAAAAGTTGCCATGTGCATTGGTTGCCACGGCATCAAAGGCTACCAGGCCAGCTTCCCTGAGATTTACAAGGTTCCGATGATCTCTGGGCAAAATGCCAAGTACATCGCCTCTTCTTTGTACGCCTACCAAAAGGGTGAGCGCAAACACCCGACGATGAAAGGCATTGCGGCCAGTTTAACGGACCAAGATATTGCTGACATCGCTGCTTACTACGAGCAGCATGGTAAAACACAAGCGCCGGCACCTGCGGCCACGGCACCCGACGCCAAAGTGGCCGAATTGCTGAAAAAAGGCGCTTGCGTGTCTTGCCACGGCGAGAACTTCTCCCAGCCCATCGATCCGAGCTACCCCAAAATTGCGGGCCAGCACAAGGATTACTTGTTCGTGGCCCTGAAGTCTTATAAAACTGAAAACCTTTCTACTTGGGGACGCTCCAACGGCGTGATGGGCGGCATTGCCAAACAATACTCGAACAACGAGCTCAAGGCCTTGTCCGCTTACGTGGGATCATTGGACACGGAATTGAAGACAGTGCCGCAGTCCAAATTCCGCTGAGACCGGTTTTGTTTGTTGACAAAAGCCCGCTGATGCGGGCTTTTGTGTTTTCGGGGCTGTCAATCGCGCGTCGCGTGGCGTTGTACGCAAGCGATGTAAGCCTCGCCGTCAGGCATTCGGCCTGATTTTTGGCTCTCGAAGACCATGCTGCCCAGGCATTCCATGGCTTGGTGATGTGCAAGGTGCAAAGAATTCAGCCTGTGGGTGAGTAACTCCACCGCCTGTCGAATGCCCCGAGGTTGGTCGATGCTGCACTGCTCGCTGATCGACAGGTGCATGGACAAATGAAGGAAAGGATTTTCTTTGTTCGGCTCGACTTTGAGCATGCTGGCCAGCGCGGCATCGACATCGGCCAGTTCGGTATGGTATTCGGGGTGCTCGTCAATCCATTGGCTCACCAGCATTTCCATGGGCTCCAAAGCAGCGGTTGTTTGGGCTTTGGCGTAAACACCGCAAAAAAATCGCCGCACATCGGATTGGGAGGGTTGGATCAGCATGGCCTTGATTGTCTCTTTTTTCTTACGCCTAAAATGCGCTGCAGTTACTTGGCTTCAATCGCCAATTAACCCCCATTTTCTACAAGACGAAAACCATGAACCAAGCCTTCATTTGCGATGCCATCCGTACACCTTTCGGTCGATATGGCGGTGCCCTGTCCAGTGTCCGCACCGATGACTTGGGCGCCATTCCGTTGAAGGCGCTGATGGACCGTAATCCGAATGTGGACTGGGCTGCAGTCACAGATTTGATTTACGGTTGTGTCAACCAAGCCGGTGAAGACAACCGCAACGTGGGCCACATGAGCAGTTTGCTGGCCGGTTTGCCCATGGAATTGTCCGGCTCCACCATCAATCGCCTGTGTGGCTCGGGCATGGACGCGATTGGCACAGCAGCGCGCGCCATCAAGGCCGGTGAAGCGCATCTGATGATTGCGGGTGGCGTGGAAAGCATGAGCCGCGCGCCCTTTGTGATGCCCAAGGCCGAAAGCGCCTTCAGCCGCAACAACACGGTTTACGACACCACCATTGGCTGGCGTTTCATCAACAAGTTGATGAAAGAAAAATACGGCGTTGATTCCATGCCCGAGACGGCCGAGAACGTGGCCACCGATTACAAAATCGAACGCGAAGCGCAAGACTTGATGGCCTACAACAGCCAGTTGCGTGCCGTAGCGGCGATCAAAGCGGGTCACCTGGCCCGAGAAATTGTGGGCGTGCGCATACCGCAGAAAAAGGGCGATGCGATTGTGGTGGACACCGATGAGCACCCGCGTGAAACCAGCCTCGAAGCCCTGGCCAAACTCAAAGGCGTGGTGCGCCCGGATGGCACTGTGACCGCCGGCAACGCTTCGGGTGTTAACGATGGTGCTTGCGCCGTGTTGCTGGCTGACGAAACCACGGCCGCCCAAAACGGCTTGACGCCTCAAGCCCGTGTGGTCGGCATGGCCACTGCGGGCGTGGCGCCTCGGGTGATGGGCATTGGCCCGGCTCCGGCAACGCTCAAAGTGTTGGCCCAAGCCGGAATGACCCTGGACCAAATGGATGTGATTGAGTTGAACGAGGCTTTCGCGGCGCAAGGCCTGGCGGTCATGCGCATGCTGGGCCTGAAAGACGACGACGCGCGTGTGAATGCGTGGGGCGGCGCGATTGCACTGGGTCATCCGCTGGGCGCTTCAGGCGCGCGCCTGGTGACCACGGCCATCAACCGCTTGCAGCACACCGCCGGTCGTTATGCCTTGTGCACCATGTGCATCGGCGTGGGTCAAGGTATTGCATTGATCATTGAACGCGTTTAATGGTGGTTTGTGATGCCTTCAATTGAGACAGGGTGTCACCAGAAATTCACCCTGCGGCTTAGGCTTGCAAGAGAATCGAAGCAACATATTCCTTAAGAGAGATCCACAATGCGTGCAGCCTGGTACAGCCACAATGGAGAAGCCAAAGACGTGATGGTGGTGGGCGAGATGCCTTTGCCAGAGCCGGGTCCGGGTGAAGTCAGAGTGAGACTGCACACTTCGGGCGTCAATCCCTCGGATGTCAAATCACGTCGTGCCCGCCCCTTGGTCGATCCGCGCATCGTGCCGCACAGTGACGGCGCCGGCGTGATAGATGCCGTGGGCGAGGGCGTACCTGCCCACCGCGTGGGCGAGCGTGTCTGGATCTGGAACGGCCAGTGGGCGAGGCCCTTGGGCACTGCAAGTACTTACATGGTCTTGCCTTCGGCGCAAGCTGTTTTGCTGCCGGATGGCGTGGACTTTGCGGCCGGTGCTTGTTTCGGTATTCCCGCACTCACCGCGCTTGAGGCAGTGCATTTGTCAGGGGACTTGAAAGATCAAACCGTGCTAGTCACAGGGGCGTCTTCTGCCGTCGGGCATTACATCACGCAGTTGGTCACCTTGGCAGGGGGGCATGTGATCGGCACGGTGGGCTCGCCCGACAAGGCGGCTCACGCCCATGCTGCAGGGATGAAGGACGCTATTTTCTACAAAACCGAGTCGGTGGCAGAACGCGTCAAAACCCTGACGGGCGGCCAGGGCGCGTCCGTCATCATCGACATGGATTTCGCCAGCACCTCACATCTGTTGAGCGCGGGTGCTTTGGCGTCGCATGGGACCGTGGTGTGTTACGGCTCCAATGCGCCCGAGGTGCCTGTCAACTTCAGGGCCATGCTGCTTGGTTCCATCACCTTGAAGTTTTTCCTGGTCTATGACCTGACAGCGCAAGACCGCGTATGGGGGTTGGCGCAATTGACCGCGCTGTTGCAAGCAGGGCAATTGCAACACAGCATCGGTCCGCGTTTTTCTCTCGACCAGATCGTGCAGGCGCATGAAACTGTGGAAGCCGGTCAATCGGTGGGCAATGTGGTGGTGGATTTGATCTGAAGCGCAGGACGTGTGCACAGCTATTTGCGCAGGATTTGCACTACTACTTAAGTTTTTTATTTGGCTTGTCGCAAGCTCGACACGCAATGTGAGGAGGTAAGGAGTAAAGTATTCAACATGAAAACCTTCGAAACACTCCAAGATTTGGCTGATTGCGTCGGCCAACAAGTCGCAGTCACGCCCTGGCTGGAAGTTACGCAGGAGCAGGTGAACCAGTTTGCCGAAGCTACGGGCGATCACCAGTGGATTCACATTGATGTTGAGCGGGCCAAGGCGGGTCCATTTGGCGCGCCGATTGCGCATGGTTTTTTGACCTTGTCATTGATCCCCAAATTTTTTCAAACAGGGATCAGCGTCAAAGAAACCCGCATGGGTGTGAATTACGGCTTGAACAAAGTTCGTTTTACCTCGCCTGTGCCTGTGGGCAGTCGATTGCGGGCGAACATGAAGTTGCTGTCTGCCACACCGATTGACAACAAGGGCATGCAGTTCGCTTGGGAGGTCACGGTCGAAAAAGAAGGCTCTGACAAGCCGGCCTGCATCGCTGAAACGCTGTCGCGCTCCTACCCTTGAAGGTCTTGGGGCAGGCGCTGCTTCAGGCGAAGTGGTTTTGTCGCCAAGCCTCAAACACCACCACCGCCACGGCATTGGACAAGTTCAGACTGCGTTGGCCCTCGCGCATGCTGAGTTTCAGCCGGCATTTTGGCGAGAAGGTGTCGCGTAATTCAGGTGCAAGACCTCGAGTTTCCGAGCCAAAGACGAACCAGTCCCCCGGCTTAAACTCAACACCATGTACCTGTCGTGACCCTTTGGTGGTCATGGCAAACATGCGCTGGGGATCGGGTTTTTCGCTCTGCAAAAATACCGCCCAGTCTGCATGCCGTTTGAGTTGTGCGTACTCGTGATAATCCAGCCCCGCGCGGCGCATGTGTTTGTCGTCCATGGAAAAGCCCAAAGGCTCAATCAGATGCAGCATGCAGCCCGTGTTGGCGGCCAAGCGGATCACGTTGCCGGTATTCGGTGGGATTTCTGGCTCGACCAAAACAATGTGAAACATAGCCCGTATTGTGATGGACACCGCCTTCAAGATCCGCCGTATTCTGCATTTTCAGTTCGGGCAAAGACCAAGGTGGTCAGATGTGCCACACCTGCCACTTGAAGGGCCTTGGCCGCCATCTGCAAAGAAGCACCTGTGGTCATGACATCGTCCACAAGCACCACATGTTGATTTCGTAAGATCGCTGTTTTGAGCGGATCGACGACAAAAGCGCCTTTCAAGTTGTCCAGTCGTTCGTGTCGCGCAAGGCCGCGTTGCGCGGGCGTATCGCGTATGCGCAGCAACACATCGTGGTGGGTGTGATGGGGCGCAAGATGCTTGGCCAGCAGCAAAGATTGATTGAATCCACGTTGCGAAAGTCGCTCTAAGGACAAGGGCATGGGAATGACACAGTGTGATTGCGCCAAGGCATCGTCAACCCCGGGTGCGCTGTGCATCAAGCTGGCCAAGGCGCCAGACCAACCTGGTTGTGCTTGGTATTTGAATTGCGCAATCAAATCCTCCCACGGCCACTGGTAGCTGACCGCGGTCAGGCTCAACTGCCAAGGCGGTGGACGAAGAAGACATTCGCCACAACGGGTCATGCCCACTGGAATGTGCAACGCACACAACGCGCAACGATGAAGGGGTTGGGCAAAAGCGGCGATGCAGGTTTCGCACACGGGCCGCGCTGGCCAGGCTTTGCAAATGGCACATTGGCTCGGCAGCCAGGACCAGCTTCGCTCCGAAGCCAGACCCGGCGCTGAAGATGCAGATGCAGATGCAGATGCAGATGCAGAAAAAAACCTGAAAAGACGGCGCAAGGGCATGAACTCAATATACTGCGATCTCCTTGTCAAGAACAGTTCTCAATTGTCTACGCCTCGCCCACCGACCATGGATTCCACGGCTGCCCTGCGATGGGCCCGCCGAACGCTCAAGGCCTTCGAGGGTGTTGGTCATTCACCATGGCTGCACGAAGAAGTGGCCAAGCGGATGCAAGAAAGGTTGGCTTTCATCAAGCTTCAGCCGTCGATGTGGGTGGCTTGGGAGCCTTTGCGCAGTGGCCTGGCAGGCGTGCGCAAGATTCAGGCGCGTTATCCCCAAGCGCAATGTCATGCTGTTGCAACGCAGTTATCTGAATTGAGGCTGGCTGAGCAAGCCTTGAGACGGCCATGGTGGCAGCTTGCACGATGGATTCGCCCCATGTTCTTTTCGGAGCAACTGCCAGATAAACCCGCGCAGATGCTCTGGGCCAACATGCTGCTTCACCAGTCCGCAGATCCTGAGGCCCTGATTGCGCAATGGCACCGCGCTCTGGCGGTGGATGGCTTTGTGATGTTTTCCTGTCTGGGTCCCGATACCTTGCGTGAATTGCGCTCGGCCTACGAATCTGTCGGCTGGGCTGCCCCTGCGCACGAGTTCACGGACATGCACGATTGGGGCGATATGTTGGTGCAAGCCGGTTTCGCCGAGCCGGTGATGGACATGGAGCGCATCACCCTAACTTACGAATCCCCTGAGCGCCTGCTGAACGAGTTGCGAGAGTTGGGGCGCAATTTAAGTGTGCACCGCCGGCATGGGCTGCGCGGTCAAAGATGGCTTGCGCAATTGAAGAACCTTCTGGCGACATTGGCGAAACCCGACCATCAGGGGCGCTTGGTTTTGACGTTTGAAATTATTTACGGGCATGCGCTGAAGCCCCAGCCGCGTGTCAAGTTGCAAGCCGTCAGCGAAATCGGATTAGACGATATGCGTGCCATGCTGCGTCAAAATCCAAGGATTGAGTGTAAGGCTTGAGAAATATCAAAACCACTTTGTAAGTCGGTTAAAATTCGGCGCTCCACAGGCCAAATCGGCTTTCTACCAAGCAACTTGATGTTCAAAAGTTGACGCATGTCAAATCCTGTATTCACTTTTGCCAAGGTTTCCGGTCAATCTATTGACTGGAGGCTGCAAAAAAATTGTTCCTTAGCGCCGGCCCAGCTGGGGTGGATTTATCTCTCCCTTTGCTGTGTTTCACTGTTGATTGGGACTTTTTTTTGGTTGCAGGGTGCCGTATTTGTTCTCGGTTTTGCTTGGTTAGAGGTGATGGTGGTCGGGTTGGCATTTTTTATGTATGCCCGCCATGCTGCTGATGGTGAGTGGATTTCGATCGAAGGTTCTCGCATCGTCGTGGAGTGCGAAACTGCAGGCCGGCGTCAGCGGGCTGAGTTTGATCGGCAATGGGTTCGCATAGAGCCGATCGCCGATGACCGGAGTTTGATCGAGGTTTCGGGTCGAGGTCGATCGGTGGAAGTGGGGCGTTTTGTGCGGCCCGAGCATCGTTTGATTTTGGCCCAAGAAATTCGTCGGGCATTGCGCCAAGCGTGATGTCCATGGCGTGTGACCGCGAGAGCGGTTGCGCGCAAGGTAGTAGGTTTTACAGAGACTTGGAAGTTATTGAAGACTATGAAGAGTATTTCCAACAAATTGGCTTTGCTTTTGTGCCGCGCAGGCATTTGGACGGGCGCTTGGGTGGCTTCGACTGCATATGCGGTCAACGATCTGCCTGGCGGCCCTGCTGTCAATCAGATGAATCTACATCCGGCTGTAACCAAAATAGCCGAAGAGCAGCACTGGTTGCATTGGATGATGATGATCATCTGCACAGTGATTTTCGTTGCGGTGTTTGCGGTGATGTTTTATTCCATCTGGAAGCATCGCAAGTCCGCGGGTCACAAGGCGGCCAATTTTCACGAGTCTGTGACCGTTGAAATTTTGTGGACTGCAGCCCCATTTTTGATCGTGATTCTGATGTGTTTGCCCGCGACTAAAGTGCTGGTCGCGTCAAAAGACACCACCAATGCCGACTTGACGGTCAAGGTCACGGGCTACCAGTGGAAATGGGGATACGACTACATCAAAGGTGAAGGCGAAGGACTGGCCTACATCTCGACATTGGATTCAAGCCAACGTGCCATGTCCAATGCCGGAAAACCCGAGGGCGACGACTACCTGCTGCGTGTGGACAATCCTTTGGTAGTGCCTGTTGGCAAAAAAGTGCGTGTGATCACGACCGCCAATGATGTGATCCATGCCTTTTCGGTGAACTCCCTGGGCATCAAACAAGATGCGATTCCTGGCTTTGTGCGTGACACCTGGTTCCGTGCAGAAAAAGTCGGTACTTACTATGGGCAGTGCCAAGAGTTGTGCGGCAAAGAGCACGCCTACATGCCTATTCAAGTCAAGGTTGTGTCGGTTGAGGATTATTCTTCGTGGGTGGATGGCGAAAAGAAAAAGCAAGCCGCTAAAGCAGATGATCCCGCCAAAGTCTGGGCTGTGGACGATCTGGCCAAACGTGGTGAAAAAGTGTACGCCGCCAATTGCGCTGCTTGCCATCAGGCCAGTGGCAAGGGTGCCGGTGCGATCAAAGCATTGGACGGTTCGGCCTTGGTTTTGGATGCAGACAAACTCAAACAAGTGGCTGTCTTGCTCAATGGTCAAAATAACGGCGCGATGCCTGCCTGGAAGCAACTTTCGGATACCGAAATTGCCGCTGTAATCACCTTCACCAAGAACAACTGGTCCAACAAGACCGGCCAACTGGTTCAACCGGCCGAAGTGCTGGCTGCGCGCAAATAAGTTAAGCATTAAAGGAAATCAAGATGAGTGCCGTTCTAGATCATCACGATCACGCCCATGACCACCATGACCATGCCCCGAGCGGCTGGCGTCGTTGGGTGTATGCGACCAACCACAAAGACATTGGTACTTTGTACCTGTTGTTCAGTTTCAGCATGTTGATGATCGGCGGCATCTTGGCGCTGCTGATTCGGGCTGAGTTGTTTCAACCTGGGCTGCAGTTGGTGAATCCGGAATTATTCAATCAATTCACCACCATGCACGGTTTGATCATGGTGTTTGGAGCGATCATGCCGGCGTTTGTGGGTTTTGCGAACTGGATGATTCCTTTGCAAATCGGCGCAGCCGATATGGCTTTTGCACGCATGAACAACTTCAGCTTTTGGCTGCTGATCCCTGCGGGCTTGATGCTGGCAGGTTCGTTCTTCATGCCAGGTGGCGCACCTGCTGCCGGTTGGACCCTGTACGCACCGTTGAGCCTGCAAATGGGCCCCTCCATGGACGCTGGTATTTTTGCCTTGCACATCCTGGGTGCCTCTTCCATCATGGGTTCGATCAACATCATCGTCACCATCTTGAACATGCGCGCGCCTGGCATGACCTTGATGAAGATGCCCATGTTCGCCTGGACTTGGCTCATCACGGCTTACTTGCTGATTGCGGTGATGCCTGTCTTGGCTGGCGCGATCACCATGACATTGACTGACCGCCATTTCGGCACCAGCTTCTTCAATCCCGCTGGCGGCGGTGACCCGGTCATGTACCAGCACATTTTCTGGTTCTTCGGTCACCCCGAGGTGTACATCATGATCTTGCCGGCTTTCGGCATCATCAGCCAGATCGTGCCTGCATTTTCCCGCAAGAAGTTGTTCGGTTATTCCTCCATGGTGTACGCCACTTCTTCGATTGCTATTTTGTCGTTCATAGTCTGGGCGCACCACATGTTCACGACCGGTATGCCGGTCACGGGTCAGTTGTTCTTCATGTACGCCACGATGCTGATTGCCGTGCCCACTGCTGTGAAGATCTTCAACTGGATCGCCACCATGTGGCGCGGTTCCATGACATTTGAAACCCCTATGCTGTTTGCGGTGGGCTTTATTTTCGTGTTCACCATGGGTGGTTTCACAGGTTTGATTTTGGCCATGGCCCCGATCGACATCCAGTTGCAAGACACCTATTATGTGGTGGCGCACTTCCACTACGTTTTGGTGGCAGGTTCCTTGTTTGCCTTGTTCGCTGGTTTTTACTATTGGGTTCCCAAGTGGACCGGTGTGATGTACAACGAAGGACGTGGAAAGATCCATTTCTGGTGGTCATTGATTTCTTTCAATGTCACTTTCTTCCCCATGCATTTCTTGGGTCTGGCAGGTATGCCGCGTCGCTATGCTGACTACCCGATGCAGTTCGCCGATTTCAATGCCCTGGCTTCAGTCGGTGGCTTCTTCTTCGGCTTCGCTCAGGTTTACTTCTTCTTGTTCGTGGTTGTGCCTTGTATGCGCGGTCAAGGTGTCAAAGCGCCGCAGCGTCCTTGGAACGATCCTGATGGCGCCGGTGCAGAAGGCCTGGAGTGGGAAGTGGCTTCACCAGCACCTTTCCATACCTTTGAGAATCCACCGAAGTTGGATGTCACCGCAACGCGTGTCATCGGTTGATTGAAAAGCCTGCGATGACCACACCTGAACAAAAGAAAAGCAACCTGCGCATGGGCCTGATCCTTGCGTCGGTGGCAGCAGTGTTTTTCATCGGTTTCTTGGCAAAAATGATTTTGTTGAGCCGGTGAATCCAGGACTTTCATGAACCTGCGCAAAGAAAACACCAAAATGATGACCAAGCTTGCTGTGATCACAGTGGGCATGTTTGCATTTGGCTATGCCTTGATTCCACTTTACAAACACATTTGTGAAATGACAGGCATCAATATCTTGTCACTGGTGGAGCGACAGGTTCCTGGCAACGGTCTTGCAGGGCGTGATGTGGTGAAACCGCTCAACTCGCAAGTTGATTTAACCCGAACCATCACTGTGGAATTCGATGCGAACTCCCGCGGTCCTTGGGAGTTCTCACCCGAAACGCGATCGGTCCAGGTCCATCCTGGCGAGTTGACGACGGTCATGTACGACTTCCAAAATGTGCAAAACCGGCGCATGGCTGCACAGGCTATTCCAAGCTATGCCCCTGCGCAAGCGGCTGCCTATTTCAATAAGCTGGAATGTTTTTGTTTCAATCAATACACCTTAGAACCTGGCGAGAAAAAGCGTTGGCCGGTTGCTTTTGTGATCGATCCCAAACTGTCCAAAGACGTGACCACCATCACCTTGTCTTACACTTTTTTTGAAGTCGGGGGTAAGACACCGCCCGCGCCTTTGGCAACGCAAGATGCGGCACCCGTTTTGAAAGCGGGCACATGAAGCAAGATGCAGATGTTGCACCCCCAGCCAAAGCGTCCTTTTTGCGCACGGTTCAAGCGGTGTTGTGGTCGTTTGCGGGTATGCGCAAAGCCAGCGCATCGCAAGAAGATATGGCGAAATTAAACCCTTTCCACATCATTGCCGTTGCCCTGGGCTTGGTGGTGGTGATGGTTGTAGGTTTGATCGTCTTGGTCAATTGGGTGGTTACACAACCCTTGACACTTTCTTAAGATTATAAAATTTTGCAGATTTGAGAGCAGGAGTACACATGAGTTCTACAGCACACGGCACCACGCCTTACTATTTCGTTCCCCAGCCCTCTCGACATCCGGTGATGGCTTCCATCGGATTGTTCTTCGTGATCTTGGGCGCTGGCCAATGGATCAACGGGCAAGACTGGGGAATGTACTCACTGATGTTTGGCATGGTCTGGTGGTTGACGGTTTTATTTCAATGGTTCAGTCAAGCCATTCAGGAAAGTGAATCGGGTCAATACGGATACAAAGTGGATCTGTCCTACCGTTGGAGCATGACTTGGTTCATCTTTTCTGAAGTGATGTTCTTTGGTGCATTTTTCAGTGCCTTGTGGTGGGCTCGCATGCATTCCTTGCCCGCTTTGGGCAGCTTAGAAAATGCCTTGATCTGGCCTGATTTCAAAGCCGTTTGGCCGACCTTAGCCGCAGGTGCCACAGCTTCCCCTGCGGGCATCGTAGAGCCCTTCCAGGCCATGACGCCTTTTTGGTTGCCCACGGTGAACACTGCTTTGTTGTTGACTTCAGGCGTGACTTTGACGATTGCCCACCATGCTTTGCAGCTCGGTGAAAGATCCAAAACGATCAAGTTCATGTGGATGACTGTGCTTTTAGGTGTGATTTTCTTGTTTGTACAAGGCTATGAATATGCCCATGCGTGGTCCGACATGAACCTCAAGCTGAGTTCAGGCGTGTATGGCTCCACCTTTTACATGTTGACGGGTTTTCACGGCTTCCACGTTTTTGTCGGTATGTTGATGCTTTTGTTCGTCACCTTGCGTTTGCAAAAAGGTCACTTCACTGCAGAAAAACATTTTGGCTTTGAAGGCGCGGCATGGTACTGGCACTTTGTGGACGTGGTTTGGTTGGGCTTGTACATTCTTGTGTATTGGTTGTGAAGCCGCTTGACCTTAGAAAAAAGCGCCCTTTGGCGCTTTTTTTGTGGGATGTATTGACGCTCGAGAATGAATTTCAAGCGCCTGCAGGAATGCCCGTAGGTTGGATGTAACCCAATTTCCATGCCAACAAAACACACAAAAACAGCAGAATGGAAAAGCCCACACGAAAAGCCAATGCGCGGGCCATGCCGCCAGAGGGGTGTCTTCCAGAGGATTTACCATTGCCTTTCAGCATGAAGTACAAAGCAGAGGCCAGGCTGCCCAAAATGGCCACAAATGCAAAAGCAATAAGGTATGTCATGAGCACGATTATCCGATGAGTTCGGAAACTACACAGCACATGGACATGCCCGTGCAAAGTCGTCAAAGGACGATGTTGATTTTGCTGGCCGCGCTGTTCAGCGTGGCACTCACCTGTTCGCTTGGATTTTGGCAGCTTCGACGCGCAACTGTGAAGGAAGTTTTGCAAACGCAGCTGACACAACAGGGCGCGCTGCCTGCCATAGAAGGGCAGAGTCTGGGGCAATTGGGAGATACTTCAGAGAACCGATCCGGCCTGATTCACCGTGCGGTGCATCTGCAGGGCCGGTGGCTGGCAGACAAAACACTGTTTCTCGATAACCGTCAAATGAAGGGACGTGTTGGATTTTTTGTCATCACACCGATGGAACTGACACAGTCCAAAGCCGTGATACTGGTGCAACGCGGTTGGGTGCCTCGCCATTTCACTGAGCGCACTCGTTTGCCACCAGTGGTCTCGCCTGCAGGCGAAGTCGCCCTTACGGGGCGAATTGCCCTTGCACCATCCAAGCTCTATGAGCTGGGAGACTCAGAGGGCGGTCCGATACGGCAAAATCTCGACATGGGTGCTTTACGGCAAGAAACAGGATTGCCTTTGTTGGAAATTACAGTGGTACAAACAGGTGAGGCTTCTGAAGGCCTGTTGCGAGAATGGCCACAACCTGTCGCAGGTGTCGAAAAACACTACGGTTATGCTTTCCAGTGGTTCGGGCTCGGTGCGCTGATCACAATGCTTTATGTCTGGTTCCAAATTGTCCGACTCCCTACTTTCGTCAAAAAATCAAGCTGAGCCTGCGGTGGATGCCCCGTTGGGTTTGACGGTGCACAGCATGCCGACGCCTGCAGATGTTGTCCTGACGGATGGCGCACGCACACGCATTGGCCGCTGGAAGATGCTGTTTGTTCTGCTGATTTGTGCGTCTCCTGTGATTGCATCGTACTGGACGTATTACGTGCTTCGTCCGGAAGGGCGTCGCAATTTTGGAGAACTGATACAGCCACAAAGGCCGCTGCCTGCGGTCAGCACCGCATCACTGACCGGCGAGACGTCCTCTTTGACTGCGCTCAAAGGCCAGTGGTTGTTGATCAGTGTGGCCAGTGGGGGCTGTGATGCCCCGTGCCAGCAGCGTTTGTATTTCCAACGCCAACTGCGTGAAACTTTGGGTAAAGAAAAAGACCGGTTGGACCGGGTTTGGTTGATTCAGGACGATGCACCCGTTTCCCCTGCATTGATGCCTGCATTGACACAAGCCACCGTTTTGCGGGTCAAAGCACAAGATCTGACCGAGTGGCTTTCGCCCGTCAAAGACCAGCCTGTTGAAAATCATTTATTTCTTGTAGACCCCTTGGGCAATTTGATGATGCGTTTCCCCGCCAACATGGATGTTGCGGGCGCCGCCAAAGCCAAACGCGATATAGAGCGCGTCTTGCGGGCGTCGGCTTTTTGGGACACCCCTGGGCGATGACCCCATGAATACCATTGAACTTTACAACTGGGCACCCGCTTTGCGTGTGATGGGTCTGGGGCTGTTAATTGCTTTGGGTCCTTTGTGTTGGGTCTGGTTGCGACACCGGCAAGGTGACAGTGCGGCACGTCTGAGGGCTTTGACGGTGCTGACTTTGTTTTTGACTTTCGATTTGGTGTTGTTCGGCGCGTTCACTCGTTTGACTGATTCGGGTTTGGGTTGCCCGGATTGGCCGGGATGCTATGGCAGCGTGACCCCGTTGGGTGCCCAAGTGCACATTGATGCCGCCCAAATGGCCATGCCTTCGGGACCCGTGACGCACAGTAAAGCGTGGATTGAAATGATTCATCGCTATTGGGCAACGGGTGTAGGGGTGTTGATTTTGACCTTGACCGTCTTCAGCTGGGCGCGCGCCAAGGTGTCTGTTGCAGAGTCAGTTTGGTGGCCCACATTCACTTTGGTGTGGGTATGTTTGCAAGGCGCCTTTGGTGCGCTGACTGTGACTCTCAAACTGTCACCTGCCATTGTCACTTTGCATTTATTGGGGGGCATGTTTTTGCTCGCCTTGCTGAGTGTGCAAGTGTTCAAAGTTGCCGGGCTTGTGCGTGAGTCGATCCCCGCTTCATTGCGAATTGGCTTGTGGGTGACGACTGCTTTGGTGTGGCTGCAAATTTCGCTGGGAGGCTGGGTCAGTACCAACTACGCCGTACTCGCCTGCGGCGGTTTCCCCTTGTGTAACGCACAGTGGTGGCCGGCTTGGGAGGGCTCAGGCTTTGCAATTTGGCGTGAACTGGGTTACAGCGCGACGGGTCAAATTTTGCCATTCTCTGCCTTGGTTTCGATTCACGTGGTTCACCGTGCGACGGCCGTTGTGGTGGCACTGGCCGTGGCTGCTTTGTTTTGGCGTTTGAAAACCGTGAAGGTGCTGGTGCGTCAAAGGCAATGGTTGTTGGGTTTGACCGTGCTTCAAATCGTGACGGGTTTGTCGAATGTGGTTTTCGACTGGCCCCTGCTGGCGGCTTTGCTGCACACCGGCGGTGCGGCGGGCTTGGTGGTGACGCTCACCTGGATGCTGACCCGTAGCCATGTTAAGGTTGCTGGTTCTCATTCTGTTGACACGAGTCCAATCCCAGCCATGGGCCTCACGGATTCAAGGCCCCTTGTATGACGCCACTTGATTCATCTTCGACTTCCACTTGGCGCCAGTTCTATGCCTTGACCAAACCCCGTGTGGTTCAGTTGATAGTTTTCTGCGCCCTCATTGGCATGGTCTTGGCGGTGCCCGGTGCCCCCAGTGCATTGGAAATACGTTTGGCTTTGATCGCGTGTGCAGGCATTTGGTTGGTTGCCGGGGCGGCCGCAGCTTTCAATTGCGTGGTTGAAAAAACCATAGACGCCAAGATGAAACGAACTGCTTGGCGCCCTACGGCCAAAGGGGAGTTATCGGATCGTCAAGCCTTGGCTTTTTCGGCCGTATTGTGCAGCGTGGGTTCAGCTATTTTGTATTGGACCGTGAATCCATTGACGATGTGGCTGACGTTTGCGACGTTTGTCGGCTACGCCGTCATTTACACCGTGATTCTGAAACCCTTGACACCCCAAAATATCGTCATCGGTGGTGCCTCAGGTGCGATGCCCCCGGTGCTCGGGTGGGCCGCGATGGCGGGCGATGTTGGCCCCGAAGCCTTGATTCTGTTTTTGATTATTTTTCTGTGGACACCGCCCCATTTCTGGGCCTTGGCCTTGTACCGCGTGGAAGACTACCGCAAATCGGGCTTGCCCATGTTGCCCGTCACGCACGGCAATGAATTCACCCGCTTGCAAGTACTGTTGTATACCTTTGTCTTGATGGCCGCGTGCCTCATGCCCTTTGTTTATGGTATGAGTTCTTGGCTGTATCTGTCTGCTGCACTGGTGCTGAGTTTCGGTTTCATCGCTTACGCTTGGGCCCTGTGGCGTGAATACTCGGATGCGTTGGCACGCAAGACGTTCCGCTTTTCCTTGATTCATTTGAGCGCTTTGTTTGCAGCCCTGTTGGTGGATCATTATCTTTTTTAGGCCGCGCATGATGTTTTTATTTCAAACCATTGCCAAGCGCCGTGTTGCTATTCTGGCCTGCAGCCTCTTGTTTTTGGCGGGCGGTTTGCTGACGGCATGCAGTCCAGACAAACTCAGTTTCAAAGGGGTAGACCTTACCGGTGCGGATTATGCAAAAGGTTTCAGCTTGCCGGATCAACATGGTCAGCTGCGTACGCTGAAGGACTTTGCCGGGAAAGTGGTGGTCGTTTTTTTTGGCTTTACCCAGTGTCCTGACGTGTGTCCAACGTCCTTGCAAGAACTGGTCGAAGTCAAACGACTGCTTGGCAAAGAGGGCGACCGATTGCAAGCGGTATTCATCACCTTGGACCCCGAGCGCGACACGCCTGAACTGCTCAAAGCCTACATGGCCAATTTCGACCCCAGCTTTGTGGCACTGCACCCTTCGCCAGAACAGCTGGTGGCGGTCGCCAAGGACTTCAAAATCTATTACAAAAAGGTGGACGGTAAAACAGCCACCAGTTACACACTGGACCATTCTGCAGGCAGCTACACTTTTGATGGACTAGGGCGTTTGCGTTTGTACAACCGCTATGGCAGTGGTTCTGCCGCAATGGCCTCCGACGTGGCCTTGTTGTTAAAGTCAAAGTAAGAGCCGCCATAAAAAAATGCCGCTGAGCGGCATTTTTTTAAGCTTGTGAATTACTTCACAGCGACCGGTTTCCCAAAGTCCACCCAATTCTTGCCATCGAACTTGACCAACTGCATGGTCTGGTACAAGGCGAAGTCAGTGGGTGTGGTATTGGCCAGCACACCGGGCAAGACCATCGGCACTTGGAAGTCCTTGATGTTGGCGGCTTGCTTCATGATGTTTTCGCGGGTCAGGTTGTCACCTGCTTGTTTCAGGACATGCACCATGATCTGGGCTACTGAATAGGCGTAAGTTGCGTTGGCATCATCGGGGCTGACCTCAGGGGTGTATTTCTTGATCAGGGCTTTGAATTCTTTCATGGTGGGATCGTTGTCCCATTTGGGATCAGACCCGTCTTTGATGTAGAGCATGGAAATCAAACCCACTGATTTATCAAGTCCCGCAGGTTTCAAGACGCTGCCCACAGAGGCAGAGACTTGGTTCAGATAGTGGGTTGGCTTCCAGCCCACATCATCAATCTTGCGGATCGCTTGCGCAGCAAATTTGGGCGTGGTGATATTGAAGAAGGTGTCGGCACCCGAACCCTTGAGCGTGACGATTTGCGAATCGATGGTCGGGTCGCTCACTTCATAAGAAGCTTGGGCCACAATCATGCTCGCCGCTTTGGCGCCCAGACCATCTTTGAAACCGCCAAGGTAATCCTTGCCGTAATCGTCATTTTGTACCAACACCGCAATTTTGGCATTGGGCTTTGTGGCCAGAATGTGCTGTCCGTAGAGCTTGCCTTCGGAGTGGTAATTGGGGTTAAAGCCAATCGTCCATGGAAAGTTTTTCGGGTCGTTCCATTTGGAGGCGCCGGTGGCCAGGAACATGTGGGGCATTTTTTTGGCATTCACATACTTGTGAATGGCCGAGTTGGGGGGCGTGCCCAGAGTGCCCATCAGCAACAAGACTTCGTCTTGTTCGACCAAGCGGCGCACCATCTCCACCGTTTTGGGCGGGCTGTAACCATCGTCCAAGGTGATGAAGTTGATCTTGCGGCCATTGACGCCGCCTTGTTCATTCAGCTGCTTGAAGTAAGCGGCCTGGACCTTGCCGATCACGCCATAGGCAGAAGCCGGACCACTGTAGGGCATGGTTTGACCGATTTTGATTTCAGTGTCGCTGGCACCAGGGTCGTATTTTTTTTGTGCTGAAGCCGGCATGGCAAAAGCAGCAATGGAAAGGCACAAAGCCGTCAGGGTAAATTGTCTCTTTTTCATGATGGTCCTCGGTTAAATAGAAGCGGTGAAAGGGAAATTAAGGGTGGGTGGGGCGAAGTTTTTGGCCAATCAGGCGGAATAAACCTGCAATCCCCGTGGGCATGATGTACATGAACAAAATCAACATGGTGCCATAAATGGCCCAGGGGGCTGCTTTGGAAATTTGGTCTGCGATGTTCGGAATGAATTGAATGAACAGCGCGCCGTACAGGGCGCCGGGCAAGGACGTCACGCCGCCAATCACCATGCCCACCATCAGGGTGATGGAAAGAAAGACCGTGAAGCTGTCGGGTGCCACAAAGGCCACCAAAATGGCGCTCAAGGCACCGGCCACGCCGGTGAACATGGCACTCACGCCAAAAGCCAGGCTCTTGTAGAGGGGGGTGTCGATGCCCATGGAGGCGGCGGCGATGGGTTGATCTCGGATCGCAATCAGCGCGCGGCCCACACGGCCTCGGATCAGGTTCCAGCCTATGACGAACATCACCACCGTGACAGCCAATGTGAAGAAATACAGCCACCGGTCGGCGTTGAGCTTTAAGCCGAACAAGGTCTCCCAAGGTGCTTCGGGCTTCATGATCACAATGCCTTGGACCCCGCCGGTGAGGAATTCTAAATGTTTGAATTTGAGCAGTTGCGGCAAAGCCACTGCCAAGGCAAATGTGGCCAGCGCAAGGTAATGGCCCTCAAGTCGCAAGGCGGGCAGGCCAAACAAAAAGCCCACCACCAAACACACGGCGGCGGCAATCGGAATCGTCATCCAATAAGGCATGTCCGCTTTGTCCATCAAGATGGCGGTGGTGTAAGCGCCAATGGCCAGGAAGGCGCCATGCCCCAATGAAATCTGACCGCTATAGCCAATCAGGATGTTCAGCCCCACCAAAGCGATGGCATAGGTCAGGACCATGGACAGCTGAAAGACATGGTAGTTGGAGATGAAAAAGGGCAGGGCGCAGGCACCCAAGAGGCCCAGTACCAGCCAAATCCAAGGAATGGCTTTTTCGTGAGAAGAAAGATTGGAAGACATCTGGTTCACACCCTCGAAACAATCACTTTGCCGAACAAGCCGGCGGGTTTGATGGTCAACACCACAATGATCAGCACCAATGCGACCGACAGCTTGAGTTCTGTTCCGATGACATAAGCACCCAAAATATTTTCGAGAATGCCGACGATGAAGCCGCCCAGCACCGCGCCGCCCGGGCTGTCAATCCCGCCGACCAAAGCCGCCGCAAAAGCGTAAAGCAAGATACCCGACATCATATTGGGATCTAGAAATACGACAGGGGCAATCATCATGCCGGCCACCGATCCGATGGCGGCAGCCAAACCCCAGCCCAGCGCCAGCATCCAGCCCACGCGAATGCCGACCAGGCGGCTGGAATCAGGGTTTTGTGCGGCAGCACGCATGGCCAGACCCAAGGGTGTGAATTTGAAGAAGCCAAACAGGAGCACCAGCAACACCAAAGTCACGCCAATCGAGCCCAGTTCGTGCGAGGAAATGAAGTGCAAACCAAAAGGCGGCTCTTTAGGGAACGGTGACGGAAAGGCTTTGATGGTGTAAGTAAAGACCCAACCCGCGATGCTGTTGAGTATCACCAGCAGGCCAATGAAGACCACCACAATGTTCAGGACCGGCGCATTCTCGACGGGCCGGATGATGATCCGCTGAATCAAGACCCCTAAGGCAAAAGCCAGCAAAATGGTGCAGGTAAAAGCCAACCAGTAGGAAACCCCCGCATTGATGAGCGTCCATGACATGTAGGTGGCAAACATCGCGAGTTCGCCTTGTGCGAAATTGATGTGGTGTGTCGATTGGTAAATCATCACGAGCGCGAGTGCCATGCTCGCATACACGCCGCCGGTGGCGATGCCGGCAACAACTTGGTGAATGAAGGTTTCCATGATGGGTTTTTCTCAATGACCGAGGTAGGAGCGACGGACGGCTTCGTCTTTTTTGAGGTCTTCTGCAAGACCCGACAAAACCAGTTTTCCGGTTTCAAGCAAATAGGCATATTTGGCCAAGTCAAGGGCCATCGCCGCGTTTTGTTCGACCAGCAAAATCGTGACTTTGTCCACTTGGTTGATGGTGCGCATGATGTCGAAAATTTCACGCACAATCAGCGGCGCTAAACCGAAAGACGGCTCGTCCATGAGCAGCAAGCGGGGGCGCAGCATCAAGGCCCTGGCGATGGCCAGCATTTGCTGCTCGCCGCCGGACAAAGTGCCTGCTTGTTGTTGGCGTCGCTCCTTCAACCTGGGAAAGTAGGTGTACATCTTTTCCTGGTCAAGCGCAGATTCTTGTTTGTTTTTTCGGGTGTAGCTGCCCAATTGCAAATTTTCTTCGGTCGACAGACTGCCAAACGTCCCGCGCCCATCGGGCACATGGGCCACCCCCAAGCGCACGATGTCCTCGGTCGATTTGCCTTCAATGGCTTGTCCATCGAATTGGATTTGGCCGCGCACTTTGATCATCTTGCTCAAAGCACGCAGCGTCGTGGTTTTGCCAGCGCCATTGGCGCCCAGCAAGGTGGTGATGCTGCCTTCTTCGATGGTCATCGTCAGGCCGTGCAGCACTTCGGTGGCACCATAGCCTGCGTGCAGATCAGTTACTTGCAAAAGCGTGCGGCTCATTTTGAAGACCCCAGGTAAGCTTGGATCACATCGGGGTGTTGGCGCACATTGGCGGGGGTATCGTCAGCAATTTTTTTGCCGAAGTTCAAAGCCACCACCTTGTCAGAGACGCGCATCACCAGGCTCATATGGTGTTCGACCAAAAGCACTGTGACCTTGAATTCATCGCGGATGTGTTGAATCAAATCCCCTAAGGCATGGACCTCTTCATGGTTCAGTCCAGCTGCAGGTTCGTCCAGCAGCAAGAGCTTGGGTTGACTGGCCAAAGCGCGGCCTAATTCCACGCGCTTTTGGGTGCCAAATGGCAAGTCAGAAACTTTGTGTTGGGCCACGGATTGCAAACCCAAGAAATCAACCAAGCGCATGGCGTCATGGTGAATTTTGGCTTCTTCTTGCAGTACGCCTGGGAGCCGCAGGGCATGGGCCAGAAAGCCTTTCTCAGCCCTGCAGTGGGCACCCACCTTGATGTTGTCGAGCACCGACATGGTTTTGTACAGGGCCAGATTCTGGAAGGTGCGGCCAATGCCGACCTCAGCGGTTTTGTGGCGCGTCATGCCTTCCAGCGCTTGGCCGTCGAACTGAATGTGTCCTTCGCTGTAGTCATACAAACGGGAGAGGCAGTTGAACAGCGTGGTTTTGCCAGCCCCATTGGGGCCGATCAGACCCGCGATCTGCCCTTTATGGACATTGAAAGAAACGCCATCCAAGGCCACGATGCCTCTGAACTTAACAGTCACTTGCTGCACCGAAAGCAAAGGGTTTGCTTGCGAATGTGAGCGCTCATCAGATTGAGAATTCTGAACGTTCATCCATTTCCTTTACTGAATGTGCATTGATATTTAAAACTAGATTGCATGGTGTCAGAAGAAAATAGCTTCGCTATGAGGAGTTTCCCGATGGTCGTCACTTTGGGAACATTTCACGTAATTTAAGCTTATAAAATTTACCAGTAGATGTGCGAGGTACGCTTGCAATCCACTCATAACGTTCAGGGACCTGCCATTTTGCAAAGCCCATTTTTATCAAATGTGCAGCCAGTTCTTCGGGCAGCGGCGTGTGACCAGGTCTGGCCACAACACAGGCCAAGGGGCGCTCACTCCATTTTTCGTCAGGGATGGCGATCACGGCGGCTTCTGCGATACCAGGGTGAGCCATCAAGGCATTTTCCAAGTCAACCGAGCTGATCCATTCGCCCCCAGATTTGATCAGGTCTTTGGTGCGATCGGTGATGCGCACAAATCCCATGGGGTCGACACTGGCGACATCCCCTGTTCGAAGCCAACCGTCGCTGGAAAACTTGTCTTCTTGAACAGGCACTTTGTGGTAACTGCCCGTGATGAACGGCCCCCGAACTTGCAATTCACCGACGTGTTGACCATCCCAGTCCGCATCCTGTCCTTCGTCGTTGCGGATACGTAAATCAACCAAGGGGACCGGTACACCGGCCATGGCTGCGCGGCGGTAACGCTCCTCTAGGGGGGCATCGCGCAGCTCGGATTTGGGATAAGAAATGGTGCAGACCGGTGAGGTTTCGGTCATGCCCCAGCCTTGCAAAATCCAGATCCCGTGTTTGTCGAAGGCGCGAATCAAAGCCTCTGGGACCGCCGCGCCGCCCACGAGGCTGCGCATGCCGGATGGCAATTTCCATCGACCAGGTTGGGTGGTCAATGCGGCCTCATAAGTCTGAATCAAACTCATCCAGATGGTGGGAACACCCAAAGACAAAGTCGGTGGCTCCAGCTGCATCAAATCCAATAAATCATCGGGGTGTAAATGTGGACCCGGAAACACCAACTTAACGCCCATCATCACGGCGCCATAAGGGATGCCCCAGCTGTTGGCATGGAACATGGGCGTGACAGGCAGCACAACGTCTGTGCCGCGCAAGGACCAAAAATCACCCAAAGACGCCACCAAGGTGTGCAAGACGGTCGAGCGGTGAGAGTAGACCACGCCCTTGGGGCGACCTGTGGTGCCCGAGGTATAGCACATGGACACCGGGTCGTCCTCAGCGTGCGGTGCATAGTCAAAAGTCGCCGCGTCGATAGCCCCGAGCCAGAGTTCGTAGTCTAAAAACTCTGCAGGTACAGGCGCACCGGAGAAGGGGAACACAATGACTTTTTCGAAGGCATACAGGTGTTCGAATTGACGGTACAGCGGAAGCAAAATGTCGTCAATGATCAAAATGCGGTCTTGCGCATCTTTGGCAATCCATGCGATTTCATCGGCTGACAAACGTAAATTCAAGGTGTGCATGACGCCCCCCGATGCCGGTATGCCGAAGTAGCACTCTAGGTGCACATGGTGGTTCCAGCACAGCGTGGCCACGCGGTCGCCTTTTTTCAGCCCCAAGTTCTGCAGGCCTTGTGCCAGGCGGCGCGAGCGGTCGTAGAACTGCCCATAGGTGTGCTTGACCAGCGATTTATCAGGCCGACGTGACACGATTTCATTGCTTGGGAAAAGTGTGCCCGCGCGCTCAAGAAAATGGTTCAAAGACAAAGGCACGTGCATCATGGTGCTGGTCACGTCGGCGTTGGAACTCATTTGAGTGACTCCTATCGAGTTTTAATGTGCGCCATCATGCCTTTGCAGCGGTCAACCGGTGCTTGGGGAAAACCCATGCAAGCAAGCGTTTGCCCACGAAAAAGCCCGGACATTGCCGGGCTTTTGAGGGTTCTTGAAAGTCGCTTAAGCGTAGTCCATCAAGGTCTTTTTCATTTTCTTCATGGCGGCGACTTCGATCTGGCGAATGCGTTCAGCGCTCACGTCATAAACCGCAGCCAAGTCGTGCAGCGTCATACCGCCCGAGCCATTGTCATTCACCTTCAACCAACGCTCTTCAACGATGTGGCGGCTGCGCTCGTCCAGTGCCGCCAATGCGGTGGCAATGCCTTCGCTGGACAGCATGTCCCGTTCATGGGCTTCCAGCATGGCGGTGGGCTCGTGGTTGGCGTCGGCCAAATAGGCGATGGGCCCGTAGGCTTGTTCGCCGTCATCCGATGGGGCGGGGTCCAGCAAAACATCGCCACCCGACATGCGGGTTTCCATTTCCATGACTTCTTCGCGTTTGACGTTCAAGTCCCGCGCCATCACATCGATCTGGTCCACAGTCAAGGTATCGCGGTGCGTGTCCAGGCCCGCATCGGCTTTGTAGCCCTGCTTCATTGACCGTAAATTAAAAAAGAGTTTTCGTTGGGCTTTGGTGGTTGCCACTTTGACCATGCGCCAATTTTTCAGGATGTACTCATGGATTTCAGCCTTGATCCAATGCAGTGCGTAGCTCACCAGACGAACACCCTGATCAGGGTCAAAACGTTTCACAGCCTTCATCAGACCGACATTGCCTTCTTGGATCAAATCTCCGTGAGGCAAACCGTAACCCAAGTACTGGCGCGACACCGACACCACCAAACGCAGGTGCGAAAGCACCAACTTGCCCGCAGACTCGAGATCGTCTTCATTTCTGAGCTTGCGTGCAAACGCCTGCTCCTCTTCTAAGGTCAGCATCGGCATGCGGTTGACCGCTGAAATGTAAGCGTCCAAATGACCCAAAGACGGCACGACCGCCCAAGGATTGCTCAAAGTCACCGCAGAGCCAGGGAAACCAGTTTGACCAGACATACCAGAAATCCTTTCAATAGGGGACGGATTTTAGCACTCGCAACCAGAGAGTGCTAATGACCGTCGTCAAGCCATGGCTTCATTTCTTACAGCCTGCAAAATGACCACAAAAGCAAAAACAATACATTTGTGTATGTTTGACGATATACTTAAATCTCCTATAAGAACGCTCCCCAGAAAGAGACCGGATGAGATCCCTTGCGCCCGTTGGAAAGTGCCTTCGCACACCTGAATCTCGGTTCGCACACCTGCCGGACTTTCCGTATTTACCGCATTACACCGACCTGGGTGGCCTGCGCGTGGCACACATTGACGAAGGGCCGACCGATGCCCCCATCGTCTTGCTGATGCACGGCGAGCCTGCTTGGTCATTTTTGTACCGCAAGATGATCCCGGTGTTGGTGCAGGCGGGTTTTCGGGTGCTGGCGCCGGACTTGGTGGGCTTTGGACGCTCGGACAAGCCGGTCAGTTCAAAGGACTACTCTTACCTGAACCATGTTCAATGGATGTCGGCTTGGGTCGAAGCGAATCAATTGCACGGCATGACCCTGTTCTGCCAAGATTGGGGTTCCTTGATCGGCTTGCGCATGGCCGCCGAAATGCCCGATCGGTTTGAGCGCATCGTTCTGGCCAATGGCGGCCTGCCCACTGGGACGGATGCCATTCCCTTTGCTTTCAAAATCTGGCGCGCCTTTGCCATGTACAGCCCCTGGTTTCCGATTGGGGGCATTGTAAAAGCCGGTTGTGCGCACGGTTTGACGCCGCAAGAAGTGGCCGCCTACAACGCGCCTTTTCCATCGCGGGCGCACCGCACAGCGGCTCGCTTATTCCCCACCTTCGTGCCGACCTCGCCAAACGATCCCGCCCGACAAGCCAATGAAGCTGCATGGGAGGTCTTCAAAAAATGGAACAAACCGTTTTTAACCCTGTTCAGCAACCGCGACCCGATTACCCGTGGTGGTTACAAAATCTGGCAAGAGCGGGTGCCCGGCGCGCAAGGTCAGCCGCATTCCAAAATTCGGGGTGCGGGTCATTTTTTGCAAGAAGACAGTGGCGCTGAAGTCGCTCAGGCTATGGCACATTTCATCCACAGCACGCCGATCATGCGGGTAAATAATTGACAACAACATGAAAAATTCAACATTACGCGTGACCGTTTTCGTTTTATTACTGGTCAGTGCCTTGGCTTTGACGGTGTTCTTATTCAGGGGATCCCTCAGCGTCTTGGTGGCTGAAAAAGTCGTTGCCCAGCGGTTGAAATTGGAAATTCGCCAAGATTTGACCGACGGTTTGCATGTCGGTTTGTGCGGTGCTGGCTCACCATTTCCGGACGAGAAACGCACAGGGCCTTGCACCTTGGTGGTGGCTGGCGCCAAATTGTTTGTCTTTGATGCGGGCAATGCCGCAACGCGTAACCTGGCCAAAATGGGTGTCAACCACGGGCAGATCGACGCCATCTTTTTGACCCACTTTCACTCCGACCACATCGATGGTTTGGGGGAGTTGGTGCTGCAACGTTGGGTCTCGACAGGCAACGCGCAACCGGTCCCCGTGTACGGCCCTCCTGGCGTGCAAAAGCTGGTCAATGGTTTGCGTGATGTGTATGCGCAAGACCAAACTTACCGAGTGGCGCATCACGGTGAAGCGATTTTGCCCTCCTCAGGATTTGGCGGCGAAGCGCGTTCATTTGACATGGGCACTGCACAAGACATGGTGGTTTACAAAGATGACAATGTGGAGGTGCGGGCTTTTTCCGTGGACCACGCCCCGGTCCACCCTGCAGTGGGTTATCGCATCAGCTACAAAGGCCGAACGGTTGTATTGAGTGGCGACACCCGTCAATCTGCCGCTGTCTTGGCGCAGTCCAAGGGCGTCGATTTGTTGGTGCACGAGGCTTTGTCAGCGCCTTTGGCGCAAGCCATAGGGGATGCCGCGGTGAAAGTGGGCCGCCCCAAGATCAAGCAGTTGATGGCCGACATCATTGATTACCACGCCTCACCCGAGCAGGCAGCGGAGACAGCGCGCGATGCCCAAGTGGGGTATTTGTTGTTCAACCACATCGCCCCGCCGCTCCCGATACCGGGTCTTGAAAAGGCATTTTTGGGCGATGCACCCTCTATTTTCAAAGGCCCCATGCGTGTGGGCATCGACGGCGATTTCATCAGCCTGCCTGCGGGCACCAAAGACATTCTGGTGAGCAAACGTTTTTAAACGTCTGGAGTGCGTCACGCCACAAAAATGCGCGCCAATCGGCCCATCGAAGACCAGTAAAAGTCGCGGTTCCAACCGACGCTTGGAAACACCACGCCTTGGGTAATCCCACCTGAACGAACGCGGGCTTTTTCGAGGCCGGTGGTGATATCAAGTACCACCACTTCTTCGCCCCAACGGCGGTAATCGTTGGTCACCAATTCGCCGGTATCCGGGTACAAAATCATGTGACTGGCGCAGCCGAAATTTTTCAATTCCCACTTGGGGGTTAATGCGGCCTTAGCCTGTGAGCCTTGCATGTCCCAAGCCCGCATCATGCAATTTGCCGCGTCATAGGCGACCACAATGCCGCGCTGAATATCCACCAACGGTGGGTTGGTGATGCTGCCATGGGCCAGCCCACTGATCTCCCAAGCTTGGTGGTCCTGGCTGTCATTCAAGGCCACCCGAATCAAGCGATTGGGGGTGGGGTTCAGACCCGATCCGATCATGCTGAGACGGTAATTGTGGCGGCCGTTGTCCATGAACCACGCATGCAAACCATCGATCACCACGTCCCACCCAAAGACTTGTTGCGTGCCCGTGATGTAGTCGTGTCGCCATTCGGTGTCGAGCACCAAGGCTTGTCGATCTTCTCGCCAGTGGTATCTGAAAATAGATTCAACCCCCACGACGTACACCGCATTGCCTCGGCTGCTGAGTCTGGCAATGGAGGGTTCAGGGCACAGCGTGTCTCCGCTGGCACTCTGGAGTTCGGGCGTCAGCACGGTCAACAGTGCAGGAGTACTGTCTGACAAATTTTTGGTGACGATCAAACCGTTGTCCAGAACCACAAAAGAGTTGTAGGCCTGGTCCACTGGCAATTGGAAAGCAGCTTTGATTTCGCAATCCCGGCTCAACCGGTGTGCATACCGACCATAGACCACATACAGATCGCCGTTGGCGTGAATCGCCATGCCCCCGGGCCACATGGGACCACCGGGCAACCTGGGGGATGCGATCTGGGTTTTCAGTGTCACCGGATCGATCCTTTCGACGCATGCGGTGGTAGGCAAGCCCAGATGCGATCGCAAGGCGGAATGGGTCAGTAAATACACTTGACCTGGATCGCCCAAGACCGTCATGGTTGACAGCAGGGTGTTGCGGGTGGTGCAAGCCAGTTGTTCGCCGACTTGCAAGTTCAGGCCCGATACACCCCAAGGATGTTGGCGCCTCTGAGGGCCGCCGTCTTCGGCTGGCCAGGGGCTGCGAAAGTAACCCGAAGGAAATTCGGCCATCATGTCCGGCGGCGACTGCGACGCCACCAGACCCAGCCCGCCAAGGGCACAAGCCAGCCAGCGGCGATCCACAAGCCAAATGTAGGCAGCCAATAATCCAGGATCATATTGATCGTCACCTGCATCACGGGGTTGTAGTCGCTGGGAACGGGCAACACGCCATGCGCATCGGCCCAAATTTGGTAATCTTTTTGCATGCTTGCAAATTCGGCGGGCCATTGTTTTTGCAAGTCCCGGGTTTCACCGGGGTCCGCTACAACATCATACAAACGCCATTGCCCATCACCGAGAGGGGCTAAGTTTTTGACCAGCTTGAATGCGCCTTTGAACAGTGCGGCATTGCCGGACAACTCATAGCCCAGAATTTCATCGGCTTGTCTGAGGGGTGCATTGTGGCCTTGCAGCGCAGGCAACAGGCTGTGCCCGGCCATGGCTTCAATCGGCTGCCCCTTGTAGTTTTGCGACGGTCGCGCAATGCCCGCCATGTCCAACAATGTCGGAGCAATGTCGGTCACATGGGTCAGGCCAGCGTAAATGCCTTGCGTGTTTTGGATGCCGGGCCCAGCCATGAACATGGGCGAGCGAATGCCCCCTTCACCCGCAAAAAACTTGAAACCATTCAGCGGGCTGGCCGATGCACTGGCCCAGCTGGGGCCTTGAATGCTGTAAGCGCCTGGGCCACCGAGTCGGTCAATGTCTTGGCTGTATTGGGTTTTGAGCCACAGCTGTGCCAAGTCATAGTCGGAGCCCTCCGCCCCGTTGTCTGAGAGAAACAGAAACACCGTGTTCTCAAATTGGCCCGCAGCTTTCAGGTGTGTCACCAAGCGGCCCACATGGTGGTCCATCGCTTCGGCCATGGCGGCATACACCTCCATGCGACGTGCTTGATATTGCTGGGCTTGCGCATCTTGTGCGGTCCAAACCAAGGTGGTGGGCAGCGTTGCCAAAGGCGTGTTCTGCGGTACCAGACCCAAGCGGGCTGCACTGTCGCGTCGGGCCTCGCGCAAAGCCGTCCATCCCTGGTTGTAGCGCCCTTTGTACTTGGCTATGAACTCTGCAGGCGCTTGCAAAGGGACATGGTTGGCCTGAAAACCCACATACGCCAGAAAAGGCTTGGCGCTGCCTTTGTCTTGGTCCAAATAGCCGATCATCCGATCTACAAAATATTCTGATGAATAAAATTTGGCTGGCAAGACGGCAGTGCGTCCGTCTTCGTACCAGTAGACCTTGTCGGTATGAGGAAGGTAACGTTGTTGGGGATCCCAATTGTCAGAGCCGGTGTCGCCTTGCACAATGGACCGGTCAAATCCGCGCTGGGGTGGCAGGTTGTGAGGCTCAGAGCCCACATTCCATTTGCCCGTGATGTAGGTGCGGTAACCGTTGTCTTTCAAAAGGCTAGAGACAGTCACCACCCGTTGGCTGAGCGAGCCTTGGTAAGCCGGACTGCTGAAATGGGCCCGGGGTGTGCTCTCGCGCAGATTGCCAATACCCGCACGGTGACTTTCAACGCCTGTCAGCAGCATGGACCGCGTGGGAGAACACGAGGCCGCGGTGTGAAAGTTCGAAAAACGAACCCCCCGACGGGCCAAAGCATCCAGGTTGGGCGTTGCAATCTCACCGCCAAATGCACCCAGGTCGGTAAAACCCCAATCGTCGGCGACCATGATCACAATGTTGGGCTTTGGCTGGCCCTGGGCACTTGCGTTGTGCTGGGGTTTGACCGTGCTGGCCAGGCCGTTCGATACGCTCAGACAGATCGCCAGGCCGGCGATCAAGACACCACGCACATGTTTTTCAGAGCGCAGACAGCTTTCAATCATGCTGTTCCTTAGCCGCCGCTCGCGCCAATGGTTTCCAATGCAGCAAGCCAAACAGGAGGGTCAACACGACACTGATGGCCAAAGGACCTTTGTACAAACGCACATGCTTGAATGCAAACAACACCTCCAGGGCGTGAATAAGCAGCAACACCAACGCGGCACGCGTCGGCTCGAACGGCAAATCCAGAAGGTCTGGCCACAAGGCGTCGGTCAGGCCAAGACCCAGCAGCACCAGACAGGCCAGTTTGAAAATCCCTACAAGGGTGGCGTTCATTTCAAGCTTCGCTTTCTCATGTGAGTTGTTGATGGTATTTTCATCGATCAGAGCGCAGGGCCATTTCGAGTGCTGCAAAGCGGTCTTGTCCCCATACAACGGTATCTCCGAGTTTAAAACTGGGTACGCCCCACAGTCCCATGGCCAGCATGTCCTTGCGGTTATTTTCAGCAATCTGTCGCCAGTGATTATTGTCTAAAGCGGCACACACCTCAGACCAATCTAAACCTGCACGTTCGGCTATTTTTTTCAAGCCGTTGTCGCTGCCAGCATCCAAGCCTTCTGACCAGACGCCACGCATGAAAGACAGTACAAAAGCCTGCCCCAGACCTTTGGATTCTGCCAGAGGCATCACAGACAAACCCCGCTCGGTGGGTTGGCCTACCGGGTCGTTGATCCGGCCGAAAGGAATACCGAATCGCTGCGCTTCACGCGCCGCATCCTGGCTGATGTACATCCGCTTATGGCGCGGCACGGCTAAACCTCGCATGACCATGGGGAGCACATAGCGCAGCTTGACTTGAATGCCGGTGTCTTGCGTCAATGCAAACAAACGCTGCGCCGCAATCGCTGAATAAGGACTGCGCAGCGAAAAGAAAAATTCAATGCTGTCGCCAGCTTGCGCTTGAGGCCAGTGCGTGGCAGCTTCCGGCGGAAACATCAAACCTGTCGTGCCCGGACGCGCAGCCCCCAAGGCCTGCAGCCGCGATTCAAGAAAGTGCAAGCGGTCTAGGCCCCAATACCACTCCCCAGCGTAATACAGCATGCCGCCGTTGTAGTGACCCCAACGCTGGCGCAAAGCATCGCTGGCCTGAAGGTGAGACTGGGCTTGGCGGTCACTGGCCAAAGCCGAGGACGGATTCTCAGCGCCCTTGGGGGCTGGATCCCACAGTTCAGCGCACAGCTGACGGCCTTGGGCAAAAAATTGTCCCTCCTGTATGGTTTGGACCAATTGAGCCGTCATGCGTTGCAGCGCTGCAGTGTCGGGTTGTTGCCCGTGATCGACAAAATCCAGGCCAAACCGTGTGGCCAGCCAAGCGGCATCTTTGCGGCTGTAAGCGATCAGCCGATCCCGGTCGGGGGCCGCAGCGTCTGAGGGGGGGCTTGCCACGTGGGCCTGCAAGTCGAGGTCATAGCGCTCAGTCAAGCGCGGTAAGCATTGCACCATCAGGGCCGAGTAGGGGTCGTCTGCTTGGTGAAAGTAATGCACCGTGTGCCGTTCGCCGCGAGCCTTTCGGCTGCGCTCAGCAGCAGCGCGCAGGCGCCCCTGCCTGGCAGGCGAAAGCCACCATGAAGTGATGGCCGGCATGAAGATGCTTTTCAGGGACATCGGTGACGTGTGGGTTAATCAACCAGGGGTGTGAATGTTGAACGCGCTTGCGTCAAGACACGTGTGTATTGTCTAATCTGAATGTATCACGACCGTGGCACAAAGAATCAAGGGTTTTCGCTATTCGAAGCTCAGCGCCTGTTGTCGAAATGCAAACCGTTGGAGTACGAATTGAAAAAGAATATTTTGATCACCGGTGCGGGTTCGGGCATCGGCCGAGACGCCGCGTTTGCATTGTCCGAGCGGGGACATCGTGTGTGGGCCACCGTCCAATCGCAAGAACAAGCGCAAAACTTGCAAAAGGAATGTGTGGCTCGCGATGTCAAGCTGGACATTTTCAAACTCGACATCACCTTGGAATCTGACCGTAAACAGGTGCTTGACCTGCCCATTGATGTGCTGATCAATAACGCCGGCGTAGGCGAGTCAGGCTCGTTGGCGGAAGTGGCCATGGCGCGGGTTCGACGGGTATTCGAAGTCAACCTCTTTGCCACACTGGAGCTGACGCAGGCGGTGTTGCATGGCATGGTATGGCGTGAACGTGGCACGGTGCTGTTTGTCAGTTCCATTGCAGGCCGCATACCGGTACCTTTTTTGATGCCCTACAGCATGAGTAAATTTGCTTTGTCTGCAGCTGGCGCAGGTCTGCGTGCCGAAATGGACCGGCTGGACAAGAACATCCACATTGCCTTGATTGAACCGGGTGCGGTCCATACCGGCTTCAACCAAGCCATGACTGACAGCAAGTACACATGGATGGACGCAAATTCGTATTTTTGGTCTTTGCGCGAGCGCCTGAAACGGGAAGAAAAACGCAGCTTCGCTTTTTTGGAGGCGCGAGACACACGGTCTGTCGTTGCCCAAATGGTCAAGGCCGCAGAAGCCCGGCGACCTCGGCTGCGTTATGTGGCACCACGTTTTCAGGGGTGGATGGTCAGATTGGCGCGCATGTTAGGGGTGTGAGCAGCGCTTCGCAGCCCGTACCCTTGAGCCACCTGTCGACAGTTTGCCTGTGCTCGGTGGACAAGGCGTCGTAATCACGACGCAGCCACATCCAGCATTTTGCTTGGTAGGGGAAAACCTGCTGTGTCCAGATTTGCCCATCCACTTCGGCGGTGAACTGCGTCTGACCGCCCTGCAAAGCTTTGCCATTGGCCAGCAGCAGGGGGGCATACAACCGTCCGACCTCCTGCAGCAGCGGCATAAGGGAAGGCGGCAATGCGTCATCGCTGAACCACTCGGATTCGTTATTTTCAAGTCCCGAGAGGTCCTCGTTCAAGGCCACCCAGCCGCAGACCCGCGGCGCATGGTGGACGGCCAAGGCCATCGGTGTGGGGTCGAACTGGGCCAATTGGGTCAGTTGTCC